>NZ_AXCE01000007.1:0-74435 GCF_000475395.1 Labrenzia sp. C1B70
ACGGATTCAAATGGATGATGGAAAATTTTGCGAACTCTGCTTATTCAGTTCGTTAATGCGCTCCCGTGCAGGCCGAGTGTCGTCCTCCAGAATGCCGGCGATCTGGTCGGACATATGGCTGGACATGATGTCTCTCCCGTTTTGGTCCGGTGCGCAGTCGTCGTGCGGATCAGTAATTGAGCACAAAGGTCAGTGCGAGCAGCGACAGGATGAGGCCGCTCAACCGAAACCAAGCGCCAGGCGGCGACAACCGCGGGCTTCTCGGTCTCGGATCCACTCCTCAAGAATGGCGGGTGCTGGTCCGCTCCGGAGTGAACGTCGTGATGGATCTCGCCATTCCTCACCGCTTGCACTTGGGTGACGGGCAAAAAAGCCCACTTGCGCTTGAAAGCACGGGCTAGCCGTTTCGTTCCAATGACAACCCGAAAACCCCTAGTTTCCCACGACTTGCGGAACCTGCCAGCCGTCGTTTGTTCTCTGACACAGGCGGTGTTGCGGATGCCGCTCCACTTCATGCACGCAAAAACTTCGACACCGTGTTCCTCACTCTTTCGGATGTCGTTTACCGGGACGGGTCGATTCATCACGCGGTTTCAGGCCATGATTATTTCTGGCTTGCGGGCGGGCAGATGATGACAAGTATGTTGCTGCTCGGTCTGGTCGAGCGCCAGAAAGACAGGCGGGCGGGCATCTGTTTCGAAAGCACATCCATCCTCGCGGTCTTTACCGCCCCGATCGCAATGCACCTTTAGAGTGCGCGCGCTCCCAAAGCGTATGGGTGAGCCTGATGAGGTGGGCGGCCTCCTGCCCCGGCGCGTGAAGTGCCATGATGCGGTCGTTACGAGCCGCAACGAGGTCAACAAATATTGCGACTTAAGCCATCGGAGCAGTAATAAACGAGGAAGCACCGAAAGTTCGAACGTAGAAAAGATCGGTATATTCCGATGCGATCGGACTACGGACAAGCGATAGCAGATGACCATAAACGCGACCAGCAGCCCGGTTTTCCGCTCATACTCCGGCTTAGGGATCTGGCGCAACTGCGGAGCGTTGTGGCGGGACTTGGAGTGGAGCTGCTATGAACTGTTTTGATCCTGACACAACCTGCAGGTTTGGCAATGCATATGGAAAACAGCAATGAATGAAGAGCCCATCAAAGTAGCCGTGATCGGTGTTGGCATGGCCTCAAAACCACATTTTGCGGCGTTGAAGCAACTTTCCTCCAGCGTTACTGTTACAGGCGTTTACGCCAGAAACGAGGTGCGGAGGAAGCAGGTTGCTGCGTCCTGGGGGTGGCCTTCCTTTAACAGTCTGGAAGAAATCGCCGCTAGCGATACTGATGCTGCCATCGTTCTCACGCCTCCCAATGCCCGTATGGAACTCGTAACGCGACTGGCCCAGGCTGGAAAAGCAATCCTGATGGAAAAGCCGGTCGAGCGGGATCTTGGTCGCGCTGTTGCTCTAGTTGAAGCGTGTGAAATGTCAAATGCGACATTGGGAATAGTGCTACAACACCGTTTCCGAGCTGGCGCTGTTGCTCTTGGCAAACTCGTTGACGGGGGCACAGCAGGCAGGTTGCAGATGGTCCGTGTCACCGTACCATGGTGGCGGAATCAGTCTTATTACGACCAGCCGGGGCGCGGGACTTATGACACCGATGGCGGCGGCGTGCTCCTAACTCAGGCGATCCACACGTTAGACCTGATGTTAAGCCTGACAGGCCCGGTGTCGGAAGTGACGGCGATGACCAGTACCACGAACCTGCATTCTATGGAGGCAGAAGACTTCGCGACTGCCGGTCTGCGCTTTGAAAATGGCGCCGTCGGATCGGTCGTCGCTACGACCGCCGCTTTCCCCGGAGACAGCGAAACCCTCGAATTGGATTGCGATAGGGCATCAATGAGGCTTCGGGCCGGCGAACTCACGGTCCATTGGCATGATGGCCGGTCGGAGACTGTTGGCGATCTCGCTGCGACTGGCGGAAGCAGCGATCCGATGGATTTCCCCTGCGATTGGCACCGTGAACTGATCGCAGAGTTCGTAGACGCGGTGAAGGGTGGGCGCGCTCCTCGGATCACAGGCCGTGAAGCCTTAAGAGTTCACTACCTCATCGATGCAATCGAACGCTCGGCGCGAACCGGCGCTCTTGCCAAGGTGGGAAAAGTCATATGAGTGTTGCTTGGGCGTCTACATCATCACGCCCAGGTCAACACCCCCGGCAATTGGGGGTGTTGACTTGATTAGCGAGCCAAGACTCATTTCATGCCGAGCTGAATACGCAGCGTCTTAGCAAGATCCTTCATAGTCTTCTCCGCATCGGCGCCTTCGGTGATTTCGACAAGAGAGGCAGCGATCAGATCGGTCGCAGCAACACCTTCCGGTCCCGGATAGGCATACCAAGGACCGGCATAGTTAGCGATCTGGGTGTGAGCGACCAGCGCATTCGGGTCCTTTTCATAAAACGCGCCAAGATAGCTCTTGTCCTCAACCACCTTGGCGTTCGCCGGGGCGTAGCCAGTGGTTTCCACGATGATCTTCTGGCCTTCCGGGCTGGTGACGAAGGAAATGTATTCCCAAGCAGCCTTTTGCTTTTCCTCGTCGCTAGTCAGCATGACGATGCCGGAACCGCCGGTTGGGAAGTAGACTTTCTCCTTGTCAGACGTCGCGATCGGGAGCGGCTTGACGGTCAACTCGAACGCATCGCCGGCACCTTCCTCGAAGCGGGTCTGCAAGGAGGAACTCTCGAACATGATTCCGAGTGTTCCGGCCGGAAGCGCCTGGCGGGCATCCTTGTCGGAATAGGACTTCATACCGGCTTCCTTGGCGAAGCGCTGGTAGAGGGCTGCGACCTCGATGCCTTGTTCGCTATCGAAGGTGATATCCGTCTCCTCCTCGTTCATCGGGCGCCCGCCAAAAGAGCCAAGCAGCGACTGGTAGCGCCAGTCGTGCCGGTCTATCCAAACGCCATCGATGTTGTCCCCGAGCGCATCGATCTTGGCCGCCAGCTCGATCACACCGTCAAAGGTGGTCGGAAAATTGTCCATAGATCCACCAGCCTGTTCGACCAGGTTCGGGTTCACGTACATGACCAGGGTGGATGCGGATGTTGCTAGCGCGTGCTGCTTGCCTTCAAAGCTGCCAAGCGAAAGGAGCGCCGGCGTGTAGCCTTGGTCTGACGGACTGTTGCCGATAAAGCCGTCGAGCGGCTGGGTCAAATCGCGGTCTTCCAGGATCCGCCAACGGTTGAGACCCACGTAGGCCACGTCTGGTGCAGTGCCGGCAACAGATTCGCGCAAAAGGCGCTGAACACCGTCGGCATAGCTTTCGGCCGGACCATCAAGAGTGATCTTGATTTCCGGGTGCTTCTCCATGAAAGCGTCCGCAAGCGCCTTCTGGGTGTCTGCCCAAATTGTCGGGATTGCGTAGTGGACGCGAATTTCTGTTTCTTGTGCTTGTGCTGCGGTCGCTGTCAGCGCGAAGGCCGCAGCGAGAAGTGTATTTCTCATAATTCATGACTCCAAATTGAATGGGGAAGACGCACGGTTGGCTCCGCGCCTATCGTCAATTATGGCTTCAGCCCTTCAGCCCCCCTGCAGCGAGACCTTGGGTGAATTTGCGTTGCGCCAGCAGGAACGCGAGAACGAGCGGCGCAGTTATGATGACAGCGGCAGCCATGAGTGGCCCGACGTCGTCACCGGATTCCTGATCACGGAAGTAGAGGATACCGCGCGGAGGAGTTGCCAGATACGGATCGGTCGTTGCGATCAAAGGCCAGAACAGGTCGTTCCAATGTGCAGTAACGGAGAAAATCGCGAATGCGGTTGCAGCAGGCAGAGCGAGTGGGAAAGCGATACGCCAGACGATCGCGGTTTCGCTCAGGCCGTCCACACGGGCGGCATCAAAGAGGTCCGACGGCAATTGAGAGAAGAATTGCCGGAACAGGAAGATACCGAAAGCGGTCGGCACGAAGGGCAAGATCAATGCGGTGTAGGAGTTGAGAATGCCGACCTTGGCAAAGCCGAGAAAGATCGGGATCGCCGTAACATGAAACGGGACCAGCAGAGCAGCTAGCACCAGACCGAACACGAGTGTTCGTCCCTTGAACCGGCGTTGGGCAAGCGCAAAGGAGCACGGCACTGCGAAGAGAATCTGGAAGGCCAGAATACCGGCGACCACAACGAAACCGTTCCAGAGAAACAAGGGCACGTCGGTTTCGGTCAGGGCAACGACGAAGTTGTTCCACTCAAGCCGCGACGGCAGGAGATGGATATTTGGGCTGAAGATCTCGTCACGCGGCTTGAAGGCCAGCGACAACATCCACACGAACGGCAGGAGAATAACTGCAGCGCCTGCGAAAAGAAGCAATGTGGAGAGCGCACGGCTAAAGAAGGAGCGGATCATCGGTAATGCACCCTCTTTTCGACGATACGGAATTGCGCCAGAGTCAAAACCAGAAGGAAGGCGAAGAACACTATGGTGATGGCACTCGCGTATCCAGCCTTGAAGTAGACGAAGCCTTCCCGGTAGAGCGCATAGACGAGCGTGTCGGAGGCGAAAGCGGGCCCCCCCTTGGTCAAGGTCGCGACTGTCTCGAAGACTCGGAAGGCATTGGTCGCCGTCACCACCATTACGAATAGGGTTGTCGGTCCGAGCATCGGCCAGGTCACGGTCCAGAACCTGGACCAACCATGACCAGCACCATCGACCTCGGCGGCGTCGTAGAGCTCCGGTGGAATGGCCACCAGTCCTGCCAGGAACAGAACCATGTTGTAACCGACCGTCTGCCAGATGCCGATGGCGGCCAGCGTGTAGAGCACCAGCCCCCGGTCGCTTAGCCAGTCTTGAGGTGTACCGCCAAAAGTCGCAAGGGTCTGGTTGACGACCCCGAGGGAGGGATGAAGCACCATCTGCCAGGCAACGGACATGGCGACCAGGGTGGCGGCGACCGGTAGAAAGTAGATCGTGCGCAGCATCTGGGAAAGCCATGGAGCCCAGGCCATCATGCGATGCAGACCGAGCGCAACGGCAAGTCCAAAGCCGACCGAGAGCGGAATGACAACCGCGACATAAATCAGAGTGTTGGCAATCGCCCGCCGTCCGAGCGTCGAACCGAACAGCTTGGAATAATTCTCCAGACCGATCCATGCAAAGCTCGGCGCGCCGAACTGATAGTCGGTAAAGGAAAGGACCGCGACGATGGCAACCGGCAGGAAGATGAACAGCACCATCACGAGTGTCGCCGGACCAGCGAGCCAAAGATCGGTCAGAGCCTCTCGGCTGGTAATCGAGAGGCGTCTCATAAAGTCACCTCGATCCGATTTCCGTTCTGTCGATCGAAAAGATGCAGCTGACCTGGTTCGAAGCCGAGGCGGATCGCAGACCCGGGCGCCGGGATAGAATAATCGCCGGAGGCGATGGCCCGGATTTCCGTACCGTTTTCAGAGCGAAGCCCAAGAATGATTTCCGAACCGAGATATTCCGCGGTCTCCAGCCTGGTTTCGAGGGCACCATTCGCCGCCGGTGACAGATGTTCCGGACGAAGACCTATCACCGCCCTATCCGCAGCCGGGTGCAGGCTATGCATTCCGTCACCAGGCAGAAACAGGTTGATTGCATTGTGGCCGATGAAGGTCGCCACATCCTGGGAGGCCGGCCGATCATAGAGATCACGGGGCGACCCGGTTTGGGCAACCTTGCCGCCAATCATGACGACGATCTGGTCGGCCATGGCCATAGCTTCGGACTGATCGTGGGTCACATAGACAAAGGGTTTGCCGGTTCGCTTGTGCAATGCAACCAATTCAGCACGCATCTTGACCCGCAACCGGGCGTCGAGATTGGAGAGCGGCTCGTCGAGCAGAAACAGGACCGGATCACGCACCATGGCCCGACCGAGGGCAACCCGCTGCTTTTGGCCGCCTGACAAGCTTGATGGCTTGCGATTGAGGAGATCGGTGAGGCCGAGCACGTTAGCGGCCTCAGAGACCTTGTCCTGGATCAGGTTTCTGGCTTTCGCACGACCAGGGGCCAGACCACCAATGAGTGGCATACGACCAAACGCCGACAAGTTGCGCATGGTGAGAGGCAGCGCCATGTTCTGAAACACGGTTAAATGCGGGTAAAGTGCATAAGACTGGAACACCATGGCCACGTTGCGTTCGTGGGCGGTCTTGCCGGCGACATCCTCACCATTGAGCAAGACCTTGCCGCAAGTCGGACGATCGAGCCCGGCCATAATCCGCAACGTGGTCGACTTGCCGCAACCTGAGGCACCAAGCAGCGCGGTAAAGCTCCCCTCGGGAATGGTGATGTCGATGTCATTCAAGACTGTTGCTTGTCCGAACTGGCGGGATAAACCGCGTAACTCGAGCACTGGAGAGCGGGTCATGGTTTACTTCATCACTCTTGTAGATTTATTCACATATAGATGCGAGTCGATGTAAGTTTTATGACATTCGCACACGGTTGAATAAGTGAGATCCGACCCGCTCAATGGCATCGGAAGGCGTTTCAACCAATTCAACACCATCGACCTGAGCAGCGCCGCAAAGCCCGATCACAGGCTTTGAAAAATGAAGGCCATAAGCAACTTCCGAAAGGGTTCCATATGACCCGCCAATGGCGATAAGCACTTCACTGGATTTGGCGATGACCATGTTGCGAGCCTCACTGAGACCAGTTGCAATGGGGAGGGCAATGAAAGGATTTGCCGCGCGCCACTCATGGTCCGGAATAAGGCCAACGGAAAGACCGCCAGCCTTGAGGCACCCTTCTGCAGCAGCAGTCATGACGCCCGATTTACCCCCGCAGATCATGGTAAGACCCAGGTTAGCCAGAGCGGCGCCAACTTCTTTGGCCGCACCGAGTTGCTCATCGGTCGCCTCACGCGGGCCAATGACGCCAACCGGAAATTTGCGCATGGTCTGGCTCTTATTTAGTGTGAGCAGCGCATCAACCGAGGTAATTGGCTTCGCATCAGAAGGCAGATCACCAACAGCCCAAGTCCAACTCCAAGGGTCCAGACACCCAAAATCGCTATAGATATCATTACCTGAGAGGAAAAGTTGCAGTGCGGACATTGGCGTCTTTCGTTAGTTAGTGTAAGATAATTTACATCGATACTTTTGAGACATGATTCTTTTATGACACTCAAACCACCTCTCTCGGAACTGAGCGCCCGCCAGAAGCGCATTCTGGAGACGACGGAAAAGCGAGGCTTCGTCACCATCGAGCGGCTCGCGGAGGAATTCGACGTCTCAACCCAAACCGTGCGGCGCGACATCATTTTCCTGTCGGAGGCAGGTCACTTGCAGCGCTTTCACGGCGGCGCCGGCGCAATAGGCCGTTCCGAGACCTTGAGACTGGATCACAGCCGTAAAGAGCACCTGAGCGTGGCCGACAAAGAATCGGTTGCCGAAGAAGCCGCTAAATTGATTTCAGACGGCGCAAGCCTCTTTCTGGATGTTGGCACAACGGCGGAATTTACGGCTAGGCGATTGAACAACAGCAATGGCCTGACGGTGTTCACCAACAGCATACGAGCAGCTCTCGCATTTGATCCGAAACGGCATCATGTAACCGTACTGGGTGGCCGTATGGCTGGTAAGGATGGCTCGCTGGTCGGCGAAGAGATTGTAATGGAGCTTAACGGTCTTCGTATTGACTACGCCCTCATTGCTTGTTCGGGCGTCGACGCGAAAGGCCGCGTGATGGATTTCGACCTCTCAAAGATCGCGGTGAAGAAAGCAGCCATGATCGCTGCGAGCGAAAAACTGTTGCTCGCCACACCCAACAAGTTCAATAGAACCGCTCTTTCGACAATCGCAATGCTTTCGGAATTCGATCTAGTCGTAGACGGCACGAATAACGGCGAACATCACGCTGCACGATGGCTTCGAGGCAATCGTGATACCACCTCTGCGCCCGCGAAGGCTTTGGCTGATCGCCGTACGTCATCTTCCCGGCGGGAGCATGAATGACGGCAATGCCGCGGCTAGCGCATCCACAGTCAGCCGGATCTTCAGCGGCATTCGGGGATTCTGCTGCCATACTGCGTACGTATCATAAAAAAAGGCGGGGAAACTGGCCAGCAATCGAACTAATGTACCGGCTGTAACACGGTCATGAACGAGCCAGTATGGCGGGCCTGTCGTAAAGTTTTTCGCGTTAACCACGCCTTGAGATTTGGCTTTTGAAAGGGCGCTCCAGAAATTGGAGTTCTGCGTCATGACTCTGAGCGCCATCGTTGAAAAACTGAAACGCCAACCGAAGGATGACTTCAAAGGCAGACAGTTTGAGGCATGGCTGATCATCCAGGCAACCTCCTAGTACTTGCGTTATCCGCTGAGCTATGGGGACTTGGCAGCAATGTTCCTGGAACGCGGCGTACAATTCGCTCAAGGTTGGCTATTCAGTCGCCCAATTTCGATGCATGAATTCATCGGGTCTCTGAAAGCTTGACGGACCATTCATCAAATGTAGCTTGAATAGGTTAGGCATTTGCGTTCAGATAGCATTGTTCTTGAAATTCTTGGAGCAATTATTCTGTCAGATTTGTATCTGACAGCCTGGCTTCACGAAAATCAGAATGACGCGCTGAGCAAGGCGATAGCATTTCTTACCCCACGCAAGTTGGTGGACTAGGTGACTTGGTTTTAAATCCACTTTTGATCGTGGCCCTCATTATCAGTGCTTCAGTAGCCATTTGGGGAATATTTGATCCAAACGGCCTGGGGGTGATCGCTTCAGCTGCCGTCAAAATCCAATTTAACAGTAGGGGCTGGCTGATAATGCTGGAGACGAGCGGTCTCCTGTTTGTCGCAATCTTCCTGGCGTTTTCCCGATTCGGATCCGTACGACTTGGACCCGATGATGCTCGGCCAGAATTTTCCACATCGGCCTGGATCGCAATGCTTTTTGCTGCCGGGATGGGCGTTGGCCTGCTATTTTATGGAGCAGCAGAACCGCTCACTCATTTCGACACCCTTCAGACTTATTACGCCCCAGCGCAAGCCGCCAGTCACGCATTGTTTGTTACCTATCTAAATTGGGGTTTCCATGCTTGGGCAATATACGGTGTGGTTGGGTTGCTGATTGCTTATTTTGCTTTTCGAAGGGGCCAGCCCCTTTTGCTCAGCGCTCCAATAAAAGATGCTATCGGAGAGGCAAAATGGGCACAGTTACTGGGTTGGGTGTTTGACTTAATGTCGATCATCGCAATTGCGGTCGGTCTGGCTGGGTCGCTTGCGATGGGCGTCTTTCAGATCCAGACCGGGATTGCCAATCTGATAGGAATTGAAAACCCAGCCGTCCTGACAGCGCCGGTTTTTATTACGATGTGCCTTGCGTTTTCTGTTCCCTTGCGACGGAACCTCGGCGAAGGGATGGCAAAACTATCGAACTTGGCAATGACCATCGCGATAGCGCTTATGCTTTTTCTTCTGATATTCGGCCCCACGTCTTACTTGATGAATTCGGTTGTCAGCGGCTTTGGCCATTACTTGTTCAACGTTCTTGAGAAGGGTTTCACAACGGCGGAATTTTTCGATAGACAAATCGTCGATTGGTATCAGGGCTGGACACTCAACTACATGATTTGGTGGCTGGCATGGTCGCCGTTCGTCGGCATATTTATCGCACGGATATCCCGCGGTCGGACGATTCGAGAGTTCTTGTTGGGTGTCATCGTCGTTCCAACGATTTTTTCGGTATTCTGGTTTGGTATTTTCGGTGGACTTGGATTCTTTGATGAACTTCAAGGTGATGGTCGTCTAAGCGAGATCAACCGGCAAAACCTCGACGCTACGACATTCGCATTACTTCAAGGTTTTCCGTTTGATTTGGTAACTCAAAGCGCAACGATCGTGGCCGCATTTCTTTTTGTAGTTACAAGTGTCGTAAGCGCTGGTTTCACACTCGCGATGATCGCGACCGGTGGCAGTGACAACCCTTCCCCTAAAATACGGACGATCTGGGGAGCCATACTGGGGGCCCTCGGCCTTGCAATGGTTCTGGTCGGAGATATCGGTCTGGTGCGATCAATTATAGCTCTGTCGGCCATCGCCTTTGTTTTCATCGTGCCAGTTTTGGTTATTTGTCTGCTCAAGTCGCTCCTCCGCGAGGTACCAAAATGAGCGGATCATTTACCGATACAATTCTGAACATCACTGTGTTTGCTTACATCTACTTCCTGATCTGGCTGACCATGCGCCCGCGCACGTGAACGGAGTCGATGGGGCGCCTGTCATGGCCGTAAGATGACCAATGGGCGATGATTGAGCCACTTTTGCCGAAGAACAATGGCGGCGCACGCCGTGTCGGCGACCGCCGGGTGATCTCCGGTATCATCCAGTCCTCAAGGGGTACCGCAACTTGTATGGGTCGGTTAGCGAGGGCCGGTTTTGGACTGATTTCAGGCGTTCAATTGAGCGGTGTCGTCCTTCCAGAGGCCGAACGCATCTGCTTTTGCGTATCGGTATAGAAGCGTGGACAGTTCATACCGGTGTGATCGGAAAATCGTGTTGTGTTAAAATCCGCCGAAAATTGGCTCTGACTGCAGATGAACCTTGAGGTCAGTCATTTAGGACCCGCTCACGGCAATTAGCACACAGCTGTTTTCCTCAAGCCGCCTCACCTGATGGCGAAGGGGGCCGGGAAACTGGACGGAATCGCCCTTGCCGAGGACAAGATTCTGGTCCGGGAAGCGGATCTCAACCTTGCCTGAGACGACGAAGAGCAGTTCCTCGCCCCTATGTTCGGCGTCCGGCTCGTCGGCGAGCTCGACCGGCGGATACATGAGGAAAACCTCGAGACCGGAACTCGTGTCGCTCTGGGTCAGAAGGCGCATGACATAGTTACCGTCGTCGGCGGTAAGCTCGTTGGCGTCTTCCGCACGGGTGACGAAAAGCAGATCATGGTTCTCGGCGGCGCCGAAAAGCTGTGCAGCGGACACTTCCAGAACCGTTGAGATACGCAGGATGATGGCGACCGACGGAATCTTGAGGCCACGCTCGACGCGAGAGAGATAACCCTTGTCGAGAGATGCTGCCAGTGCGAGTTGCGACAGAGACATGTCTTTCTCGGTCCGCATGGCACGGATCGCCCGACCCAGGCTGACGCCTGCCGGAAAGTCCATTTTGCGGGCCGTACCCTTGAGTGCCATGTTCACCAACCTCCCAGTTCTGGCGAATTGTTCATCTCAAATCTCTCCCGTCAACTGACTGTAGCGCCCGCAAGCGCCGTCATCCATTACCTGATCAAACAGTCACGCAATCCAGCGTTGCCATGAATCAACGTTGTTTTTTTGCCTTATAGGCAAAACGCCTGGTTTCGTCCATAGTTAGATCAGCGGATTTCATCGCCCACCTATCTATAATGTTTATTTTTTCATCACTTCCGCACATATTTCGCGCATGCTGCATAATTGCCTTTTAGGCAACGTTGTCTATCATCCACTTCATACAACAGAAGGGGACCATTATGAAACTCACCAATCTGCTCTGCGCGACAGCCTTGAGCGTTGCGTCGGTTCTGCCGCTGGCATCCACCGCATTTGCGCAAGATGCTCCGGTCAAATGGAAGATGGCAGGGACGTTCTCAAGCTCCCTGCCGCAACTCGGAACACTCGGCAAGCGCCTTGAGGAAAAGATCGCTGTAGTCTCCGGCGGCAAAATCGAGCTGCGCTTCTACGAACCCAATGCACTGGTGCCGCCACTGGAAACCTTCGATGCTGTCTCGCTCGGGGCGGTGGATGCGGCATTTTCCACGCCAGGCTTCTGGGGTGGCAAGGTGCCGGCGCTGCAGGTATTCGCCGCGCTGCCGTTCGGCCCGTCGGCTCCGGAATACATGGCATGGTTCTATTTCGGTGGCGGCAAGGAGATCTTCGACGAGATCTACGGCAAATACGGAATCAAATCGGTGATGTGCGGCATGCTGGCACCAGAGGGCTCCGGCTGGTTTCGCGAAGAGGTCAAGAGCGTCGACGACCTCAAAGGCATGAAGCTGCGCTTCTTCGGCCTCGGCGCCAAGGCGCTCGGCAAGTTTGGCGTCTCCGCCCAACTACTGGCAGCTCCCGATGTCTATCCGGCGCTTGATCGTGGAGTGATCGACGGCCTGGAATTCGTCCAGCCGGCAATCGACCTGAAAATGGGTTTTTACCAGATCGCCAAACATTACTATTTCCCCGGATGGCATCAGCAGTCGACCTTCTTCGATCTGATGATGAACAAGGACAAGTGGGACGCGCTCAGCGAGACCCAGCAGGCGCAGATCGAAGCTGTCTGTGGTGACAACGTCCGCTATGGAATCGCGGAAGGCGAGGCCATCCAGATTCCCGCCCTCAAGGAGCTTCAGGAAAAGGGCGTCCAGATTCACAAGTGGTCCAATGAGGATCTTGCGAAGCTGAAGGGCGCTGTAGATGAGGTTATTGCCGAACAGGTTGCGGCCGACCCCGACTTCGCACGAGCCTACGAGAGCTTCGCCACGTTCCGGGAAGAATATTCGACCTGGCGCGAAATCGGGTACCTGAAGTAAGAAAAAATGACCGCACTTCTGGCTTCTGCCCATTTTCTCAAGGCGGTCGCGCGGCGTATCGGTCAGGTCTCTGCATGGCTCATCGTGCTTTTGATCCTGACCGTCGTCCTCGACGTGATCACCCGCCGCTTCGTGGTTCTCGGATCCACGAAGCTTCAGGATCTGGAGAGGCACTTTCATGCCGCCCTGTTTCTGCTGTCCCTCGGATATGCCTATGTCGAAGGTGAGCATGTCAGGATCGACGTCCTGCTTGAGCGCTTCGGCCTGAAAGCCGCCGCGGCGATCGAGTTTCTCGGCGCGGCCCTTTTTCTGGTGCCATTCTGCGTGATCGTACTCTACTTCGGCTGGACCTTTGTCGAACGGTCGTTTCTCCTCAGCGAGGGGTCCGCCACTCAGACAGGACTTCCGTACCGCTGGATCATCAAGACGTCCCTCCTGATCGGCTTCTTCACGCTGTTCCTTGCTGCGCTCGGTGTCGTTGCGGACAGTCTGGCAACGCTTCTTGGCGCCAAACGGAAACCGGGACCGAATACCCATTACGACGAGGTGGGGCTGTGACCGCATTCGAGACTGTGCTTCCTCTGACAATGATGGGCATCCTCATCTTCATCCTGTTCACAGGCTATCCGGTGGCATTCTGCCTTGCCGGTGTCGGCCTGATGTTCACTGTCGTCGGCGGCATGTTTGACATGTTCCACCCGATGCAACTCTTCCTGATCGTCAGCCGCATCTGGGGCTCCATCGCAGAAAACCTGGTACTTGTCGCGATCCCCATGTTCATCTTCATGGGCATCATGCTTGAACGCAGCGGCGTTGCCCGCCATCTTCTGGAAATCCTGTCAGTTCTTCTCCGTAGGGTACCGGGCGGACTGGCCCTGGCGGTCGTTCTAATGGGGACGATCATGGCGGCAACCACCGGCATCGTCGGCGCCTCGGTGGTCATGCTGTCGCTTCTGGCCCTTCCGGTCATGATGGATCGGGACTACGACAAGAAAATCACCGCAGGCGTCATTTCCGCGTCTGGCACACTTGGCATCCTCATTCCCCCGTCAATCATGCTTGTGATCATGGGCGACATGCTGGCCGTGCCGGTCGGTGATCTTTTTGCCGGGGCCGTCATCCCGGGCCTCGTCCTTTCCGGTCTCTACCTCGTCTACCTCGTCTTCATGGCAATGACCAAGCCCGAGCGCATGCCAAAGCTTGAGCAGAGCGACGCTGATGACGACCGGCCCTTGTTGGGGCTCATCCTGCGGGGCTTCCTGCCCCCCACGCTTCTCGTAGTGATGGTTCTGGGCTCGATCATCGGCGGACTTGCAACGCCAACGGAAGCGGCCGGTGTCGGGGCTTTTGGCGCGACACTGCTAGCGGTCTACAACCGAACCTTCAGCCTGAGCCTGCTCCGGGACGTTGTCCGCGGAACCGCACTCACCAACGCCATGATCTTCGGCATTTTCTGCGGTGCGACGCTGTTTTCCTACGTCTTCCGCGAACTTGGTGGAGACGACGCTATCATCCACGTGATCGAGGTTCTGGACCTCCATGACTGGACGCTTCTGATCCTGCTTATGGCGATCATCTTCCTTTTGGGTTTCTTCTTCGACTGGCTTGAAATCACGCTGATCATCTTGCCGGTGTTTCGCCCGATCGTCATGTCGCTGGACCTCGGCAGCGCGGTTCCTACAGACCATCTGCTGCTCTGGTTCGCAATTGCCGTCGCGGTCAATCTGCAGACTTCCTACCTGACGCCGCCTTTCGGCCCCGCGCTCTTCTATCTACGTCAGGCTGGGCAGGGGTATCTGTCGCTCGGCGACATCTACAAGGGCGTTATTCCCTTCACGCTTCTGCAGCTCACCGGACTGGTTCTGTGCCTGCTGTTCCCCGCACTCGTTCTCTGGCTACCGAACTACCTCGGCTACTGAGCCAGACATCGGACAACCCTAACAACGTCAAGAGAGGAAACTCATGTCCCGTACTGTAATCGCACCACCGTCTCTGACAGCTCCCGGCGTGCCTCTGTCTCCGGGCATTGCTTTGGAAAATCTCGTCTTCGTCTCCGGGCAACTCCCGGTCGATACCGAAACGGGCTCCTTTCCCGAGGGTGTTGCTGCGCAGACAAAGGCATCACTGGCGAACCTGAAAACCGTTTTGGAAGCTGCCGGTGCCAGCATGGGAGGCGTCGTCAAGACAACGGTCTTTCTGAAAGACATGAATGATTTTGCAGCAATGAACGCGGTTTATGCGGAGGCTTTTCCAAGCGAACCGCCAGCTCGTTCGGCCATCGAAGTCGCTCGTCTTCCCAAAGACGCACTCGTTGAAATCGAAGCCGTCGCCATTCGTACGCGTTGAGTTTGAGCCATGACAGACCAGATACCCGAAATGACCGCAGCCTTCGACCACCCGGCGGCAAAAGCCGCCCTTGAAACCGAAGGCGGCACGACCGACTGGAAGGGCGTGTTGCTGCACATCCATATCGCGCCGATGGCAAGTTTCGAAATGGAGGAACTCCCCGAGGCGGAATGCGTTCCTGGCCGCGGCATCGTTGGAGACAGGTACTATCTCGGCACAGGCACCTATTCGCCCCGTCCGGATGTGCGCGAAGTGACGTTGATCGAGCAGGAAGCACTTGATGCGATAGCACGGAACGACCCGCCACTTCAGGAAGGTCCCATCGAACTGAAACCTATCGATCACCGACGAAACCTGACCGTGCGCGGTGTACCGCTTAACCATCTGGTTGGGCGCAGGTTCCGCGTCGGAGAGGTTATCCTGCGCGGCGGGCGACTGAACTTTCCGTGCAAATACCTGGAAAACTTGCTAGATTCCCCAGTTTTCCTTCCGCTCTACAACCGCTCGGGCCTGAACTGCGGCATCGAAAAAGGGGGGACCATCCGCCCAGGCGACGAAATCGAGCTAATGGACTGATCCCATGGCAGACCGCTTGATAATGAAACTCTCGGTCCGCGATGTGCGGACCGAAACACGGGATGTTATTGTTATAAACTTCTTGCACCCACGACGGCCGGAGCTCCCGGCGTGGAGCGCGGGTGCACATGTCGACGTGCATCTGCCAGACGGTTCAGTCCGGCAGTACTCGCTGTGCGGTGACCCGAAGGACAGGTCAGTTTACACGATCGCAGTAAAGCGGGAAGCGGACAGCCGCGGTGGATCGGCATGGCTTCACGACAATGCAGTTGCAGGATTGGGACTTCACGTCTCCGCGCCAAGGAACCATTTCGATTTCGATCCGGAAAGGGGGCGTCACGTTCTCGTCGCAGGTGGGATAGGCATCACGCCGTTCGTGCCGATGGTCCGTCAGCTTGTGGAAACAGGCAAGGACTTTGTTCTCCATTATTGCATGCGAAGCCGGGAAACAGCACCGCTCGTCACGGAACTCGAGGAGATCTGCGGGGCAAAGCTCCGTCGTTGGATTTCAGAGGAGGGGACCCGGCTGGACGTAGCAACGCTCCTTTCTGCTGAAGGGAATTCCGAACTTTATGTCTGCGGTCCACTTAAACTGATTTCGGCCGCCGAGGATGCGGCGCTGCACGCCAACTGGCCGGAAGAACGCCTCCACATGGAACGTTTCACAGCTCTTGAGGACGGCGATTTCCAGCCCGAGCCATTTGACGTCGTAATCGCGTCAACTGGCAAGGAGTTCGAAGTACCGGCGGACAGGAGCCTGCTCTCGGTTCTGAACGAGAACGGTCTTGCTATCCAGTCCACCTGCGAGACCGGTGTCTGCGGCACCTGCGAATGCAAGTATCTCGAGGGAAAGGTTCAGCATCGCGATGTCGTGTTGACACCTCAGAAGCGGAAATCAAAGTTGATGCTTTGTGTCTCTAGGGGAAAAGGAACACTGGTGCTGGATCTCTGATCCGTGAAGCGGGAGAATAATTTTCTCCCACTGAAGTGGTCCACCGTTATGTATAGGAAAACGGAGGGTAATCTCCGGCCATCGTTGGCGCAAGTGACGGCGACCATCTTGCTTTCGATCCGGTGCACGAAGTGACCAATCATTTGCAACAGGGCATTGAGCGCGATCATTTCAGGGCGAAAAAGAACATGCTGAAGGTCGGCGGGTTCCACTCGTTCAACTCAGTCAGAAAATGCGTCGCTGGTTTTGAAGCCATGCTTCGGCTCAAGAAGAGTTTCGGCTTTTCTGGTCAGGGGTGTGTCCGCCAACAAAACGATCTGCTGGCGATGCCCTCGGGGAATGCAAAAGTTAGCGAAAGTTTCGACAGGTCCGTTGATTTCCAGGCAGAACTGAGTCCGTCTACACAGCGAAAATGGTCGAGTTTGTTTGCAAGAAAAAGGCCACTAGGACCTAGGAAATTGCGATTGATGTTTGTGGCGACTCGGGCTGATCCGTGGCTCGAATTTCTTTCAAACGGCCGGACTGTGAACAAACCGGACTTGCTCCGGTCTGTCCATCGTAGTTTCCCTACAGCTGAATTAAACCAAGAGCATTGATTACTTCGTGCTTTGTGGTTTCTGTGCGATCACGTGCACGTCTTGTCCCCCGTCGAATAATCTCCACGACGTGACTTCGATCTTTGGCTAGTTGTTCGCGGCGTTCACGGATCGGGGCGAGAAGCGCCTGCAATTTCTCTTCCAGCCGCTTTTTGATGTTCCCATCACCGAGCCCACCGCGTTGGTAATGGGCTTTGATCTCATCCAGTGGGCTTGTCACGGCAACGTCATTCGAACGTAGCGGGGCAACGAACGTTGGGTTTCAGATGACTTTGGTCACGGCGCTCCATACCGCCATGGCCAGCAGGCGGTGAGTGCGAATGCCCTGCGCGAAACGAGTTGAACGGGGTGAAACGAAATGATTGCGGAGAGCAGAGAAGATTGAGACAAAGCGATGCAAGGCTTCCGGTTGACCGGAAGCCTTGCATCGTTCGTTCCCGTTTTCGCCACCGAACATGGGAACTCTCAGCCCGATTGTTCAATCCCTTGTGCGACCGGTGCTCGACGGTCGGCATCACCTGTCGCCTGGCGGCTCCATAAGAGCGCAGCTTGTCGGTGATCATCCGTTTTGGCGTGATACCCTGTTTCTTCAGAAGCCGGGTCAGTAATCGCCTGGCGGCCTTGGTGTTGCGGCGAGTCTGAACGATTTCATCCAGCACGTATCCGTCCTGATCGACAGCACGCCAGAGCCAGTGTTTCTTTCCGGCAATGACGATGCGCATCTCATCAAGAAACCAGACATCACTGCGGGATGGCTGCTTGCTGCGCAGGCGGCGCGCATAGGCGGGACCGAACTTCTTACCCCAGCGGCGAATCGTTTCGTAGGAAACCGAAATTCCCCGCTCCAACAACATTTCCTCGATCATACGGAGGCTGAGCGGGAACCGAAAATACAGCCAGACAGCGCGCGCGATGATCTCGGGCGGGAAGCGATGGCGTTTGTAATTGGCAGAGGCGGTCTTCATAGCTATCGGTCTATCCCGCAAACATCTGTCCCAACGTTAACGTGATAAGCCCCCCGGAAATGGCCATCGCACGTCTCCAGAACACCGGAAAATCAACGGCGCATCAATACCTCCACATCGGTTCAAGAAAAATTTGCGACAGATCCCAATTGTATTAGTCTCTTCTGAAGATAACGCCTGCGAGCCAGCCAGTGAAAATAGCCAAGATGACGGCAAAGAGGCCATAAGCGACCGAGTGACTCTGTGCGAAGTAGAATGTGATCTGCTCAAGTCCGACCTTGGCTACGACAAATATTTTCTCAGATTGGGAGACAACAAAACCTTCCCGAAATAAAAACTCTTCACCTTGTATTGGCCTACCGGAATGTTTGCTGGTAGCGGAATTTTTGTGCGAAACATCGTTGCAGTCAGAAATTCAACAGATGTTTCCTGTTTTGAATAGAGTGCGGTTTCTTCGCGCAATCGGACAAATTCCTTTCGGAAATGATCTCGATCCGAAAAGGCAACATCGGAGTCGCCCGATACTGGGAGGTTAATATGATTGAGTCCAATACCCAGTTCGCTAAGCGTAACGCGATCCGCCAGAGATTTAATGGGTGCCGTGCTGGCTACGACGTAAAACGAGGGAACGTGCTGGAAACGTTCTGCTTCTCGGTTTACCCATACACCTAGAAATCGACTTTTCCTACGGGTTACTATGTTTTGCGGAGGCCCTTCGACTACAATAGCAACTTCGAATCCGGTCGGATTGTGTTGTATTTTTCGTGCCTGACCGAAGATCACAATCTCCGTTCCGGTAAAGTTGGACTGGATCGAAATGATATCAGCTGAAAGGGCCGTTACTAGGTCACTCTCCTCCTGTGCAGAAACACTGCAACCTGAAAAACACAGAATGCTAAGGGCAAGAAGGCTGCGCTTCATGACGCCCCCACACTCTCGCGAACCGCGATGGAGTAGAAATCTTTCGGTACAAGTAGCAGGTCGACGGCAAAGCGGAGGCCAACCCCGAGAACGAGCAGAGCCAGCAACAGGCGTAGTTGATCGCTGCGAAGGTTCTGCCCCATTCGTGCACCCAACTGCGCGCCAATGACTCCACCGACCATCAAGGTCATGGCCAGAACTATGTCCACGGTTTTGGTTCCGATTGCATGAAAGATCGTGGCCGCTGCCATCGTAAACAAGATCTGGAATAGAGAGGTACCGATGACGATATTTGAGGGAACACGGAGCAGATAGATAAGCGCGGGCACCATCATGAAGCCACCGCCGATACCCAGAATCGTGCCTAGAAAACCGATGATCGCGCCAAGTGCCACAATCGGGAAGAGGCTCACATATAACTTTGAACGGCGAAACCGGACTTTGAGCGGCAGTCCGTGGATCCAGTTATGTTGACCAGATTTGCGCAACTTGGGAGCAACGCCCGATTTGCGCCGGCTTATGGCACGCGCCGATTCAATCAGCATCAAACCGCCAATCACACTAAGGAAAGTTACGTAGGACAAGGAGATGACAAGGTCTAATTGACCGACGGATTGCAGGACATCAAACAGGATCACACCGATAAACGATCCCAATACACCGCCTATTAGGAGAAAAGACGCCAACTTGGGATCAATCGCCTTGCGTCGCCAATATGTCATTACTGCAGAAGAGGACGAAGCGACTACCTGAGTTGTAACCGTAGCAACGGCGATTGCTGGAGGGATTCCTGAAAAAATTAGTAGGGGTGTGAGCAGAAAACCACCGCCAATACCAAATAGACCTGACAGGAAGCCCACAGCACCGCCCATGCCGAAAATAACAAAAATGTTGACCGGAATTTCGGCTATGGGCAGATACAGTTGCACAGAACATCACGCAATTTTGGGTGTAATTGCAAGCAATCGGCAATCAAACCGGTTATTTGCGACTGGTTTCCATTCTCCAGTCGCATCACAAGACTTATTCAAGTCGGTTGCTGCGGATCTCTGGAGATCCACTGCAATAGATGCGTGTATGGCCAATCCATCCGGCAACCGAAGCTGTCACTCTGCAATCAGTTCAAGAAAAGATTTCGTGAGAACCGGACAGCCTCAGCGTACCCTCTGATGTTGTTCGCCAAGTCCCTCGATCCCAAGACGCATTTCGTCGCCCGCTTCGAGAAATCTTGGTGGGTTCATACCCATTCCTACGCCCGGAGGTGTGCCAGTCGAGATGATGTCACCTGGTTGCAGCGACATGTAGCGCGACAGGTATGAGACTACTTTCGCCACACCAAAGATCATCGTTTTGGTTGAACCGTACTGAACACGTTTTCCATTTAGTTCAAGCCACATCGAAAGGTTTGCTGGATCGGGTACTTCATCGGATGTAACCAGCCACGGGCCGGTGGGGCCGAATGTATCGGCAGATTTACCCTTCACCCATTGACCACCATGTTCAAGCTGAAAGGCTCTTTCCGACACATCGTTGATAACGCAATAGCCAGCAACGTGTTGTAATGCTTCGGATTCGGGGATGTTCTTCGCTGGAGAGCCAATCACGACACCCAGTTCAACCTCCCAATCGCCTTTCTTTGCGTTATCTGGTAGCACTACATCGTCATTTGGGCCGCAAATAGCGGAAGTTGCTTTCATGAAAATAACGGGTTCACTCGGCACTTTCATTCCGCTTTCCGCAGCGTGATCGGCATAATTCAGGCCGATACAGATGAATTTTCCTACTTGGCCTACACATGCACCCAACCGCAAATCCGAGGGCAATTTAGGTAACGTATCTGCGTCGATTTCACGTAGACGATCGAGGCTCTCGGGTAAGAGCGCGGCTCCCGCAACGTCGTCGATCACGTCTGAGAGGTCGCAGAGTGTGCCATTTTCTTGGCGTAGGGCTGGGCGTTCCTGCCCAACGGGGCCAACACGGAGAAGTTTCATGCGGTTTCCTTTTGTGGTTCAGAGATTGTCCGGAGTCGAAACAAGAGACGGCTCAATTCCGCTTTAGCTATTTCATCCGGTATGGCCGTCGGGGGGCGCACGACCGCATTGTCGAAAACACCTGCTTGCTTCAGCATTGACTTATGAACGTGATAAAACATGTCGCCGGATTGAGATCCGAGACGGCTGACTGGCAGGATTCGCTGCTCGATGACTTCGGATGCCTCGATAAACTGACCTGCCTCAAGGGCTTTCCAGACTGCCATAAATTCCTTTGCCTGGCTTGCAAATGGCATGGTGCCCCGCGCACCGCGACGGAATTCCTCCACCAAAGTGCCTCCCCCGGCGCCACCGAGAACCGTGAGTTTACCCTCGACGGCCTGCGTCATGGCATGAACCTGCGCAACAGTTGGGTTTGTTTCTACCTTGATCGTGTCGACCAAGGGTACGGCGTTCACAATTCGCAAGGCGAGCGCTGGCGAAATAGGTGCTTGAGGCACATCCTGCAAGATGATTGGAAGTCCGGCAGCCTCGGCAATGCGTGAGAGATGTTCAATCACCGCATCGGGTCCAAGTGAGAAAAAATCTGGTGGCCAGATCATGAGACGATCAGCTCCGGCTTCTGCAGCTTCTGTTGCCAGTTGTACCGCTGGAGCCGTGCCGGGAGCTGAAGTGTTCATGATTACCGGAACCTGCCCTCCGACCAGAGCGGTTACGGCGCTCAGAATCTGTCGGCGTTCGTCAAGCGTAAGCTTGAAGATTTCGCTTCCGATGGCGATTCCGATCCCGTGTACGCCGACGGCCAGAGTTGATTCAACCTCTCGGCGCAGGCTCGTTAAATCGATAGAAAAATCGTCCCGGAACGGCGTCAACAGGATAGGCACAATGCCTTCAATTCCGGTCATGTATCTGCCTCCTTCGCGGCATCTAACACGAAGACCTCGCGCAGTTCAGTGTGAACAGGACGGAAGTCGGCTCCCTCGGTGATCATCAGAGGAGCCATCGCTCGCCACCAACGCACGGTGATTTCGCTCGGTGGAGCCGTAGTGAACTGAAAAGGGCGATCACGTTCCTGGAAGGCGAAAACCGTGCGACCGGAGCGATAGAGAAAGAAACGAACGATGCCGCTATTGAGCATCTGAGTACGCATTTCAGGCCAGATGGTGGCATGGGCGTCGTCATAGGCGGCCTCTGCCCCGTCCCGCAGCTGCATCGTCCAGGCGCGGCGATAAAGAGTCATGCGGCGATCCTGTTGTCATTGATGTAGTCCCAGATAATCTCGTAACCGAGGCCCGGCGCCTGCGGCAACGCGACGAAGCCTTCGGAATCCATTGGATCGCAGTTCCGCGCGAGGTAGGGATGTGGTGCGTCGTAGTCGACGCCTGGTGCGAGCAAGCCCTTCTCATACCATTCACTGGTGTCTTCTGAAGTAGCCCCCATCACTTGCAGGTTTCCCCAGCCTGCCATGTGGATTTCACAGCGTTGGCCGAAGGCTTCGCAGACGACAGCGGTCTTCCGGCAACCGGTAACACCGCCGCGTCGGATGTCCATACGGCTCATGTCGGAAGCGCCCTGAATTATCCACTCTGCACGGGTAAATACGCCGCCTGCCGCAATCTCCGGGGCCAGAATTGGAATCGAAAGTTCTCGACAAAGACGACGGTAACTTTCGACCCGGTACTCGGGCATGGGATGTTCGTACCAGTAAAAATCATTGCGCTCGAGTTCGCGGCCAACTTTGATCGTTTCCTCGATGGTGTGATAGGTGCCCCAAACGTCATACATCAACACCATATCTGGGCCTACTGCCTCGCGTACGAGGTTGATGGTCTCGATGTCGGCGCGAATGTTTGAAGGTCGCCCGTTCGTGGGCTTGCCCGTGTCAGGATTCCAAAAATAGTGCGGATGGATCTTGTATGCTTTGTATCCAGATGCTTGGCAAGTCTGCGCATGGTCGGCATAAGCCTGAGGTTTACCAATGTTCGGATAGGTCGAAGCATACGCTGGAACCTTGTCTCTAGCGCCACCCATGAGTTTGTATACGGGCAACTCCGCAAGCCGACCCGCAAAATCCCAGAGTGCACAATCAATTATGCTCTGCGCCACTTCGGGTATGTTGCGTACCCACATCCATTTCCAGATCAGCTCTCGATCAAGCGGATCCGCACCTAGGATCATGTCTCGCACCTGACCCTCAATCAGGCGCTGTTCATCCGGGTTCATTCCATCCTGATCACCATGTTTGCCACCGCCGAGGAAGTAGCCGGTTACACCTTCACTTGTGTCGATACAGGTAATCGTCTGATGCACTTCAGCTTTAGACCTTAAGCGTGCATGACCGATATCCCATCGGTCGGCATGCGTACGGAATCTGATGACCCTGACATCTGTAATCTTCATTACCGATCACCACCAATGGCTTCTTCAGTATCGGGGTCAAAGCAGTGCAATTTGCCTCCGACGACTGAGAAATGCACCAAATCGCCAGGTGACTGGGTCACACGATCCCGGGTGGTCATGATAATCGAAGCGTCCTGAGTGCGGAGCGTCAATTGGGTCTCAGCTCCCGTTGGCTCTACCAAGGCGACATGCGCTGCAATGCCTTTATCAGACAACCGAACATCTTCCGGTCGGAAGCCTGCAATTACGACCTCTTCGTCCTTTAAGGGCGAAGGCGCCCGCCCAAGAGTTGCACCACTCTCTGTTTCGAGCGCCAAGCCAACAGTTCTGGCCTTAATGAAATTCATTGCTGGTGAGCCGATGAAACCGGCCACAAATACGTTCGCAGGCTTGTCATAGAGCTCAAGTGGGGTTCCCACTTGCTCGACATGGCCACTGCGCATAACCACAATACGGTCGGCCATGGTCATCGCCTCGATTTGATCGTGCGTCACGTAGATCGTTGTGGTTTTCAGGCGCTGGTGCAACTCCTTGATTTCTGAACGCATTTGCACGCGCAGTTTGGCGTCAAGGTTCGAAAGCGGTTCATCAAACAGGAAAACCTTGGGATCGCGCACGATGGCGCGTCCCATGGCCACCCGTTGGCGCTGTCCCCCTGACAATTGGCGTGGATATCTATCAAGCAAGGGGGTTAGATCGAGGATTTCTGCAGCCGTTTTGACCTTGCGTTCGATCTCGTCCTTTGACTTTTTTGCAAGCCTTAGGGAAAACGCCATGTTTTTCGCAACGCTCATATGTGGATAAAGAGCGTAGTTCTGAAAGACCATGGCAATATCGCGTTCTTTGGGAACCAACGAATTGATCACGGTACCATCGATGGCGATATCGCCGCCGCTTATCGTCTCGAGTCCTGCAATTGAGCGCAGCAACGTGGATTTACCGCAGCCGGAAGGGCCGACGAGAACGGTAAATTCCCCATCACGAATATCGAGATTTATGCCGTGAAGAACTTCGAAGGCTCCATAGGATTTGCGTATATTTTTTAGTGCAACCGAACCCATTGGGTATTCCTCCTAGTTCTATTTTTCAGCCGGACCAAAAGCATCCAGCACAAATCGGGGCGGGTTGTTGCCCGCCGGATCGAGGGGAATGGCGAGCTTGCCTTCTGCTATCTTTGGGCGAGGTGCCATCAGGCTGTAGAGGGGTGAAGTGTCACCACGATCCACGCATTCAACGAGAGCATCGGTCTGGCGCGCCGCGGCAAGGGCAAGCGCCCATGGTTGTTCGCAAGTGTTGTGGAGGATCACCGGAACGTCAGCGCTTTGTGCAAGATCCAGAATCCGCAAGGTTTCGGACACCCCCCCGGCCCAAGCGACGTCAGGCTGCAAAACTCCAACGACACCCGTGCGGAGCAGATCGGCGCAATCCGCGTAGGAAAACGCGAAGTTGCCAAGAGCAAGTGCAATATCCGGATCCATTCCGCGACGGATTATTTCCAGCCCGTCGATGTCCTGCGGCGGAATAGGGTCCTCGATCCATGCCACGGGCAAGTCCGAGACTGCGTCGGCGAACCGAAGCGTGTAGTCCGGGTCCCAAGCGAGGAAGGCGTCGATCATAATGGGGACATCCGGCCCAGCCGCTTCGGCAAAGCGGCGCATTAGGGAGACATTGGCAGCAAGTCCCTCTTCGCCGGATTCCGGACCAAAGGGTGCAGCGGCCTTAAGTCCCGGCCAGATGCTCCCAGTGAATGCTTCTGGGCGCGGGGTTGTGACATAGACCGGCAGGCTTTCGACGGAGCTTCCGCCAAGAGCATTCACAAGTGATTGCCGGGTTGCCTTGGTCGTCAAATCCCAGAGCGCAATGTCTATTCCAGCGACCGCCATCATGGCAAAGCCCGAACGGTCATTCGGCAACAGGGCTGCGCGCATCATGGCATTTAATTCCGCTAGATCGCTGATTGGCTCTCCAACGAGAAGATTGGAAAGATGTGAGTTCACGATCAATTCGACGATTTCGCCCCCGTTCGTGCACCCCCAGCCTGTGCATCCGTCTTCGCCAATTACCTGAACGAAGACCTTTTTGGTGGGCCACATCCAGCTTGCCCGTTGTTCAGCAAAGCTCGGAAAGCGGGACATCGGTGAGGCGACGCGACTTGTTTGCAGTTTCTGACTGTTGAATCCACAATCTATGGCCACTGCAGTAATTGCGGTGATCCTCATCCTTTTACCGCTCCTGCCAACAAACCACGCGTGAAGTAGCGTTGGCCGAAAAAGAAGACGAGCATGATTGGCAGGGCTACAATGGTTGCAGCTGCTCCAACATATTGGAACTCCAATGTGAACAGCTCGACAAAGCTAGCCAGACCGATAGTTACGGTCTTGTTTTCGTTGGATTCCAAAAGTATCGAAGCGAATGCAAACTCCGACCAGGCTCCAACGAAATGCCACATGGCTGCCGTTATCAAGGCAGGTGTGGCCAGCGGGAGCACAACAATCACCATGCTCTGCAGTCGGTTAGCGCCATCCATCATGGCGCTTTCCTCCAGTTCCTTGGGTATCTCACGCAAGCTGGACGCAATGATCCAAGTAGCAAACGGCAAGCCAAAGGCTGAGTAGAGCAGCACGAGGCCGACCAAACTGTCTTGCAAGCCGATCATAGACATCAACCGGTAGGTCGGTAGAAGGAGTGCGGCTCCCTGAAACATTCGGCTGATAAGCAATCCTCCGAGGATCAGATCGCGTCCAGGAAAGTGGAGGCGTGCAAATGCGTAGCCCGCGAGCGTGCCGAAGATCAGAACGAGAATCGTGGAACTTATTGCAATGAAAAAGCTGTTCCCGATCAACTGAGGCCAGTCCAGAAGCTGGCCTTTTTGGTGGGTCGGAGAGAACAGAGCCATGTAGGCGTCGAGAGACGGAGATTCCGGCCAAAATGAGATTGGAAGTTGAGCCAGCTCGGCTTGTGTCTTGAATGATGCAAGAAATAGCCAGAAAACCGGAAACAGCACGTATATAGAGATCACGAGACCGACAAGGCTGAGCATGATCCAGTAGAAGGGGCGTGATTTTTCATTCATTTCGAACCCTCCGAAGCCCAGGAGCGGCGATTAACGTAAAGGTAGAGGGCAACAATTGTGGCCAACATCACGAGGTTGATCACAGACATGGCCGAGGCCACGCCCCAATTGAAGAACTCGAAGCTTTGCTGGTAGATGTAGGTCGCCATGATCTGGCTGGCGTTGGCGGGACCACCGCCCGTCATAATCCAGGGGAGGGCGAATTCTGCCGTTATCCAGATCATCGAGATCACTGTCACTGCGGTCAGAGAGAAAGCGATATTAGGGAGGGTTACAAAGCGGAAACGCTCCAGAGCATTTGCACCGTCAATTCGCGCGGCTTCGATCTGATCATCGGGCACCGATCGGATCGCGGCGCAAAGGATTAGTGCAACCAGCGGCATCTTGCGCCAAATCAGGACTACGACGAGCATCCACATCACCAGGTCTGGGTCGCCCATGAAAGAGACAGCCCCTTCAGTAAAACCCCAGGACTGCAGCGTCTGGCCGATGATGCCTACCTGCCCATGCAACATCCATTTCCATGCCATGGCTGTCACAACATCTGGCAAGACCCAGGGCAGCAAAATCAATGCCCGCAGCCAGCCCGTAAGTCGTGAATCAATGGCGAGGAACGTGCCGACCCCCAAGCCAACGGTGACACATAAGAACGTTCCCCCCAGGATCCAGATGACTGTGTTCTTCAGAACAAGCCCGAACACCGGATCCGCGGCTAGCGCCTGGAAATTTCCAAAGGTTCCGAAGCCACGCTCCATGCCCATAACCACCTGGGTTAGACTGAGCGTGGCAACGTTGTAGGTGGGCCCGACAACAAAGGCCACGACGGCGGCAACAACGGGCAATATCAAGGCATATGCCAGAAAACGGTCGCTTCGAAGCAATGTCAGGCCCTCCCTCGTTTCGTTTTTCTAGGATTTTGGCAATTAGCCGCGGATCAGATTGATCTGGCCCTGTGCAGAGGTCGTGGCTTCATCTAGTGCTTCTTGCGGCGTCTTCTGACCAAGAATGGCTTGCTGGATCGCAGTGCCCAATGCGGATTCGATTGCCGATACGCCAATGAAGCGAGGCATCGGTGCGCCTCCTGCGAAAAGAGTGCCAGCGTCATATGCCTTAACCCAGTTTGGCCAAGCCTCCTTCAACTCCGTATTGTCCCATGCAGCTTTGCCAGCAGGGATGCGCGCAATTTCAGGCTGACCACCCCAGATTTCGAGCTGATCGGTCTGGGACCAGAAGTCGACATATTCCAGCGCAGCCTCTGGGTTCTGCGAGCGCGACGAAACCATCAGCATTGCAGTGCCGTCCATGATTGCGTTTACGGGTGCGTAGCTTCCCGAAGGAGTGCCGGGGCGGGGCATCGGTATGCCAGTCCAGCGAATGTCCTCGTTCACACCCCACGGCGTGTTGAGCCAGGATAGACCGATCCACATGGCTGATCGGCCTTGACCGAAAAGTTGCGCCGTGTCGCGGAAGAAAGTCTCTGTCAGTGAAGTAGCGGACGGTGTCGAACCGTCATTGATAAGATCAACGTAGAATTGCAGCGCATCTACTACACCTGGATCGTTCAGCGTAACTTTGCCCGAGTTCTCGTCGAAGATGCGACCGCCATTTGCATACGCGAGGCCTTCAAAGATGTTGATGTCAACGGGTGCTGTAGTGGCAGGAAAGGCGATCCCTGGGCGATCGGGTTTGGTCATCGCCTTGGCGTATTCGCGTACTTCCTCCCAAGTCTCCGGTGGTCTCTCAAAGCCTGCTTCTTCGAGGTCGTCTAGGTTGATGGCAAGAAAGCTTGCCATGTCCACATAGGTGGGGAGGGCATAAAGCTTGCCTTCGTGAACACCCGACTTATATACTTCGGGTACGATCCGGTCCTTCCAGCCAATGATACGGTCGCTGGCAATATCGTCCAGAGGCTGAATCATGCCGAATCCAGCAAATTCCGGAATATCCTGGCCGAAGGCGATGATCACATCGGCGAGACGATTGGTCTGGAAGCCAGCAAGAATCTTTTGCCTGCGGATCTGACCATTAAAATAGGAATAGTTGAGTTTGATGTCTGGGTTGGCCTCTGAGAAGGCTTCATTGCGCTGTGCCCACACCTCGACCTCCTGCGGGGTGCCACCAAACTTCCAGACCGAGATTTCACCGCTTGCAGCACTGGCTTGTGATATTGGCAAAAAGCTAGCAGCGCCCAAGGCGGCGGTGGTGCCAAGGAATCTACGACGGTTGATTGAATTCGACATAACGTCCTCCCTCTTGTGCCATGGATGGCGGTCCGCGAAACGCAGAAAATGACATGATATACGAGTGTCATTCGATGTTGACGGACGTTAATGGCAATGATACTCGTATGTCAATGGTGATTTTGCTCAATGGCAACCGTACCTGATTTTGCCTCATTTGGGCAGGCGGAAGAGCGAGCAGGAGTCGAAAGGGAGCCGGGATGACGGACGAACGCGTTAAAAAGGTGACGCTAAAAGACGTGTCGAGGGCGTCGGGGCTGTCGCTAATTACAGTTTCGCGTGCTCTGCGTCAGCCCGAGACAGTGCATGCTGATACACGCGCAAAAATTCAGCGCACAATAGATGAGATTGGTTATATCCCAAATCTTACCGCTCGATCTCTTGTCTCGCAGCGTTCCGACATGATTGGTGTCGTCGTCCCCATCCTTGCCAGCTCGCTTTTTGCCGATTTTGCACAAGGTGTCAGCCACGTTCTGGAGCCCAGGGGGTTGCAGATGCTACTGGCGGTAAGCGATTGGACGCCAAAGAAAGAAGAGGAAGCCGTGCGCACTTTTGTCGCGCGGCAGGCTGATGCGATCATCGTAACCGGGTTTTCCCACACAGAAACTACGCGAAAGTTGTTGGCCAAGTTCGCCGGCCCCGTTGTGGAGGCTTGGAACTTGCGTGACGAAGCTTTGGGCCATGCAGTGGGCTTTAACAACTACGCCGCCGCTGTCGATATGACGCGATACCTGATTGGGCGTGGTTACGAGAACATAGTTATGGTTGGCGGCGCATCGACGTATAACGACCAGGCTGAAGATCGGGCTCAGGGATTCATTGACGCCATGCGTGGTGCTGGGCGCTGCGTCGACGCGGACACCATCGTGGAGTTCAACAACCCTGCCACGCTTGAAGGCGGGGTAGCGCTGATGTCACAGCTCATGAGACGCAAGAAAAAGCCCGATGCCGTTTTCTTCCTCGCTGAGCTGCCTGCACATGGCGCGATGATGTGGTGCATGTCGAACGGTGTCAGTGTGCCGGGGGATGTGGCCATCGCCGGGTTCGGCGACCTTAGTCTGTCGGCGCTGCTGCCGATCCCATTGACCACAGTTCAAATCAAAGGGCGTGCCATTGGTGAACGATCAGCAGAGCTGGTGATGGCGCGTCTGGACGGTGCAACAGACATAGAGCCGACCCATGATCTCGGATATCAGCTTCAAATCAGGGAAAGTACATGACGTACAAAAAAGGGGCCATAAAAGCAGCGATCATTGGTGCCGGGCATTTCGCCTATCGCATGCATATCCCGGTTCTGGCTGCGCGCCATGAAGTGGTGCTTGATTCTGTTTGTCGGCTTGGTCGTGAGGAATTGGATCTGATCGCTACGGAGTTCGGCTTTGCATTTGCAACCGAAGACTGGCGCGAAGTTCTGGACCGCGAGATCGATGTCGCCGTCATTTCATCGCCGCACAACCTTCACTTTGGGCAGGCCAAGGCGTTTCTGGAAAAGGGCTGTCACGTTTTGGTGGAAAAGCCCATGTGCCTTGATCCTGCGGAAGCTTGGGACCTTGTTCGAACCGCCAAGGCTGCTGAACGCGAACTGTTGGTTGCCTATGGCTGGAACTATAAGCCCGGCCTGGATGAAATGCGAGAGATGATCGCAGAAATCGGCGAGATCGAGCATGTCGTTTGTCACATGGCTTCCTTCACACGTAGTATTTTCTCCGGTGGTACATTGGTGAATTGGGGGCACATAGCTATCCAGCCCGAGCGCAGTACCTGGGAGGCCCCGGACCAAGGCGGAGGCTATGCATATGGCCAGCTGTCACATGCGCTTGGTCTATTGTTCTGGTTGACTGATTTGCGGTGTGCTTCGGTCTCTTCGATGTTGTTTGAGGCCCCGTCGACCATCGATTTGCACGATGCGGCGGCTGTCCGCTTTCAAAATGGCGCCACTGGAATCTTCTCGGGCAGTTGCGGTGTACCGCAGGGCCATGGATTTGAAGTCGATTTGCGAATTTACGGAAGCCGTGGCTCGGTTCTGCTGGATATTGAGACAGAGCGATTGGTGCTTAAGTTGCCAGACGGCAAAACCCAGATAGCGCAAGTTCCATCAGGCGCGTGGAAGTACAGTTGCGAAGGTCCCGCCGACAGGTTGGTTGATATCGCACTGGGGCAAGGCCGCAACGAGAGTCCAGGTCACGTCGGCGCGCGCGCGGTTGAGACCCTTCACGCGATTGTCCGGTCCGGCAAGTCGGGCAACTCGGAACAAATTATCACATCCTTCGAAAAGGCAGCCGCAGAATGAAACAGTTTGAAAACCAGACCGCCATTGTGACTGGCGGAGCTCAAGGTATTGGCCGAGCCGTAGCAAATCGTCTCGCCGCCGATGGAGCAAGGATAGTGATTTGGGATAGGGACAAGACGCTTGCTGAAGCTGCTGCAGAGGAAATTGGCGGCGATGCCTTTGCTTGTGAAGTAGATGTTGCGGATTGGGCAAGCGTTGAAACGGCCATGAGGGCAACTCTCGTGGCAGCTAGTCGTGTCGATATTCTTGTGAACTCTGCAGGAATTGCAGGATCAAACGGTCCGTTGGCCGACTATCCGGTCGAGGAATTCCGTACCATCACCGAAATCAACCTGTTGGGCACCTTTCATTCAAACCGGGCAGTCATACTCTCAATGACTGAACAAGGATATGGACGCATCGTCAATATCGCTTCGGTCGCGGGCAAGGAAGGGAACCCAAATGCCAGTGCCTATTCTGCATCAAAGGCAGGTGTGATCGGCCTGACCAAATCGCTCGGCAAGGAACTTGCAAATATGGACATCGCTGTTAATTGCGTCACACCCGCAGCCGCACGAACCAGGATCTTCGACCAGATGAAGCAGGAACACATAGACTACATGCTTTCGAAAATTCCGCGCGGTCGGTTCCTCGAACTCGACGAGGCGGCCGCGATGATCGCATGGCTCTGTTCGAAGGAAAACAGTTTCACCACCGCTGCAACTTTTGATCTTTCTGGCGGTCGGGCAACTTATTAATCATGTTGCGGCTGCTGGACGGAATCGCACTTGTCGACGGGCATCATCACTTTTGGAAACTTGCGAAGTTTCCATATCGTTGGCTTTCACCAGATGCAGCTCCGGCTCGGTTTGGCGACAAATCAAGTATCTGCCAAGACTTCCTGCCTTCGGATTACTTGGCTGAGTTCTCAGGGCTGCCTCTTACGGCGAGCGTCCACGTTCAGGCTAATTGTGGTGCGGAGGATCCAGCGGAGGAAACGCGTTGGATCCAGGGCCTATCAGACGCTACTGGTTGGCCGAGCGCCATCGTTGCCGAAGTTGACCTTAGCCAATTGGATGCTTCAGATCGGATCGGCGCGCATTTGGAAGCACCCGCCCTACGCGGAATTCGCACACCCGTTGCCTGGGATAAGGGGGGGAGATGGCGCATCGCGAAGAAATCCGGGGTAATGACTGATGATCGCTTTCGCAAGAATTTGATCGCATTGGAGAAAAGCAATCTATGCCTCGAATTGGTTGTGGTACCCGAACAGCTTGGCGAGGTCTTGGAATTAGCTCGAGCGCATCCCAACTTGACCATCGTCATCAATCATTTTGCAACTTTGGAGCCTGAACAACCAAACAACCTTCAAGACTGGTATCAAGGCGTAGCGGGATTGATCGAGGCGGAAAATGTTGTCGTCAAACTTTCCGGCCTTTGGACCGTTCACAGGAGTTGGCAGGCATCGGCTCTGCGCCCACATGTGACCCATTTGCTGTCCTGTGTCGGTCCGGACCGGGTGCTTTATGGCTCAAACCTTCCAGTTGAAGGTGTCAACTGTTCGCTCATTCGCCAGTTCGAACAACTAACTTTAGCGCTGCACGATCAATCGAAAGCGACACTTCGCGCCATTTTTTCAGATACTGCACGAAGGGTTTACCGACTCTAGAGCATTAAAAAGTTATCATGCAGAATTCAACATTTCGACGCATCGGTGGCGTGAAATACCGGTCATCGGTAGTCATTTAATGTACTTGAATTTTATCCGGCCTACGGTTGATATTTTTTTATTAAGATCAGAGCGCCATCCAGCCTCCAACAACGTTGAATATCGCACCATGGATGTAGTCAGACGCGCGAACAGCTAAAATACAGCCGTGCCGGCAATGTCGTCAGGATCGCCCCAGCGCCCAGCCGGGACACGCTCCAGAATTGCCCGATTGCGGGCTTCGTCCTCACGAAGGGCCTTGGTGTAGTTGGTTGAGATGTAACCTGGAGCTATGGCGTTGAAGTTGATATTCTTATCGGCCAATTCGTTCGCCAGCGCCTTTGTCAGACCAGCGACGCCATGTTTCGATGCCGCAAGGTGGGAACCCGTATTCCACCCAGAAAACTTAGCAGGGAAGCGATATTGATAATCTTGCCGGCGCTAGAGCGTGCAAAGACGGACCTCGCGAAAGCCTGGCAGGTGAAAAACAAGGCTTTCAGGTTGACATCCATGACCGTACCAAGGCGCTTTCTGTGAAATCGATGGCATCGTCCCGCGAGATAATGCCAGCGTTGTTCACCAGAAAGTCGAACGGCCAATCCTTAAAGACGTCCTTTGCGATTATTGGATCGGAAAAGTCGATATGCAGGCTCTAGGCGTTTTCCAAGTGCGAAGCCGTCTCGGCACAGTCCGAGCGGCCTGCACAGGTAATATGCGCCCCGGCATCCCCGAGGACAATGGCAATCGCCTTGCCGATGCCGATATCTATACCGGTCACCATAGCGGTCTTTCCATTGAGTGAGAAAGAAATCACTTCAGGTCCTCCATTGCGACCATATCCATGTCTGCGAAAGACATATTGTCGCCGGCCATGACCCAGCAGAATGTGTAAGATCCCGTGCCTGCGCCCGAGTGGATTGACCACGGCGGCGAAATGGTAATTTCTTCATTGGCGACAACAAGGTGGCGGGTTTCGTGCGGCTGACCCATGAAATGGAAGACGCGCTGGCCCTCAGCAACATCAAAATAGAGATAGGCCTCCATGCGCCGGTCGTGCAAATGCGCGGGCATCGTGTTCCAGACGGAACCATTGTGAAGCTTGGTGTAGCCCATCATCAGCTGACAGCTCTTCACGCCGTCCGGGTGAATGCTCTGGCAGATTGACCGGTCATTTGAGGTCTCGGGAGAGCCCAGTTTGACCTGGTTTGCATCTTCGGGGCGGATCAGCGTGGCAGGATAAGGCTGGTGAGCTGGCGCCGAGGCGAGATAAAAACGCCCGTTGCCCGAGAACGTCACAGGACCAGACGCCATGGGCAGATAGAGCATATCGCCCTTGTTCAGATCCCAGCTGTTGCCGCCAGCCGAGATGCTGCCTTTGTCGCCAATATTGAGAATGCCCAATTCGCGGCGTTCCAGAAAGGTTGGCGTACCGCATTCGGCGACCTCATCCAGAACGAGCTCTCCTCCTGCCGGCACGACACCGCCAACGATCAATCGGTCATAATGCGTGTAGGTCAGACGGATCTCGCCGTCGCAAAAGGTGTCTTCGATCAGAAAGCTCCGGCGAAGCCCCATAGTGTCGAGACCCTTGGCAGCCTCGGGGTCAATGGCATAAAGCGTTTTGACTGTCAGCATGTCTTTCATTCCCTTCAAAGAAAATCGTCGCGTCTTGGGGTGAAGCTGTCGATAAGTGAACCGGGCTCAAGGCAGACACAGCCATGTTCCGCGTTGGCGGGAATGACAAAGCAGTCACCCGCAACGATCCTTCTCGTTTTTTTTGCCAGTGTGAAATCGAAAACTCCGGACTTCTCATAGGTTGACTGGGTGTGCGGATGACTATGCGCGGACCCGATCCCACCCTCTCTGAAACGGAACTCCACGACCATCAGGTCCGGGTTTTCCGCCAGAACGCGACGCTCCACGTTCTGTCCGCAGTCAATCCAGAGGTCTGTTACCTCATTTGATTCATTCATCTTTTCACTCCGATGAAGGTTCTGTTCCGTGCCGGGTCGACTTTTCTATTGACCAGCGCCTGCTAATTGACATAGTAATTTTCAAACTGATACGTCAATCTAATAATTAGTATGTCAAAATGAAAACTGGAACATCAAACAGCCAATCGGATATCCCTGTCAGCCAACGGGTCTACGATCAGATCCGGGAGAGCATCATTTCGCTGAATTGGGACCCGGGGCAGCGGGTATCTGAAAAAGACGTGTCTGCGATGCTTGGCGTTTCGAAAACTCCGGTGCGCGAAGCCTTCATTCGCTTGTCTGAAGAAGGATTGATGGAAATCCGCCCCCAGAGCGGAAGTTACGTTTCAAGGATCAGTTTCGAGCGTGTTTACGAGAGCCTGATGCTACGCCGGGCGCTGGAAATGAGTGTCGCTGCCGAGGCTGCGGAACAAAGATCGGTCCTCGATCTGGTCAATCTACAGGAACTGATTGAGTGCCAGGTTGAAGCCGCTGGGCGCGGCGATGCAGCCGCGTTTTTCGATCTGGATCGCGAATTTCACAGGCTCTTGGCCGAGATCGCCAAGATGCCGTCCGCGATCCGCATGATCCGGATGCTGCGCGGCACTGTCGACCGTGTTCAACGGCTCCGAATTTCACGTGGTGAAAGCCGACATGCGCAAGTAGTCGAAGCGCACCGGGCAATTGTTGCGGCGATCAAGGAACGGGACAGGACTGCCGCATCCGCAGCCATGGACGCTCACCTGAACTGCGTGGAGCTGTTTGCCCAAATCATCAAGAGCCCGGAAGTCAGGGAGCATGTGGCATAGCCGGCTCTTTGAGGTACTTCGTGGGAGGAAAAACAATGACAAACGTCGTCCTGGAAAAAGTCGTCAAGCGGTACGGGGCACTAGAAGTTGTTCACGGTGTGGACCTTGAGGTCAAAGCCGGCGAATTCGTGGTTCTGGTCGGTCCGTCAGGCTGCGGCAAATCAACGATCCTGAGAATGATCGCCGGCCTTGAAGAAATCTCGGGAGGCCGTGTCTCAATTGGCAGCCGGGTTGTGAACCGGGTAGCTCCCAAGGACCGGGATGTCGCCATGGTCTTCCAGAATTATGCACTCTATCCGCATCTGACAGTGGAGCAGAATATCGGCTTCGGCTTGCGGCTCCGTGGTTTCGCCAAGCAGGAACGGCAGAAACGGGTTCACGAAGCAGCTGAGATTCTCGGCCTTACCGAATATCTTGGGCGCCGACCCGTGGATCTATCCGGCGGGCAGCGGCAACGCGTGGCAATGGGGCGTGCCATCGTCCGTGACCCGGCTGTCTTTCTGTTTGATGAACCGCTGTCCAACCTCGATGCAAAACTGCGCAACAAGATGCGCGCCGAAATCAAGCGGCTGCATGCACGCCTTGGCACGACCTCGATTTACGTGACCCATGACCAGGTTGAGGCAATGACCCTGGCGGATAGGATCGCCATCCTGCGCGATGGCAATGTTGAACAGGTGGACACCCCGATAGAAATATTCACCAAGCCGTCGAATGCATTTGTTGCCGGCTTTATGGGATCTCCACCGATGAACCTGGTGCCGGCCGAAGTTGTCGGGCAGGAACGGCATCAGGCGCTGAGACTGGCGGATGGCACGACTATCGAATTACCGGGTCTGGATTTCCTGGGAACCATTGAAGGCACTGAAATCCAACTCGGCCTGCGGCCGGAGTGCATTCGAATTGCGGATCAGAACCCCGACACGCGTCCCGTCGCACAAGTGCGTGTAGATCTCGTTGAGCCGCTTGGGATGGAGAGCCTTGTTCACGCGACACTTGGGAACACTGAGATCGTCATCAAAGCTCCAGGCGTAGCGCGCATCGGCGAGGGGAGCTGGGTCGATATCGAGTTGGATGCGGAGCACTGCCACCTCTTCACCGGCAATACGGGCGCAAGGATCAATCTTGCGAAAGCGGCATGATCGTCATGGAACCGGTCAAGAGCACGCGCGCGTTGACGCCGACAGTGACACCTCCTTCAGAAGTGGATCTGCCCGAGCTGACACTCAGGGAGCGCTTTGTCGCGAATATCAAGCGGAACTGGCAGATCTACCTGATGCTTGCGCCAATGGTGATTTACTTTCTGGTGTTTGCCTATCGCCCCATGCTGGGTCTCGTGATCGCGTTCAAGGATTTTTCCCTGTTCAAGGGTATCTGGGGCAGTCCTTGGGTCGGGCTGGAACACTTCCAAACATTGTTCGGAGACCCTTATTTCTGGCGAGCTGTCAAGAACACTGTCATCATTTCCGGCCTGAGTTTGCTCTTCGCCTTTCCTGCACCGATCATCCTGGCGCTGATGTTCAATGAGTTGCGCCATCAGGGGTTCAAGCGTTCAGCTCAGACCATCGCCTATTTGCCGCACTTCATTTCCATCGTGATTGTTGCCGGCATCGTCGTGAATATTTTCGCGCCATCCGGGATCGTGAACCTGATCCTTACCAAACTGGGGGCCGAGGAGACCACATATTTCCTGACGAGACCCGAATGGTTCCGTCCGATATTCATCGGATCCAATATCTGGAAGGAAGCCGGGTTCGAGTCCATCATCTACCTCGCGGCAATTGCTGGCGTCAGTCCGTCGCTCTATGAGAGCGCCAAGGTGGACGGCGCTACCCGTTTTCAGATGATGTACCTGATCACGCTTCCCTGCATCCTGCCGACAATTCTGATCATGCTGATTATTCGCATCGGCAACCTTCTTGAGGTCAGCTTCGAATACGTCATCCTTCTTTATCAGCCGGCGACCTACGAGACGGCGGATGTAATCACGACCTGGATCTACAGGCAGGGTCTTCAGAACAACAATTACGACTTGGCGACTGCGGCCGGTGTCTTCAACGCGGTCGTTGCTTTTGCTCTGGTGATCACTGCAAACCGTCTGTCGAAGCGCCTCTCCAAGACATCGCTGTGGTGAGGATATCCTGATGAGCACACATACTGGAACCATCGACCTCTATAGCCGCGGCGACAAGATCTTCGGATGGGCGGTCACCATTCTGCTCACGCTTTTCGTAGCCTCGACGCTTTATCCCTTTATCTACGTTTTGTCTGCGTCGATGTCTTCAGGAGCGGCGGTTGCGCGTGGAGACGTCATCCTTCTACCGAAGGAAATCACTCTGGATGCCTTTTTTCACGTCATGGCGGACAGGCAGTTCTGGATCGCCTACGCGAACACGTTCTTCTACACGGTCGTCGGAACTCTGACATCGGTGGCCTTCATCATCCCAGGAGCCTACGCACTCAGCCGGCCGCAGCTGCCCTTCCGGTCAGGCTTCAACCTGTTTGTCGCTTTCACGTTATGGTTTCACGCAGGCATGATCCCGGTGTTTCTGAACATTCGTGACCTAGGCATCCTGGACACGCGGTTTGCGATCATCATTGCCTTTGCCGTCAATGCCTTCAACGCAATCCTGATGCGTAACTTCTTTGAGAGCGTCCCCCGGTCGTTTGAGGAAGCCGCCCGCATGGATGGAGCGAATGACTTCCAGATTCTCTGGCAGGTCTACATTCCGTTGTCCAAGCCGGCGATCATCACTGTTGCCTTGTTCTGCGCCGTCTTCCGCTGGAACGGTTACTTCTGGGCGATGGTCATCTTGCGAGACCAGGACAAGCTTCCGTTGCAGGTCTACCTCAAGGAAACCATTGTCGAACTCAATATGAGTGACGAATTCGCGACGGATTTGTTGTCTTCCAGCTACTCATTCGAAACCGTCATAGCCGCCACCATCGTTCTTTCCATCATCCCGGTCATCATCGTTTACCCCTATATCCAAAAATACTTCCAGAAGGGGGTGATGCTGGGTGGAGTGAAAGAATAACCGCAGAGTCGGGATGCCCGGCTGCGGCGCCCGACCAGACAACAGGCTGTCATATGCTACAGGAGGAGAAGATATGACACTCAGAACTCTGTTAATGGGCTCTCTCGCCGCGACAGCACTGGCCATCGGCAATATGGCAGGCCCCGCCAATGCCGAGCCGATTGTCGACGAACCGCTCGAACTCGACATCTTCATGCATTTTCGTGACAAATATGGCTGGAACAGTGACTGGCCTGTCGCCAAGAAAGTCGCGGAGACGACCGGGATCACGCTCAAAGGCACGGCGCCCGTCAATGCCGGCAACACTCGAGAACTGTTCAATCTGATGATCGCATCCGGGGATATGCCGGATATTGTCGGTGCGGAATTCAGTGGTGCGGGCGTCAAGGAAGCCTTTGATCAATATGGTATGGAAGGCGCGTTCCTACCGCTCAACGAGCTCATCGCCGAACATGCGCCGGACATTCAGAAGGTTCTCGACGAAAACCCGATCATTCGTTCCGCGATCTCCGCCCCTGACGGAAACATCTACTATATCCCTTATCTGCCAGATGGCGATGTCGGCCGTGTTTGGTTCGTTCGCCAGGACTGGCTCGACAAGCTGGGTCTGGAACAGCCGAAAACGGTCGAAGAACTCTATGATGTCCTGGTTGCGTTTCGTGACCGGGACCCGAATGGCAACGGCAAGGCCGACGAGATTCCCTATTTTAACAGGCATTCCGAAGAAGCTATTCGCCTTGTCAATCTTTGGGGCGCCCGGTCAACGGGGTCCGACAGCTACCACCAGTTCGCTGTAATCGACGGGGAGGTTTTCCATCCCTACGCGCATGAAGATTTCAAGACCGGCATCACCAACGTTGCCAAGTGGTATAAGGAAGGCTTGATTGACAAGGAAATCTTCACACGCAAGTCCCGCGCGCGCGATGAGTTGCTCGGTGGCGATCTGGGCGGTGCCACCCATGATTGGGTGGCTTCCACTGCCGGCTACAACGATAAGCTTAAGGAGGAGATCGACGGCTTTTCATTCCTGCCGATTGCCCCGCCTGCCGACGCCGACGGAAGAGTCTGGGAAGAGCATGGCCGGATCAAGGTCAAACCCTCTGGATGGGCCATCGGTTACACGAACGAGCATCCGGTGGAGACGATCAAGTTGTTCAATTTCTACTTCACCGAAGAAGGCCAGCGGATCGCCAATTTCGGTGTAGAAGGCCTGACCTATGACATGGTCGACGGAAGGCCGGTGTTCAAGGACAGCGTGCTCAACGGTGCGGGATCCGTCGTTTCGCAAATGTGGGAGATCGGTGCACAGATACCGATCGGCTTTCCCCAGGACTACGAATACGAACGTCAGTGGACCAATGAGACTGCGCTCAAGGGCATCGAATTGTACACCGATGGCGGCTTCGTCGTTGACCAATTTCCGGGCATCGCCATGAACAGCGATGAAAAGGCAATCTATGACAAGGCCTGGCCCAATATTCTCTCCTACATGCAGGAGAGCTATGAACGCTGGATTTTGGGGGCCGGCGATATTCAGGAAGAGTGGGAGGACTATCAGGCTCAACTTGAGCGTCTTGGGTATCCAGACGTTGTTGCAGCGCTTCAGACTGCCTATCAGCGGCAGTATGGCAAAAACCAGTAGATTTTGTCTTAGACATGCGGTGGATGCCTCGTCGTCCACCGTCGTAAACCCGTATAACTTAAAGGTTTGAGGAAGACATGGCTGTCAACAAGAAGAAAAGCCAGCAGAAGCAAATTGGCAGCCACTCCCTGCTTCAGCCCGAGGAAAACCTGCTCACCGTGCGCTATGCGCCGGCCCCTGGTCAGATTGTCAGGGAAAACCCGCCAAGATTTCAATGGATCCCGCCGCAGATCGGACGCCACGTCTATGATCTCGAACTCCGGCCACTTGCCGCAGATGGTCGTGAGGCAGGCGAACCGGTTTTGTTCAACAAGATCCAGTTCCCCTTTTTCACGCCGGACAGGGCCGTTTCACCCGGCCAATATTCTTGGCGCTACCGAACTTCTGCTAACGGGATTGGCCCCAGCGACTGGAGCACGTGGCGTTCTTTCGAGGTGTGTGCGAGCGCTATCGTGGCCCCGTTTACCTATGATCGCAAAAAAGCAACCGGAATGCGGCCACGCCTCTCCATCGCCGCCGATCGCCACGAGTTGCTGATACCTCGCCTCGATGAATTGCCCGAATGGCAAAAATTCATGGAACGAAGTGTGCGCCCATGGATCTCCAGGGAGATACCCGGTGAGCCGGCACGTTATCCCAACGATGTCCGGACACCGGCGATGTGGCGGCAGTCCTATATTACTTGCCAAGAGGTGTTCTACGGTATTCGCAATCTCTCCCTGGCCGGGGTGCTGCTGCGTGAGCGGGAACTGATCGACCGCGCTCGGGATTGGCTGCTTTCGGTCGCAGAGTGGGACACGGAAGGAAGTACATCACGCAGCTACAATGATGAAGCGGCGTTCCGCGTCGCAGCTGCCCTTGCATGGGGCTATGACTGGCTACGCACCGAACTTTCCGCTGAAGATGCTGAAACGGTCCGTCTGTCGCTGACCACTCGGGGACGGCAAGTTGCCAGGCACATCATGCATGCCTCACGCGTCGACACATTTCCATATGATAGCCACGCGGTCAGGGCCGTTTCCGCGGTGCTCGTTCCCGTCGGTTTGGCGTTGGCGGGGGAAGATCCTGAAGGCACGGAATGGCTTGATTTCGCAGCGAACTATCTCGCAGGACCCTACAGTGCCTGGGGAGATCAGTCAGGTGGCTGGGCCGAAGGGATCCACTACTGGACGACAGCCATGTGCTACGCGCTGGAAGCCGCTACCCTTCTACGCAATGCCACCGGCCTTGATCTCTTCAAGAGACCATTCTTTAGAAACACGGGCACCTTCCCGGTGTTTTGCCGACCGGCCTGGACGCGCAGGGCAACCTTTGGCGACGATGCCACATTAGGAGATGCACCAAGTCCGAAGATAGCTCGGAACATGCGTTTGCTGGCAGCCGCCACTGAAAATCCGCGATTTGCGGGCTACGCGAACCAGATCGAAGAACTGTCCGACAGCGATGAAAGCGCATTCTACAATTACGGATGGTGGGATTTAAACTTCGATGACCTGCTCCGTGAGGCGAGTTTTGGTTCACTGGAGGCGGCGCCTATGCCTGCTAATCCCCAGTTGCAAGTGTTTAGGGAAGTGGGCTGGGCTTCCCTACAGAGTCGGATGGACGACCCGGGTCACCAAATTCATTGTGTATTCAAGTCAAGCCCTTTCGGGTCCATCAGCCATTCACATGCGGATCAGAATGCTATTTGCATGTCCGCATTTGGAGAGGACCTTCTAGTTCAAAGCGGGCATTACATTGCTCACAACTCGTCCATGCATCGCAATTGGAGACGCCAGACAATTTCCAAAAATGCACTGCTGATAAATGGAAAGGGGCAATATGCTGGAGACGACAAGTTTCGATCAAGGCAGGCGTCGGGAACTATTCTCGGGTATGGGTCAGAGACCTATCACCAATGGGTCGCAGGGGATGCGAGCGAGGCCTATCGATCCCTGTCACCGGAAATCATACAGGTCGAACGTCAGGTTCATATGGTTTTCGGCGCTGCAATCATTGTAGTCGATTTGGTTACTGCAAGGAGCCCAGTAGTTGTGACTTGGCTTGGGCACAGTTACGGTTCGATCAAGGCGGGGGAGCTATCGTCTACGATAACCGGTCAACAAGCCGATCTTTGCGTGGAGGTCTTGTTTTCCGAGGCACAGATTGCGAGTCTTTCAACAAAAGCAGGTTTTGACAACGTTTCTCGCCAGGAGATCGAAGGACTTGATATATCGAGGCGATTGGAGATCAAGACAAGTTTAGCCCGTCAGCATGTGCTGGCGACAATGCTGACACCTTTGAAAAAAGGCGATGCCCCAAAGGTGTTGAGCTTCGTTGAAGACCAAGGGTTCGGCAAGACGCTCTATTGCATTAGTTCAGAGCAATGTAATCCAGTCAAAATACCTCTGACGTCGCGAAGAAATTGTAGCAATTCGGGGTGAAGTGCTCAGTTACTTTGTGAGTTCAAATAATTCCAAATTTCAGATTGACTCGCTGTGTGTAATGTTTTGATCAGCTTGAACGTCGATCGAACGACCTTCGAGATGGGCGTTCGAATCGTCTTGCTTCTGTGTTGCACGGCGCGATGCGTCTATGACTACTATACGATGGATGCTTCCTGCCATACGCTCTCAATTTGCTCAAAGAGCGCAGTGATCACCGGGTGGTCCTTTCTTTCCTTCAGAGTAAGGATAAGGAGGCAGGCAGGAACACGTAGGCTTTCGCTCATGGCAAGACCATAAGATTGTCTTTGGTGCAGAGCGATCGACTCTCGACAAAGGCTCAAACCAACTCCCGAGCGAACCATTTCAAGCATTGATGCCTCTTGATCTACCAACGCAACGGTATTTTGCACACATCCACGTCCTTCAAAGATTCTAGCTAACAGCCTGTGATGAACTGAGGCCTCTGGTGTACCAATCCAAGGCAGTTTTGCCAGATCTGACCATTCCAAGTTGGCAATTCTTGCTTCCCAGCCGCAAGGCGCTACGACGCGGTAGGTAAAATCTGCTAACCTCCTCATATGAAGAGGTGGTTCCGATGATATGAATTCGAGGTCGTCAGGCGCGGCCAGATAGTAGCCTGCGTCTATCTGACGACGTTTCAGCTTGTCGAGAATTTCTCCACTGACACCATGCACCAGTTCGGCGCGGATATTTGGATGCGCTGTCCCTAGGCCACTAAGCAGTCGGCCAAGGCGAATGAACTCAGGGTCTACGATGGTGCCGATTCTGAGTGTGCCCGAAACCAATCCTATTTGCTTGATTGCGCTTCGGTGGAATTCAGCCATTGCGGCCAATACGAGTTCTGCCTTGGGCAGAACCGTCATGCCCTCGGGAGTCAGGGCCAACCCTCGTGGCGTGCGTTCAAATAGCGTGATCCCGGTGTCCTCGCTCAGTCGTCTGAGCTGATGGGTTACTGCGGGCTGGGTCAGGTTCAGCACCTCCGCCGCGCGCGACACGCTGCCGTCGCGAGCCACTGTAACGAAAGCCAGGATGCTGTTTACGTTTGAGAGTCTTTGCATATTAAAATCTTTAATATCGCCGAGAGAAATTTGTCATTAGCAAAGTTTCCGCCGCCTTTCTAAACGTCGGCAAATGTGCCGCGCTGGGAGGAGCGGGCCGTACTGCCGAGTTCTTGGTCTCAACAAGGACCTTGCTTGCAGGTGGACGGAGCCTTCCTCAGTGCCGTGGGTCAAGAAGGGAGGCGCGCAATGCAGAATTCCGAAACGGATTTCGATTTCATCGTCGTCGGAGGAGGCACAGCGGGGTGCCTGCTGGCCAACCGGCTGAGCGCGGACCCGGACAAACGCGTGCTCTTACTCGAAGCTGGTAAGGCGGACAACTATCCGTGGATCCATATTCCAGTAGGTTATCTGTATTGTATCGGCAACCCGCGCACTGACTGGATGTATAACACCCAGGCTGACAAGGGACTAAACGGCCGTATCCTGCGCTATCCGCGCGGCAAGACCTTGGGTGGCTGTTCCTCCATCAACGGAATGATATACATGCGCGGCCAAGCCCGCGACTATGACAACTGGGCGCGGCTTACCGGCGAAGAAGCATGGAACTGGGACAACTCACTCAACGACTTCAAGGCGCACGAGGATCACTACAAGCTCGATTATGGCTCTAATCCGATATCCGGCAGCAATACTCGTCTTACCGAAATGCATGGACATGGCGGTGAATGGCGGGTTGAAAAACAGCGATTACGCTGGGAGGTGCTGGACAGCTTTGCGGAAGCCGCAGTTCAGGCCGGTATCGAAAAGACTGATGACTTCAATTGTGGAGATAACACCGGTGTTGGCTATTTCGAAGTCAACCAGCGTTCGGGTTGGCGCTGGAATACGTCGAAAGCTTTTCTCAGACCGGCCAAGTTTCGCCGAAACTTGACAGTCTGGACGGAGGCACAAGTTGAAAATCTCACCTTTGTTAAAGGTGACAGGCAATCCCTACGCTGTTCTGGGGTGCGGGTCCATAGAAAAGGTCAAGTTCTGACTGCCACCGCTCGACGCGAAACAGTGCTTTCCGCAGGAGCGATAAACTCTCCGCAAATCCTGCAGCTGTCGGGTATCGGTCCAGCAGGATTGCTGCGATCGCACGGAATTGAGGTGTTACGGGATGCGCCGGGTGGGTGAGAACTTGCAGGACCATCTGCAGATCCGTGCAGTTTATAAGGTGAAGGGAGCACGCACGCTCAACACTTTGGCAGACAGTCTCATAGGCAAAGCGATGATCGGCGCTGAGTATTTGTTCAGACGGTCTGGTCCGATGAGTATGTCACCCAGCCAGCTTGGCGCCTTTACTCGCTCGGATCAGGGCCGAAGTCATGCAAACCTAGAATATCACGTACAGCCGTTGAGTCTTGAAGCATTTGGAGAGCCTTTACACGACTTTCCGGCAATGACTGTCAGCGTATGCAATCTCAATCCGACCAGCCGTGGAAATGTTCGCATACGATCTGCTGATTTCCGTGATGCGCCTTTGATTTCACCCAACTATTTGGCAACGCAAGATGACCGCGTGGTCGCTGCCGACAGCCTCCGGCAAGTTCGCAAGATTATGTCGCAGGCGGCGATGAAGCGCTATTCGCCTGAGGAATTCAAACCCGGCCCGCAGTATGAAAGCGATGAAGACCTCAGCAAACTGGCGGGTGACATTGCAAACACAATCTTTCATCCGGTTGGAACCGTGAAGATGGGGCACAACGAGGATGAAAGCGCCGTACTTGATCCACATTTGCGGCTGAAGGGCGTATCTGGTCTGCGTGTTGTCGATGCCAGCGTCATGCCTGAAATCACCAGTGGCAATACCAATTCACCGACCCTCATGATCGCTGAAAAAGCAGCCGCATGGATCCTTGCAGGTCATTAAGCGCGCACATCAATCAATCGGAGGAAACATGCGCACTTCGTTTTCCAATCTTCCCCTGACCGGGGTCAAGGTCGTTGATTTTGGGCAGTATATCGCGGGGCCTGCCGTAGCGATGCTGCTGGGTGACTTGGGCGCGACCGTTGTGCATATCGACCCACCGGACGGGCCTATGTGGGACAGTCCTGCAAATGCGACACTGATGCGCAACAAGTTGATCGTGAAGCTTGACCTAAAAACCGAAGACGGGCTGAACAAGGCACGAGCGCTCTGCGATGAGGCAGATATCATAGTCGAGAATTTCCGACCTGGTAAACTGTCGAAACTTGGGGTCGACTTTGACGCAATGCGCAAAGCGAGACCCGAGCTTATCACAGTCTCGCTTCCTGGCTTCGCCTCGAACGATCTCGAACGACGCGAACAGCGGGCCTTTGAAAGCGTGGTCGCAGCAAGCTCTGGCGTTTTCACTGACATGGGCCTCAATCGGGTACTAATGGGCCTGAACCCATCTTTTTCTCCTTTGCCGTTGTCATCAGCCTATGCTTCGCAGATCGCTGCCTCCGCAGCGGTTCTGGCGCTGCAATCGCGCCAGGTTACAGGTCTCGGCGATCAGATCGAGGTGCCGTTGGCGGCGGCGGTAATGGAGGGGCTATGCTACAACTCCGTTAAGGTCTCAGACATGCCGGCGCGCTACCTCACTCAACGTGAAATCGAGATAGATCGGCGGCGTATTGAAGGTCTGCCGATGAACGTATCATACGAAGATCTTCAGGAGCTGCTTGATCCGTTTTATCGCAGTTACATGTGCAAGGACGGGCGTATGTTCTACGTGGTCTGCCCGAGCCACAAGCATCATGCGCGGCGCTGTCTTGAAGTACTCGGGCTCTACGAAGAAATGATCGCCGAGGGTCTCACAGAAGAGGAAGACACCTACAAGCCGCAGTCCGAGTGGCATTCTGATACGTCACTTGGCGTCTACCCGATGCCCAAGTTCTGGGCCGACAAGATTGCGGCTCGGATGAAAGAGATCTTCATCACCCGGACCTCACATGAATGGAAACGAATGTTCGGCAGGGCTGGAATACCGGGGGCACCGCAGCGCTGGCTACAGGAGTGGATCAACGACGAATATGCTGAGACTTCGGGACTTATGATAGATGTAAATGATCCCGAATATGGCGAAATGACACAACCCGGCCCTGTCGTTTGGATGGAGGAAAGCGGCGAGGAAGCTTTAAGCCCGAAGCCACGCCGGTGGGTCGATTTTGATGAAGCGCTAAAGGTGCTGCGGAAGCTACGCACTGACATTCCCGATCCTGAAGATGGTGTCGCGCAGGAGGGGTGGTTGTCAGGTGTTCGCGTGCTGGACTTGTGCAATGTGATTGCCGGACCGCATAGCGCCAGCTATCTAGCGCGTTTTGGTGCAGAAGTCATCAAGCTCGACCCAGCGCAGCCATTGTATGACAGCTGGAACACTGTAATCTACGGCCTGACCCAGGGGCGTGGCAAAAAATCCATCCTTGCGGATCTAAAGTCCGAACATGGCCGCAAGGTTTTTGAAGATCTCGTGAAAACCGTCGACGTGATCTTCTGGAATGCGCCTGACACACAGGTTAAACGAATGGGGCTCAACGCGGACAGCCTACGCAAGTTGAATCCCGAGGCAATATTCTGCAAGCTCGACTGCTTCAGTGGAGTTCGGCGTGGCACGCGCACCGATTACATCGGCTATGACGATCTCGTTCAGGCCACGACAGGTATTATGCTTCGCTTTGGCGGAGCGATGGACCGGCCTGAAGAACATGCGCATGTGGGCACTATCGACGTTATGTGCGGCTTTGGTGGCGCCTTGGCCGTCGCAGCGGCGCTTTATCAGAAATATCGCTTCGGGCGGATTGGACGTGGACGTACTTCTCTCAGCGCCAACAGTGGGTTGCTTCAAATCCCGTTCGCCTATGACTTTTCTGGGCGAGGACTCTTTGATGAACCGTCCGGTCCCGAGGTCAATGGGTATGATTCGCTCAGCCGCTTCTATAGTACGGCCTCAGGAGTCTATATCCTGCTCAGTGCTTACGAGGTCGATTTGCCGCGCTTCCGTGGAGTCGAGGGACTGGAAGATCTGCCAGATACTCCCGCAGCCGAACGCGCCGCCTACTTAGCAGGTGCGTTTCAGTTGCATCCAGCGACCGAATGGATAGCGCGTTTGCGGGCAGCAGACATAGGCTGCGCAGTGTGCAACAACATCGACGCTCTGCGTTCGGAGAACATGCGAGAACCTGATGGTACGCCCGGCACCGACCGGGGCAGCTATTCCTTTTCTCATTATCGGGAGCACCCCTGTGGACATGAGGTAATTCAACTGGATCCTTATGCTGTCCGACCTTCGCGGGGTAAAGTCTTTGCGTTGCCCCCGACCGAGAAGTTCGGCACCTCAACAAGGTCCATCCTGACCGATCTGGGATATTCCGAGGCTGCCATCGAGCGCATGCTGAAGTCTGGACAAATCAGCGAGAGCTGGAGCAGCGAGTACTTGCCCAGTTAAGCCAAGTCGGGGCGGTCTCAACCGAGGCCGCCCCAATTCGTGCGGTGACTATACCACCGCATTTCCAAATGGTTCGAGATTGTCCTGTCTAGCTCCACAGCTAGGCAAACGGAGGAGGCTGTCCGAACCTTATCTACCAGAACGGAGGAAACATGGTCGATAAACCCCCTTTGATGGATCTGGAAATCCAGACCGCTGACAACGGTTTTTATTCCGGCTTTGCGAAAAGCGTGGCCATCCCGTCGAAAATCCTGGTCAGCGCATTGATCGTATGGGCGATCACCGTTCCTGAGAACGCAGCAGCCGTTCTCAATGCGCTGAACGGTGCCATGCTGAAGAGTTTTGCGAGCTGGTATATTTGGGTAGTAGCACTGTTTCTTATTGTCTGTTTTGTGCTGGCACTGATACCTGCAACCGGGCGTCAAATATTGGGTTTGCCAGAGGACAAGCCAGAGTTTTCGCGTTTCTCCTGGTTCTCCATGATGTTTGGTGCAGGCATCGGGATCGGAATGCTGACCTTCGCCACCGCAGAGCCTATGTATCACTTTGCCAACAATCCAAATGTGATCATGGGCGAGACGACAGGATCTGACGCAAATAATGTTACGGCTGCCTACGTCTGGTCGTTTTTGCATTGGGGCTTTTCGGCCTGGGCCTGCTACGCGCTAGTAGGCCTATCGCTCGCCTATTTCTCCTATCGTCGTAATTTGCCGTTGACAGTTCGATCGGGACTGACCCCGCTTCTCGGCAAGCGTCTGTCCGGTAGCGTCGGGCATGTTGTTGATATTGTGGCTGTGGTGGCCACAATCCTGGGTGTTGCCCAGACGCTTGGTTTCGGGGTCCAACAGTTCGTGGCTGGGCTTTATCGTGTGGGAATTGGAGACTGGATTGTCACGGCCGATGGCAGCGCCAGTTCGGCCGGCATCGTGGTGGCCTTAGTCGTGATCCTCGGCGCATCAACCCTTTCTGCTTTGTCTGGTGTGGGCAAGGGGATCAAGTGGTTGTCCAACCTGAATATGGGACTGAGTTTCTTTCTGTTGGCGTTCTTCGTACTCTTTGGCTCCACTTTCTTCGGCCTAAGTGCACTTGTTTCTGGCCTGGTTGCCTATGTGATTGAACTCCCCAGCTTGCTAATCACCATCTGGCATGCGGATGGGACAGAGACGGGTGATGCTTTGGCCGCATGGCAAGGCGGATGGTCGGTCTTCTATTGGGCATGGTGGATCGCTTTTGCTCCGTTTGTGGGCGTCTTCCTTGCTCGTATTTCGCGCGGGCGCAGCATCCGAGAATACGTGTTAGGAGCGATCATGATCCCTTCATTGATGTGTTTCGTCTGGTTTACACTCGTTGGAGGTACGGCAATCGACCTGACACTCAACGGTGAGGCCGGAGACGCCATATCTGGAGCGGGTCAGGAGAGCCAATTATTTGTCATGCTCGACCTGATACTCAGCAGCGGCCTTGCCTGGGTGATGGCCGCCATGGTGGTGGTGCTCTTGCTGACATACCTCGTGACCACGGCGGATTCGGCAATACTGATCGTCAACACGATCAATGCTGCCGGAGAGGAAAGCCCCAAAGGAAGGATCCATATCATTTTTTGGGGTGTCGCGCTGAGCTTTGTCGTAGGCGGCCTTTTGCTTGTGGGAGGACTGGACGCCATCAAGACCGCCATGGTGATTGGCGCTTTGCCGTTCAGTTTCGTCATGTTCCTGATGTGCGCGGCTCTGGTAAAAGCGGTGATCAAGGATGCGATCCGTCAACGGAACGGTGTTCAAAGCATTCATGTGAAAGCCTGATTCCGAAAATCAAGCGTGAAGCAGCATTTGCCCTGCTTCACGCTGCCCATCGAGATGAGCAGAGCTGTCCACGCTTAGCCTAGATTGTTGATTTTCAAATTGAACTGAGCAACACGACGTTCTTCGAGATCAATGCCTATTACCTTATTTCCGAACCTTGCCAATTCCAGAGCGACCGTACTGCCAAATACACCCAGGCCAATTACGGCAAATGAGCTACGTTTCTTGACTATATCAACGACCCTTGAGTGACCAAAACGACCGCGAGCTAGTTTTGAGACAAGTTACAGTCAATGCGATGCAGTCGCTCTTCGTGGTCTGACCGCTGTTACACAGGATGTCTTAAGCAAGGCCATCCAATTGAAGGATAGGTTAACGGCAATTTCGCGAAAACGACCAAGGCAAGAGAGGTTACCATTCAGAAAAACTGCCATCTGCATGTCGCCAGACCGGGTTGCGCCAGTTGTGGGGCTCGTTTGCCTTGGACTTTACATAGTCTTCGTTCACCTCGATCCCGAGCCCTGGGCCGGACGGGATTGAAACATAGCCTTCGTCAAACGCGAACACTTCTGGGTTCTCTATGTAGTCGAGAAGGTCATTCGACTTGTTGTAGTGAATCCCCAAGCTCTGTTCCTGGATCACCGCACTGTAGGAAACGGCGTCGACCTGAAGACACGCGGCAAGTGCAATGGGGCCAAGCGGACAGTGGGGTGCAAAGCCTATGTCGAAGGCTTCCGCCATGGCCGCGATTTTCCGGCACTCGGTGATCCCGCCCCCATGGGACAGATCCGGTTGAATGATGTCCACGTAGCCCTCGGTGAGGATCTTCTTGAAATCCCACCTAAGAATATAGCCACTCGCCCAGGGCGATGGGGGTCGCGGTCACAGCCGAGATCTCCCGGAGCGCCTCATGGTTTTCCGACAACACCGGTTCTTCGATGAACATCAGGCGGAGGGGATCGAGTTCTCTGGCCGGATCTTCACATGAACGCCAGTCTCGTTTGCGATCCGGTCTTTTCGGTCTTTATGCTCTACGCAGAAAGCGGCCGCAGGGAGTTTTTCTGTATTGAACCAATGAGCCATCTTCCCAATGGCTTTCACCTTCCATCCCTCGGCGGGCTTGTCGAACTTGAGCCGGGTGCAACCCTGGAAGGCCGCATGTCCATTCGCCTGGAACGGATCAATTGATCGATTGGAGAGCACATGACAAATCGTCTGAAGGGCAAGAAAATCATGATCACAGGCGCGGCCCAGGGCATCGGGAAAGCCATCGCCGAATCTTGTCTGGCTGAAGATGCCGCCGTGTTCCTGATCGACAGGGACGGGGAGCTGCTTGAAACGGCTGTGGGCGAACTGCAGGGGCAGGGACGGCGGCTGTCCTTCATGCCGGCCGACATCACGCAGAAGGATGCGATAGCCCTTGCCGCCGAAAGAGCGGCGGCAGAAATCGGCGACCTGAATGCTCTGATCAACAATGCAGGCGTGAATGTCTTCACCAGGCCACTGCTGTGCTCGGATGAAGACTGGGAGCGATGTTTCGACATCAACCTCAAGGGCGCCTGGAATTGCACGAGAACCTTGTTGCCGAAAATGATCCGGCAAGGCGGTGGTGTGATTCTCAACATCGCATCAACCCATGCCTTCACGATCATTCGGGAGACGTTTCCCTATCCGCTTGCAAAACATGCGCTGCTCGGGATGACCCGATCGCTTGGTCTCGAATATGCCGCCAACAACATCCGAGTGAATAGCCTTGCTCCGGGATATGTCCAGACCCAGAAAGTCGTAGACTACTGGAACAGCTTTCCCGACCCAGACAAAGCGAGGGAAGAGACCATGCAACTCCATCCGGGTGGGCGGATCGCCTCGCCTGAGGAAATTGCGAAGGCTGCCGTTTTCATGATTTCGGACGAATGCCCCTTCATGAACGCCACGTGCCTGACGATAGACGGTGGACTGAGCGTTCAACAACACGCGATCTGAGTGTTCGTCAATGATCTGAATTTTGCGCCAATTTCACGATCCGTCTGCGTCACGACAAACCCGACTGACGCGTTTTCTTAGTCGCTGGATTTGTGGACATCTGCGCCAGCATTTTATGGCTAGGTGGTCTCGACAAGTACGGGTAGTGCCAAATCGTTCAACCTGACGCCCGGCGCCTGCCGTATCTTCGCTCATACAAGGCTCTATATGCCTCGGCGGATGCGGGCAGGTGCTCTCGTACAGCTTGCTCATAGGCCTGCTGCGAACCGCCGCGCAAGGCATCAATAATGGCCATGTGCTGCGTAACGATGGCTCTCATGTGTTCCTTGTCATCGTATTTAACGACTCTAATGGGTTGCGCCATGCGCGCATGCCGGGAAATCATGTCGGCCAGCCTGGGATTTTCGCAGCACGTATACTGTAGCTCGTGAAATTGCTGATTCAGTCGATAAACCTCTCGAAAATCCTCGCACTTCACAGCGTCGGCATGGCGAGCTGCGATCTCTTCAAGCCTTTGGATCACATCCGGGTTGGCTGGAAGCGACGTCCGCCTCGCAGCGGCGGTTTCAAGAATAATCCGTAGATCGTACAATGAGTCCACTTCTTCCGGAGTGTACTCAACCACCTCGACGCCCTTATTTGGTCGGCGCACTAGCAATCCCTGGCTTTCGAGAGCCGAGAATGCGTTGCGCACGGTATGCCGTTTTGCGCCGTACTGCTCCATGACGCTGTCTTCGGTGATACGTGTTCCGGCCGCGTACACTCCGAAAATGATGTCGTTTTCGAGTTCGATTTGAAGCGACGTCGACATGCTTTTACCTACCTTTGCTTAACGAGAAAACTAAACGAGTTTCCCTCTCAATTCCATCAATATAATTATTGATAATTTTATTGACAATATACAAGGCGGAGACTAACGTCGGGAGAGTTTCAATACGGGAGGATCAAATGAAGCTAATCACCAGCAGCCTTGCAATTGCGGCAGCAATGGTCGCCGGCCAGGCATGTGCATGGGAGGCAACCTCAGGCAAGCCTTTTGATGGCGAGACGGTTCACGTCCTGGCTGTAAAATCCAGCCAGTTCGAAGCGCAGGAGGCCCGCCTCAAGGAATTTGAAGACGCGACAGGCATTGATGTCGTGCTTGACTACGTTCCATTTCCCAACATGAAAGAGGCGTTGACCACCGAGATGATTGCTGGTGGGGACTATGACGTGGTCTCAATCATGGATCAGTGGGTGCCATCACTGCTGAATCTTGTTCAGCCAATTGGCGATGAGATTGCGGCGCAAGGCACGGACCTATCCGACTTTCCGAAAGCACATCTCCGGCATGGCATGGTGAACGGTGAACTCGTTGGGTTGCCCGTACGCGGGCACGTTCAGCTTCTCTTCTATAGAAAAGATCTTCTTGAAAAAGCCGGTGTCGATGTGCCGTCCACTTGGGGCGATGTCATTACTGCCTCAAAAGCGGTTCAAAACGTGTCCGATGCATCGGGTATCGCGCTACCTTATGGCAAGTTGAACGGTCAGAACTTGATGGTCTGGATCAACCTGCTCTGGGGCAATGGTGGGGTTTTGTTTGATGAAAACGGTGAGCCTGCTTTCAACTCGGAGGCTGGTGTTGCGGCAACTTCGCAATACATCAGTTTCTTGACTGAACAGGGCATTGCCCCGGCCGGCTCTGCGACTTTTGTAGAGCAGGATGCAGTAAACAGCTTTAAGCAGGGCAACTCAGCCATGCTTCCTGTCTGGTGGTGGGTGCGTTCTCAGCTGACAGATGCCGAGCAATCGAAGGTGACGGCAGACCAGCTAGGGTTCACTTCGTTGCCATCCGTTGGAGGTGCTGCAAAAACGACCTTCACCAACACTTGGATCTTTTCCGTCACCGAAGGTGCAGGAAACAAGGGAGCTGCCGCTGAGTATCTGGGGTGGTTGACTGATCCTGCGCTCGAACGTGACGTTCTCTTGGACGAAGAACTGAACGAAGTCGTCGCCGTCCATTTTTCAAATCTGAGGGACAGCGAAGTCAATGCCCGCTGGGGTGGAATGCACGCGGCAGCAGCAGACGCGCTCGCTACAGCCGAGGGAATGGACTTCGGCGACAACTGGCCACGGGTGGCGGAAATTCTCGAAACGGCGATTTCCAGCCTGGCAAGTGGTGAAGAGGCAGACACAGCAACCGCACTCAATCATGCCGCTGAAGAGATAAAGCGTATTCGCTGAACGACTTGCAGGAAATCAATGGTGAGCCCACTTGGGCTCACCGCAATCATTCATGACAAATAGGTGCGACATGCGGGATCGGTCTCTGTCATACGTGCTTCTGGTGCCGGCATTCCTGATTGTGCTGGCCACCACGCTTTATCCATTAGCATATTCTCTGGTCACGTCGTTTCGCGAGTGGGACTTGACCAAGCAACGCAGGCCGGGCGAATTTGTCGGTCTGGAAAACTATGGTTATGCCTTTACCGAACCGGGGTTCCAGAATTCACTTTGGGTTACGGCAGTCTTCGTAATAACGAGCGTCTCATTGACACTGGTTATCGCGATGTCGCTTGCTCTTCTTTTGCGGCGCAAGGGAATGCTGCATACGTTTACCCGAATTGTCCTGATCTTGCCGTTTGCAATGAGCCCGGCTTTGATTGGTGTCAGCTACCGATTCATGTTCAATCCTGAATTTGGCGTTATCGCGAAGGGCCTGGGTGCAGTCTTCCCAGGGCTTGAAGGTGTTCCCTGGCTGGCCAGTCCCGATCTTGCAATGGCCATTCTGGTGCTGACGGATGTTTGGCATTGGGCTCCGTACATGACCTTCATGTGCCTGGGTGGTCTCGCATCCGTGCCACGTGAGACTGAAGAGGCTGCTCGTATAGATGGTGCGACTTCTCTCCGGATAATATTCGAAGTCGTTCTGCCGCAGATGAAAGGTGTGCTCCTCGTCGCGGCAGTTTTGAAGACCATCTTCGCATTAAAGATGTTTGACCAGGTGGTTACGCTTACAGGTGGCGGTCCTGGAACTTCGACCGAGACGCTCGCCTACTTCATCTTCAACGTTGGCTTCAAATGGTACGACATGGGCTATGCCTCTGCGCTGGCATGGATCCTGACCGCAATCATGATGCTGATCTCAATCTGGTACGTCCGGATGCTGCTCAGCGAAAGAAAGATGGCCACAGCATGACAAAGACAGTTTTCTGGTGGAGCGAGCGGGCCCTGTTGCTCATGATCTCCTGTGTCGTCCTCTTTCCGATCATCTGGATGTTTCTGACGGCATTCAAGCGCCCAAGGGATGCTTATTCCCTCTCCTTCGATTTCAGTCCGACGCTGTCCAATTTTGTCACAGTCTTCTCGGCTCCCTGGAATCTGGGCGACATGGTTCTGAACTCGGTTATCGTTGCATCTGTTACGGTACTTATTGCCGTACCCTGCGCATCTCTTGCCGCATATTCTTTCTCGCGGTTCAGGGTTCGTGGACGCAAGTTCCTCTTTTTCCTGATCCTCTCCACCCAGTTCATCCCGGCTGTCGTCATTGTACTTCCGTTCTTCCTGATGTTCCGGTCTCTTGGGTTACTTGACACGCGTATAGCGCTGATCGTTGTTAACCTGGCAATCGTAACGCCTTTTGTGATCTGGATGATCAAGGGCTTCATCGACGCTATCCCGACTGACAGTGAAGAGGCGGCCATGATCGACGGGGCGTCACGTCTGCGGGTTATTAAGGACATCGTCATGCCGATGGCGGCGCCAGGCATTCTGACCTCGTCGATCTTCTGCTTCATCCTGACATGGAACGAATTCCTGTTCGCGCTGATCTTGACGCGCCGCGATGCGGTGACCCTGCCAGTCGGACTTGTCAGCTTCCGCACCGAGCGGGGAGACCTGTGGGAGTTGATGAGCGCGGCAGGGGTCATGATTACGGTGCCGATCTTCATCATGGCACTTCTCATTCAAAAACACTTCACGCGCGGCATGACTGCCGGAGCAGTAAAATAGAGGGACTGGACATGGCCGAAGTGCAGCTTGTCGACGTCGAAAAACGCTATGGCAGTTTCCTTGCCGTACCCAAGCAAAGCCTTGTCATCGAGGAAGGCGAGTTCCTTGTGCTGCTCGGTCCGTCGGGCTGCGGCAAGACCACGACGATGCGAATGATCGCAGGACTGGAAGAAATAACTGAAGGTGATCTGCTCATCGCAGGGGAAAGGGTGAATGACAAACCGCCCAAAGACCGCGATATCGCGATGGTCTTCCAAAATTATGGTCTCTACCCGCACATGACTGTGGCCGAGAACATCGGCTACCCACTGAAATTGAGAGGTGTGGACCGCAAAACCAGGGACGCCCGGGTGAAAGAAACCGCCGACAAGGTCGAACTGGGCGCACTCCTGAAACGTCGGCCTTCAGAGTTGTCGGGTGGTCAGCGACAGAGAGTTGCGCTTGCACGGGCGATTGTACGCACTCCAAAAATTTTCCTTATGGACGAGCCTCTTTCAAACCTGGATGCCAAGCTTCGGGTGACTATGCGGGCGGAGCTGAAACACCTGCACCACGAGCTTGGTGTAACCACCGTCTACGTCACGCATGACCAGATGGAGGCCATGACACTCGCGAGCAGGGTCGCGGTAATGCGCGAGGGGCGGATCGTTCAACTCGACACCCCCAAGAAGATCTATTCCGAACCTGCCGACCTTTTTGTCGCAAGCTTTATCGGGTCACCCTCAATGAACCTTATTGAAGGTCGGATAGCTGGCGGACGTTTCGAGGCTCCGGGCGTGGCACTGCCAGTCAGTGGTTCCGATCGGAACAATGTGGTGGTTGGCATACGTCCGGAAGATCTTGAACTCGGAAATGCAGATTCTGCACCCATGTCTGGCAGTCTCTACGCATTGGAGCTTACGGGCGATTCAACGCTTGTGACGGTTCGCGAGAAAACCACGTCGATTTGTGCGCGCGGCCCTGCGGATTTTGACGCCCCCATCAATTCTCATTGTGTCCTGGCTCCAAAGTCAGGGGCACGGATACACCTGTTTGACAAGGACACGGGACAGCGTCTCGACGGCTGACCGTTCAGAAAGGACAAACCAAATGACCAAACTTTCTCAAAACGCCGCCGAAGCCCGCAGGGTAAAAAGGTCTGATTATGTCTCTTGCACTGTCGCGTTCATCGATTGCAAGAAACCCGGATCGCACTTGAAGGAAAACTACTCGATTATCGGGCCAGGCGTGACCTCGTCTGACGAGCAAGTGGTGAACCTGCCCGAACCGCACGGTTTTAACATCGGTGCAGCAACCATGCCGAATGGTATCACCAACAATCTGCATATCCACTTCACCGCAGAGGTGTTTGTCGTCCAGAAGGGGGAGTGGACGTTCCGCTGGGGACCGAACGGTGAAAACGAGATTGTAGGTCGTCAGGGCGACATTGTGTCGGTGCCAACATGGATTTTCCGTGGTTTCACAAACACCGGACCTGATGATGGCTGGCTGTTCACGGTTCTTGGCGGTGACAATACCGGCGGCGTGATTTTTCATCCAGATATCATTCGCGAAGCAGCAAACTACGGACTTTACATTTCAGACGATAACACGCTGATTGATGCCTCAAGCGGCGACGTCGTCCCCGACGAGGGCGGACGTATCCCGCCGATGCCGGAAGACGAGGTCGCAGAGTTGCGCAACGTCTCAACAGAGGAAATGCGAAAGCGTGTCGTGACGTCGGCTGAACGTGACTTCCGGCCCGCATTCATCGATGGGTGTCTTCCGGGATGCGGCGCGGAGATCGCTCCCGTAATCGGCTTCGGCTTGTCTCAAAACCGTGATCACGCTGTCCCGATTACCAACCCGCACGGCTTTTCGGCTGAATGGCTACGCATGGCGCCTGGTCAGCGCGTGAGCCCATTCACGCTGCCTGACAAGATGGTGTTGATCGTCCATTGTGGTCGGATCCGGATAAAACTCAATGACGGTGCCGATGTTTCCGTAGATCTCGACGCGTGGGACACCTATTCGATACCCGCTGGTGTTGTTCGGTCAATCGAGGTGCTCGGGGATGAGCCGTCAGAAACACTCGTCGTCGTGTCAGGTGACCATCGAAAGCGGCCGGTCTTCGCAGACGATGTGATCGAAGCAGCGCTTGCCGAAGGAATGGCGCTTGATGCGGGTGGATTTGTGGCCAAGTCAGCTTTGCTGCCAAAGTACAAGCGAGCAGGCTAATGCGTCCCAATCTTGTCAAAACAAGACTCGCCTCGGGTGAGATTGTCGTGAACGCCTGGCTTTCCATTGGGTCGAGCTACTCGGCTGAAGGGATTGGCCATACCGGTGTCCATTCGGTTACGATCGACTTGCAGCACGGTATGCTGGGGTTTCAGGAGGCACTGCATATGTTGCAGGCGATCTCCGCGACGCCGGCCGTTCCATTGGTTCGCGTGCCAGAGTTGAATCCGGCAAAAATCATGCATCTTCTGGATGCAGGTGCTTACGGGATCATCTGCCCAATGATCTCCACACCCGAGGACGCGGCGACACTTGTTGCCGCGTGCCGGTATCCGCCGCACGGGAACCGAAGTTTCGGACCGTCTCGTGGCCTCTTGTACGGAGGTCGCGACTATGTGGAGCACGCCAATCAAACGGTTATGGCGATACCAATGATCGAGACTGCCGAAGCAGTGCGCCGGATTGACGAAATCCTCGAAGTAGACGGCATTGATATGCTCTACCTTGGTCCAAATGACATGGCTTTTGCTATCGATGGCCACGTCTCGCTTCCTCGGTCCAAATCTGAAGCGGCTATCGCAACTGTGCTGGAACGCGCAAAGCACAAGAATGTTCCCGTTGGTATTTTCTGCGCGGACGCTGAAGAAGCGTCTACGCGTTTGGATCAAGGCTGTGTACTGGTCACGCCCGGCAACGATTTTGCACATTTGACAAGAAGTCTGTCGGGAACCGTTCAAGTTCTAACCGGTGCTCACGGTAAAGCTAATGGCGTGAAGAAAGCCGCGCATGGCTACTGAGCTGACAGACGGTCGGTCTTGGGTATTATTACCCGGAACGTTGTGTACCGGAGCTGTATTCGACGCGTTTCTTGATGCCTTGGCGGTTCCTGCTAGGTTCCGGCACGTTGTCTCTCTGCGCCATCCGAACGTCGAAGATTACAGAGACGAACTCCAAGCAAAATGCGCACCCGGGTCGATCGTTTGTGGCTTTTCTCTTGGGGCAATTGTGGCGGCGCATTTCGCTGATTGCTTGTGTGCCAAAGAACTCATTCTATTTGGACTCAATCCGCATGCTGATCGTCGAGAAAAGCGTTCAGATCGAATTAAGTTTGCGCAGGATGTTCACTGCAGGGGTGGTGCGATTGCTCTTGCTTCTTGCCTGCAGCCACTCGCAGGTCCCCAGCCATCAAAAGCACGGGAAACAGTCCTCAAAATGGCTGATGACGTCCAAGAGCACATAGATGCTCAGACTCAACTAGCACTTAGTCGTCCTGGTGCCATTGAGCCTTTGCTAAAATCCAATTTAGCGGTTTCGTTACTGACTGGAACAGAGGATATGCAGGCACCGTTGGCACTTGCACGCGACGCAGCGAATGCAGCGCCTTTTGGTCGGGTCGTTCCTCTAGTTGGACTTGGCCATTATGCAGTTGTTGAAGACCCAGTTGCTTGCAGCAATGCCGTAAGAAGCAGGTTCAGCGATCTACCCGTCGCAGATATTCCCAAAATTGCTGAATAATGTCAGTTTAGTAGAAGTTTTATCGGAAAAATTTTCATTATAATATTTTATTGTTTGGAAAACTGGTTAACTTTTACTAATAAAAATTTATTTTTATTTAAAATAATAATGTATTCACCGCAAGGCAGTCATGAGGATAAATAAGATGGATACTCTCCTTGGTTGTATCGCAGATGACTTTACTGGTGCAACCGATCTTGCGGGACTTCTTGCACGTAGCGGTGTGCAAGTATCGCTGAGGATAGGAGTTCCATCAGATCCACCTGATCAGACTGCCGCTTTCGAGATTATTGCACTGAAGTCACGAACCGCACCGGTAGCCGAAGCTCTGAAAGACACTCGCGCAGCATTAAAATGGCTGCGTAAGGCTGGTGCGAAAAGGTTTTTCTGGAAGTATTGTTCGACCTTCGATAGCACATCCAAGGGGAATATCGGCCCGGTGGCAGAAGCGCTTATGGCTGATATTGGCACCAGTCAAACAATATATTGCCCAGCCTTTCCGGAAAACGGACGCACGGTTTTTATGGGTAACCTTTTCGTGGAACGGCAGCCACTTGCCGAGAGCCCCATGAAAGACCATCCGCTCACGCCGATGCGCGACAGCAATCTCATGCGCCTGCTGGAACCGCAGGTCAAGCATCCGGTCGGTCTGATTGATCGCTTGACCGTGGCAAGGGGAAGCGATGCAGTGCGCGGAGAGCTTGATAGCCTGAAAGCGCAAGGGATCGCCCATATAGTGGTAGATGCCGTGGCAACCTGTGACCTGGAAACCATCGCAGCCGCATGTAAGGACATGCCGCTAATGACAGGAGGCAGCGCAGTTGCAATGCCCCTGCCACCACTTTACCAGGCTGACGGAATGCTTCAGGCATTTTCCAGGGCACAGCCTCCAGAGATTGACGCAAAGACAATCGTCTTGTCAGGCAGTTGCTCGGCCATGACGCAAAAACAGGTTTCTCATTACCTGAGTCTTGGGGCTCCGTCCTTTAAGCTTGATCCGCTGGATTTGGCTGAGAGCGGTTCCAAAAACGCAATTGATTGGGTAACGAAACAAGATTTGGCACGTGCTCCAATCCTCTATGCGACCGCCGATCCGGTCAGCGTAAAGGGTGCACAGGAAATACTTGGTGTTTCAAATGCCGGTAAGATCATTGAAGAGGCGCTTGCTGCCTGCGCAATCGCCGCGCGCGATGCTGGAGCCAGACGTGTAATTGTGGCGGGAGGTGAAACCTCTGGTGCAGTTACCAAGGGGCTTGGAGCAGACCGGCTTGATGTTGGGGAGGAAATAGCCCCAGGTGTGCCTTGGACATTTTGTTGTTCAGGAGGCCACCAGATTGCTCTGGCGCTGAAATCCGGCAATTTCGGAACTGAAACCTTCTTTTCGGATGCGCAAACGAAGTTGGCAGCAGGATGAGCAAGGAAGCCCGGCTGCGTGAGCAGATTTGTATGCTTGCCAAATCCCTGTTCGATCGGGGATTAACCTCTGGCAGTACCGGGAATATTTCCGCCCGCACAGATGATGGGGGACTGTTGGTGAGCCCAACTGGAACCAGCTTTGGTCGGCTCGATCCGGGGAAATTGAGTCGGTTTGACGCCAAAGGTCGTTTGATCGGCGGTGACAACCCCACGAAAGAAATGCCCCTTCACAGCGCGTTCTATGAGACGCGCTCATCTACGGGCGGTGTTGTGCACCTGCACTCCTGTCATGCCGTGGCATTGTCGATGATGCCCGACGTGGATGAAGACAACTTTCTACCTCCTCTTACACCATACGGCATAATGAAGTTGGGCCGCGTAAAGCTGTTGCCTTTCTTCTTGCCAGGCGATCCGGCAATGGGCGAGGCCATACGTGGCCTATCCGGAAAGCGCTCTGCCGTGATGCTTTCCAATCACGGCCCTGTTGTAGCTGGCAAGGACGTCGAGGCGGCCTGTAATGCGATCGAGGAACTTGAAGACACCGCGCGATTGACAATGATGACGCGAGGAATGAACCCGCGTGGTCTCAGAGCCCCTCAGATAGAAGGGTTAATTAAGAAGTTCAATGTGGAGTGGGAATTGTGAAATTTTCTGCAAATCTTGGATTCTTGTGGACGGATCGCCCGCTTCCGAATGCAATACGTGCAGCGAAACTCGCAGGATTTGACGCGGTGGAATGCCATTGGCCTTTCGAGACGTCGTCCTCGGAGGTCAGGACAGCACTTGAAGAAACCGGGCTGCAGATGCTTGGCCTTAATACGCGCCGCGGTGATATCGCTGCAGGTGAGAACGGGCTTGCAGCCCTTCCTGGGCGCGAGACCGACGCCAAATCAGCAATCGACGAGGCCGTAGCCTATGCTCGAGCAATCAATACACCAAATGTTCATGTCATGGCCGGGTTTTCCAACGGCAACGAGGCTCATCAGACCTTTTTGAGGAACCTTACTTACGCTTGCGAGATTGCAGAACCCTTCGGAATTAACATTCTTATTGAACCACTAAACAAGTATGATGCGCCGGACTATTTTTTGACAACGACCGACCAGGCGACCGCTATCATCAAAAGCATAGGGGCACAAAACCTAAAGCTTATGTTCGATTGCTACCACGTGCAATTGATGGAAGGTAACCTCACACACAAACTTAGAGCTCTGTTCAACGATATCGGCCACATTCAATTTGCGTCAGTCCCGGATCGAGGTCCTCCAGATCAAGGAGAGATCGACTTCGGGTACGTCTTTCGAGTGCTGGAGGATTTGGGGTATTCTTCTCCGCTCGGGGCAGAATACAAACCATTCGGCGACACAGACACGTCTCTGAATTGGATGAGCAAATTCTGTTGGTGAAGGGCCCTAAGTTGCTTCAGGCAATGCATCTCGTTGGGCTACCAACCCGCCAACTTCTTTTTACAGTTGAAAACGTCGTCAGACTGCTCTTCGGAACCGAAACGCGGTCGTCGCCCTGCTTCAGAATCAACGCTTTGTGCACATTCAAATATTTCCAAACCTTCATCAGTACGGCTCGCTCCCAGACTGGAAAATCCTCACAGTAAACTCTTACTCAAATTGCGGCTTTTGGCAGGGTGTGAATCAACGTCCCAAGATCGGGCACTAGTGCTGGAAAGGGTTTCCTCTAAATCATACGCTACGTAGGAAAACTCGTTGACCACTTATTAAGTGTTAGACGTTTGGTTGCCCGGTGCTGGAAACCAAACGCCTCTGTTCCAGATTTCTGCGGCACCACTCACTCAGCGGTTTCCAAAGTCAGCTTTGGTGACAAGGCGTTCGGGTCAAGCTTCAAATGAATGATGCTGGGAACCGAAGCTTGGCGTGCTCGAGCAAATGCCTCTGGGAAGTCTTCGTCTTTTGTCACCGTGATTCCCAATCCACCATAGCTTTCTGCGAGCGCGGCAAAGTCGGGATTGGTTAGTTTGGTTCCAGAGGGGCGCAATGGGTAATGTTTTTGCTGGTGCATACGAATTGTCCCGTACATACCGTTGTCGCTAATGATGACGACAATGTTTGTACCCTGCTCGCAGGCAGTGCCAAATTCCTGGCTCACCATCTGGAAGCAGCCATCACCGGCTAGGCAAATTACGTCCCTGTCGCGGTGCTGGAGTTTGGCTGCAATGGCGGCCGGTAGTCCGTAGCCCATGGATCCAGATGTTGGCGCCAACTGAGTCCGCCAGCCACGGTAGCGGTAGTACCTGTGTAGCCAGGCCGAGTAGTTTCCGGCTCCGTTGGTCAAAATAGCATCGTCGCCAAGAACGGTGTTGAGATGATCAATCACCCGTTCCATCTTCAAAGACCCGGGCGTTTCCTGCAATTGCTGCCATGCAACATAGTCCGCTCGCGCCTCGTTCGTTGTGGGGCGACGCATGGAAACAGAGGCGGCTTTGGCGAGCTGTATACATGCCGGTCCAGGTTGAGCAACAACAGCGAAGTCTGGGCGGTATACGCGACCAATTTCAGATGGGTCTGAATGAATATGAATGAGGCGCTGGCTCGGCACAGGTGAATTCAGAAGCGTGTATCCGGAAGTTGTCATCTCGCCCAGTCGGGCCCCAAGGGCGAGAATGACATCAGCCTTGCGCACACGTTCCGCCAGTGCCGGATTGATACCAATTCCCACATCGCCGACATAGTTTGGATGACGATTGTCCAGATAGTCCTGGCAACGGAAGGAGGCACCAACGGGAAGATCAAGGTTGCTTGCGAATTCGGCAAGTGCCGAACAGGCCTCTCCTGACCACCCACCTCCGCCGACGATGACCATCGGATTCTGCGCTTCTTTCAAGCGACTAATGACCTCAAGAATGTCTTCACCGGGTGCCATCCCGGAAGGCAGAACGGCTTTCGGAACGGCTTCGCCAACTGCCGGACCAGACAACATGTCTTCCGGCAGGGAAAGAACAACAGGTCCAGGTCTACCGGTTTGAGCAACATGAAAAGCATGTGACACGTATTCCGGGATACGGTCCGCCCGGTCAATCTCGGCTACCCACTTTGCCAGTGGGCCGAACATGGCCCGATAGTCAACTTCCTGAAAGGCTTCCCGGTCTCGCTGATCACTCGCCACCTGTCCTACGAACAGGATCATTGGTGTTGAATCCTGGTACGCAATATGGACACCCGCGCTGGCGTTGGTGGCACCTGGTCCCCGAGTTACGAAGGCCACCCCGGGCTCGCCGGTCAACTTGCCGGTAGCTTCTGCCATCATCGCCGCACCACCTTCCTGGCGGGCTACAACGACATCAATCTTCGAGTCTCTCAAGCCATCGAGAGCTGCAAGAAAACTCTCACCCGGAATGCAGAAAACGCGTTCGACGCCCTGTGCGACGAGACAGTCGGTTAGGAGCGCGCCGCCGTGGCGCGTTGCAAGTTCACTCACGATATTTACCTCTGGATCTTTTCAGGCGAAGTCCGCACGAGCGGCTAGACGTTCCGCGGCTCTTTCGAAGCGCCTGCGTGTCGCGAGACGAGCTGCTTCGGCGTCGCTTTCCGCAAGCGCAGTGATCACGGCACGATGTTCGTTCAGAATTTCCGGACCGAATTCCGAGGTCGCGGCGTTCTTGAGAAACGCGGAGCGCAGATTGTCCTGGATGTTGGTCTCGATCATTGTGACGACATCCACGTAATAGGGATTCCCTGAAGCAACCGTGATAGCCCGGTAGAGTTGCAGCTCCAGATCGACCCGCTCCTCCAGAGCCGCTTCGGGACCGAGAAGGTCGGCGGTCTCCATCTTTTTAAAGAGCCCTGCGATTTCGCTCATCTGTTCGTCGCTGCGAGCCTCTGCCGCAAGCGCTGACGCTCCGGCCTGTACACCCGTGCGGAGCTGCAACAACTGAACGATCTGCTTCCGCTTCTCGAAGCAGGCGGGACTAATCCGGAAGGCTGAGCGCTTGCTCGGATCTGCCACGAAGGCCCCCACTCCGCGCCTCGAATCGACCACGCCATTATAACGGAGGAAGGAAATCGCCTCGCGCACAACCGTACGGGCGACACCGAACCTTTGGGAAAGCTCGGCTTCGGTAGGGAGCCGGTCGCCAGGTTTCAGCTGCCCGTTTTCTATTGCACTGCTGATCGAAACCGCGACTTCGTCCGGCAGCCTGCGAGGGCGGTCGATACGGTCGAAAAGGGGTGAATTCTCTGTCATTCCAGCACTCCGGGCGGCTTCATCAACCTAATACATTTTGCGCCGCAAACCAACAATAGCGACAATAAAGCAGAAAACAGGTTGTCTGACAACTGGTTTTATGTTTTCGTATGTCGCACAACAAGGAGGTATGGATGTCCGGAACGCGTATTTCATTGATCGGCTTGGGGGGCATGGGCCGAGGACTGGCGAAGAACATGCTGCTGAACGGATTGGACCTGACCGTTTCCGATCTTGATGCCTCAGCAGTTTCGCGTGCGGTGTCGCAAGGAGCCCGGGAAGGGATTTCGCCCACTGAGATGGCAAGAGACGCCGATGTCTTCGCCGTCTGCATCACGACCGCGGAAGCAGTTCAGAAACTGGCCCTGGGAGCGGAGGGTGTGCTCGCTGCCCTGAAACCCGGCAGCATTTTCCTCGATCACACAACAGTCTCCGTCAAGCATGTCGACCTGATGCGCCAGGCCTGCGAGGAGCGAGGGATTCACTATGCCGAAGCGCCGATGACCCGAACCCCGTTCCACGCCGACCGAGGCGAAGTCAACATCCTCTTCGGCGGCAGCGAGGAGATCCTGGGTCGGCTCCGCCCGATCTTCGAGACCTACGCCGAGAATATTTTTCATGTCGGGCCGGCGGGGCACGCAATCCGCCTGAAACTGATCCACAACTACATCGCGTTCGCAAATGTTGCGACCTTCTGCGAGGGCTTCGCCCTGGCGGCCAAGGAAGGCCTCGACATGACGAAAGTCATCGGCATCATTTCGGCAGCTGGAGGCAAGTCCGGAATGATGGACCTCTATGGTGAAATGACCCTTCGCCGGGACTTCACGCCGCACATGTCCCTGGCAAACGCCCAGAAAGACGTGCGCTATTACGCTGAATGGCTCTCGTCGGCAGGTTTGCCGGGCTTCATGGCAGACTCCATCCACCAGACCTACGCACTCGCGTCCATCATGGGTCATTCCGACGAAGGCTGCACCGCCGTCATCAAGCCATATGAAGAGCTCTCAGGTATCGAAGCCGCGCTGCCGGAAAAGAGGGAGGGCTGATCGCGTCCGCAAAGCGGAACGGACGAACCATAGAGGCATTTTCAAGATTTTTTGCATCATCAGGGAGGAACCACAGATGCTTAAATCCACACTGCTTGCAACCATTGCCGGTTTGGCATTCACGTCGTCGGCGCTTGCCCAGGACGTAACATTGCGGCTGGCGCATTTCGCGGCCGAAAGCCATCCCGGTCATCTCGCCGCCGTCCAGTTTGCCGAGAACGTCAAGAAGCGCACTGACGGTGCGATCGAGGTGGAGATCTATCCCGCCAACGAACTGGGTTCACCGCCCGAACAGCTCGAGCAGACCGTGCTCGGCGCCATCGAAATGAACCTGCCGACGCAGGGCGGGCTCGACAAATACGAAAAGGCGTTCGGCACTGTCATGACGCCTTTTGCCTTTTCGTCTTACGAGAATGCCCATGAAATCCTTGACGGGCCGTTCATGGATTGGGCGGCGCCCAAGCTTGAGGAGCAGGGTCTGGTAATGCTGTCGAATTGGGAATACGGCTTCCGGAATATCACCAATTCGGTACGCCCAATCGATAGCCCCGACGATGTCACCGGGTTGAAGCTCCGGACACCGCCGGAATTGCAGATCGTGGCTGCGCTTGAAGGTCTGGGAGCTGCGACCACACAGATTGCTTTTCCGGAGTTGCCGAATGCGCTCAACCAGGGCGTGGTCGACGGACAGGAAAACCCGATTGGCGTCATCTACCATTACAAGCTGAACGATTTCCAGGAGCATCTGGCCCTGACGCGACATGTCTACAATTCGATGGTGCATGTCATCAACAAGGATGTTTTTGACGGGCTGACCGACGAGCAGCAACAGATCCTGCGCGAAGAAAGCAAGGCCGCAGGCGACATGATGCGTGCCGCCGTCATTGCCCAGGAAGAAGAGGAAATAGCCGCTCTTGAAGCACAGGGAATGAAGGTGACCCGTCCTGATCATGCCACATTCGCCGCAAAAATGGGGCCCGCACGTGATCGCGTCGCCGAATACAGCGGCGCAGAGAACATGACAACCTTCCTCGGCTTCCTCGACTAACCAAACGGTCTGCTGCCCCCGATCTGACGGGGCAGCAGCCTTCGGGATTCCTCATGACAACCTTTCTCATACTGGGCGCTCTGGTCATCCTGATCGCGATCGGCCTGCCCATAGCCGTTTCCCTGGGTTTGACTGCGGTCGGCTTCTATGCGCTGCAAGGCGATTTTCGCATACTGGCGATGGTGCCGCAGCGGATGTTCTCATCAACGACCGGGTTCACACTGCTGGCGATTCCCTTTTTCATTCTGGCCGGCAATCTCATGAACACCGGCGGAATCACCGAGAGAATTTTCCGGTTCGCTGACGCCTGCGTGGGTCATGTACGCGGCGGGCTCGGACAGGTGAATGTCCTTGCTTCACTGTTTTTTTCCGGCATGTCCGGAGCAGCTGTAGCTGATGCAGCAGGTCTCGGGCAGGTTGAACTCAAGGCGATGGAGGACAAGGGTTATGATCCGGACTTCTCTGCCGCAATCACCGCTGCGTCGTCGACCATCGGACCGGTCTTTCCGCCCTCCATTCCCTTCGTTCTCTATTCTTCGATCACCGGCGTGTCCGTCGCCAAACTGTTCTTGGCCGGGGTCGTGCCCGGAGTGCTCATGGCATTGGCGCTGATGGTCGCCGTCTGGATTGTTGCCCATCGTAGCAGGATGCCGAAGAGGCCCCATATCGACTGGCTCGAGATCAGCCGCAGTTTTCTGGGGGCGGCTCTTTCGCTGCTGACGCCCGTCATCATCATCGCCGGCATTTTCGGTGGGATCGTCACGCCGACGGAAGCGGGTGTGGCGGCAAGTGCCTACGCCCTGGTCCTCTCCATGTTCGTCTACAAGGAGATTTCGATCCGGAACCTGCCGCGCATCCTCTGGGAAACGCTGCAACATACCATACGCGTGATGTTCGTCATCGCGGCGGCTGGTTTCTTCGGCTGGCTTCTCATCCACCAACGCGTTCCCAATCAGCTCGTCAACAGTCTGATCGGGTTTTCCGATAATCCCATGGTGATCATGGCGATCGTTGTGACAATCCTGCTCGTCCTCGGAATGTTCCTGGAGGGTATTGCCGTGATCGTGTTGACTGTGCCTCTGTTTGCACCGGTCATGACGCAAATCGGCGTGGATCCGGTCCAATTCGGGGTCATCATGATCATGTGTTCCATGGTCGGGTTGTTGACGCCTCCGGTCGGAATGGTTCTGTTTGCCGTTTCCTCGATTGCCAAGATCGGCGTGGGCAGGCTTTCCAGGGCACTGCTCCCCTATCTCGCAGGTCTTAGCGCCGTTCTCCTCGCCGTTATCGTGTTTCCGGCCGTGTCGACATGGCTTCCCAACCTCTTGCTCGGGAACTAGCCATGTTTGCTACCCTCGACAACCTGACCGGCAAAGTCCTGCGCGCAGTTCCGATCCTCTGTCTCGCGGCCCTGTTTGTTCTGCTGCTTGCCAATGTGTTCGCCCGGACGTTTCAGCTCGCAGCGTTTTCCTGGCTCGATGAAGTCATTCAGGGACTGTTCGCCTGGATGGTCTTTACCGGCACGGCCGCACTGTGGCGTGAAAAGGATCACTTCCAGGTAGACTGGTTGCCTTCATCGCTACCTGCTTTGTCCTCGCGAATCCTGCGCCTTGCAACGACAGCGCTCTCGATCTGCTTCCTGGCAGTAATGACCATTTACGGCGCCGACCTGACGCTCAGCGCGAAGGCCCTGACGCCCATCCTCGGGCTCCCGTCCGCGCTCTTCTATCTCAGCATCCCCCTCTCCGGAGCCGTGATGCTGGTTTACTCGCTGGCCGATTTCATGCAGCTGCTCAGCGGCACAAAAACCACAACGGAGACAACCCTATGATTTTTGATCATCGAACTTATACCTGCCGGCCCGGCACCATCAAAAAACATATGAAACTTTATGAAGAAAACGGCTGGGCCGTGCAGTCCAAGCATTTGGGGCAACCGGTTTTGTACGGGGCAGTCGAGACAGGCAACGTAAACTCATACGTACACGTTTGGGTCTATGAGAACGCTGCTGATCGTGCAGCAAAAAGGTCCGCTCTCGCCGCAGATCCGGACTGGCAGGCTTTTTTGAAAATGAGTGCTGAAGCCGGTTATCTGATCAGTCAACAGAACATGATCCTGACACCGGCTCCCTTCTACGAGTTTCCAGGAAGCTAACCGTTTCTCTTAACCCTGACCTATCACCTTGAAGACAGCATGGCTCACACTCGGATCATCGACCATAGCCAGCAGTACTTCGGTTTCCTTTGCATTTTGCGCGCGCTCTGGAGAAGCCAGAGCCCGCTCCATCGCAGAAAGATCCGGATAGCGCATTTCTAATGCAAGACAGGCGTCGGTAAACACCCCATCTCCGCCGTCGGTCCTTAGAACTCCCACGGAAGAAATTCCAGGAAAAGATGCAATCAGAGGTAGCATTTTGTGGGTGACATGAGTTTCGAAATCGGTTTGGAGATGGTCTTTGACACGTCCTTTGAAGACGGCGATACGAACAATCATGAGAAGGCCTTTCAAGGCTTGAAAAACAATCAACGCCGACCGGGCGGCGCTGAGATCATTGTAACCAATCCCGGCATGGGAGGAAACCATGAAATCTACTTATCTATCTGTTCTTGCTGCTTTTTTTGTAACTCCAGCACTCGCGGAGTTTCCCGAAAAAGACATAACCTTGATCGTGCCATGGTCCGCCGGTGGCGGCACCGATGCGATCGCCCGAACATTGGTCGCGGACGCCGAAAACTGTCTCGGAACGAACGTGAATGTGGTAAATAAAACCGGAGCTGTCGGCGCAACCGGAATGGGTGCCACAGCAGCAGCGCGACCGGACGGATACACAATCGGATTGGTAACGTTTCAGCTATCAGCCTATGAGCCTATGGGTATGGTAGACCTTGGTCCGGAAGACTTTGATTTGATCCAGCTTATCAATCAAAGTCCAGGTGCAATCAGTGTCGCTGCCGAAAGTGAGTGGGACACGCTCGACGACTTGATGAAGTTTGCACAGGAGAATCCAGGCGTCGTTACCGTGGGCCACTCCGGTACTGGCGGATCTTGGCATTTGTCAGCTGCAACTCTGGCTCAAGCGCATGGAGCTACTTTCAACTATGTACCTTTTGACGGATCAGCCAAAGTTCGCACCGCACTACTTGGACGTCACGTTGCGGTAGCTGCAACTGGCGCTGATGAGGTCAAGCAGCTGGTCGATGCCGGTGAGGTCAAGATCTTGGCCGTCAACGCGACAGAGCGTGTTTCAGCATTTCCTGACACTCCAACAGTCGCAGAGGCCGGGTATGCGCTGGATGCACCGATTTACGACTGGCGCGGCATTGCCGCCCCGAAAGGATTGCCGGCTGATGTGAAAGCCAAACTTGTTTCGGGTCTGAAAACTTGCTTCGAAAGTGAAGCGTTTCAGAAAATGGCAGAAGAACGTGGTCTGCCCCTCGTTTACGCTGATCCAAAAGGATTTGCGGACTTTCTTCAAGGCATGGATGCTTCACTGCGGCCAGCACTCGATTCCATCGGGCTGCTGAGCAAGTAACACCTTCAAACATAGTAGGCTGGTTGTGAGCATTTTGCTTGAACGCTGCTTGTCGGTCGCGCTTGCCCTCGTTGGGTTGGGCGCGATCTTCATCGGCATACAATACGGCGACGGAACCCTCCATGGCGGGCATCTGTTTCCGTTGATCTCTGGCGGAGCCGTTGCGCTTCTTGCAGTTACCATGTTGTTTGACCGCTACGTCGAGGAGACCGGGAACGCCTTAGGTTGGAAAACCGTGGCTTTCCTTGGACTCACGAGTATTTTTCTGCTGGTCATGCCGGTTGTCGGATATCCGCTTGTGGCGCCAGTCTGGTTGATTGGTCTGATGGCAACACTCGGTCTCCGGAATCCTTTGTTGCTGACAGTTACGGGATTTGCCTTGCCGGCAGTTGCCTGGTTCTTGCTTGATGAGCTTGCACATGCGCCGCCGCCACTCGGTGTGCTGGGAGAAATCCTCTGATGTCCATTCCGATACTCGAAGGTTTCGCTGCCCTGGGCAGCGATCCGTGGATCTTTCTCTATATCGCGTTTGGTGTTGCTGCCGGAATATTCGTGGGAGCTCTACCGGGTCTGACAGCCACAACAGGTTGTGCACTCCTCTTGCCTTTCACATTCGGGCATGATCCCTTGCAGGGATTGTTGATGCTCGTAGGTGTTTTCTGCGGCGGGATTTATGGCGGATCAATCTCAGCTATTTTGTTGCGAACCCCCGGAACGCCCGCCGCAGCGGCGACGATGTTGGACGGGTTTCCAATGTCGGAACGTGGTGAGGCCGGCCGTGCAATTGGTCTTGCCACCGTTGCTTCCTTTGTTGGGGGAACCATCGGCGCTGTCGTAATGACGTTGCTTGCGCCCTGGATTGCCCGAGTCGGGCTGGCATTTGGCCCTCCGGAGTTCTTTGCACTGACGATGTTCGGGCTGGCGATGATCATCGCGGTGTCAGGAAACAACCTGCGACGTGGGGCATTGGCAGCAGCACTTGGCTTGCTTGTCACAACGATTGGATTTGATCCCATTTCGGCGCAAGCACGGTTCACATTCGATACCCGTGAACTGCTGGGAGGTATTGAGCTTATCCCGGTATTGATAGGCCTTTTTGGTGTTGCACAGGTATTGGCACGGGCGGAAAAGCTGCTCCAATTTTCTGACAGTGATACGGCGAGTGGGCTGCTCCCGCGATTATCAGACCTTGCCAAAACACGTTGGACAATGTGCAAATCTGCCTTGATTGGGGTCTTTATCGGCTCGGTGCCAGGTGCTGGCTGCGACATTGCCGCATATGCAGCCTATTCGGAAGCTAAGCGCTCATCACAGCACCCTGGCAAATTCGGCACGGGAATACCTGAGGGCATTGTTGCCCCAGAAGCGGCCAACAATGCTGGAACCGCTGGAGCATTGATCCCAATGCTGTCTCTGGGGGTACCAGGGGATGCGGTCACCGCAGTATTGCTTGGCGCATTGACAATACACGGCTTTGAACCCAGCCCGGTGTTTTTCGTGAACAACATCGAGCTAATTAATGTACTCTTTGCTGGCGTAATCGCCACCCAGCTCGTTCTGCTAATTCTTGGCTTATTGCTTGCGCGTGTGTTTGCGCGCCTTATCCGCACCGATCAGAGGATCATGCTACCGGCGATCCTGTTCCTGTGCATGATGGGCGCATATTCAGTCCGCTATTCACTGTTCGACATGTGGCTGACGCTGGCCATTGGTGTGATTGGTTTCTTGCTGGAGAAGATCCGCATTCCGCTGTCTCCGTTACTTCTGGGAATAGTACTGGGCACCTTGGCGGAACAAAATCTGCGTCGTTCGCTCATCATGTCACATGATAATCCGATGATCTTCCTCCAACGCCCGATCTCGGCACTTCTAATTGCCGGAGCGATAATTGCGATCCTTGCGATGCTTCGCGCCAACAGGAGAGCGCAAAACCAAACCGCAGAACAATAGTTGGTGAACATGGACCTACCGCTCGAATGGGCGACATGACCAACCACACAAATTCGAATACAATAGAAACGGATTTACACAATGCTAAACGGAAAACATTTGATTTCCGGTAGATGGATCGAAACAAGCATTGCATTTACCAACGACCCCGTCGTTGGAGGCCCCGACACGTTCTGCGCTGGTACGGTCGCTGTAGTCGATCAGGCTGCAGAAGCAGCGGAAGCTGCATTTTCCAGCTTCGGACAAAGCAGTGTTAAAGAACGATCCGAGTTTTTGCGCGCAATTGCAGAAGAACTTTCAGCTCGACGAGAAGATATTGTCCAAACTGGTGCTCGCGAAACCGGATTACCAACACCACGCTTGAATGGTGAGCTTGATCGTACCTGCGGCCAATTGGTTCTCTTTGCTAGGCCGTGTGGACGGATTTGATCAAGATGAAGGCGGCGGCGATTGCGACGATGGAGCGGAAATTTCTGGCGGTCTTTTCGCAGCGCAGGGCGACGCGTTTAAAGCGTTTGAGCTTCCCCATCATTTGTTCGATGCGTGCGCGGCCCCGGTAGAGCGCTTTGGCGAAGTGCCTGGGAATGTCGCGCCGGTTTGATTTGTAAGGGATGACCGGGACAGCCCCGGCCTTCCGCGCAGTTTCCCGATTTGCATTGCTGTCATAGCCCTTGTCGGCAACTATGGCCCGGTGCTTGATCTCGGGGCCGGTTTCCATGAGATCCGTAAACTGCTTGCTGTCAGAGGCTTCGCCACCGGTCAGCTCAAACCCAAGCGGCAGGCCGTTCCGGTCCGTTTTCAGATGGATTTTGGTGCCGAACCCGCCGCGCGAGCGCCCAAGCGCTTGACCTTCCTGCCCCCTTTGGCGCCTGCCGCGGAAACATGGGCGCGAATGACGGTGCTGTCGAACATGGCGATCAGATGCGCGCCTTCATCAAGCCCGGCCAGAATGGAAAAATAGTCCTCAAACACACCTGCCTTGCCAAGGCGGTCGAAGCGTTTCCAGACGCTGTTCCAGTTGCCGAACCGCTCGGGCAAAGCGCGCCAGGAGATGTTGGGAAGCGTGAAATAGTGCAGCGCCTCGAGAAACAGACGGTCATTCTTTGCCTTCGCGCCAACCCGTGGCAAGCAAGCCCGGAAAACCTCCAGCGCCAGTTCGAAATCCCGTTCTGTCATCTTCGTACACATCGCCGACCTCCAAATCACGTCGGCAACCTATGAATCACTTTGAAATCAAATCCGGAATCCCAAAACTTATACCTGAGTCAATTCGTCCACACGGCCTAACTACATCGAAACTGAAGCTCATCTCGACTATCGGCACGATCCGGCGCTGCCGGGGCGCGAACCAATGCCCAGACCTGATCTAAAGTTGATCCAACGCCCCATTGGACCGGTCGCCGTATTTGGTGCCTCCAATTTTCCTCTGGCCTTCTCGACAGCGGGAGGCGACACCGCGGCGGCGCTTGCTGCGGGGTGTCCTGTTGTCGTCAGGGGGCACATCGCGCACCCCGGCACGGCAGACATCGTTGCGCAAGCCATCCTCAAAGCTATTCAACGTTGTGAATTGCACCCAGGTGTTTTCAGCCAGATACAGGGAGGAGACCACGCGGTTGGGCAAGCGCTGGTGCAGCATCCACTTATCAATGCAGTTGGCTTCACTGGCTCACTCGCAGGCGGGAGAGCGCTATTCAATTTATGCGCAGCACGGCCGTATCCAATTCCCTTCTTTGGTGAACTCGGCTCCATCAATCCCATGTTCCTTCTACCCAAAGGTAAGCGCTCATTTCCCTGC
>NZ_AXCE01000008.1:0-307211 GCF_000475395.1 Labrenzia sp. C1B70
GGGCGGCCGCCACTGCCGGCCGGGAGGAGCTGAAAGCCCAAGGTTCGGGCGCCGGGGCCCGTGAGCGTCAGTTCACGGGCCATCTTTCGCAGTAACACTTGCCAATATGACGCAAGGTCAAGTTTTTGATATCGGAATCGCGATACAGGTCTCGCACCGCGAAGAAAATCGCAATGCCTTTCAAGCAATTCGGCGGATCAAAGAAGGTTCCGATGCTCGGTGATATTAGTCAACTTTGGCTAGGCACTTGCCTCACCGATAAAACTGACCTGGTCATAAATAGTTTGGTAACAACTACCACCTAGCTTTCCCGAATTACTCCTGTGGCGGCATGGAGTTCAGTGAACCACTGAAACTCGATTCATGGGGGAAACATGAGAGCCGCCGGCAATCTTCCGATATCGATGAAACTCGCCATCTGCATGGCTGTTTCCGTTCTGCTTACAATGTCCGTTGCGGTCGTCGGCTATGTCGCGACCCGCCAGATGGGCGGGGCAATTCAAACCTCCCAGACAACGGGCTCTGCCCTGATGTCCATGGCCCAGCTGAACCGCCTGAAAGCGCGTTACGTCGAATCCGGCGATCCGGATGACGTCTCCGTGGTGAAGGACAGCATGACCGACATCTCCGCGACGCTGTCCGTTCTGCAAGCAGACGGAGAAGACGTTGCCTCGGCGACCGGCAACATTGCGGCATTCTCGACTGCTTTCGACACCCTGGTTGCCTCCGAGGAAGAAATCGAACGCAAACGCCTGCAGATGACGACATCCCTGGAAAACCTGATGGCGATCGGCCACAGCGTTGCCCAGGCGGCAGCGAAACGCGAACAGAAACTGGTCAACGAGCTGCAATCCTTGAGAACAAGCGGGGAAGCAGCCAGTGAACTCGCGCAGGCAGCAACACTTGCCAGCGCCCATTCCATGCAACTCAAGCTGGATCTGGAGACCCTGTTTCGACATCCGGACGCGGCTCACATGAAGGCGGTCAGCAAATCCTTCGGCAAGTACTATCTCCTGATCCGCAAGCTGACGTCCTCCGCAACCGTGTCGGAAAACCTGCAGCCCGCGCGTGACCTTGCCGAAGGCGCCAACGCCATGCGCGCCCTGCTCTCCGCCGTCCAGAAGGATCCCTCCCAGGCGCTGTCCAGGAGAGACGCCCTGACCAAGGGCTTTGACAGCCTTGCCGGACTGACCGATGCCGTGCGCAATGACCTTGGCCGCGCCTTCAAGACGGCCCACGGCGACATGCTGGCGATCGAGGGACTTGCCCGATCCGCTGTTGCCGAGGCCAAAGCCGGCGACGACTTTGCTGCCGAAGCCCGGGTGTTGTCAGATGCGTTCTGGCAGTTCCAGGTCAACCGGTCGGATCTTACCCGCAAGGCGGTGCTCGACAGTATCGCGGCCCTGCAGATGCAACAGGAACAGGTGTTGTCCACCATGCTGACGGGAGCCGATGCGGTGGCAGCGCGCACCGCAATCGAAACCCTGGGCAGCGCCTTTGCGAAACTGTCGTCGGCCATGGCAGATTTCCGGGTTGCGCTTGCTGCTGCCGACACTGCCGAGACAAAGTTTGCCGAAGGCATTTCCGCGCTCAACGCAAGGCTGGAAACCAGTGCCGCCAGTACGGAAGCAAGGTCGACACTCATCCTGTTGGCGGTGTCCGCGATCGGGCTGGTGTTCGGCATTGCGGCGGCAGTTGCACTCTGGTTCACCGTTGCCCGCCCGGTGTCCGTTCTGACAGCTGCGACCCGTCGCCTGGCTGACGGCGATGTCGATGTCACGATCGACGGTGCGGTCACACGCGACGAGGTTGGGCAGCTCCGTCAGGCACTCCTGATTTTCCGTGACAGCCTGCTGGAAAACCGCCGCCTCGGCGAAGAACGGTTGCAAAGCCAGTTGGCCAGTGAGGAGCGCCAACAGCATATAGACAGGCTGGTGGCCGGGTTCCGCAATGACATTCAGGACGTCCTGAAGAGCCTGTCCGAAAATGCCGGACAGATGCAGGACACTGCCCAGTCCATGACGGTGATTGCCGAAACGGCATCTTCCCTCACCGGCAACGCCACCGGTTCCTCGAACGAAGCCTCCGGCAACGTTCAGGCCGTCGCGGCTGCCACCGACGAGATGGCTGCCTCGATTGCCGAGATCGCCCGGCAGGTGGAAACGTCAAGCCAGATCGTCAGCAACGCCGCGGACAACGCCAACCGGACCAGCAGCAAGATCACCGGCCTGGCGGAAACCGCACAAAGCATCGAAGGCGTTGTTTCCCTGATTTCCGAGATCGCCGAACAAACCAACCTGCTGGCGCTCAACGCCACCATTGAGGCGGCTCGTGCCGGGGAAGCCGGCAAGGGCTTTGCCGTTGTGGCGGCAGAGGTCAAGTCGCTGGCAACCCAGACCGCAAGAGCGACAAACGAAATCGCCTCGCAGATTGCGGCCATGCAGGCGTCCGCATCGGAAACGGTTACGGCCATCGGCGAGATCGTCGCGATCATGCAGGACGTCTCGGAGTGCACCAGCGCGATTGCTGCTCCCGTTGAGCAACAGGGCTACGCAACAAACGAAATCGCGCGGAATGCCGCCCTCGCCTCCAATCGAACCATGGCGGTCGTCGAAGACATGTCCAGCGTTTCGGATGCGATCGGCGACACCCGGAAATCCGCAAGCGATGTTCTGAATGCCTCCGACAACCTGAACCAGCAGACAGCACGCATTCGGTCGACCGTGACGACATTCCTCAACGAAGTGGCGGCAGCCTGAGATCAAACGCCTGCCGGGCGGGAGCACTGACTGCTGCCCGCCCAGTTTCCCCCCTGTAAAACCGGTTCGACCCGAACGGACCGCCAACATGACACTTAAAAAGACAATCCGATGACCCATCCGAAAATTATCTTCATGCGCCACGGCGAAACAGAATGGAACCTGATCGGCCGTGCGCAAGGCCGGCTGGATTCTCCCCTGACCGCAAAGGGACGCGAGCAGGCGACCCTCTTGGGAAAGATCCTCGCCCGCGAACTGGTATCAGCCGAAGGTTACGACCAGATGGTCAGCCCCTTGGGCCGAACCCTGGAAACCTCGCAGTACCTGCAGCAGAACTTCGACTTTTCGCCGGTTGAAACCGACCTGCTCGTTGAGATCGATGTCGGCGGTCTGAGCGGCCTGACAAGACCCGAGATGTTCGAGAAGTATCCCGAACACATGAACGGCAAGCCCGGCAACACCTGGTATTTTGGCGCGCCGGGTGGCGAGACACTGCAGCAGATGCGTGAGCGCGCCGGAGCCTGGCTTGCAGGCCTGACGGGACCGACAATCGCAGTGGCCCATGGCCAGATCGGCAAGGTTATTCGAGGTATCGTTCTTGGCCTCGATGACACCGGGATCCTCAGCCTCAAGGAACCGCAGGGCGTGGTTCATGTGCTTGAAAACGGACAGGAAACGGTCTGGAGCTAAAGACTGCGGGCGTGCCCCCGTTCTGCACGCCCAGCACCTTCCCCCGCGAAAAATACAAGACCAAAACCGGAAGACAGGACGAACCCGTCACTTTGGCAATGGTCTTCCTCCATTGACGCTGTGGACAGGAAACCGGTGCTGCAGCTATACAAAGGAGAGTATTCAGCAAGAACTGCTTTATTTCATTCACTTAGCGGGGGCTACAAGTGAACTATTTGCTGCCAGCACATATTATTCGTTTAGGCGTCATTTTAACGACCATCGTATTTATTCAAATAATTTCCAGTACAGGATCCGCCTTTGCGGGTAAGCGTGTCGCACTCATCATCGGCAATTCGAATTACGAACATATTCAATCTCTGAAAAACCCTGAAAACGATGCCCTTCTCATGGCAAAAACCTTGGGCGATGCCGGTTTTGAAGTGAGGCAACTCATCGACGGCAACTACAGGGATATGAAGCGGGAACTTCTCGAGTTTGGTCGCACCTTGCGGGATTCGTCGATCGAAGCAGGCCTGATCTACTACGCCGGGCACGGTGTGCAGGTACGCGGGGAGAATTATCTCATCCCAGTGAACGCCCTTCTGGCGGATGAGGACGAGGTCGATCTCGAGGGCATCAACGTCAACGACTTCCTCAAGGTGATGAACTCGTCCAGCAGTCCGGTGAACATCGTCGTACTGGATGCCTGCCGCAACAATCCCTTCAAAGGCTCTTTCCGCTCGGCCACCCGTGGCCTTGCCCCCATCGATGCACCAATGGGCACCCTGATCGCCTATGCGACGTCACCCGGGCAGGTCGCGATGGACGGTTCCGCCGGAAATTCCCCCTACACGGCCGCCCTCAGCCGCGCCATCGAGACCAGTCCCGGCGAGCCGATTGAATCCGTCTTCAAACAGGCCCGGCGCGATGTTCTGGCCGAAACCGCCGACCGGCAGGTGCCTTGGGAAGTCAGCTCGATCACCGGTGATTTCTACTTTTATGAAGACGGTCCGCTGCCAGACGATACCGCCGGAGAAGCCGGCAGCCAGGGCAGCCTCGACGTCGCCTACTGGACCGCCATTCGCGACAATCCTTCCATCTCGGAACTGCGCGCCTATCTCGCCCAGTTTCCAAACGGCCTTTTCGCAGGTGTAGCCGCCAACCGACTGAAGGACCTCGAAGACAAGCCGCAGGTCCAGGCAAGTCTTGCACCGAGCGAAGCCGAGCAACCGATAAACGAAGCTCCGGTCCCGTCCGACCCGAAGGAACTGACGAGGGCCGTCCAGGTGGAACTCAACAGGCTTGGCTGCGACGCAGGTTCGCCAGACGGTGTCTGGGGCCCGAAAAGTGGCCGCGCGCTCGACACCTTGAGGAACGAAGCCAAGCTTCAGCTTGCGTCCTTGTCTCCCAACGCGGCTGTCCTGAAGAAACTTCGGCAGCTCGACGGCAGGATATGTCCGCTGACCTGTTCCGCCCGCTACGTATTGAAGAACAACGAGTGTGTTCTGAAAACCTGCCCGGCCGGACAACTGCTCTCTTCAGCAGGGCAGTGTTACACGAAGTCGAAACCCAGTCCCCAGTCCTCCTCATCCGGAGGCAACTGCTTCACGTTCAACGGCCAGCAATATTGTGACTGACCTGGCAGAGCGGCACACGTGCTCGAGTTTCAGATGATCGGGGCAAGATGGGGTTGATAAAAACTCTGGCAGCCAGCCTGCTTCTTGCGGCCGGCTTTGCAGGAAACGCAAGCGCGGACGACATGTCCGGCAAGACCATAACGATCGACATCACCATGCCGATCTGCGGTTTTGCCGACGGCACACAGTCCTGCGTCTGGGAACACAGCGCGTGGTTCTATCTCGCCGCCATCTTCTTCGCCGGGAACGACGACCTGTTCTATTCCTTTTCGTTTCACTCGAACTTCGAAACGGAAGGCGTCCGGATACCAACCGGCACGGGATCAGGTGAGAGGGTCAATAAAACCAAATCTGGCGACCCCATCGTCCATTTCGTGGATGTTGAGCGGCTCTCCGCAAACCGTCTTCATGCAGTCCACACCATGGAAATGGTTGAAGACGGATACATCCGGAAAAACGCATTCACGCTGGAAATGAACGGCAAGGAGTGCCGGATCCTGGAGTTCAGGCAGGAGCACTTCTCCAACACCCAGCTCAAGTACGCCTATGGAAAGCCGACCTCGCTCATTTGCAAGGTTCAGGACGGTCCGCAAACCGATGTCTATGGAAAGTGACGGCATGGACAGCGCACCGGCAAACCCGCAACCACAGCTCCAAACAAATCCATCAACATCGAATTTCAAGATCCTCCAGATGGAGGGCATTTTCCCGGAAGGAGACTTATTGTGAAGAAGATTTTGTTCCTGGCATTGACGACCTCAATGCTGGGTATGGCCGGTTGCCAGTCGACGGCACCGGAAGGCGCCTCCCCGGCCCAGAGTTCCAAATCAGCTCCCGCGACCTTCGATCTCGGCAGCAAGAAGATTTTCCTGACCTCGAATATCAAGATCGAGCAGAAGGACTATTATTCCAACACCAACAAGGGCTCGTTCACCGAAACCAACAACCGCACAGGCACCACGGCCGTTCTGATCCGCCAGAACGGCGACAATCTGCTGGTCGCCGATCCGGACAACCAGGCGGGAACCGTGTTTGTGAACGGTAAAAGCGTCAAGACCTCCGGCAGCATCTCCGGCAAGGGCAGGACCAACTGCGTCAAGCTGGAAATCGAGGAAGGCTACAAGCGGAATATCTGTTCGCGCTACACCTACAGCAACGGCATCGTCGAGATTTCCGAAGAGGAAAAGGACCCCGCCGAGGACCGCACCACAAAGCGGACCTACAAATTCGCCTATGACGGCAACAGCTGCCGCTTCATCAGTTTCTCGGAGTTCTCGAACGCCAAGAACGGCTATTGTGACGGACCCTGCCTTGGCTACTACGGCGGCAAGACCAAGTGGCGCTACACAATCAACAGCACATCGACTTCAGGCAACTGCAGCATTCGTTGATTGGACCTGACGCGTTGCCCCGGGCCGCAGCTTTCCGGCTTACGTTTCCCCGGGGCAACCATCCTCACCTGACGGATATGATGGCCGGAGCGCAACGCGGTGAACGCCTATCATTTGCCGCCACTCCCTTCCGGCGTGGCGCGCTTGCCGGATACTTCACCACGCACCCGAAACCCTGACATTTCCCTGATAATTCGCGGCCGTTTTCGTGCCGTGCCGCGTTATCGAAACACGACCAGCCTGTCGCAATCACAAGCCAGCTTTTCCTGACGATTTGAACCACCGTGTCGTGGCGCTTATGCCGCCATGACGCAATTACGCTATTTTGCCTGTCGATCAGTCGCGATACTGCCGCCACGAAACGGAAATCCGGTGCAGTCGCACGGACCGGACGCAGGCGGACTGCGCTCCGGTCGATGAAAAAGGAATGAGACATGTCAGCATTTCCTGACAAGGCACAGATCGTCATCGTCGGTCTCGGCGGTATCGTCGGCGCGTCGATCGCACATCACCTCATCGAACGCGGCTGGACCGACATTGTCGGCATCGACAAGTCCGGCATTCCGACCGACATCGGTTCGACGGCCCATGCGTCCGACTTCTGCTACACCACCAGCCACGACTACCTGTCCGTCTGGACCACCCAGTACTCCATCGACTTCTTCGACAAGATGGGTCACTACGCCCGCGTCGGCGGTCTGGAAGTCGCGCGCACCGGCGACGACACCTGGATGGAGGAAATCAAGCGCAAGGTGACCTCGGGCAAGGCCTTCGGCACCAATGTGCGCCTCGTGACCCCGGCCGAGATCAAGGAAAAGTTTCCGCTGATCGAAGAGGACATGGTCCAGGGCGGCATGTGGGACCCGGATGCAGGTCTCGTTATCCCGCGCTCGCAGACGGTTGCAGGCAAGCTTGTTGATGAAGGCGAGAAGACCGGCAAGCTGAAAGCCTTTGCCAATACCCCGGCCCAGTCCCTTATCGTCGAGGACGGCCACATCAAGGGCGTCAAGACCCACCGCGGCACGATCATGGCTGACCATGTCATCGTTTGCGCCGGTCTGTGGGGCCGCCTGATTGCCGAGATGGTTGGCGAAGACCTGCCGGTAATGCCGGTCGACCATCCGCTGACTTTCTTCGGCCCGTACAACGAATTCGAAGGCACCGGCAAGGACATCGGCTATCCGCTGCTGCGCGACCAGGGCAACTCCGCCTACATGCGCGACACGGGCGATCCCAAGACGGCCGAAGGCGGCCAGATCGAGTGGGGGTACTACGAACCGACCCATCCGCGCATGTGCCACCCGCGCGATCTCCTGGAGAAGGATCAGGCACGCCTGTCCCCCTCCCAGCGCGATCTGGAAATGGAACAGGTCATGGAGCCGCTCGAGCGCGCCATGGAGCTGACCCCGATCCTAGGCGAGATCGGCTACAACGAAGGCCATTCCTTCAACGGCCTCCTGCAGGTTTCCGCGGCCGGCGGCCCCTCCTGCGGTGAAAGCCAGAAAGTCCGCGGCCTGTGGTACTGCGTTGCGATCTGGGTCAAGGACGGACCTGGCTACGGCAAGCTGCTGGCTGACTGGATCACCGATGGCCGGACTGAAATCGACCATGCGTCCATCGACTATTCGCGCTTCTATTCCCACCAGCTGACCGAGAAATACATCGAGGACCGCTGCTACGAAGCTGCGCAGAAGATCTATTTCCCGGCGATCCACCCGCGTGAGCCTTACCTGACGAGCCGCAGCGTCAAGCGGTCCCCGTTCTACGACCGCGAGGTTGAACTCGGCGGCCACTTCATGGAACTGGGCGGCTGGGAACGCGCGCATGGGTATGCCGCCAACGAGCATCTGCTGGAAAAGTACGGCGACCGGGTTCCGGTTCGTGAAAACGAATGGGACAACCGCCATTTCTGGCGCGTCTCCAACGCCGAGCAGCTCGAACTCAGCGAGAACTGCGGCATCATCAACCTGTCGCACTTCTACATGTTCGACGTCGAAGGCCCGGACCACGTGGAACTGCTGGAGTGGCTGTGTGCCGCGAAGATCGGCGGCGATGCCAACATCGGCAAGGGTATCTACACCCACTTCCTCGATGACGAAGGCAACGTACGTGCCGACCTCACGGTCTTCCGCATGGCAGACCGCTGCCGCATCGTCGACGGTGCGGACGCCGGCCCGCGCGACTATCACTATGTGAAGCGCATCGCCGAGGACAAAGGCTTCGACGTCACGGTGACCGACGTCAGCGAGCAGTACACCACCATCGGCATCTGGGGCCCGAACGCCCGTGAGAACCTGAAGAAAGTGGTTGCCGATCCGGCAGCACTCGATCCGGAAAATTTCCCGTTTGCGGGCATCCGCCAGATCGAGATCGCCGGCAAGTCCGTCATGGCCCTGCGCCTGTCCTATGTCGGTGAACAGGGCTGGGAACTGCACATGAAGTACGAAGACGGCCTGGCCGTCTGGGACGCTCTGCGGTCCACGGGTGTCATCGCAGTCGGCGTCGAAACCTACGCCAACTCGCGCCGCATGGAAAAATCCTTGCGCCTGCAGAACGCCGATCTTCTGACCCAGTATAACCTCCTGGAGGCTGATCTGGCCCGCCCGAAGGTCAAGGAAGCGGATTTCCGCGGCAAGGCAAAGCACGTCGAGTACCGGGAGCGCGACAAGCAGCCGGCCATGCTCTGCACGCTGGTGATGCTTGAAAACACAGATGCAAGCGGTGTCAAACGTTACCCGGTCGGCGCGATGCCGGTGCAGGATCCGGACACGGGCAAGACGCTGGTCGACAGCCTGGGCCGTATTTCCTACACGACCTCGGTCGCCTATGGCCCGACCATCGGCAAGAACATCGCTCTTGCCTACCTGCCGCAGGAGTACTGCCAGGTCGGCCGCAAGCTGAATGTCGAGTATTTCTCGGAAACCTACCCGGTCGAGGTCGCCGGTGTCGGCTACCAGCCACTCTACGATCCGGAAAACCAGAAACCACGGTCCTGATGACCAAGGCCCGTGACAAGCAACGACTTGCCACGGGCTGACCTCAGATCACAAGAACAAGCTAAAGCCCCATCTCACGACCCCAAAAAGCGCCGCTCGCCGGCGCTTTTTCCTTTCGTGGCACCCACGGCGGCCTTAACCGCCCCGCATGACAATCCCTTCTTCGACCCATCTGTCGAAAACGCCAAGCGCAGCATCCGCAAACGCCTTGTCGTTGATATGCGCCGAAACCTCGGTCGTCGCGATACGGCCCGGGAAGACTGTCCTGACTTCGTCGATGAAGGCCGCCAGCCCCTCCGGATCGTGGGCTTCCTCACCCTCCTTGTCCCAGGCCTCGATGCCGCCAAGCGGCAACAGGAAATGGGTCGGCCCCTTGGCCGCCTCCAGCCGGTCGGCGAGTGCATTCGCCCACTGACGGCGCTCCTGCGGGTTGAAGACGGAGCTCTTGATCAGACGATTGTGCTCGTGAAACGGCCTGTCGGCATATTGCGCCGGGATTGCCTGCCAGCCGGCAAAATCCACCAGATCAAGCGCGCCCGGCGCCACGATCTGCGGCGTGCCCAGCCTGCCTGCATTCTGCAGCCGGTCCGGCCCGCTGCTGACCAGCGACCCTGCCAGGAGATTGCCGAATTCCTGCAGGCAGAAATCCATGACGCAGCAGAACGCCCCTTCCCGCGCCAGGCTTTCGAAGGCCATGCCACCCATGCCGGTGGAATGGAAGACAGCGACTTCATACCCCCTGTCTTCAAGTGCCGGTTTCAGAAGCTTCATATAGGACAGGCAACTGGAGCCAAGCGATGTCATGCCGACCAGCGGCTTTGAGCGATCCGGCATCTGCGCGGCCCTGGCGGCACCCAGCACGGCGCCTGCGGCCTGCGCCAGCGACGACTTGCAGATTTCGTTGAGGCCATAAAGGCCACCGGCCCACAGGATCATCTGGATATCGGGCGCCAGCCGTTCCGGCGGGATCAGAGACGAGAAGCTGACCGTGGACACGATAAATTTCGGTACGCCCATCGGCAGCGCCTGGGCACAATCGAGTGCCAGGTCCGTCCCCATGGTTCCGCCAAGCGCGATCATGCCGTCGATGCGGCCTTGCGCATAAAGGTCGGCGACAAGCTTTGCCGCCCCCTGCGCCATCACCTGAAACGCCTTGTTCTCGTCGCCTTGCGCAATCACGTCCTCAATGGACATGCCGCCTGCCCTGGCGACCTCATGCTTGGAAATGCCGGTCGGCCTGGCCGGATCGCCCAGTACGCTGACATCCATCGTCAGCACCTCGCCGCCCTGGTCGCGTATGGTCTGCTCGATGAATTCCAGTTCGGCATTCTTGGTGTCGTAGGTCCCGATGGACAGGATTGTCTTGGTCATGGATATCCTCAGAGCTGGATCCAGGCTGTCTTCAGGTCGACATACTTGTCGAGCGCGTGCAGCGACTTGTCGTGGCCGTTGCCGGACTGCTTCATCCCCCCGAGCGGGACGGTCATGTCCGAGCCGCCATAGGTGTTCACATGGATGACGCCGGACCGGACACCGGAAATCATCCGGTGCGCCCGGCCGAGATCCGATGTCCAGATGCCGGCGGCAAGACCATATTCGGTGCCGTTGGCGATCCGGATGGCCTCTTCCTCGTCCTTGAAGGCGGTTACGGCCAGTACGGGCCCGAACACTTCCTTCCGGGCAATCGTATCGCTCGGCTTGACCCCGCTCATGACGGTTGGAGCCATGTAGTAGCCGCCGGTCTCGGTCAGGATCCGCTCACCGCCGGTACGGCGCTCGGCACCTTCGGCTTCCGCGGTCTCCACGAATTTCAGGTCGGCCTCCAGCTGGGCCATCGAATGCACCGCACCGATCTGGCTGGAAAGATCCAGCGGATCGCCCACCTTGAAAGCTTCCGCTTCCCGGCAGATCGCGGCAACAAAATCGTCGTGAATGTCCTCCTGCACCAGCAGGCGCGATCCGGCGACACAGACCTGCCCGGAATTGCGGAAGATCCCCGCCGCCGACACCTTGGCTGCTTTTGCCAGATCAGCCGCATCATTGAAGACAATGTTGGGGGACTTGCCGCCAAGTTCCAGATAGCAGCGCTTCAGGTTGGATCTGGCGGAATATTCAAGAAGCCGCCGCCCTGTCGCACCAGAACCGGTGAAGACCAGGATGTCGACATCCATGGAGAGGGCCAGGGCTTCGCCGACAACGGCGCCGGGGCCGGTCACGACGTTGAAGACACCGTCCGGAACCCCTGCCTCGGACGCCAGCTCGGCAATTCTGAGCAGGCTGAGCGAGGCGGATTCCGCCGGTTTCAGCACGATGGAGTTCCCCATGGCGAGTGCGGGAGCAATCTTCCAGGCGCCGATCATCAGCGGGAAGTTCCAGGGAACGATGGCCCCCACGACACCGACCGGTGCCCGGTGGACAAGCCCCAGCACATTGTCTGCCGTCGGCGCGATCTCGCCATAGATCTTGTCGAGTGCTTCGGCGTAGTACCGGAAGGACCCGGCCGCCGACAAAGCCTCGGCCTTGAAGGCCATGTTGATCTCGGTGCCGTTGTCACGCACGCCGAGAACCGCAAGCTCAAGCGCTTTCGTCTCGATCAGATCCGCCAGCTTCAACAATACCTTCTTGCGGTGGGCCGGGGCGGCTTTCGACCAGCGGCCATCCTCGAACGCCTTGCGCGCGCCTTCAACCGCAACTCCCACATCGGCGGCCGTTCCGCTTGCGATCCTTGTCAGCGGTTTTCCGTCGATGGGGGAAAGCACCTCCAGCGTCGCCCCCTCCCGGGACGCGGCAAAGGCGCCGTTTACAAAATGCCCCTGCTCGGCAACGGGCTGGTTGCGCAAAACGTCGATTGCGGCCTGGTCAAGCATCTTGGTTCCTACCCTTGCTGGGTTGAGGTTTCGGAAGTTTCCTCTTCCCGATCCCGTCGCGCCTTTTGCTCGCGAATGACCGTACGTACGTGCAGGACGAGAATGAGAATGATCGCTGTGAAGAGGATTGCGGCGATCGGCCTGTCGATGAAATCGAGCGGGGAATTCACCCGCGCCATGGCGCTGCGAAGTTTCACCTCCATGATCCCGCCAAGCACCATGCCGAGGATGATCGGCACAATGGGCAGGTTGAGACGCTTCAGCACCAGGCCGAAGACGCCGAAGCCGGCGGCAATCGCGCAGTCGGTCACCGAGTTGCGCAGCGAGAACACGCCGACAAAGGACAGCGTCATGATCATCACGCCCAGGAAACGCGTCGGGATCTGAATGATCTTGAGCAGCAGCCCCGTGGAGGACAGGAGGAAGATCAGGACGATGATATTCAGGAGGATCAGCGCCAGATAGAGCGCGACCACAAAGTCGAGTTGCCCCTGGAACAGCTGAGGCCCCGGGATGACGTTATGAACATAGAACACCGACAGCATCATTGCCGTCAGCGCTTCTCCCGGAATGCCGAGAGCAAGCAAAGGGATCATCGCCGCACCGGGAACCGCATTGTTGGCAGCTTCCGAAGCGATCAGCCCTTCCGGTGATCCCTTGCCGAAAAGGTCCGGGTCCTTCGAGGATTTCTGCGCATAAGTGTAGGACAGGAACTGGGCAGTGAATTCGCCCACGCCGGGGATCATGCCCATGAGAACACCGAAGCCGGAAGAAACGGTCGCCACCCGTTTGAACGCGAACAGCTCCTTGAGCCCGGCAAAGAGGTTGCCCTCGACCTTGGCCGATCCGGGTTGATGTTCCTTGTCGACCAGCAGCAGCAACGCTTGCGAGATCGCAAAGAGACCGAGCACCACCACGATGAGATCGACACCGGAGGTGAGCCAGCTCTGGTCGAAGGTGAAGCGCTTCGTGTATTTGGCAGGCTCCAGGCCGATGGTGCTCAGGAAGATGCCGAAACAGGCCAGCATGCCGGCGGCAAAAACCTGTCCGCGGTGCGCAACCACAACCAGGATGATGCCCATCAACGCGGCCAGGAAGATCTCGCGACTGCCGAAATGCGGTGCGATCATCGCCAGAACCGGCGAGAGGACGATCAGGCACAGGATCGAGAACATGCCGCCGAAGAAAGAAGCCGAATAGGCGAGCGACAGCGCCCGATGCCCCTGCCCCTTCTTGGTCATGGGATAGCCGTCATAGGTGGTCAGCGCATTGACCGCCGTACCCGGTGTATTGATCAGCACCGCCGGAATGGCGCCGCCATACATGGATGAGCCATAGACGCCGAGCAGCAGCGTCAAGCCGACGATAGGCTCGAAGGAAAAGGTTGCCGGCAGCAGGATTGCGATGGCGACGGCAGCTCCGACACCAGGAATTGCGCCGATGATGACACCACCGATGGAGCCGATCACCAGGGCCGCAAGAACGTCCCATTGGGCAAGCATGGACAGGCTGGAGAGGATCAGTTCCATTCTCGCCTCACAGATAGGTCAGGGCAAAGGCGCGGATGCAGTCAGGCAGCGCCTCGTAGATGTGGCCTGCGGGAACCTTGACCTGCAAAAACGCGCGGAAGATCACCACCACAGAAATGCTGAAGGCAACCGCGGCACCCAGGTTGAGAGGCGTTGCCTCGCCAATCCGGACACACAGAAACAAGGTGAAGGCGAGTGTTGCCGGCAGATAGCCGAGTTGCGGTACCAGGAGCACGTAGATCAGGAAATAGGCCACGAACTCGAACGACTTCAGCCAGAAGCCGACCTCGCGCCATCGGCCCGGAATGCGCTTGGAGCAAAGCGAGCCAATGAAATGCAGGCTGGCGAACAGCACCATGCCGCCGATAGCGACTGTGGGCCAGAACCTTGGCTGTGCGAACCACTTGGTCCGCTTGGCCCAGACCGTCTCACCCGGGATCTGCGACAGAAGAAATAGGGAAAATGCCAGGAACAGGATTGCAAACACGATGTCGCCGGGCCGGCGATAGCGTTTGAACAGTTCCTGCAGCGTCTTGATGCGCGCCAAGCCGAACCCTCCTTGGAACCCGAAAGCAACCGGTCGGCGCGAGATGCGCCGGCCGAAATAGTCGCCTTATTGTTCGATCAGCTCGGAGATTTTCTGAAGCGCCGCCGCATCAGCCTCGATCTGCTGTTCGGACTGAACCGGGTCCTGCCAGTAAATCAGGACGCCGGTCTGGCCGATCAGCTCGAGCGCCTGCGGCGACTTGAGCGCAGCTTGCGCAGCTTCGGAAATCTTGATCCGCGCATCTTCGGGAACGTCCTTGTGAACGAACAGCCCGTTCCACAGCGCAACCGACAGATCCGGGTTGATTTCCTGCATGGTCTGCACGTTCGGCGTCAGGGACGTCCGTTCCTTGCCGATGCTGGCCAGGATCTTGACCTCGCCGAGGCACGGCTGGATCTGCTGCAGTGTCGTGTTGATGACGTCGACATCGCCGGAGGCCAGCGTGTTGCAGTTCAGCTCGTCAAAAGCCGCTTCGCTGGCAAAGTCGAAGCCGGAGGTCTTGGCGGCAGCGAAGGTGATCTGGGTGGGCGGCAGGAACGAACCAAAATGGCCGAGAGCGATCTCGTTTTCCTTGGCGTAGTCAGCCAGCTCCGCCCACGTGGCGTAGGGCGCGTCTGCACCTGCGGCAATCACGAACGGATAGGTCATGAAAATGCCGATCGGCTCGAACGGGTTCGGCGAAAGTTCGGGAATTCCGATCTGCGGACCACCAATCGGCACGTCGGTAACGAAAGAGCCGACCGTATAACCGTCGGCAGGCGCCGTTGCGACTTCCACTGCACCAGGGAACGGACCACCGCCGCCACCCGGCTTGTTCACGACCGCTGCCGGCACACCGTACATTTCCTGGAACTTGTCCGCGATCAGACGGGTCAGCACGTCTTCCAGGTCCCCCGGAGGCCACGGAACGATGAACGATACAGGCTTTTCCGGATATTCAGCCAGAGCGGCCGTTGCCGACATCAATGTCGCGGCCGTCAGGGCGATCACTTGCTTCTTCATTTCAACAGTCCCTTTTCTGGTCAGGTGACAGCCGGACTTTGCGCCGGTCTTGGTCATTTTTTATTTGCTTTGTTAATTATTGTGATCTTAAATAATAAGATGTCAACCTTCAATCGAAGCGCTGACGCTTTTGTTTACCTCGCAAAACGGTTCAAATAACAAACCATCGGTTTAAAAATATATTGTTTCAAATGAAACTACATGTCAACATCGTCCCGTCGAATGCCGGAGCCTCAATCCGGCGCCTGCGGGAAAGGAACTGCTGAAGCATGGGCACGATCACAAAAGCGCTGAGCCTGCTGAACCACTTTTCCGCCAGCCGTTCGGAAATCGGCCTGACCGAGTTCCGCAACCTTTCGGGCCAGGACAAGGCAACGGTTCACCGGCATCTGACCGAACTGACAGCCAACGGTTTTCTGGAGCAGAACCCGGGCACCAAAGGCTATCGCCTGGGGCCCGCCATCCTGCGTCTTGCAGCAGTCCGCGAACGACTGTTCCCGGCAAGAAGGCTTGTCGCTCCACTGGTGGAACAGTTGGCTGGAGAACTCGGGGAGCTGGTTCATGTCTCCTTGCGGGAAGGCAATCACCTGTCACCGCTCTATCATCATGACGCACTCGTTCACGGCACGCGGGTCTATTTCGACGAAGCTGAATTGCTGCCGCTGCACGCAACCGCCTCCGGTCTCGCCATGCTGGCCTTCGGTCCGATCGATCTGCTGCCGAAGCTTCTGAAGACGAAGCTCAAACCCTCCACCGGCTACACGATCATCGACACCGAGCTTTTGAAACAGACTGTCGAACAGGTTCGAAACGACGGCATTGCCTTTATCGACCAGGGTTTTGAAGAGCACGTCTCTTCCTTTGCCTCGCCGATCTTCGGCGACTTGCCAGAGGCAGTCGGCACCATTGCCGTTGCCGCCCCCACCGTTCGCATGACCGATGAGTTGAAAGCAAAAATCCGAATTTCCCTGCCGATCGCGGCGACGGAAGTCACTGAAAAACTCGGCGGCGTTGTCCCGGTCGATTTGAGAAGGATCTGGCGCGATGCCGCATGACACGAAGGCTCTGGTGCTCGATTTCGGCGGGGTTGTCACTCGCACGATGTTCGAGACCCACGACCTGACCGAACGGGCCCTCGGGCTCGCCCCCGGCACCCTGACCTGGCGCGGCCCGTTTGATCCGGCAACCGACGGTCTTTGGCAGGCAATGCAGCGAGACGAGATTTCCGAACGCGACTACTGGCACCGGCGCACGCAGGAAATTGCCGAATTGACCGGCAACGACTGGACGGAAATGGCCCAGTTCGTGAAGGCTGCGCGCGGCGCTGATCCCGATGCCGTCATGCGGCCGGAAGCCCTGGCCGCAATCGACATTGCCCGGCAGGCAGACTGCAAGCTTGCGATCCTGTCCAATGAGCTGGACCTTTTCTATGGTGCGGACTTCAGGAAAAAGCTCGCTTTTCTGGATGATTTCGACGTCATCGTCGATGCCACCTACACCAGGATCCTGAAGCCGGATCCGCGTGCATATCAGCTGTGCCTGGACGAACTCGGCCTGCCCGCATCCGCCTGCGTCTTTGTCGACGATCAGCTGCGCAACATTCGCGGCGCGGAGACGGCCGGTCTGCAGACGGTTCACTTCAACGTTCTTTCCCCCCGATCTTCCTATGACCAGGCACTTTCGTTGCTCGGCCTGCCAAGTTTACTCCAAGGAGACATGACATGAAGGATTCCAACTTCCTGAAGGAAAACAACGCCCGCCATGTCTGGCATCCGATGGCTCATCCGGCCGACAGCCAGACCAATCTGCCGACGATCCTGACAGGTGGCCGCGATGTTTTCATCACCGACGTTGACGGGCACGAAGTTCTTGATGCCGTCGGCGGGCTGTGGAACGTCAACCTCGGCTATTCCTGCGAACCGGTGAAACAGGCAATCTCCGAACAGCTGAACGCCCTGCCCTACTACTCCATCTTTCGCGGCACATCGAACGACAAGGTGATCGAGCTTTCCTACGAACTTGCCGATTTCTTCGCCCCGGACGGGCTGACGCGCGCCTTCTTCACCTCCGGCGGCTCGGATTCGGTCGAAGTCGCCCTCAAGCTCGCCCGCCAGTATCACCGCATTCGCGGCGAAGCCGGCCGCACCAAGTTTCTCAGCCTGAAGAAAGGCTATCACGGCACCCATTTCGGCGGCGCCAGCGTCAACGGCAACGGCAAGTTCCGCAACGCTTACGAGCCTCTGCTGCCGGGCTGCTTCCACATTCCGGCTCCCTACACCTACCGCAACCCGTTCAACGAGAGCGATCCGGCGAAACTTGCCCAGCTCTGCGCAGCCGCCCTCGAAGACGAGATCGCCTTCCAGGGAGCCGGCACCATTGCCGCCTTCATCATGGAGCCCGTCCTCGGCGCCGGTGGTGTCATGCCTCCCCATCCGAGCTTCATGCCGATGGTGCGCGAGATATGTGACCGCAACGGCATCCTGCTGATCTCCGACGAGGTCATCACCGCCTTCGGTCGCACCGGCAGCGAGAGCGGCGCACGCCACTGGGGCGTACAGCCGGACTTCATGTGCACGGCAAAAGCCATCACAAACGGCTATTTCCCGTTCGGCGCGGTGATGATCGCCGGGCACGTGGCCGAAGTCTTTGAAAAGGACACCAGTGGGATCGCGTCCATCGATACCGGCTACACCTATTCCGGCCACCCTGTCGGCGCGGCAGCCGCGCTGGCTGCCCTCGCAGAGATCCGACGTTTGAAGGTCCATGAAAACGCCGCCGCACGCGGCAAGGAACTTCTTGGTGGCCTGAAGGGTCTCCAGGAACGTTTCGAGGTGATCGGCGACGTGCGCGGCGAAGGACTGATGTGCGCCATCGAACTCGTCTCCGACCGCGCCAGCAAAAAACCTTTGGCAAAGGATGTCCCACTGAAGCTGCAGCAGGCCGCCTATGAGGACGGCGTCATGATCCGGGTCTCCGGAAACAATGCCATCTTCTCGCCGCCGCTGATCGTGACATCGGACAACGTGACGAAAATCCTGTCGGCGGTCGAGACCGGACTGAAAGCCGTTTCCGGCTAATCCCTCGGAAGCATCTCCGTAACGCTCAAGCCTCAACGGCCGGCACCACCACGTTTCCCTGAAGCCCTCTCAAGACCTCGAGGGCTTCGGATCCTCTACAGGCCACTTGCCATCAGAAACCAGCACGCGGCGCGCAAACAGCCAACGGGATTTGCGCGCCCTGGCTCGTTTGTTTGTCTCAACAGCAAGCTGCCCCCCCCAATTTGAGGTCGAATTTTCCTAGTGTTTTCAACCGCTGCGCGACATTTCTGGCCGCCGCGTATCAAGTTTCGAAAAATTCGATCACAAATTCAGGCAGGCAAAACGCTCAATTCTCGAGCCTGAACTCAAATTAGCCAAGTCCGCCTAATTTGTCGGCAATCTGAATAGTTAAATCAAACAAGACAAAATTTTATCTCAAACAGATTTCACCAGGAATTTCGCGACATCGCCTCGGGACATTTCGACGCAAACAGTAAAAATCGAAAAACACGACAAATGCTGCAACGCAGCAATACACGCAAGCACACCACCTTGACTTGCATTTTTCAAATTCAACGAAAACCATCTCCTGAACACAACCCGATGATCTTAATGTATTCATCGATATATCTCATTTAATACTGAAGCATATTCTATAATTATCTTAGAGTTATAAATTAACCAAGACTGTAGTTGCTTTAAAATTGATGCAATTGCACTAGAGCAACGGCATGAAGTTTCCGGTATAAAAGGTTTAATAATTTATTAACCCCCTAAGAAACCAATCGATCGATTTAGATAAAATTCAATTTCAGAGAATGAATCGAGCCAGAACTTAGATCGTCGCCACGAATAAAATCCATTTCTACCTGGGAGCAAAAAATGTATTTTGCAGGAAGGGACTTTAACGAAAGTGTTTTATACGGTGGCCAGACAAAAGAACGCCGCAACCGAAGCAATTTAGACTTTCCTTATGCACTGGCCAAACGCTTTGAATTTCTTCTCTTCAGCATCTTTGTTCTGGATGCAAGAAGGAAGAAGATCGAGATTTGCTATACAATTGATGACAATCGTCAAGCCTGGGAAGCCGAACATCTTCTTGGGAACGAAATAGACACGTTCTCCCAAGTAAAAGCCAACTCCTGCACCCCCGTTACACACGACACCGAGATCCTGCATTGCACCGCAACAACACCCGATGGTTTGTCGCGCGATACAACCCTTGAAACCAACCGTGCGGCTGTTCTCATGGTCGAATTGGGAATGGGTTTGCAGCTCTATCTTGCCGCCCACGTTCCAGTCGGCTTTTCAGACAGTCTTTTCCAAGGTGTTGTTGCTTACGCGGATGACATCTTCGGGGGCTTCGAGGCCTATGCCGAGGATCTCGTTTACGGGCGAAACCGCACCGAACTGACAAGCGCGCAATACTGGATCAAACACATCAAGTCGCCAGCGCTTGTGTTCTTCGGCAATGGCTCAGTCCTTGTCAAAAACCCGGCGATGGAAAAGGTCCTGCAGAAAGGCGGCGAGCTTCGCCTCATCGACGGCAGGATCCAGGCACCGTTGAGCCTGGCACCGTTCTTTGCCCGCAACTCTCGCGACTTGCCGGTCGACGCCCCGGCAAACACCGGATCAACTCGGCAGGAACAGGCACGCGTCATGAGCATTGCCGGTGGGCCCCGCTACTTCGTGGAGGCCATCCCGTCCCAGGTGTCCGACGAGGAAACCCGGGATCCCGTCAGATCCTATTTCCGCAAGAAGGTCCTGATCACCGCGGACACCACCTCCAACGAGGTAAGCGCCGAGACGATCAAAGCCGCGACCGGGGTCACCCATCAGCAGGCGCGCATCATCAAAAAAATAATAGACGGCAAAACCGTAAGACAAGCCGCCGAGGAAATCGGGATCAGCTACAACACCGCAAGAAATCACCTTGCGATGGCACAGCAAAGAACCGCAACAAGCTCACAAATAGAGCTCGTTAACTCGGTGACGAAAGCAATTCAAATAGCACCAGACCAATAACGTACAAAGTACAGGAACTTAGGCTATGCTGAACTTACTTTTATACGTATTCGCGACGATAGCGACCATCGCTACATTTTTCATCGTCACGCTGCCGCTTTCGGTTGAAGTTCAACTCTTTCTCGGCCTCTTCGTTCTGGTTGCCATGCAATTCACGAAGGTCTTGCCGGGCACTCTGGGACGCGTCACGTTTCTGACCCTCGGAGGGGTGCTCGTCGGCCGTTACGTCTACTGGCGCGTGACACAGACGGTTCCGCCGATCGAGAACTTTTACGACTTCGTTCCCGGCGTCCTGCTGCTTGTTGCTGAGCTCTTCTGCATCTTGATGTTCTTCCTGTCGGCGCTCATCGTCTCCGACCGTTATGAGCGTCCCCGCAAAGTGCAGAACTCAGACGCCGATGCTCCGACCGTCGACGTGTTCATTCCCAGCTACAACGAGGATCCGGGCCTCGTCGCCTGCACCATCGCCGCCGCCAAGAACATGGACTATCCGAAGGACAAGTTCCGTGTGTTCCTCCTGGACGATGGCGCAACGCTTCAGAAGCTGAATTCCACGGACCAGAAGGCCGCCCTTGCCGCCTATGAGCGCAGCCAGGAATTCAAGCGGATCTGCGAAGATCTCGGTGCGACATATCTTGCTCGTGAGCGCAACGAACATGCCAAGGCCGGAAACCTCAACTACGGCCTGTCGCGGTCGGAAGGTGATCTCGTGGTGGTCTTCGACGCCGATCACGCACCGTCACGGGAGTTCCTGCGCGAAACCGTCGCCTACTTCAAGGACCCCGAACTGTTCCTGGTTCAGACACCGCACTTCTTCCTCAATCCGGATCCGATCGAGCGCAATCTGCGCACCTACAACATCATGCCCTCGGAGAACGACATGTTCTACGGCATGATCCAGAAGGGCCTCGACAAATGGGACGCCACCTTCTTCTGCGGCTCCGGCGCCGTCCTGCGGCGTGCAGCCCTCAATGAAGTCGGCGGTTTCTCGGGCGTCTCGATCACGGAAGACTGCGAAACCGCTCTCGAGCTGCATTCGCGCGGCTGGAAGAGCGCCTATGTCGATCGTCCGATGATCGCCGGCCTGCAGCCTGACACCCTCGCCTCTTTCATCGGCCAGCGGTCCCGCTGGTGCCGGGGTATGCTGCAGATCCTGATGCTCAAGAACCCGATGTTCAAGCCGGGCCTGAGCTTCATGCAGCGCGTCGCCTACATGTCCAGTGCCATGTTCTGGCTGTTCCCGTTCCCGCGGCTGGTGTTCCTGCTGGCACCGCTGATGTTCATCCTCTTCAACATGAAGATCTACATCGCCTCGCCGCAGGAATTCCTGGCCTACACGATGACCTACATCCTTGCGGTGGTAACGATCCAGTCCGGCCTCTATGGCAAGCTCAGGTGGCCCTGGATCTCCGAACTCTACGAGTACATCCAGTCAATCTACCTGTTCCCGGCGATCTTCTCCGTGCTGATGAACCCGCGTGCGCCGAAGTTCAACGTCACGACCAAGGGTGAAACACTCGAAGAAGAACAGCTGTCGGTCATCGCATGGCCCTACATCATCGTCTTCGCGGTCATGCTCCTCACGACCGGCGTGCTGGCCTGGCGGCTGCAGAACGACACCGGCCAGACTGCCCTGCTTGGTGTTGTCGGCATCTGGCATGTCTTCAACCTGGTCATTGCCGGTGCAGCCCTCGGCGCCATCCTGGAACGGAAGGAAGTCAGAACCGCACCGCGTATCCGGGTCCATCGCAAGGCGACGCTCCGCCTTCGTGACGAGACCATCCCCGTCAATCTGGTGGAATCCAACACCAACGGCCTGCTCCTTCAGCTTGAAAGAGCACCAGCTTGGGGGAACGTGCTCGGCGACAACGGCCACCTGACATTCCATCCCCGTCAATCTCTGGACCGGTCCGCCGATGCGACGCCGGAACCTGACGCTGCGCTTGCCGAAACAGGCATCAACATTCGTGTCGCCTCCCAGCGGGCCGGCTCGAAGGGAATTCTGATCGGCGCCGCCTATCTCGATACCGTCGCAACGCGAGCGATCGTTTCCAGCGACGTGATGTTTGCCGACCTGACAATACCGAGAGCCCTGCACAACAGGAAGCTGACGGGATCCTCGGTCGTCGCGGGCATGATGCGCCTGACCAGATGGGCACTTTACTACGGCATTCGCGTCCCGGTCCTCGGCCTCATGACAGCCCTGCGGTCCGGCCTGAAACGCAAGCCGGCACCTGTCGAGCAGGACCTGCCCGAATCCGTCCTCGCACCTGCAGAATGAGGATTGAAGCAATGAAAACTCTGTATCACCTCAAAGCCGCAACCTGCCTCAAGGCAGCGCTTGTCGCCTCAACCTTGATTGCTCTGCCTGTTTCGGCAGTTGCCCAGCAGCTCGACGTATCGGTGCTCGACACCAAGACCGAAGACCGCAGCACCATCCGCCGCCTGACCGCAACCGCCGACCAGCTCCGGATGGAAGGCGAACAGGCAGAAATCCGGCTGGCCGTCTACGCTCCGCGGGACGAGGTCCTTCTCTATCGCAAGCTGCAGGTGGACTACCTGACCGCGGTTTCGACTGCACCGGAACATTCCAGCATGAGCATCATGGTCAACGGTCAGCCCGTTGGCGACATTGAACTCAACGCAGGCGCTCAAAGCTCGATGCGCAGCTTCGATCTCCCTCCCGGACTGATGGTCGAGGGGTTCAACGAAATCCGGTTCATCGCGAAACACAAGCACCGCGTGGACTGCACGATCCCCGCCACCTATGAACTGTGGACGGTGCTGAATCCGGCAAACACGGGTATCGTGTTCGATCCTGGCCCGGACAACTCACCGAAGGTGTCGGCCAGCCTTGAACTGCTGCGCGCGGTCCCGAACGACAAGAGCGGCGCCACCAACATGCGCCTGCTGCAACTGGGTACGGCCAGCGCCGGAAATCTGGACCGGGCCCTGGCAGTTGCACAGACTGTCGCGGCTTTCGGGAAATATCATAACCCGGACATCCAGATCAGGAACGAGCCTGGCAACGATGCCGGCCTGGATATCATTGTCGGCACTCGGGCCGAGCTTTCGCACGCAGGCTTTGCCGTTGGCGACACCGGCTCGGAAATCCCCGGCCTTGCTATCGTCCACCGACCGGATACAGGCAGGGTTTCCCTGTTTCTCGCGGCAGAGAACCGCCCGGCTCTGGACAAGTCCATCGAGGCCTTCAAACAGGCCCTGCAGGCCAAGCCGATGCTGGGAAGCCGCCGGGGTATTGCCGCCTTCGAAAACAAGTTCGGTTACGAGATCGAACCCGGCGAAACGGTTTCCCTGGCAAAGATCGGCGTCAGCAGCAAACGCTTTGACGGCCGGCTTCTCCGGCAGGACTTCTCGATCCGCCTGCCGGACGACTACTTCGTCGGAGACTATGGCAAGGCCAAACTCAGCCTGAACATCGATGCGCTGGCAAACCTGTCCAATGCCAACCGGCTGCAGGTCTTCGCCAATGGTGCCGCACTTGCGTCTGCGGAACTGACGCGTGACGGCATTTCTTCCCGCAATCCACTCGATATCCCTCTTGGCGGCTTCTCACCCGGCTTCAACGACCTGCGCATCGAAGTGTCTTCCCTGACAGAAGATGATGCCAGCTGCGACGTCGCGACCGGCCTCAACGGCGACCGGCTGTCGCTTGATGCGGACACATCGACGATCGAGTTCGATGCACTTGCCAGAATGCGCGTGACACCGAGCCTGTCTCCTTCCGACCTTCTGCCGAAAAATCCAGCAGAAAACCGGCCGACTACTATTCAGGTGCTTGCCGACGACCCGAAAAGCCTGGAAGCCGCTGCTCAGCTTGCCGTGGCAACGGCAGCAATCACACAGCAGGTCCGGCCGATCGCCATCACGACGGCCTCCGCCTCGGTCGGCAATCAGCCGGGGCTGATTGTTGCCCCGGTCAATCGCCTGTCGGGCATGGCCAAGGAAGCCTATCTGGACACGCTCGACCCGGAAAGAACGCAGGGCTCGCGCAGTCAGGTGGGCCGCTTTTTCGGGCTGAAGTCTGTTGACGAAAACGACACCAGCCTGATGGCAAGCATCCAGCGATACGCCGGATCCGCCTGGCGCAGCGTCGGCTTCAAGCTCAATTCCGAAGTTCCGTCCGACCGCAGCTTCGCGCTGCAGGGCAACAGCATCCTGATCGCACAGCGCACCAAGACGCTGACATCCAAGGAAAGCTGGGTTGCCTTCATGGGAGCCCCGGTCAAGCAGGACACCTGGACCGTCGTGACCGGCCTGACGAGTGACGACATCAAGGCCAGCACGGAAACGATGCTGCGCGAAGGCAGGCTTGCCTGGCTCACCGGCGACACGTCGCTCTATAACGCGACTACCAACCGGTTTGCGTCCGAACGCCTGTCCGATCCGAACTACTTTGCCTCGCTGGCAAACCCGTCCGAGTTCAGGAACAGCCGGCTCGTCGTGGCAGGATTGGTCTCGCACAACATGCTCGACTTCGTCGTGTTCATGCTGGCGTTCTGCCTGATCCTCGGCTTCAGCTACTACGTCTCCCTCAAACGGTCCGGACGCTGACATGCTGAGGCTATGCATGACAACCGGCATGGCACTTTTCCTGTCGCTTGCTCCCGCTCACGCCGAACCGGTGTTCGGCGCCAGCGCGCGCAGCAAGGAAGCCGTGTCGCTCTGGCTGGGGTCGGCGTGGCGGGACTATACGAGCCGCCACATGACCCCGGAAGGAGCCGTCATCGACGATGCCAATGAAGGCATCAGTCACAGCGAAGGCCAGGGTTACGGCATGGTTCTGGCCGTCGCGGTGGATGACCGCGAGACCTTCAAGCTGATCCGCGACTACACCTACGAGAACCTGCAGGTGCGCAAGGATCACCTGTTTGCCTGGAAGGTGCTGCACACGCCGGAAGGTCCCAATGTCGCCGACACCAACAACGCGACGGACGGGGACCTGCTGATCGCCTGGGCGCTGATCGAGGCCTACAAGAGCTGGGGAGACCCTGAAGACCTTGCCTCGGCAAAGGTCGTTCTGGCGGATATCGCCGCAACGCTCCTTCAGCAAACCGCCCTCGGACCGGTTCTTGTTCCCGGCAGCGAAGGGTTCGTCTCCGGCGATCATCAGACCGTCACGGTCAACCCGTCCTACTGGGTCTATCCGGCCCTGGAAACCATCGCCGAGTTCGATACGTCCGCGAACTGGGGCGAGGTTGCGGTTGTCGGAGAGGACGTCCTGGACCTTTCCCAGAGGGCTCCAAGCTACCTGCCACCGGATTGGGTCGATATCGGCGGCCTCAAGCTGGTGCCTTCCGATAAGTTCACACCTGAATTCGGCTACAATGCCATCCGGGTTCCGCTCTATCTCGCGCTCTCCAGAAATGCCCTGCGCGTGAAAAAGGCGGCGGATTTTTCAACGCTACGCGGCTTTGCCGATCCCCGCGGCCCATCGGTTACGCAGATCGTCACGGGCGAGCCGAAGAGTGTCATGGGCGGCATCGGTTTTCGCGCAATTGCCGCCCTGACCAGATGCATGGACAAGGCCGAGCCATTCCCGTCCGAACTGCTGCAGATCGGCACCGACGACTATTACTCCACAACACTTCAGATCTTCACGATTCTCGCAATTGCAGAGAGGTATCCGCAATGTCTTTCACCAGAATGGTAATTGCCTCCTTCGCGCTGGCGTTTGCGACCAACGGTTCCCTGGCGCAGTCCGCTCCGTGGGAAGCCGCGCCGCAACAACAACTGCCCGGCGGCTCTCCGTTTGTCCTGCAGGCACCTGAAACCGGTGTTTTGCCGGTGCAGCAGGCCAATGTTTCGCCTTTCGCGCTTTCGGTCACCCAGCCAGGGGCTGCACAGTCCGCCGCCCCGGCAGCCCCCGCGACTGCCAAGGTCGATGAAACGGCTCTGCGCTACTACGCACAGAACGGTGAGATCGGCCGTGTGTCTGCCGAAATCAAGCGGCTGAAGTCTCTTCATCCAGACTGGCAACCGCCGGAAAACATCTACGACCGCAACCGGATCGAGGTGAACGAACAGCCGCTTTGGGATCTCTTCGCCACCGGCCGGACCCAGGAGCTCTACGCCAAGATCCGGGAATACATAAATCTCTACCCGGGTTATGAGCCTTCAGCCGAATTGCGCCGACAGATTATCAATGCCGAAGCGCGAAAGACCCTCATTCAGGCGTCCGAACTGGGCAACGCCCAGGAGGTCATCAAGATCGCGGTCAAGAACTCCGATCTTCTGACCTGCCAGGAAATCGATATTATCTGGCGGACAGCCAGGGCTCTCAACGAGACCGGTCAGGACGTCAAGGCGCTCGAAGCCTACAAGTACATCCTTGCCAACTGCGCCAATGAGGACGAGCGCAAGGCCACCGTGCAAAAGGCTGCCGAAGTGCTGCCGCGCAACGCGGTGGAGCAGCTTGTCGCCTACGGCAGAACCGGATTGGACGGTCGCTCGGAATTCAACGAAATCTACCTGGACCTGTTGCGTGGTGAAGTTGGCGAAGGCGCCACCGATCCCGCCATGCTGGTCGACAAATCGGATCTGGACGCACTCGCCAATTCGGCTGCAAAACTCCAGAACCCGAACGATGCCGAACTTCTGGGCTGGTATTACTATTCCCGCGAAGAGTTCAAGACCGCCACCAAATGGTTCCAGACAGCCTACAAGCTTCGCCCCTCGCCAAAAGCCATCGAAGGCACGGTCGTCTCCATGAAGGAAGATGGCGAATACGAGGAAGCCGAGGAACTTGCCTACAAGAACCGGCGCAAGGATCCGCTCATCCTCAAGGCATATCTGGAAGTCGTTTCGATCCAGCTTCTGGAAGGCTACGGCACCGAGATGGATTTCAAGCGCCTGTCGAGATTTGCGAACGTCGTCCAGGATGCGCAATCGCCGATTGCCGCCCAGGTGTTCGGCTGGCACTTCTACAACATGCTTGAACTCGATGAAGCTGAAATCTGGTTTGCCAAGTCGATGGAGTTCCAGCCGAACGAATCCGCGGCCGTCGGCCAGATCGTGGTTGCTCAGCGCAAGAAGCAGAAAGCCCGCGAACGACAGTTGATCGCGCAATGGTCAACCAAATTCCCGGCGATCAAGACCCTCGGCGGCGCACAGCTTGCGTCCGCTTCCGAAGAACGCAGCCGCTCCTCTGGCGGATCGCGCTCCTCCGGGTCTTCCTACCTGCGCTCTGCCGAACAGGAGATCAGCACCGGAGATTATGCAGGCGCTCTGCCGTACCTTGAAAGAAACGCAATGAGCGGGCGCGAAAGCCGCAAGGCAAAACTGCTTCGGGCCTGGGCGCTGTATCACACGGGCCGGTCGAAAGAGGCGCACAAGCTCTTCGCGGAAGCCGACAAGGCGGGATCCACGACCGAAACCCGCCAGGGCAAGTGGTTCTCCGAAAAGAAGATGTACCGCTACAACTAAAGCAACTGGTCTCTTCCCGCACGAGACCAGAAGCCCGGGCTCCTTTCCAGCTACGCAAGCTGAAGGGAGCCCGGGCCGTTTCCGGCCCATAGCCGGCATCCGGTGCCGAGCCTTCAGCGCGAATACCGGCCTCAATCCGAAATCCGGCCCAGCCCCAGGCTCAGTCCCAGGCCTCTTACAGCTTCTGGAAATCCTCCAGAATGTCGAGCAGCTGTGTCAGTTTCTCCTTGCCGATGACCTCTTCTATGCGCGCCGCGATTGCCTTGGCGTCATCGAGCTTATCCTCGATGATTGCCTGTCCGGCCGGCGTAATCGCCACCGTTTGCTTGCGCCGGTCCTTCTCGTCCGCCTGACGGGTTACCAGCCCCTTTTCCAGAAGCGTCTGAACGATCCGGGTCTGACTGGGCAACAGCAGACAGGCCCGCTCTGCCAGGGTCGAGGCATCCTGTGGACCGAATTCTTCCAGCACCCGCAGGATGCGCCACTGCTGTTCGGTGATGCCGCAGTCGGAGAGCATCTCGCGGATCGGGCCCATGACCTTCTCGCGCGCCCGGATCAGCGCAATCGGGATGGAGCGTCTTGTGGACGGCAGCGCCGGGCCGTCAGCGGGTTCAGTGTCGTCGATCATGCAAGGTCCATAGCGAATTGGCAGATTATTAGACACAAAAAGTTTGACAGTTTCGATCTCATATATTTAACATAGCAAATATTGCACTGTTAAGGAAATCCCATGCCGCACATATCGCTGGAATATTCCGCCAACCTGGAACAGCGGGCCGACATAAAGGCCCTGTGCGAGCATCTGCGTGCGCAGGCCGCAACCATCGATGCCCTTCCCATGCCCGGTCTGCGGGTGCGGGCTATCCGGTGCGACCACTATGCAATCGCCGACGGCGACCCGAAACATGCCTTCATCGACATTTCCGTACGCCTTCGCGCCGGACGGCCGGACGACGTCAAGCGCGACGCAGCGGAGCGTCTGTTCAAGGCCGCAAAGGCTTTCCTGGAACCGGTCCTGGCCACCAGTTCGCTCGCGTTATCGCTTGAGATGCGCGACATCGACCCGGACCTTTCGCCCAAGACGGGCACCATTCGCGACCATTTGGGGACTGTCTGACCCATGTCTGACCTTCAGAACAACATCGAAAAACTTGAGACCTACCTCGCAAGGTTCCGGGAGACCGGCGTGCTGAACCAGATCGGCGGCAAGGCCTGCCCCGCAGCCTCCGGCGCGACATTCGAAACCACTTCCCCGGTGGACGACAGCCTGATCTGCAAGGTTGCCAGGGGGGATGCTGCCGATATCGATGCTGCAGCCAGGGCCGCCAAGGAGGCCTTTCCGGCATGGCGCGATTTGGCCGCGACGGAGCGCAAGAAAATCCTTCACAAGATTGCCGACGGCATTGTCGCCCGCGCCGAAGAAATCGCCTTTTGCGAATGCTGGGATACCGGTCAGGCCCTGCGTTTCATGTCGAAGGCCGCCCTGCGCGGCGCCGAGAACTTCCGCTTCTTCGCTGACAAGGCGCCAGGTGCCCGCGACGGCCAGGCCCTGCCATCACCGACCCTCATGAACGTCACGACCCGTCTTCCGATCGGACCGGTCGGCGTGATCACGCCCTGGAACACGCCTTTCATGCTGTCGACCTGGAAGATCGCACCGGCGCTCGCTGCAGGCTGCACCGTGGTCCACAAACCGGCGGAATTTTCTCCAGTCACTGCACGCATCCTGATGGAAATTGCAGAAGAAGCCGGCCTGCCGAAAGGTGTCTGGAACCTGGTCAACGGCCTCGGCGAAGAAGCCGGCAAGGCCCTGACAGAACATCCTGACATCAAGGCCATCGCCTTCGTCGGCGAGAGCCGCACCGGGTCCATGATCATGCGTCAGGGGGCGGAAACCCTGAAGCGGGTGCATTTCGAGCTCGGTGGCAAGAACCCCGTGATCGTTTTCGACGATGCCGATCTCGACCGGGCGCTGGATGCGGCGATCTTCATGATCTATTCGCTCAACGGAGAGCGCTGCACCTCGTCCTCGCGCCTTCTGGTGCAGGACACGATTGCCGATGAATTCGAGGCAAGGCTCATCGAGCGCGTCAACAACATCAGGGTCGGTCATCCCCTCGACCCAAAGACCGAAATCGGCCCGCTGATCCACAAGACCCATTTCGACAAGGTGACCGGCTACTTCGAAACCGCCCGCCAGGACGGCGCAACGATTGCCGCTGGTGGCAGCCGCGTCGGGACGGAAGGCTGCTTCGTGCGTCCTACCCTCTTCACCGGTGCGAACAACTCCATGAAGATCGCCCAGGAAGAAATCTTCGGCCCGGTCCTGACCTCCATCCGCTTCGGTTCGGAAGAAGAAGCACTTCAGGTCGCCAATGACATTCCCTACGGCCTGACCGGCTACGTCTGGACAAACGACCTGACGCGGGCGCTGAGGTTCACCAACGCTCTGGAAGCGGGCATGATCTGGGTGAACTCGGAAAACGTCCGCCACCTGCCCACCCCCTTCGGCGGCGTCAAGGCCAGCGGCATCGGCCGCGACGGCGGCGACTGGTCGTTCGAATTCTACATGGAGCAGAAACACATCGGCTTTGCGACCGGCCAGCACGCCATCCCGCGCCTTGGTGCGTGAGGAATGTGAACGACATAAGATCGCAGTAACGGGAGGAGACTATGGGAGAAATCGTTCTCGCGGCCAAGGTCACGCATGTGCCGACCATGCTGATGTCGGAACAGCCCGGACCTGTGGAGGGCAAGCGTCAGCCGGCCATCAACGGTCATTACGAAATCGCGCGCCGGGCAAAAGCGCTCGGCGCGACGACGGCGATCGTCTGCGACACGCATTGGGTGATCAACGCAGGCTTTCACATCAATGCCAACAAGCGGTTCGAGGGCCTGTTCACCTCGAACGAATTTCCGCATTTCATCCAGAACCTGCCTTATGCCTACGAGGGCAACCCGGAGATGGGCGATGCCATCGCAAGAGAGGCAACCGAGCGCGGCGCTTTCACGCTCGCCCATCATCTCGACAGCCTGGAACTTGAATACGGCACGCTGGTGCCGATGCGGTTCATGAGCCGGGAACACGACATGAAGGTCGTGTCGGTCGCCGCCTGGTGCACGGTGCACGGCCATGACGAGAGCCGTATCGTCGGCGAGGCGATCCGGGCGGCAGTCGAAGCCAGTGACGAGAAGGTGCTGCTGCTTGCGTCGGGATCCCTGTCTCACAAGATCTGGGCCAACAAGGACTACGCCGCCAACAACGGCACATTCACCATCTCATCCGAGTTCAACCGGCAGGTCGATCTGCATGTCCTCGACATGTGGCAAAGGGGCGATCATGCCACCTTCCTGAAGATGCTGCCGGAATATGCCGACCATTGCTGCGGCGAAGGCTCCATGCACGACACGGCCATGCTCTATGGTGCGCTCGGCTGGGACAGCTACACCGCCGAATGCGAGGTCGTGACCGACTATTTCCCCAGTTCCGGTACCGGACAGACCAACGTCATCTTCCCGGTCCAATAGGTTAATCGCAGGAGCCTTCCATGCCCATTCCGGCCCCCAATCTCTATCCGCCCTTCAACATCATCCGGCTCAGCCATGTGGAACTGGGCGTCACGGATCTGGCCAAGAGCCGGGCCTTCTATGTCGACACGCTCGGGCTTCAGGTCACGGACGAATCCGATGAGGCGATCTATCTGCGCGCCATGGAAGAACGCGGCCACCATTGCCTTGTCCTGCGCAAATCGGCAGATGCCGCTGCCCGTGATCTCGGCTTCAAGGTGTTCGACGAGGAAAACCTCGACAAGGCCGCGCACTTCTTCAAGGGCAAGGGATTGCCGGTGGACTGGGTCGAGCGGCCCTATCAGTCGCGCACATTCCGGACCCGCGATCCGCACGGCATCCCGCTGGAGTTCTACGCCAAGATGGACCGCCTGCCGCCGATCCATCAGAAATACGCGCTCTACAAGGGCGTGAAGCCGCTCCGCATCGACCACTTCAACTGCTTCTCGCCGGACGTCGATGCTTCCGTTGCCTTCTACAACGAGCTTGGCTTCCGGGTGACCGAATACACGGAAGACGAGGCAACCGGCCGTCTGTGGGCCGCCTGGACCCACCGCAAGGGCGGCGTCCACGACATTGCCTTCACCAACGGCAAGGGCCCGCGCCTCCACCACACCGCGTTCTGGGTGCCGACCCCGCTCAATATCATCGACCTGCTCGACCTGATGGCAACCACTGGCTGGGTATCCAATATCGAGCGCGGCCCGGGCCGACACGGCATTTCCAACGCCTTCTTCCTCTACATTCGAGACCCGGACGGCCACCGGATCGAGATCTACTGTTCGGATTACCAGACGGTCGATCCGGATCTGGAACCTATCAGGTGGGACCTGAAGGATCCGCAGCGGCAGACCCTTTGGGGCGCACCGGCTCCCAAGAGCTGGTTCGAGGAAGGATCCCTGTTCGAAGGAACCGAAGTTCAAGCCCCCAGCCTTGCCGCACAACCGATTGTTGCGCCATAGGTGAAACAGACAATGGTTGGAAGAATGCGATGAACTGGACTGACTTTGCCGGCTGGGGCCGGAGGGTGGCCGACTGGGCCGCAGACTATCACCAGACCCTGCGGCAGCGGCCTGTCCGCGCCCAGGTGAAGCCGGGCGAAATCCTCAACGCCCTCCCCGAGGCACCTCCCGAACTTGCCGAGGAGATGGAGAAGATCTTCGCGGACTTCGAGAAGATCGTGCTGCCGGGCATGACCCATTGGCAGCACCCGCGCTTTTTTGCCTATTTCCCTGCCAATGCGTCCCCACCGTCAATGCTGGCGGAATATCTCGTTACCGCCATGGCGGCGCAGTGCATGCTATGGCAGACCTCTCCGGCGGCAACCGAGATGGAAACCAGGATGATGGACTGGCTGCGCCAGGCCGTCGGTCTGCCCGGGTCCTTTTCCGGAGTGATCCAGGACAGCGCCTCCACCGCAACTCTGGCCGCCGTCCTGACCATGCGCGAGCGCGCCCTTTCATGGGATGGCAACAAGGCCGGCCTCAGCGGGCAACCGCGCCTTCGGGTCTATTCCTCCAATGAGGTCCACACCTCCATCGACAGGGCAATCTGGATCTCCGGCATCGGCCAGGACAATCTGGTGCGTATCCCCGTTCTGGGCCCACGCCGCTCCATGGATCCGGACGCGCTGCGCGCCGCCATCGAAGCCGATCTTGCGGCTGGTTTCCGGCCAGCCGGCATCATCGCCTGCACCGGTGGCACCGGCGTTGGCGCGTCGGATGATGTTGGCGCGGTCGTCACGGTCGCGAAGGACTTCGGCCTCTATGTGCATCTTGATGCGGCCTGGGCAGGCGCGGCGATGATCGTCCCCGAGTACCGCGAGCTCTGGGAAGGCGTCGACGGCGTCGATTCCATGGTTTTCAATCCGCACAAATGGCTTGGTGCCCAGTTCGATTGTTCCGCCCATTTCGTCCGCGATCCGGAAGACCTTGTGCGCACTTTGGCGATCCGGCCGGAATATCTGAAGACCCACGGCCACGACGGGATCGTCAACTATTCCGAATGGTCCGTTCCACTCGGCCGCCGGTTCCGGGCCTTGAAGCTCTGGTTCCTGATGCGCTCCTACGGTTTGGAAGGCCTGCGAGAGCGCCTGCGCAACCATGTCGACTGGTCGGCCGCTCTTGCCGAGCGTTTGCGTGCAGAACCGGATTTCGAAATCACCTCCGAGCCCGTCCTTTCCCTGTTCAGTTTTCGCTTTGCCCCTGAAGGTGCAAGGGACCTCGACACGCTCAACCAGCGCCTCGTCGATACCATCAACGACGATGGCCGGATTTACCTGACCCAGACCCTGCTGGATGGTGCCAAGGTGGTCCGCTTCCAGGTCGGGCAGTTCGACTGCACACAGGAAGACGTCGCCTTTGCCTTCGACGTCATTACCGAAATTGCCAGAAACATGGAGACCGCATGACCCGGCTCGCAACCTACAGCGCCGACGGACAGGAATTTTACGGAGCCGTCACGGATACCGGCATGATTGCCCTGTCGCCGGACTTTCCGCAGTGGCCGACGCTTTACGACGCCATTCGCGCCGGCGGTCTGCAGGATCTCGTCACTGCCGCAAAGGACAAGCCGGTTACGCATTCCGAGTTCACTTATGAAATGGTGCTGCCGATCGCGCCGCGGATCCTGTGTGTTGGCGTCAACTTTCCCGACCGCAATGCGGAGTACAAGGACGGCAGCACCCAACCGAAATACATGTCCTTGTTCCCGCGGTTTGCCAGCGGGTTCACCGGCCACGACCGGCCGCTGATCCGGCCGCCCGAAAACCACACACTCGATTACGAGGGTGAAGTAGCCATCGTCATCGGCAAGACCGGCCGACGCATCAAGGCGGAAGATGCCTACGACCATATCTGCGCCCTGACCCTGTGCAACGAAGGCACCATCCGCGACTGGGTTCGGCACGCGAAATTCAACGTCACCCAGGGCAAGAACTGGGACCGCTCCGGTTCTATCGGCCCCTGGCTCGTGCCTTTCGAAAAGGCCGAGCAGCTGGATGAGGCCCGCATTCAGACCCGCGTCAACGGAGAGCTGCGCCAGGACGATTACCTGAAGCGCATGACATTCCCAATCCGTGAGGAAATCGCCTACATCTCGACTTTCATGACACTTCAGCCCGGCGACATCATCGTCACCGGCACACCGACAGGTGCCGGCGCCCGGTTCGACCCTCCCCGCTATCTGAAACCCGGTGACGTGGTCGAGATCGAGGTCGATGGCATCGGCATCTTGCGGAACGGGGTGGAGGATGAAAAATGAGCCTGAGCGAAGCAGACATCTCCAAAGCCGCAAATGATCTCCTGAACGCGGAAAAGACGCTCGAGCAGATCGGTCTACTCACCCTGCGCCATCCGAACCTCGACATGGACGGGGCCTATGCAATCCAGAAAGAACTTGCCAGGGCGAAGCTTGCCGAAGGCCGCAAGACCATCGGCTGGAAGATCGGCCTGACGTCGAAAGCCATGCAGGACGCGCTCAAGATCGACATTCCGGACAGCGGCGTCCTCTTCGACGACATGCTGTTTGAAACCGGCGCCACTGTCCCCAAGGACCGGTTCATCCAGCCGCGCATCGAAGCGGAAATTGCCTTTGTCATGAAGGCCTCTCTCGGTGGCGCCAACGTCACGCGCGAGGATGTACTTGCGGCGACGGATCACGTGTGCCCGAGCCTGGAGATTCTCGATACGCGCATCCAGCGCGTCGATCCGGAGACGGGACAGGCTCGCAAGATCTTCGACACCATTGCCGATAACGCCGCCAATGCCGGCCTTGTTCTGGGCAACGAAAAGCATGATCCCGGAGCAATCGACCTCCGTTGGGCCGGCGCCATCGTCACCAGGAACGGTGAAGTGGAGGAGACCGGTCTTGGTGCGGGCGTCCTCAACGATCCGGTCGAGAGCGTCGTTTGGCTGGCGCGCCGCATGGCCGATTACGGACAGACAATCGAAGCCGGACAGATTATTCTGTCCGGATCCTTCATCCGGCCGGTGGAATGCCCGTCCGGTTCGAAGGTCCACGCCGACTTCGGACCGTTCGGGTCTGTATCCTGCTCCTTCGCCTAATAGGGAATACCATGCCAGCGCCTCAAAACGCCTTCAAAGCCGCCTTGAATTCCGGTCAGCCGCAGATGGGCTGCTGGGTCGGGCTTGCCGATGCCTACACGGCGGAGATTACCGCAAGTGCCGGCTTCGACTGGCTGCTGATCGATTGCGAACACGCGCCCAACGACCTCCGATCCATGATGGCGCAGCTGAAAGTGGTCGAGGCCTCTGGCAGCAAGCCGGTCGTGCGGGTACCCATTGGCGAAACCTGGATGATCAAGCAGTTCCTGGATGCCGGTGCGCAATCGCTGCTGGTCCCGATGGTGGAAAGCAAGGCGCAGGCAGAAGAGCTCGTCAGTGCCGTACGTTATCCGCCGGTCGGTGTGCGCGGCGTTGGATCCGCGCTTGCCCGCGCGTCCGGCTTTTCCGCCATTCCCGACTACCTGACGACTGCCGACGGTGAGATCTGCCTTCTGGTTCAGGTGGAAAACCGCGCTGGCCTGGCAGACCTCGACGGCATCCTGTCGGTCGACGGCGTTGATGGTGTCTTCATCGGGCCCTCGGATCTGGCCGCCGATATGGGCCACCTCGGTGACCCGATGCATCCTGAAGTCGTTGCCGCGATCCTCGACGCCATGAAACGCATCAAGGCTGCCGGCAAGGCACCGGGTATCCTGACCACCAATCTGGATTTCGCCCGCACCTGTCTGGAGCTCGGCGCAACCTTCGTTGCCACGTCGATCGACGTCACCCTCTATGCCGCGGCGATCCGCGGCGCAGCCCGGCAGGCAAAGGAGTTACTTGGGTCGGTCGAAGGCTAAAGGCCAGAGGTTCGATGCAGTCTCTTGAACAAGGTGCCCATCCTTCGAGACGGGCCTGAAGGCCCTCCTCAGGATGAGGCCTTGGGGCGGTAGTATGAACTGTCCTTGACTGACCGGATCCGAGACGCCTGCCTGCCAGAACCCCGGTAACTACGTCAGACAGGTGACCATGCCGGACTTTCCATCCCCGGGAGCCCCTTCACCGAAGAGCCTCCCAACCACCCTCCTCATCCTGAGGAAGCGCGAAGCGCTGTCTCGAAGGATGGGCCGCGTGAACGAAAAAGAGCCGCCAGTCCATCTGAGGGGACCTGGCGGCTCTTCAAACATGAGGCCGTAGTGGATGGTGCCGAAAACCTAGCCCAGCACAACCACCTTGGCGCCGACATTGACGCGGTTGTAGAGATCGATGATGTCCTGATGCCACATGCGGATACAGCCGCTGGAAGCATTGGTACCGATGCTGGAGGGCTGGTTGGTGCTGTGGATGCGGTAGAGCGTATCCTTGTTGCCCTGCCACAGATAAAGCCCGCGCGCGCCGATCGGATTGCTCGGACCGCCGTCCTGCCCGTCACGATATTTTTCCAGTTTCGGATCCCGTTCGATCATCTCGTCCGGCGGAAACCATTTCGGCCACTCGCGCTTGAAGCGGATTTCCGCCTCACCGTTCCAGGCAAAGCCGGCGCGACCGACACCGATGCCATAGCGGATGGCACGACCACCGGGCTGGATCAGGTAGAGATACTTGCTGCCGGGATCGACAACGATTGTGCCGGATGGATATTTGCTCGGATAGAACACCACCTGGCGCAGATATTTCGGGTCGAACTTCTGATACTGGATCGCCGGTATCGAAAACCCGCCATCGGTTCTGGCGGCATAGGCCGTCGCGTAATCCGGTGTCCCGTCGGCCAGCGGGGTCAATCCCGCCTGCACGGTTGAACTCTGCTGGCTCTGGCAGGCTGCCAGCAGCAGGGGTATTGCAGCAACAAATGTGCGTCGGCTCATCGTGGAAGCCATATTCGCGTCCTTTCAGCGGCGTGCTCGAACCGTCAAACTTGCAATAATACGGTTCTGACCGGATCAGAAAATTCTAAAGACACATCACGCGATCCAGGAGCGAAAGCAACATATTTATGGTAAACAGTTGATTAAAATTGGGGCTTTTCTGCCGTTAGGTTACACAAACAATCAGGCGCTCAACCTGTTGCGGCAGGCAATCAGGTCCATTCTTGTGACAGGCACCAGCGCTCCACGGCTGCCGATCACATGCGCGGCAAGGGCACAGCCCGCACGAACAGCCTCACGCGTTCTTGCCCGTTCCATGTATTCGACCAGGAACGCCGCATTGAAACTGTCGCCTGCTGCCGTCGTATCGACGACCGTGCTTGCCGGTTCCGGCTGATACTGAAAACTGTCGCCATCGGCCCCGCGCACAAGGATCGGCCCCGCCCCGTTCTTGACCACGACCAGCCGCGCCCCATTGGCGAGATAGCGCGCCGCGGTCGCCGCTTCGTCGGTATCCTTGAAATGGCTGGCTTCATCTTCAAACGACGGCAGCACGATGCCGGCGACACTGGCCGCCTTCATCGTCCAGCGGCACATTTCGTTACTGGCCGGCCACAGGCGCGGCCGCAGGTTCGGGTCGAAGACGATTTCCGCGCCGCGCCCGGCAGCCGCCTGCAGGGCGGCTAGCAGCCGGTCCCGGGCTGCTTCGGCAAGAATGGCCACGGTGATACCGGAAAAATAGAGCAGATCCCCTTCCCCGGCTGTCTCCAGTGCTGTGAGATCGTCGGCAAGATGCCGGGCCGCGGACTGCGAGCGCCAGTACTGAAAGCTTCGTTCGCCTTCGCTCAGGAAAATCATGTACATGCCCGGCGCAGCACCTGGCACCCTGGCCATCAAGGGCCTGATTCCTGCAGCTTCGATAAAGTCCGTCAGTTGTCCGGAAAGTGCGTCATCGCCGACAGCACTCAGGTACCCGACATCCAGCTTTTCGGTGTCCGTCAGCTGGCGCGCGTACCAGGCCGTGTTGAACGTATCGCCGGCAAAGCCGACGGCGTAGGTTCCTGACGGTGTCGGTGAAAACTCGACCATGCATTCGCCGATGGCGAGAAACCGCATCGGCATACTCATTCCTCGAAATGGTTCAGGTTCTCGGCGCGGATGCGGCCGAGAATGGTGGCAATCCGGCCCAGGTGTTCGGTCAGCATGGATTCGGCCAGTTTGCCGTCCCGCCTGCGAATGGCCGACATGATACGGAAATGGTCGTCCAGTGCGACTTGCGCGCCGGACGCCAGCGACAGGAACCGCACCCGGTCCATATGCGCTTTCTGCTCGCGGATCAGCGCCCAGACATAGTCGTGGCCCGAGATTTCACAGATCCTCCGGTGAAACGTATCGTCAAGCGTGTGAAACAATTGGCGTTCATTCGCATCCACCGCCGCCTGCTGCTGTGCAAGCAGCTCGTCCAGATCGTCGATCTGTGCGTCCGTGATCACTTCGATGGCGGCTCGCATGCAGGCAACTTCCAGCGCCGTCCGCACGAACTTGGCCTTCAGCACCGCAACTTCCGAGATCTTGGAGATAACCGTTGCCCGTTGGGGCCGGATCAAAAGGAACCCGAGCTGCGACAGCCGGTAGAAGGCATCGCGCACGGGTTGGCGAGACACGCCGAAGGCCTTTGCCACTTCCGCTTCCGACATGCGCGTGCCCGGCGCCAGGTCCAGTGACAGGATCTGCTGGTGCAATTCCTCGAACACCGTATCTGCGACGGTCGGGATCTTGATCGGCTCGAGCACCTTCAGGGCGCTACTTTCTGACATCAGCGTTGTCTCCGTTGACTCGTCTACTCAACTAGCATATCAGTTTACTAGTAGCAACATCAGCCTGCCCAAAGGCGCCACGGGAGAAACGAATGTCACTGGAAAGAGCGGATGCACCGGATATTTCGGAACAGGGCCTTGACCCGCACCGCCTGTTTCCCGCCGATGCGACCTCGCGCAAGATCGCGACGGAGCTTTATGCCACCGTCAAGGATCTGCCGATCGTCAGCCCGCACGGGCACACGGATCCGCGCTGGTATGCCGAAAACGAAGCTTTCCCCGATCCGGCGCAACTGTTCATCGTTCCCGATCACTACGTCTTCCGCATGCTGTTCTCGCAAGGGATCGACCTCAGCCAACTGGGTGTACCGCGCATCGACGGCGGCTTGAGCGAGACCGACAGCCGCAAGATCTGGCGCACCTTTGCCGAGAACTTTCATCTTTTCCGGGCCACACCTTCACGCATGTGGCTGGAGCATTCCTTCCAGGAAGTCTTCGGCTGGACCAAACGGATCTCCGCCCAAACCGCGGATGAAGCCTACGACCACATTGCCGATTGCCTGAGCCGCCCGGAATTCCGGCCGCGTGCGCTGTTCGAGCGCTTCAACATCGAGGTGATCGCAACCACGGAATCACCGCTGGACGACCTGAAATGGCACCGACAGATCCGGGACAGCGGCTGGAAAGGGCGGGTCGTCACGGCTTATCGCCCCGATGCGGTTGTCGACCCGGAGTTCGAGGGATTTAGCGCCAACGTCGAAAAATTCGGCGAGCTCGCCGGTGAAGACACCACAAGCTGGCAGGGTTACCTCAATGCCCACCGGGTGCGCCGGGCCTATTTCAAGTCCTTCGGCGCAACGTCGTCCGATCATGGTCACGCCACCGCACGCACCGAGAACCTGCCGGCTGCGGATGCTGAAGCCCTGTTCCAGAAGGCCCTGAAAGGCAATTGCTCACCAGCGGAAGCCGACGCATTCCGCGGCCATATGCTGACGGAAATGGCACGAATGAGCCTCGAGGACGGGCTGGTTCTGCAGATTCATCCGGGCAGCTACCGCAATCATTCGTCCGGCATCATGGCGGCTCATGGCCGGGACAAGGGTTTCGACATCCCAACCCAGACCAGCTACGTCAAGGCGCTCAAGCCGCTGCTGGACGCGGTCGGTCTGGAAAAGGACCTTTCGATCATTCTCTTCACGCTGGACGAAACGGCCTATTCTCGTGAACTGGCCCCGCTTGCCGGCGTCTATCCGACGCTCAAGCTCGGTCCGGCCTGGTGGTTCTACGACAGCCCGGAAGGCATGCGCCGCTACCGGGAACTGACCACGGAAACCGCGGGTTTCTACAACACAGTCGGCTTCAACGACGACACCCGCGCCTTCTGCTCGATTCCGGCCCGCCACGATGTGGCCCGCCGTGTCGATTGCGCTTACCTCGCATCGCTCGTGACATCCGGGAGGCTGGACGAGGACGAGGCATATGAGGTCGCTCACGACCTCACTTACAGGCTTGCCAAGCAGGCCTATCGGCTCTGACGAGCCAATTTCGGGAGGAGACTATGAAAGTATTGAAGACCCTTGCGGCATCGCTTCTGGCCACCGCCGCGCTCACATCCGCATCGCTCGCATGCGAAGTGACACTGAAATCGTCCGACACCCATCCGGACGGCTATCCGACGGTGGAGGCCGTCAAGCAGATGGGCAAGCTGCTGGAAGAGCGCACTGACGGCCGCATCTGTGTCGAAGTGTTCCATTCCGCGCAGCTTGGCGAGGAAAAGGACACCATTGAACAGACCAAGTTCGGCGTCATCGACCTGAACCGCGTCTCCATGGGCCCGTTCAACAACCTGGTCGAGGAAACCAAGGTTGTCTCGCTGCCTTACATCTTCAAGGGCGTCGATCACATGCACACAGTGATGGACGGTCCGATTGGTGACGAGATCCTGGCGGCGTTCGAACCGCACGGCTATGTCGGCCTTGCCTTTTACGACGGCGGGTCGCGCAGCTTCTACAACAAGGTCAAACCGATCAAATCGATTGAAGATCTTGAAGGCATGAAGGTTCGCGTCATGCAGTCCGACATCTTCGTCGACATGATGTCGGCGCTCGGTGCCAACGCGACGCCGATGCCCTATGGCGAAGTCTATTCGTCCATCCAGACCGGCGTTATCGACGGTGCGGAAAACAACTGGCCGTCCTACGAATCTTCCGGTCACTTCGAAGTTGCCGGCTACTACACTCTGGACGAACACCTGATCGTGCCGGAAGTGCTGGTGATGTCGAAGAAGTCCTGGGACAATCTGTCTCCGGAAGACCAGGCTGCCGTCCGCCAGGCCGCAAAGGACTCGGTCCCCTTCATGCGCGAACAGTGGCAGGCCCGCGAAAAGGCGTCTGAAGAAAAAGTCCGTGCTGCCGGTGTCGAAGTCGTCACGGAAATCGACAAGGAGCCGTTCATGGCAGCCATGGACAGCGTCTACGAGAAGCACGTGACCTCCGAAAATCTGAAGGATCTCGTCGCCCGCATCCGCGCGACCGACTGATCTTCGCAAGCCCGCAGCCGGCAAAGCTGTTTCGCGGTCCATCGACCGCGGAACGGCCCGGCTGGCTGCTGGCCGTTTTTCAGGATCCGCCTTGACCCGGTTCCCTGCTTCAGGATCTCGACGTGCAGCCTCATCTCAAGTTCACCGCGCAGATGTTGCGCCATGTCTCCACGGCAGCGCTCTGGCTTGCCGGAGGCGGCCTCATTCTCATGACCGTGTTCATCACGGCGCAGGTCTTCATGCGCTACGTCATGAACGACAGTCTCGTTTGGTCGGAACCTGCTTCCGTCATCCTGATGGGCTGGTTCATCTTCCTCGGCGCCGCCGTCGGCATCCGTGAAGGTTACCATCTCAGTTTCGACGTCCTGCTCTACTTTCTGCCGCAGGGAGCCAAACTGGTGCTTTACAGCATCTCCGATGCCGTGGTCGCCGCCTTTGGCGCGGGCATGGCCTGGTACGGCGCGGAACTGGCGCAGTCGGCCTGGGATGTAAAACTGCCGTCGCTCGGCGTTTCAGGCGCGGTTGATTTCCTGCCGCTCGTTGGCGGCGGTTGCCTGGTTTTTCTCTTTTCCATCGAACGCCTGATGCGTCGCGCAGCCGGTCTGCCGACCGCACGCTTCGGCGAAGATCCCATCGAAGAGGCTGCTTGATATGGAACCCGTTATCCTCTTCGGCACTTTCACGGTTCTGCTCCTGATCGGCACACCCGTTGCCTTCTGCCTGGGCGCAGCGTCACTGGCCACCGTGCTCTACATGGGCCTGCCGCCCGTCGTTGTCTTCCAGCGCCTGAACTCGGGTGTCTCCGTTTTCGCGCTGATGGCGATCCCCTTCTTCATTTTTGCCGGCGAACTGATGGTGCGCGGCGACATTGCCCGAAGGCTGGTGGCGCTCGCCGGGGCCGTGGTCGGGCATATGCGCGGCGGTCTCGGTCAGGTAAACATCACCGCCTCCGTACTCTTCGGCGGCATCTCCGGCTCTGCCGCGGCGGATGCAACCGCCATCGGCGGCCTGATGATCCCGCAGATGAAGGAAAAGGGCTATTCGGTCGAATACGGTGTCAACGTCACCGTGGTTTCCTCGATCATTGCGCTGATGCTGCCACCCTCGCACAACATGATCATCTATTCGATCTCGGCTGGCGGGCGTCTTTCCATCGCCGACCTGTTCACCGCGGGCATCCTGCCGGGTCTCTTGCTGGCAGTTTCCCTAATGGTCACTGCCTGGTTCGTTGCCCGCCGCGCCGGTTATCCGACGGAACGTTTTCCCGGCCTGTCGGCACTTGGTGCGATGTTCATCAACGCCATTCCGGGCCTGCTGTTGATCGGCATCATCTTCGGCGGCGTGCGCTCCGGTGTGTTCACGGCTTCCGAAAGCTCCTGCATCGCGGCCGTCTACGCGCTGCTGGTGACCACGCTTGCCTACCGCACCATGCACTGCCCGGAATTCGTCGCCGCGACGAAAGCCGCGGTGCGCACCACCGCCATGGTTCTGCTGGTCATCGGCTGTGCGGCTTCCTTCGGCTGGCTGCTGGCCTTCCTGCGCATTCCCGCGGAACTGGTGGCATTCATGAAGGGCATTTCCGAGAACCCGCTGATCATCCTGCTGATGATCAACATCGTGCTGCTCTTCCTCGGCACCTTCATGGACATGTCGCCGCTGATCGTCATCACCACGCCGATCTTCCTGCCGGTTGCCACCGCTTTCGGGGTCGACCCGGTCCATTTCGGTGTCATCCTGGTGCTCAACCTCGGGATCGGCCTGTGCACGCCGCCGGTCGGCACAGTGCTCTTTGTCGGCTGCGCCGTTGGCCGGATATCGGTCTGGGATGCGATCAGGACGATCTGGCCCTTCTATGGTGCCGCCATCTTCACATTGCTCCTGGTGACCTACATCCCGTCCCTGTCGCTGTGGCTGCCATCCCTGTTCCATTGAGGCAAAACCAATGTTCGTGAAAACCTTTCCCGAAGTGACCGCCGACCCGGGCATCCGCCGGCAGGTGCTGTCCGACAGTCCCGACCTGATGGTCGTCGCCTTCCGCTTCCAGCAGGAAGGCGCGGAAGGCAAGCTGCACAATCATCCACACGTACAGTCGACCTATGTCGAAAGCGGCCGTTTCCGATTCACCATCGACGGCGAGAGCTTCGACGTCAGTCCCGGCGACAGCTTCGTCATCCCCTCCAACGCCCTGCACGGGTGCGTGTGCCTGGAACCGGGGACACTGGTCGATACCTTCACGCCGCGCCGCGACGACTTTCTTTGAACACCGCCTGCACCCAAGGACTTTGCCATGCTGACCGTTGAAACCCGCTACGCCATCGACCCGGACACCGCCAAGACCCTCGACACCACGGGGCTTCGCAAACATTTCCACGCCGCCGGCCTTTTCCAGGATGGCAAGATCAACCTGATCTACACCCATTACGACCGGCTGATCCTGGGCGGCACCGTCCCCGGAACTGGCGAACTCGTTCTGGATGAAGTGAAGGAAGCCGGCACCCCGTCCCTTCTCGATCGCCGCGAACTCGGCATTCTCAATATCGGGGAGGCCGGCACCGTGAAGGCGGGTGGGGAAACCTATCAGGTCGGCAAGGGAGATGTGCTCTACATCGGCATGGGCTCCGGACCCGTCACCTTCTCCGGCCCGGGCCGCTTCTACATCCTGTCGGCGCCCGCGCACCGGGCCTGCCCAAGCAGGCTGATCACCGTCAAGGACGCGCGCCGGGTGGAACTCGGCTCGGCGGAAACCTCAAACGAGCGCATCATCCTGCAATTCCTGCATCCGGAAGTCGCCGAAAGCTGCCAGTTGCTTATGGGCTACACCCAGTTTGCGCCCGGCTCGGTCTGGAACACCATGCCGGCCCATGTCCATGACCGGCGCATGGAAGCCTATCTCTATTTCGAGCTTGGCCCGGACCAGCGTGTGTTCCACTTCATGGGCAAGCCGGACGAGACCCGGCACCTGGTGATGGCCAACGAGGACGCCGTGGTCTCTCCGCCCTGGTCTATCCATTGCGGCGCCGGCACGGGGGCCTACACGTTCTGCTGGGCCATGGCCGGCGATAATGTCGACTTCACCGACATGGACATGGTCGCGATGGGAGACCTGCGATGAGCCCGTTTTCCCTGGAAGGCAAACGCGCCCTGGTGACAGGCGCCAACACCGGCATCGGCCAGGCCATTGCCATCGCCATGAGCAAGGCAGGCGCCGAAGTTCTGTGCGCGGCCCGGCGCGACTGCGACGAAACGCTGGCCCAGATAACCAGGGGTCGCCATGTGCACCTCGATCTGTCCGCCCCGATGGCTGCGATGCCACTGTTCGAGGCGGAACAGATCGACATCCTGGTCAACAATGCGGGCATCATCCGCCGCGGCACGGCGGACAGCTTCAGCGAAGCCGACTGGGACGACGTGATGGACGTCAACCTGAAGTCCGTCTTCTTCACCTGCCAGGCTTTCGGCAATGCCGCGTTCAACGCCGGCCGGACCGGGGCAATCGTCAACATTGCCTCGCTGCTGTCCTTCCAGGGCGGTATCAAGGTCGCGTCCTACACCGCGGCCAAACACGGCGTTGCAGGCATCACCAAGCTGCTGGCGAACGAATGGGCGGCGCGGGGCATCAATGTCAACGCCATTGCACCGGGTTACATCGCCACCAACAACACCGAAGCCTTGCGTGACGACCCGGAGCGCAGCCGGCAGATCCTGGAACGCATTCCGGCCGGCCGCTGGGGTGAAGCCAGCGACATTGGAGAAGCCGCGGTCTTTCTCGCTTCACCGGCTGCAAAATACATTCACGGCGCTGTCCTCAATGTGGATGGAGGCTGGCTTGCACGCTGACTTGCCGCGCCTTTCCAGAACAACACCGGCGGCAAAAGCCGGCATCGTTCATCTGGGGCTCGGAGCATTCTTCCGGGCCTTCGGAGCGATCTACATAGAAGAAGCCATGAAGGCTTCTGGCGGCACCGGTCAGAACAACTGGGGCATCATCGGTGTCAGCCTGCAAAGCCCGCGCATGCATGACCAGCTGGCTCCGCAGGACTTTGTCTACACAGCTCAGGAACTTGGCCCGGAAGGCGAAACCCTTCGCCAGGTAGAGATCATCCGGGATGTGCTGGTCGCACGGGAAAACCCGGAAGCCGTGCTGGCCGCGATGGCGGATCCGGACGTCAGGATTGTCACCCTGACCGTGACGGAAAAGGGTTATTGCCACGATCCGGCAACCGGCAGACTGAATGCCGATCACCCGGACATCACACACGACCTGAAAGCCCCGCTGCCTGTCTCCGCTCCGGGTTACCTCGTGCGGGCGCTCGCAAGGCGGAAGGCCGCAGGCCTGCCGCCCTTCACAGTGCTCACCTGTGACAACCTGCCGGACAATGGCCGCCTGGTCCGCCGGATTGTGCTGGATCTTGCGGAGAAGCTCGATCCGGAACTGGCCGCGTGGATCGAAACCGAAGGCCGTTTCCCGGCAACCATGGTCGACCGCATCGTGCCTGCCACAAAACCCGAGGATATCGACGCCCTGGCCCGCAAGACCGGCCGCTACGATGCAGCCCCTGTGCTGCATGAGCCGTTCCGGCAGTGGGTGGTGGAAGATGACTTTGTCCCGGCTTACGGCGCCGATGCCAGGCCGGACCTCGGTGCCGTAGGTGTCGAGCTTGTTGAAAACGTCACCGCGTTCGAGCACATGAAGTTGCGTATGCTCAACGGCACGCATTCCTCGCTGGCTTACCTCGGCTATCTCGCGGGGCACGAGACGATTGCCGAAACCGTTGCAGATCCGCTGTTCGCCCGGTTCGTGAAAAACCTGTGGCGCCAGGAAATCATTCCGTCCTTCGAAGCTCCGCCGGGTGTTGATCTGGAAGCCTACGCGGATGCGCTTTTCGAACGCTATGCAAATCCCGGCATCCGGCACCGCACCTGGCAGATCGCGATGGACGGCAGCCAGAAACTGCCTCAGCGCATTCTCGGCACCGTGCGCGACAACCTGACGAACGGTCGAAACTGCCCGGGCCTTTGCCTCGCGATTGCCGCCTGGATGATCTATGTCGGCGGCACCGATCTTGAAGGCAAGCCGATTGACGTGCGCGATCCGCTGAGCGATCGCCTCAAGTCTCTTGTCGGAGAAAGCGATGGCGACGCCGGCAAGGTGGCGGCGCTTCTGGGTGTCAACGAAGTCTTCGAACCCGGCCTCGCCGCTGCCATTCTGGCGCCCGTCACCGCCGCCTATGCTGCCTTGAAGGCTGACGGTGTCGGCAAATCAATCGGAACCCTGTCATGATCGAAGGTTGGCGCTGGTATGGCGGCTATGACCGCATCTCGCTTTCTGAAATCGCCCAGACCGGTGCTGTCAGCATCGTCACGGCACTGCACGAAATTCCCTACGGCCAGATCTGGCCTCGCGAAACAATCGCGAACACCAGGACCCGGCTCCACGCTGCCGGTTTCGACTGGACCGTGGTGGAAAGCCTGCCGGTTCACGAAGCCATCAAGCGCGGGGAAGGCGATCTTTCGGAACTCTTCGCCAACTACCGGCAATCGATGGCAAACCTGGCCGCTGAAGGCATAAAGGTCATCTGCTACAACTTCATGCCGTTGCTCGACTGGACCCGGACGGACCTGGCCGCGCCCGTGGCACGTGGCGGTACCTGCCTGCGGTTTTCCGCTGCCAGGATGGCGGCCTTCGAAATCTACATGGTCAAGCGACCCAAGGCGGAAGACGACTATTGCGAACAGGTTCTGGTCGAGGCAAAACGCTGGTTTGATGCCGCAAACCAGCCGGATCTCGACCGCTTGACCCAGGCCATCATGGCGGGTTTGCCCGGGGCCTATGATCGTTACGACCCCAACGGCCTGCGTGAGGCACTGGTGCCCTATCAGGGACTCGACCGGGCAGCTCTCAGACAAAACCACAAGCGCTTCCTGGAGGAAGTGGTCCCGGCTGCCGAAGAACTTGGCCTGAAACTGGCGGTGCATCCGGATGACCCGCCCCGGGACCTGCTCGGTCTTCCGCGGATCGTCTCGGATGCGGACGACATCGACTGGATCCTGTCGGCGGTGGACAGCCCGTCCAATGGCCTGACGCTGTGCTCGGGCTCACTTGGCGCCAACCCGAAGAACGATGTCCCTGCAATTGCGGAACGCTTTGCCGGCAACATCCATTTCGCCCATCTGCGCAACGTCGCGAAAGATCCGGATGGCTCGTTCGAGGAAGCAGCGCATCTTGGCGGCGACACCGACATGCCTGCATTGCTCGGCGTTCTTCTTGGCGAAGAAGCCAGACGGCGACACGAGGGCCGTAAAGATGCCGAAATCGTCTTCCGGCCAGATCATGGCCACGAGCTGATGAGCGATGCCGACCGCGGTGCGCACCCGGGCTACCCCCTGATCGGGCGAATGCGCGGACTGGCGGAACTGCGCGGCGTGATCGCAGGTTTGACGGCTCGCCGCGCTGTCCAGGCCTAGCCGTTACACAGGACGTGCCCGCGGACTTCGTCTTCGGGCACGCCCAGCGCCTTCAGAAGAGACGGATCGATAACGGTTTTGGAGCGGTTCAGCAGATCCTTGTTGGCTCGCCCGATGGCCTTGCGCGTGTTCGGGCCGAGCGACCCGTCCGGAGTGCCCACGTCAATGCCGCTGTTGTTGAGACCGGCCTGCACCAGCCGCACAAGACCGGCATCATATTCATCGACCTGACCGCAGAACTCCGGAGGCACCTCGGCAAAGGCAAGGCTTGCCGGAATGCGTTTGAAAGATGTCTCGAACGTTCCCATGTTTTCGGCGAACAGCTCGACAAAATAGAGCAGCGCCACCCGGTGATTGTACTCCTTCAGCGCCAGACCAACCTCGGTATTGTCGATCCCTGCGGCAATGTTCATCAAGGCCGACGCATCCCGGTCGCGAAACTCCGAAAGCTTGCCGTTGGCTTCCAGCTCGAACAGCGCCACTTGCCCGAAGTCGCCGAGCAGACATTTCGAACTGCCATCGCAGACGTAGGACCGCCAGCTGTCGCCATTCGGGCTCTTCACGCCCAGACAGACAAAATTCTGCCCGGTAACATAGGTCAGGAAAGTGCGTTCGTTCGATTGCAGATTGGCCAGCAGGTCCTGCGACACGGTGTTGAAGCGTCCTTGATACAGGCTGGAACAATAGGACAGCATCTGGCTGCGGCTGAGATTTGACAGATCCTGTGGACGTCCAACGACGAAGATCCCTTCGGCAGCCATTTCCGCCAGGGACAAGTGATACATGGACCCGGGTTTCGTGCCGTACATATTGCGCATGAAGCCGATGCCGATACCTGTGCTGAGGAAATAGTCCGTAACCTCGTTGACGCCCCGATTGATCAGCTGAACGACCTGCCCGACCTGCTCCGCGCTGTAGTTGCCCTCAGGAAGCTGGATATAAGGCTGATGAATGCCGAGACGGGCGGTTTCATGAGCAAAACGGCGAGGAAAGAAGAACCCCTCGTATCGCGTGTAGCCCGCCAGAAAGACCAGGGAACAGGCGGACTCGCAGACGGCATTTTCCGGCAGCAGCGTGATAAAGTTCTGCTCTGCGATGTATTTGCCGATTTCCAGCGCCTCGCGCAGGTTGCCGCCCGGACTGTTGAGCGAAATCACGTTGTTATAGGGGCAGTAGCTGGGCCTCAGGCAGTCCGAAAAGCCGCTGCGTTCCACAAGAGCCTTCAGGTGATCGAGGTCCCCCTTCTGGATCTGTCCCTCGATGGATATGACCTTGCCCGTCTTCAGCCCACCCCAGGCCGGCACGATATGCAGTGTCTCATAGGTATGCGCTCCATCGCCTGCGATGCCGTTTTCGAAATAAGGCAGCGACCCGTCCTTGACAGCGCTCTTCGATGTGAAACCGTCTTCAAGGCCCTTGGCGTGACCGACGGCTTCTGCGCTCACCGTCCCAAGGTCCAGAAGCTGGTAGCCGGCAGCGGCTGCAGGATTGCTGTCGAGAAGACGCATTTCCGCCGCATGGGCCGCCGAAAAGGCAGGAATACATACAGTCACCGACGCAAGCGTCTGTATTACGCTTCGGGCAACGCCTTTTCCCGCCACCCCCGCTACAGCGTTTCGCAACATGATCAGCCCCTCATTCAATCCAATTGTCTGCAATTTGATTTTGTAAGGCCGCAAATGTGGCAGGGATGATGGGACAGCGTCAAATATCCAACTGACGCAGTGGCCACTTTCATTTTTTGCCAGCCGTATGGTAGAAACGGATCAATCCGTGAAACGACCACGTAACGGTTCGGGATATTGCCATGAAGCCTTTTACATTTCTTTTGATTTTTATTTCCCTGGCTCTGCCTGCCGCGGCGCAAAGCACTATCACACTTGAGGATTTCGATCTTGGCGGCGACACCAAACCCGCAACTTCCGCCTCGCGTGACGCCAGTGCCCCGGCGGAGACCGACATGGAAAAATGCCTGCTTGATCAGGCCGCCTGCAGCAACTCGGAATTCAAGTCAAACACCGCCCTGTCGATGGACGATGTAGTGAACCTCAAGCTTGTCGATCGAGAAGGTGCTGCCTCCACCCCGCCACCAGTCGGCGGCTCTTCGGAAACTGCGTCATCGGCTCCACTGCCGACGATCGACATGGAAATCCTGTTCGACTACAACTCGGCATCGCTGCGTCCGGACCAGGCCGCGAAGATTACCGAACTCTCGCGCATTCTGAGCCAGGACAAGTTCAAGAACTATCGCTTCCTGCTGCTTGGCCATACGGATGCAAAGGGCAGCGCACAGTACAATCTTGCCCTCTCGCAGCAACGCGCCCAGACGGTAGCAGGTTTCGTTGCAGCCTGGGGTGGGCTTTCAGAGCAGCGTGTTCTGGCAAGCGGAATGGGCGCCTCCAGGCTGAAGGACCAGAGCGATCCCTACGGCGAACAGAACCGCCGCGTCCAGCTGGTCCTGCTGCCGGTCAACTGATCCTCACAAGAGGACCTGCCTACACAGTCGCCTCCCCGACATCCTCCCGGCCAATCGAAGCGCGGGCTGCGATCGGGGATGCACAGACCTTTCGGTCTCAGAGCGCGAGCGCATCTTCGTTGAAAGCGCCCCGCCTCTTCTCCTGCGTCAGTTGATCTTGAACTCGGCAAAATGATAGGCGACCCGTTCCGGGTCGGACCCGATGGTTCCGGACATCTCGTTTTGCGCGAGCTGTCCGTTGATGCGCCTGAGCACTTCCTTTTTCTGCTGATCGGAAAGAGCCGGTCCCATTGAACAGAAGAAGCCGATGCGGTTCGCCCCCTTCTCGTCCGCTTCTTCCACGACCAGCCCATAGCGCGAGCCGGGCGAGATTTCGTACCGGATCTTGCCGCCGCCGAGTTCAACCGTCTTGAAGTACGAAGTCGGGATCGGCGTCACCCGGTTTGACGGTGTTATGTTAAAGAAATCCGGTGCGCACTGCTGCGGCACATCCGCCAGAACCGAGACTTCCTCGCCGGCACTGACCGAGCCGGGATAGACTGCCAGCAGGGTCTGCTGATCATCTGTCTCCGGAGCGGCTGCGTTGGTGCGCTTGAAATAGAATTCCGTCTGCATCTGAGACAGCTGCTGCGGCCGCTGCTCGCCGTCGGTCTCGGCCATCACGTCACGCGTCACCCGCTTCATCAAGACGGAGACTTCCGCATCCGGTGTGGCGACGTGGCGGGCCAGCGCCTTGGCAAAAGGCGAGTTCTGTCCGGCACCATCCTTTGCAACGGAATTCGGCAAGGTGGCAAAAGTGACCAGCATGTCGCCAACGGTGCGGATAGGGGCAAGCCCGCGGGTGATCCCGGCGGACCGCCCGTCGGAGGAGGACTGGGACAACAGATGTTCGGCAAAGGGGTTGTTGCGGCACGCGTCAAGGAACAGGAGACTGATCGGCACCTCTTCCATCACCTCCATGAACGAACGCAGACTGACCGTTTCCCGTTCGATCGAGGTCGCAGATTTCAGTTGCGCATCCACGGGGATCAGAAAATTCTCACCATCCTTCTGAATGCCATGGCCTGCGAAATAGAGCACCGCCACATCCAGGTCCGGAGCACGATCGGCAAGATCGTCCAGGACCTTGCCAAGACCGTCCTCATCAAGGTCGAAATGAACCGAAACTTCGAATCCGACCGCTTCCAGCGACTTGGCGACAAGATCCGCATCCCGTCCCGGGTTTCCGAGCCGGCCGATCTTCTCGTAGGACGAATTACCGATAACAAGCGCAAAGCGGTTTTCCTCCGCCTGCGCCAGACCGGCGGCCATCAGAAAAAGACAGCAGAACCCTGTCAGAAGTCTGACACATCTCGACATTTGACCGCCCGGCACCACTGCAACCTCATCCTTAGAAATCATCAATTTGAAATACCTCATGACGCCCTGACAATTGACTCAAGCGACCCTGCGTGATGTTGTCTTGCGAACAGATTGAAACGCAATAAGGAACGGAGAAGCAACCGGGATTTTACACCGGTGCGTCAGTTGCAACGTCTGCGAGCCCGGAAACAACCGGCCCTCAACCCTTCGCTGCAAACACCCGCCAGACCGACCTATTTTATAATTTATCATGCAAGAGTTGGAGAGACTTTCCAGCATGCCGCTTATCCGAACTGTTTTACCCGCCCGCCTTATGCACCTGGCGGGCCTTGCCGTCTCCACCGTCATCGCCCTGCCCCTCCTGACCACTGACGCTTCCGCACAACTCGTTTCATGCGAGAGCATTCAGAAGGACTGGCTTGCGATGCCGCTGAGCGCCGGTCACGAAGACCGCGTCAGGATCTACGACCAGGCCTTCAATGACAGCGATTGCGACGGCATGGTGGTCGAAGGCTTCGGCAAGGAAATCATCGATGCCCGGCTCGACGTCATCGCGCCGTTTCAGGATCTTGAAGGCTATACCGGCAACCTTGAAACCCTGAAACAGGACCTGGCCGACCTTCAGGAATTCGGCAGCCACTGGCGTATTTCCTATCTGCTCGGAGAAATTCTGCGCAAGCAGCAGCAAACCCTGCCGGCGTTCCGCGCCTATCAGGAAGCCCTTGGCCTGGTGGATGACACCGAGTTGACCCCTGCGGAACCGGCACATGCCATGATCGCCCGGCTGCGCGACCGCCTGGATGAGCTGGCGGTGGTCGTTGCCCAGATTTCAGAGGAACCGGGAGACATCAAGATCCCGGTCACCCGCAGCGGACAGTCGATCTCGCAATACAGCTTTTCCACGCGCGGCTACAAACGCAAGAAGACCCTGGTTCCGATCCAGTTCGTCTACGATCAGGATGTCATGACCAAAGCCGGCAGGACCAGCTTTGAAGACGTGCAGGAAGCTCTGGAAAAGCAGGGCTCCCCGGACATCCAGGTCGTCGGCCATACCGATCCGGTCGGCTCTGATGCCTACAACATGCAACTGTCCATGAAGCGTGCCGAGGCCGTACGTAGCGCCTTGCTGGCAGCCGGATACTCCGGCTCCATCGAGGTGCTTGGCATGGGTGAAAGCCAGCCGTTCCAGTTCGACGATCCATCCCTCTACACCGAGGACGTGCGCAATCAGGCGCACCGGCGTGTTGAATTCGTCCGGAAATAGGCGGCCCGCATGACCAGATCCATTCTGCCGGCCTCCGCGGCTTTCCTGAAAAAGCGGGTGCCGGGATTTGCCCCTGCCCTCGTGCTTGCAGCAGGCCTTGCCGCGCCGCTTCCCGCATTTGCCGGCAATCTCTACGGCCTCGTCATCGGCATTGACGACTATCAGCACATCACTGACCTCAAGGGCGCCGTCAATGACGCGAGAGATGTTGCCGGAACACTGGAAAAGCTGGAGGCCAGCAAGGTCATCCTGCTGACCGATGCCGACGCCACGCGGGACAACGTCTTTGCCTCGTGGCGGGAGCTGACGGAGCTTGCCGGCCCGGGGGATACGCTGGTGTTTCATTATGCCGGTCACGGTGCCCGGCAGGAAGCGATCCTTCCCGGGCACGAAGAACTCGACAACATGTTCCTGCTGGCGGGCTTCGACGAAACCGGCCCGGGTGTCAACGAGCGCATCATCGACAACGAGGTCGGCCATCTGCTGGCCGAAGAAAAGGAAGCAACCGTCGTCTTCGTCGCCGACAGCTGTTTTGCAGGCGATATGGCCCGGGCCGCCGATTTCCGCGCAGAAGTAAATGTGCGCGTTGCCGATGTTCGGGTCGACAAATCCTCTGACAGGATCGCCGACCGGGTGAGGCAACTTGGCGAAGTTGAGGAAGATGCACTTCAAAATGTCATCTGGCTTTATGCCCAGGACCGCAACAAGGTCACCCAGGAAGTGCGGATCGGCGAAGAGCTGCGCGGTGCGCTCTCCTATGCCTTTTCCCGCGCACTTGAGGGTGAAGCGGACGGTGACAGCAACAGCGTTTTGAACACGGCCGAGCTGAAGCGTTACGTCAACAGCTCGGTCAAGCGCCATACCGAACGGCGGCAACGGCCGGAGGTCAATGCCGGATCCAGAGACTTGGAAATCCTGCTGCATGATGCTGCCGGCACGCCTGCCCCGAGCGCCGGACTACCGGAACTGACGCTCTACGCCGCCCCCGGCGAGACAATTCCCGCCCTGTCAGGCATCCGCAAGGTCGACAGCAAGGCGGAGGCCGATCTGATTTACGACGGCGACGGCTCTTCACTGGTCTACAAGACCGGTGACGTGATTGCCTCGTTTCCCGCCCCGCCTTCCGCCGAGGCCCTGCAGGCGACCGTCGACAAATGGCGCTTCCTTGCCTTCCTGATCGGCTTTGCCGAAACTGAAGGTCCGGAACTGGATCTCTCCGACGGCAGCCGGACCTATATCGAAGGTGAGCAGGTGACATTCTCGATCCGCTCGTCCGGCAACGAAAATGTGGTCCTGTTCAACCTCGCTTCAAACGGGGCAGTTCAACTGGTCGGCCCCGTTCGCAGAGGCAAGCGCGGTCTGGCTGCAGGCAAGCTCCGGCCTGGCCGGACTGACAGCTTCCGATCCGCGGTGATCCCGCCTTTCGGCGCCGACCATCTCATCGCCATCACCACACCGTCCCCCATGCCCGATCTCGTGGATGCGGTTCAGGACGCACAACAAAACAATGATCTCGCCGCCCTGGCCAAGGAAATCGGCCACACGCTCGACGGCCAGTCCTTCGGCCTGGACTGGGTCGGGCTTTATACGCGCGCAAAGGGAGACCTCCAGTGAAAACAGGATACCTCAAGGCCTTCGCGGCAACCATGTGCCTGTGCCTGTCCGCCGGCACGGTTCACGCCGCGCAAAAGGCATTGCTGATCGGCGCCGGTGTCTACCCTTATCTGGAACCGGACGCGCAGCTTTCAGGCCCTGCGAACGACGTGCGCCAGATGGCGGATTTCCTCAAGGGCGACTGGGGCTTTGCATCTTCCGATGTCCGCATCCTGGTGGAAGAAGGCGCGGCCAAGAACAACATTCTGGGTTCCATCACCGGTTGGCTCGCCAGTGAAACGAAGCCGGGTGACCGCGTCATCATTTATTATTCCGGTCACGGCTCCCAGGTTCCCGATCGCAATGGCGACGAAGAGGACGGTCTCGATGAAACCTTCGTCCCGACCGATTACGGCCGCAGAGGTGCAAGGGCCGAGGATATGCTCACCGACGACGAGATCGCCTCCGCGCTGTCCACACTGAGGGGCCGCGAAGTGATCCTGATCGCCGATTCCTGTCATTCAGGTACGGTCAACCGCGATGTCGTGCCGGATCTTGTTTCCAAGGGTCTTGATGCGAAGGCGCGTTACCTGCCGTTCTCGGGCGTTTCCAGGTCCCTGCCGGTGGTGCGTGACGAAGAGCCTCTGGCACGCGAAACCAACGTGCATCTGACCCTGTCCGCTGCCCTGCCGCACCAGCTCGCATGGGAAACCAACGGCTCGGGCATCTTTACCCAGAACCTGATCCGGGGTCTGCGCACGCGCGAGGCCGACCTCAACGGCAATGGCCGTGTCACCACCGCGGAACTTCTGAACTATCTGCGTCCGCGCACCGAGCAATGGTGCCAGCGCGTGGAGGATTGCCGTGATCTGCAGTTCACGCCGAACATGTCACCGCGCAACGAAGCCTTCATTCTGCAACCGGCTTCGGCCGAAGGCCCCGTCCAGACGGTAACCGGAAATACCGCCGACGATGTTTCCGACGTGCTTCCGGAACAATCCTCTCAGGAAATCAAGGTCTCCATCCTGCCCGGCTCCGTACACCAGATCGGTGACGAGGTGCAATTCCAGCTCACCAGCGCGGTCGATGGCTACCTGACCCTTTTCGACCTGACCGTCGAAGACGATCTGGTGCTTCTGTTCCCGACCGATGAGGATCGCTCCGCCGGCAAGACCGGTCGCATCCGGGCCAACTCCGCGCTCACGGTTCCCGACCCGTCCTATGGCTTCAGCTTCGAGGCAGAGGGACCGGCGGGCAAGGGCAAGCTGCTGGCGATTGTGACCGAGGATCCGGTGGATCTGGAAAACCTTCTTGCTGCCAACGGCGAATTCGAGCCGATCGGCAACAAGATCGATTTCATGAAGGAACTTTCCGGCCGCCTCAACAAGGTCTGGACCGCGGACAACGCCAATCGCAGCGCCCGTTGGGCGGCCGGTTATCAGGATTATGAAATCCGGCAGTAATCCCTTGCAGGCAAGCTCAAGCAGGTCTCAAACTTCACTTTCAGGCGTCACAAACGGGCACTTTCCCGGACCTCGTTTGGCAAAAATCATCGAGGCGGCCGGCGCCCGCTTCACTCAGCAGTCGACGGTACCCATGTTGCTCAAATCCATCGTTTTCTGTCTTTCGCTGGTTTTCGCGGTTTCGCAGCTTTCCGCCGCCGAGATTACACAGCGTCCCGATCTCGCACCGCGATTGGCACAATTGAAGCCGTTGTATCCGGGCAAAGGGTCTGCCGGCAGCGTGGTCAATGAACTGCAGGGAACGATATTCCTGATTTCCGGCGTCATCGAAAAAGGCGATCTGGAAAAGCTGAAGGCTGCTCTCGACGGCACCTGGGGCAAATACATCGTCTTCGACAGCCCCGGCGGCAGCTTTCTGGAAGGCATCCGCATCGGCCAGTATCTGCAATACAACGTCGGCTCGCAGGACCCGGATCTCAACGGTGTCTTCGTTCTCAACGGTAACGAGTGCCTGTCCGCCTGCGCTCTCGCCTTCACCCTGGCGGCTACCCCGCGCAACGCTGTTTATGGTGGCGATATCCGCTTTCTGGAAGCTGGCGCGGCACTCGGGTACCACATGGCATTCCTGCCGGAGGAGAAGGCCAACCAGCTTGTTGCGGTCAAGGAAGCCATGAACCTGGCCTATGAAGTGACACAGACCTACGTCAAGCTGATCAAGGGCGGCATTGCCCCGTCCATTCTGCTGCAGGAAGCCCTGTCCCACCGTACTGCCGACAGCTTCTTTTATCTGGCTGGCGGCATTCGGTCCTACGCGATGGGCCTGACGCCGGTTTCTGCCGGCACGATTGCCGACCCGATCAACAAGAGTGCCCTTTACATGGACACGGTTGGCGCCATGTGCACCCAGCTTTTCCAGGCCGACAATTCAATCAGGAAATCTGAAGTCGAATATGAATTCGGCGCAATTGACGGATCTGGCCCGAACCCGCAGGAAACCAAGCTGGAAGATCTGATCCAAGAGTTGGGGTCACGCCGTATCGCCGCCAGCCATAACGGCGTTGCTTATTGCACCGTAGAACTTTCCGAAGACGGCACCGTCGGCATGCGCATCACCTCCGGTTCGCTACCCTGTGCGAAGGGCGGGTATGACGCCCCCACATGGTGCGCAATGCCGGGGCCCTTCGACGATACCCTGCCGAAAGTGACCAACGCGCTGCTTGCCGACGCAGCCAGTTGCCACGGCGGCAGGCTGACGACCGAATATGCCTACTGGACGAGCGATGTCATCGACTACGACATCGGCGAGGAAACACCGACAGCTCTGACGGACTGGAATTCGTGGGAGCGCACCATCGCGCGGGACGTCAACGTTCGCCAGAACCCTTCTCTCGACGCGGAAGCCGTTGGCCGGGTGCAGATCGGCGACAAGGTCAAGATTTCCGATTGCCGTATCGTCTCGGGGCCGCAAGGTGTCTGGTATCAACTGTCCACCGGCGGCTGGATCAGTGCCCGCTTCGTTTCCGAATTCGACCAGTTCACCCGTCCGGCAACAGAAGAAACCATGATAGGCCGATAAGGGCCTTGAACCCGTCAGCTCCCGGCAGGCAAGGCCTCTTCCTGCTTTGCCTTCAGGCTGCGGTTTTCACCTGTTCTGCTGCAGGAGACCCACCGACTGTCTGCTGCCGGGCGTCATAGCTTGTCAGCAGGCGATCGGCAATGCCGGCAGACAGCCAGATGGCGGTCAGGGTGATCCACGCCGTCAGCGCGAAGATGGAAGCTCCCGTGATACCGGCCCCGACGGCACAGCCGCCGGCAAGCATGCCGCCGAAGCCCATGAGCGTTGCTCCGGTGAGGTAGCGCGCCATCGACTTGCCGCCTTCGAACCCCTGCAGGGCGAGTTCCCGCGTCACGAAGGCCGCCAGGAACGAGCCCAGAAAGACGCCGGGCACCAAGCCGACATCGAAATCAAGCAGATCACCCGGTGGTGACAGAACCAGCATCAGGGCATCGGCGGACGGTCCGGTGAAGGTTACGCCTTCCACCTGCACGGGGTCGAAAGCCTGCCGGGCCATGGCGGATGTGAACCACCAGGCCAGGGGAATTGCCAGCCCCGCGCCCGCTGCCGCCACCAGCTGCCAGACCTTCACCCTCGACCGCCAGGCAAAGACAAGCCCCGCCACCAGCCAGAGCGCCGTGAAGCCAAGCGTCACGGATGTGCTCAATCCCAGCATCTCGGTCAGATTGTTGCCGCCGATATCCCCTGTCGTCCAAAGACCTGCAAACCATTCGCGCACCGGTTTCAACAGGCCACGCAGGCTCGCCTGGGCGACGACGGCAAAGACAAGCCCGGACAATAACGCCCGCAGATTGCCGGTGGCCGAAAGCACCAGCAGACGGCTTGCGCATCCGCGCGCCAGCACCATGCCGGTGCCAAACATCAACCCGCCCAGCAAAGCTCCGGAGAGACTTTGCGGCGACGCCAACTGGCGGGCTTCATTTGCCTGCACTTCGCCCAGGTGGATCAACACTTGCGTGCACAGAACCGCCGCGGAAAAGGTCAGGAGCCAGACAGGCAACCGGTCCTTCGGCGCACCGCGAGAGAATTCCAGGCTGGCAGCGCGCAGGCAAAAGCGGCTTTGCTGGGCAAAGGCGCCAAAAAGGACGCCGACAACCAGCCCGCCGATTGCCAGCAACCAGGGCTCGGAAATTTCGTCCAGAAGAAATGTCAGGTCCATGGGCCCCTCCCGGGCACACTGCGTCCTCGATTGCCACCAGCTTGGTGCCCTTTCGCTTCAACGGGCATTGACCTCTCTCAATGAAACATAGATAAATTCAAAAGTTTGAATATGTGGAGGATGCCATGTCCGGGCAATTTCGGAAAGATCTGACGAGACGCAACGTTCTTGCCGGAGGCCTCGCGTTTGCGACCGCGGGTTTTGCCAGCCGGATAACGCCTGCCTTCGCAGCCGCGAACCTGACCCTCGGAGCACACGACATCACCGTCTTTTCCGACGGTCATCTGACCCTGCCGATGAACTTCATTTTGCCAGAACAAAGCGAAGAAGAGATCGCGGCGCTGCTGAAACCCCATGGCCTTGCCACGGACGCTCTGACGCCGGATTGCAACATCACATTGCTCCGGACCGGCGACCGCACAGTCCTCTTCGACGTCGGATCAGGCGCCAATTTCCAGTCGACGGCAGGTGAGTTGCCGGGCCACCTGGCGGAAGCCGGTATCGATCCGTCGGACATCACCGACATTGTCTTCACCCACGCCCACCCGGACCATCTTTGGGGCATCCTGGACGATTTCGACGATCCGCTTTACCCGGAAGCGCAGATCTGGATGCCACAGGCCGAATGGGACTACTGGCGCGCCGACGATACGCTGGCCAAGACGCCGGAGGAGCGCAAGAGTTTCGTGGTCGGGGCACAGGCGCGTTTCGACGTGATCGAAGACCGGGTGAACATGATCAAGCCGGGCCAGGAAGTGCTTTCAGGCGTTGAGGCAATCGACACGGCGGGCCACACTCCGGGGCACATGTCCTACATGCTGCACGGCGGATCCGAAAGCCTGATGGTGGTGGGCGACGCGATTTCCAACACGGTGATTTCTTTCGAAAAACCCGGCTGGGCTTCCGGCTCCGATCAGGACCGCGACATGGGCATTGCCACCCGCAAGGCGCTGCTCGACCGCCTGGCGCAAGATGGCTCCCGCGTCATCGGTTACCACTTCCCCCACCCCGGTGGAGGGCACGTGGAACGCACCGGCGATGCCTACAGTTTCGTCGCAGCCTGAACTGCCGGGTGAAAGGTGCCGGTTTCACTCCGCCGCCGAGTGATGGGCACTGCCCTGGTTGCGCTGGAAGGCGGCAAGGACGTTGCCTTCCACAAGCCAGGCAAGCCCGACCCGCGCACCGAGTGCCATGGATACCATCACGATGGGCGCAGAAATCGCCAGCGTGGAAAAGCCGGTAATGCCCTGCCCCACCGTGCAGCCCATGGAAAACACGCCGCCGACACCCATCAGGGTGCCACCCAGAAGATGGCGGCCGAGTTCGCGTGCATCGTCGCACGCTTCCCAGCGGATATCCCGTTTCCACATGGCCGCGACCACGGCGCCGACCAGCGTACCGGCAATCAGACCGACGCCGTAATCCGGCAGGGTCCCCGTATAGGTGATCAGCTGCATGATGGTGTCACCGACCGGTACCACGAAGGATCCGGCCTCGATCTGGATCGGATCGAAGGAGCGTCCCGCAAGGAAGGTTGTCGCCCACCAGCCGAAGGCGATCACGCTGCCGATGACAACACCGGTTCCGATCTTGCTCCATTGCCGGCGATAGGACGCCGATTTGAAGATCCAGAACAGACCGGCCAAAGCGAGCACGATGGCAACCACACCCTGCAGCTTCATGCCCACCAGGGTCGAGACAATGTCGCCCATGGACTGGCTGCCGCTTGCGGTGAAGGAAACGGCAAGATCATCGACGATCGGCACCCGCACGATGCCGACGATGCCCCTTTGGGCGGCCAGTGCCGACAGGCCGATGACCGTCAGCACCACGAGCGCCCGCAGACTTCCGCCTCCCAGACGCAGAACGGCACCGAAGCCGCAGGTGCCGACAAGCGCCATGCCGATGCCGAACATGAAGCCGCCGAGAATGGCGCCCGTCCAGGCAAATTGCGGTGACAGGTAAAAGGAGGCAGCCGTGTCGGCCATGCCGAAGGCGACGAGCAGCTGTGTGCCGATCAGTGCGGATACGGAAGCAAGCACCCAGGTCCTGAGCGCGCTGCTGTCGCCCGCGTACCAGTGTCTTTCCAGGGCCGACAGCGTACAGAAGTGGTTTGACCTGGCAACGAACCCCAGCACGCACCCCGCGAGCACACCCAGAAGCGGTGTCAGCACCGCCGGATCGAGATTGACCATGCGCGTCCTACCCTCCGCCGGTTATTCCGGCCGCGTTTCCCGTACTCGCTCTTTCGGCGATTTTTCAAACCGTAGCAGGCAGCGAAATTTGGAGCAATCGATCTCGTTGCTGCATCGCACGCCCGTATGTTGCGCTACCTGCGTTTATTTTTCAGGTGCACGCACGTCCTTGCAGAACAGCTCGTAAAGGCTCGAAATGATCGAACTTACCTCATCGTTCATGAGGCTGTAGTAGATCATCCGCCCGTCGCGCCGCGACTGCACAAGGCCTTCCAGGCGAAGCCGTGCAAGCTGCTGGGAAACCGCGGCCTGCGGCATTGTCAGGATCTCTTCGAGCTCGGAAACCGACTTTTCGCCTTCAGACAGCAGACACAGGATGACAAGGCGTACTTCGTGCGAAAGGGCCTTGAGCAGATCGCTCGCCTTCCGCGCCTGCTCCATCAGCAGGTCGAGGTCCTTCGCATCCAGGTTCTTGTCAAAGGCCGGCAGTATCATCCGGAACCCATACCCTTTTCAGCATTGCCATTGCAGCGCACAAAACCGCTTTTCAGATTCATGCCTCAACTTCAGCACCGGATCAACAGCATCACTTGCTCGTGTCCGGAAGCTTTCCCAACATATCGGTCAGCAGCGGCCAGAAGAAGTGCTCTCCCGGATAGCCGCGCAAACGGTCGATTTCAACGCCGTCGGCCACCAGAATGAAGGTTGGAGTCATCCGCTCTTTCGGTATGCCGGCCAGGTCCTGCGGCCAGGCGTCGGTAATATCGACGCGGCGCAACGGCGCTTGCCGGCCTTCCGACGTCTTCGGATAGGCGATGCCGATTTCCTCGTTCCAGCGTTTGCACCAGACACACCCCGGCTGCTCAAGCATGACCAGCTCGGCACTCCAGGCGGGCAACGCCTGAAACAGGCCGGAAACCAACACTCCGGCAAGGATCATCGCACGTGTCGCGACGGACATTTTGCAGTCTCCACATTTCTTCCATTGCAATATATAGGAACTTTTGAATATTTTAAAGCAACCGAAGATCGAGTTTCTCTGGGAGGAAATGAATGCTCGATGTTTCTCTGGGCGCTGCCTTTCTGGCAGGTCTGCTTTCATTCATTTCGCCTTGTGTCTTGCCGATTGTGCCGCCCTACCTGTGTTACCTGGCCGGTGTCAGCGTCGATGAACTGAAGGGCGACACGGCCACGGCCGAAACGGGTCGCCGGGTGATTCTGGCGGCGATCGCCTTCGTGCTCGGCTTTTCGCTCGTCTTTGTCGCCCTCGGTGCAACGGCCAGCGTCATCGGCCAGTCGATCGCCCGCTACTACGATATCCTGTCTTATGTTGCAGGCGCGATCATCATCGTCATGGGCCTGCATTTTCTCGGTGTCTTTCGCATCGGGCTCCTGTTCCGCGAAGCCCGCATTCATGTGGAACGCAAGCCCGCGGGTCTGGTTGGAGCCTTCGTCATGGGCCTGGCGTTCGCGTTCGGCTGGACACCGTGCGTCGGCCCGGTTCTGGCGGCAATCCTGTTCGTTGCCGGATCGTCGGACACCACCTGGCACGGCGCCGGACTGCTTGCGGTCTATGCACTCGGCATCGGTCTGCCTTTCATCCTGGCGGCAGCATTTGCCAGCCGGTTCCTGAAACTGGCCGGCCGTTTCCGCAAACACATGGGCACGGTGGAAAAGATCATGGGCGGCCTCCTGGTGCTCACCGGCCTGCTGTTCATCACCGGGCAAATGTCGGCAATCGCCTTCTGGCTACTCGAAACTTTCCCGGTTTTCTCACAAATCGGCTGACCGGCCATTTCCGGTCCAGGGAGGACAATGACATGCGTATCTGGAAACAATTGGTGCTGGCAGTCGAGCTCTTGGCGGCCCTGACCACAACGGCGCTCGCCGCAACGCTCGGCGACGATGGCCTGCACAAGCAGCCCTGGTTCACCGTAACCTTCCGCGACATAGGCGAAGACATTGAAACCGCGGCAGGAGAAGGCAAGCGCCTTGCAATCATCTTTGAACAACGTGGCTGCATCTATTGCCGCCAGATGCACGAAAAGATCCTCTCCGACCCGGAAGTGACCGACTACATCAAAGAGAACTTCATGGTCGTGCAATACAACATGTTCGGCGACGAGGAAGTGATTGACCTGGACGGCGAAGAACTGACCGAAAAGACCGCCGCGCGCAAATGGGGCTATGTCTTCACACCCACAATCGTGTTCCTGCCGGAGGAGGTTCCGAGCGAGGGAACCGTGTCGGAAGTGGCCGTTGCGACGATGCCTGGCGCCTTCGGCAAGTGGACTTTCCTGAACATGTTTCGCTGGGTTCAGGAAAAAGGCTACGAAGGCGACGAGCATTTCCAGAAGTATCATGCCCGCATAATCAACGAGTTGCGCGAAAAAGGCCGCCTCGACGCGGAATAGGACGAGCGGATAAAACAGGTTTATGCCGGATACGGCAAAAGGCCTATTGCATAACATATGCAAAAAATCATATCTTTTAATATGAGGAGGACAGGCAGGCTGGGGAATCGGACCTGCCGAAGGAACGCAAACGGCACCACAGCCGGCCGTTCCGCACTGAGGAGGAAAGCCGACACAATGTTCAAGGGCGCGACACATTTCAGCCTGCCGGCGGCCTTTGCCGGCCTAGCCGTCCTGGCCGCTTCCGCAGCGGCCGCCGGAACGGTTGCTCCGGACAGCGTTCCCATCGTCGATATGGAACTGTCCGAATCCCTGACGGGCGTTCAGGGAGACCCGCAGGCCGGACGCGAAGCCTTCGCCGATCGCAAGAAGGGCAACTGCCTGGCTTGCCATGCCAATGCCGATCTCAACGACCAGCTGTTCCACGGCGAAGTCGGCCCCGTCCTCGACGGTGCTGCCGACCGCTGGAGCGAGGCGCAACTGCGCGCCATCGTGGTCAACAGCAAGGACGTCTTCGGCGAACAGACCATCATGCCCGGTTTCTACACCCTGAAGGTGGGCATCAACGTCGACGAGGAATTCGCCGGCAAAACCATCCTGTCAGCGCAAGAGGTAGAGGACGTTGTCGCCTATCTCATGACGCTGAAAGAGAATTGATCTCGGGTTTCAAGGAGCAAGAGATGAGCTTTACAAGACGCCAGGTGTTTGGTCTCACGATCGGAGCCGCTGCATTCGTGGCCGCCGGATCGCGGGTTTCCTTCGCCGCAACCGACCAGACCGAAGAGGCCATCAAGGCCTTCACCGGCGGAGCAGATCCCAAGGAGGGAACAGTTTCCCTCGACACGCCGGAAATTGCCGAGAACGGCAACACGGTGCCGGTCGGCGTATCCGTCGACAGCCCGATGACGGCAGACAGCTTCGTTGAATCTGTCCTGATTCTGGCCGACGGCAACCCCAACCCGGCTGTTGCCACGTTCCACTTCACTGCCATGAGCGGTGTTGCCGAAGCCAAGACCCGCATCCGGCTCGCCAAGACGCAGAACGTCATCGCGGTCGCCAAGATGAACGATGGCTCCACCTTCATCGACCGCAAGGAAGTGAAAGTCACCATCGGCGGCTGCGGCGGCTAATCAGCAACAGCGCAAGCGGCTTGTCCGCAGGACTGGCACCGGCCTTTAGCCGAACCGCCGCCCGGCAAGCAGATCAGGGATACGAAGGAACCAAATCATGGCAGATCCGAAACCGCGCGTGAAAGTGCCCAAGAAGGCAGCTGCGGGCGAAGTCATCACCATCAAGACGCTTATCAGCCACCCGATGGAATCCGGTCAGCGCAAGGACAAGGAGGGTAACCTCGTTCCGCGCCAGATCATCAACAAGTTCACCTGCGAGTTCAACGGACAGGTGGTGTTTTCCTGTGACATGGACCCGGCCGTCTCGGCGAACCCCTACATGGAGTTCAGCGCCAAGGTGAATGAAACCGGCACGTTCAAGTTCACCTGGGTCGATGACGACGGCAGCGTCTACGAATCCGAGAACAAGATCACTGTTGAATAGGCGGCGGCCCTGCATCCGCGGCTGTGACGTCCGCACGGACTGAAAAGCCTGGGACAGGGTGCATCGAGAGTGTCGGGACATCGTATCTGCAGTCGGTTGAAGGCAGGATGTTCCAGGGATCGCTCAAATCGGGAGGAGACGATTTGGCCAATAGAACGAAACGCATAGCCACCATGTTCGCAATAACGATGGTCGGCACAAGCGCAAGCCTGGCCGGGGGGCCGGTTGACGAAAAGCTCGTTATCGACGGGGAAGTGGAGATCATGACCCGTGTACCGGCGCCGGAAGGGCACCCGTTCGACGAACTGATCTCGGGCTGGCACTACCGCACGGAAGAAACGCGTGATCTGGAGGCCGACAGCTTCCAGAACCCGGGTATGCTCTATGTGGAGCGCGGCGAGGAAATCTGGAACACCGTGGACGGTGCTGCTGGCAAGTCCTGCGCCTCCTGCCACGAGGATTCCGAGGAGTTCCTCAAGGGTCTCGGCGCCAGCTATCCCAAGTGGAATGAGGACGCCGGCAAGCCTTTCAACATCGAGCTTCAGATCAACCAGTGCCGTGAACAGAACATGCAGGCAGAGCCCTACAAGTTCGACGCGGCCGATCAGAAGGCTCTGACGACCTACATCAAGCACCAGTCGCTTGGCATGCCGATGAAAGTCGATCTGAGCGAAGGCGAAATGCAGACCTGGTGGGACAAGGGCAAGGAGCTCTACTACACCCGCACGGGTCAGCTGAACCTGTCCTGTGCCACCTGCCACGAGAACTACAACGGCAACTACATCCGGGCTGACCATCTCAGCCAGGGCAACGTCAACGGGTTCCCGACCTATCGTCTGAAGCAGGCGGACCTTGTCTCCCTGCACAACCGCTTCCGCGGATGTATCCGGGATACGCGGGCAGCCTTCCCGGCCGCCTTCTCCGATGAGCTGATGGCTCTGGAGGTCTATGTGACTTGGCGTGGCTCGGGGCTCGGCATCGAAACCCCGGCGGTTCGCCAGTAGGCTGACCGTTTAAACTCCGGCGCGGTCGCAGCCACCGCGCCGGTTTCTTTCCTGTCGCCGGCGAAGTCCCGCCCGGCCAGCAGGCGGAAACAGAGGGCTGAAAACATCAATGTCCCGAACGTGGGATAACCGGGGTGCACGGCGTCGCCGTGCCTCAACGGGAAAACTGTGCAACCGGCCGGGCATCGGCCGTTGGTTTGGAGTAACTGAGGATGTTCTCAAGACGTGAGTTCCTGATGGCGGCAACCGCGACAAGTGCCTTGCTCGGATCGGGCATGGCAGGATCGTGGTCGCGGCTGATGGCCCAGCAAGCCCTGACGGAAGACCAGCTCCTGGGGATGGACCCGAAAGGCAAGCTCACGCTGGTGCATATCACCGACATCCACGCCCAGCTGAAGCCGATCTACTTTCGCGAACCATCCATCAACCTGGGCATCGGCGACGTCAACGGCAAACCTCCACACGTGACCGGTGCCGATTTCCTGAAGCTCTACAACATCGAAGCCGGGTCGCCGGATGCCTATGCGCTGACCTCGGAAGACTTCGTCTCCCTTGCCAGGAGCTACGGCAAGATGGGCGGCATGGACCGGGTCGCAACCGTGATCAAGCGCATTCGCGCCGAACGCGGCGCCGACAACGTTCTCCTGCTGGATGGCGGCGACACCTGGCAGGGCAGCTACACATCCAACGTCACCCAGGGCGAAGACATGATCACGATCATGAACTCGCTCGAGCCCGACGCCATGACCGGGCACTGGGAATTCACCTACGGCACCGACCGGGTTCAGGAAGTCATCGACAGTCTGCCCTTCGCCTTCCTCGGCTCCAACATCTACGACAACGAATGGGACGAGCCCGCCTTCGAAGCCTGGAAGATGTTTGAACGTGGCGGGTCCAAGGTCGCCGTCATCGGTCAGGCTTTCCCGTATACGCCGATTGCCAACCCGCGCTGGATGATCCCCGGCTGGTCCTTCGGCATCCGCGAGGAAGACATTGCCAAACATGTGACCGAAGCTCGCGACGAGGGCGCTGAAATCGTCGTGCTGCTGTCGCACAACGGCTTTGACGTCGACCGGAAGCTCGCCTCGCGCGTTGACGGCATCGACGTCATCCTGACGGGCCACACGCACGACGCCCTGCCGGAACCGGTCATCGTCAATGACACGCTGGTGATTGCCTCCGGCTCCAACGGCAAGTTTGTCTCCCGGGTCGATCTCGACGTTCAGGACGGCAAGCTGGCCGGGTATGCCTATCGCCTGATCCCGATCTTCTCCGACGTCATCACGCCAGATGCGGACATGGCTGCGCTCATCGATGAGGTTCGCGCGCCCTACGAAGCGGACCTCGCCCGCGTTCTCGGCAAGACCGAGAACCTTCTCTACCGGCGCGGCAACTTCAACGGCACCTTCGACGATCTGATCTGCCAGGCACTCCTGACCGAACGCGACGCCGAAATTGCCCTCTCACCCGGCTTCCGCTGGGGGACATCGCTTCTGCCGGGCCAGGACATCACCTTCGAGGATGTCCATAACGCCTGCGCCATGACCTATCCGGCCGCTTACCGTTCATCGATGACGGGCCGGATGCTGAAGGACATTCTGGAGGATGTCGGCGACAACCTCTTCAACAAGGACCCCTACTACCAGCAGGGTGGTGACATGGTCCGCGTTGGCGGCATGGGCTACACCATCGATCCCGGCAAGGAAATCGGCGAGCGCATCTCGGGCATGACCCTGCTTGCCACCGGAGAAGCCATCGACCCCGCCAGGGAATATGTCGTTGCCGGCTGGGCCTCGGTCAACGAGGGCACGGAAGGCCCGCCCATCTCCGAAGTCGTTGAAGCCTATCTCACAAGCAATCCCGTGGTCAGCCTGCCGGACAACCAGTCCGTCAAGCTGGCAGGATGACGCCATTTCTTCAGAGATCCTGAGGACACGATCATGACTGACAAAACCAACTCCAAGACGCCGGGTCTTTCCAGGCGCTCCCTCTTGAAAGCAGGCTTCGCCGCAGGCGCCGTTGCAGGCACGGCTGGTGCCGCGCGCGCGGCGGGCGATCCATTGATTACCGAGATACAGGACTGGAACCGGTACCTCGGTGACGGTGTGCAGGCGCGCCCTTATGGCACGCCGTCGGAATACGAGGCCCATGTGGTCCGCCGCGACGTGGAGTGGCTGACGGCCTCCACCGAGAGTTCGGTGAACTTCACACCGCTGCACGAACTGGACGGCATCATCACGCCCAATGGCCTGTGTTTCGAGCGCCACCACGGCGGCATTGCCGACATCAATCCTGCAGATCATCGGTTGATGATCAACGGTCTGGTCGACAGCCCCCTCGTCTTCACCATGGAAGACCTGAAGCGCTTCCCGCGCGAGAACCGGGTCTACTTCCTGGAATGTGCCGCCAACTCCGGCATGGAGTGGCGCGGCTCCCAGCTCAACGGCTGTCAGTACACCCACGGCATGGTTCACTGCGTGATGTACACCGGCGTGCCGCTGAAACTGATCCTGGAAGAGGCTGGCCTGAAGACCAATGCCAAATGGGTGATGCCGGAAGGCGCCGATGCCTCGGCCATGACCCGGTCCATCCCGATGGAAAAGGCCCTCGACGACTGCCTGGTTGCCTTCAAGATGAACGGTGAGGCTCTGCGCCCGGAACAAGGTTATCCGCTGCGCCTGGTCGTCCCCGGCTGGGAAGGCAACATGTGGGTGAAATGGCTACGCCGGATCGAAGTCGGCGACGAACCGTGGCACCAGCGCGAGGAAACGTCCAAATACACGGACCTTCTGGAGAACGGCAAGGCCCGCCGCTTCACCTGGGTGATGGATCCCAAGTCCGTCATCACGTCACCTAGCCCGCAGGCCCCGATCAGCCACGGCAAGGGACCGATGGTCATCTCCGGTGTCGCCTGGTCCGGCAACGGACGGATCAAGCGGGTGGATGTGTCGCTTGATGGCGGCCGGAACTGGAAAACCGCCCGCCTCGACGGCCCGAGCCTGTCGAAAGCCATGCATCGCTTTTACCTGGACATCGACTGGGACGGCTCGGACATGCTGATCCAGTCCCGCGCGATGGACGAGCACGGCTTCTTCCAGCCGACCAAGAACGAGCTGCGTGCCGCCCGCGGCGAAAACTCGATCTACCACAACAACGGCATCCAGACCTGGTATGTCAAAGCAGACGGGATGGTGGAAAATGTCGAAGTTTCTTAAAGCCCTCAGCCTAGGAACCGTGCTCGCCACCCTGCCCCTGCTTGCCGCGACGGCCCAGGCGGGAGATGCAGAAAAAGGTGAGAAGGTCTTCAAGAAATGCGCTGCCTGCCACGCGGTCGGGGAAGGCGCAAAGAACAAGGTCGGTCCGGAACTGAACGAGATTTTCGGCCGTACCGCAGGATCGCTTGAGGACTACAAGTATTCCAAGGCGATGATCGAGGCCGGTGGCGGCGGGCTCGTCTGGGACGAGGCAACACTGACGACCTATCTGACCAAGCCCAAGGACATGGTCAAAGGCACCAAGATGGCCTTTGCCGGTCTGAAGAAGCAGGAAGACCTGGACAACGTGATTGCCTATCTGGCCACCTTCTCCAGCGCTGCTGCTCCCGCCGACCAGCAGGGCGCCGCAGAACCTGCTGCCACTGAAACGGAAACCGCCAGCGCCGACACGGCAGCGGAGGCTCCAGCCGTACCAGTGTCCGAAGTCCGTGAAGGTGGCATCTTCGGCCTTGGCCGTGTGGCGACGGAAGACGAGGTCGCCGCTTGGGACATCGACGTTCGCCCAGACGGCAGCGGCTTGCCGGACGGCTCCGGTACGGTGGCCGATGGCGAAGTGCTGTTCACGGACAACTGCGCCGTCTGTCACGGCGATTTTGGCGAAGGTGTCGGCCGCTGGCCGGTTCTGGCCGGTGGCCAGGACACCCTGACCGAGGAACGCCCGGAAAAGACCATCGGCTCCTACTGGCCGTATCTGTCCACGGTCTACGACTATGTCCGCCGCGCCATGCCCTACGGCAACGCCCGTTCCCTGTCGGATGACGACGTTTACGCGTTGACGGCCTATCTCCTTTATCTGAACGACATCGTCGAGGACGAGGACTTCGAATTGTCGAAAGACAACTTCCTGGAGATCCGTCTTCCCAACGAGGAAAACTTCATCGCTGACGATCGCGCCGAAGAGCCGCATTATGCTGCCAAGGCCGAACCCTGCATGAGCGACTGCAAGGACAGCGCGGTCGAGATCACCATGCGCGCCCGTATTCTCGACGTGACCCCGGGATCTGTCGACGACGACGAGGCCTCCGGCATGGGAGGCGTCGACTGACATCGTTTTGCGGCAACGGCCCGTGAAAGAAAGGCCGCCCGCGCAAGGCCGCCGCAGGCTATCCTGCGGCGTTAGGAGGAGGAAACGATGGGAATGTTTTCAAGACTGGCAGTGGCCACTTCGGCCCTGCTGATGCTTGGCTCTGCCGTATTGGCAGGCGACGGCATTCACAAACTTGCCCTGCAGATCAGCGACAATGATCCGCAGAAGATGAACACCGTCTTGAACGTCGCGTCCAATGTGGCGCGCCACTACTCTGAAATCGGCGAGGAGGCCGATATCAAGATTGTTGCCTTCAATGCGGGCCTGCACATGTTCCGGGCGGATACGTCCCCCGTTTCGGACCGCATGAAATCCTTCGTGGAGAGCATGCCGAATGTCGCCTTCGAGGCTTGCGACAACACCCGCCAGGCCATGGCCAAAAAGGAAGGCAAGGACATCGAGTTTCTGGAAGGTGTCGAAGTCGTTCCCGCTGGTGCCGTCACTCTGATGGAGCTGGACGAAGACGGCTACACCATCCTGCGGCCCTAGACAGTCACAAGACCCGCCGTGCGGACAGTTGCAAGGTCCGTACGGCTTCGTCCCTTTCGGCATGTAGCCCGCCGGAACGCCCGGCTTTTGCATTTCCGCAATCAATTGTCAGCCGTTGCAGGTCTTTCTTTTGCACGAAGCATTCGCGTCCGGCATCGGACGGACTTGCTTTCCCCTGTCCTTCTGCCTCAAATGGGAACCAGCAGCAGTTCTAGGCGTTTTGATGGATTGCCAATGGAGATGCCATTTGAATGACCGAAACAGTCCCGTTTCAAACCAATTGCCAAACCTGCCCCCTGAGACGGAAATCCGTATTCCGCTCGCTGGAAGACAAGGAACTGGACTTCATTTCGGATTTCAAGACCGGTGAACTGACGGTCGAAGCCGGAGCAACCATTGTTCAGGAAGAAAACAAGAGCCCGCATCTCTACACCATTCTGGATGGCTGGGCCTTTCGGCACAAGGCTCTGGCGGACGGCCGACGGCAGGTGTTGAACTTTGCCCTTCCGGGCGATCTTGTCGGCCTTCAGCTTGCCGTCCTGAACGAGATGCAGCACACGGTCACCGCCCTTACCGACACCACTTTGTGCGTCTTTCAGCGCGACAGGGTCTGGTCGATCTTCAAGGACTACCCGAGCCTGGCCTTTTCAATGACCTGGATCGCAGCCCGTGAGGAACAGATCCTGGACGGGCACATCATCAGCCTCGGTCAACGTTCTGCCCTGGAACGGCTCGCCTATCTCATCCTGCATCTTTACGACCGCGCAGAGACCATCGGCTATGCGAGCAATCAGGCGCTGGATGCACCGTTTTCCCAAAGTCACCTGTCAGATGCGCTTGGCATCACACCGGTTCACACCAGCCGTACGCTCCGCAAGCTTCAGGAAAAGGGGCTGATCAGCTGGGCCAAGGACCGCATCCGGATCCTGGACAGGGATGCTCTGGAAAAACTTGCCTCATACGAGAGCATGGACGATGAGTGCCGCCCGCTCATCTGAGCGGCGGCCGACATCTTCACGTTTGCTTGAAAGGCATCTTCCAGCGAAAACGAGCGCGTCAGATCAGGGCGCTGATCTGGGCTTTGGTGTAGGGCTTGCTCAGGACCACCTGCCCCTCGAACGCCGTGGGCAGCGGGTCGAGATCGCTGTAACCGCTGGCGAAGATGAACTTCGTCCCCTTTTCCAGCAGCTGGCTGGCGAAAGCCAGGCTGGTATCGTCGCCGATCTTCACATCCAGAATGGCAAAGCTGAACAGCTGAGCTGCCAGTGTTTCCGCCGCTTCCGCAAGATTTGCGAGCGTCTGTACCGGCGAGAACCCGAGCTCTTCCAGCATCATCTGCGTATCGAGCGCGATGATCGGGTTGTCTTCGACAACCAAGGCAGCGCCGCGCGTTGCCAGCACGGCAATAGTGGGTTCCATTGTCACGAGGGTTCTCATCGTCAGACTTGTTGACTTTCCGCACGATGACACGAAATCAATCGCTCCGCATTAACATAAGTTATCGGTGCAGTTAATTTTCCACTTTGATCTCAACCTCCTCCTTTATCGAAAAGAGGCGTGAAACCTTTTCTTAACTCGGGAGTTTACTAGGCGGAGGTAGACACCATGTTCACGCATCGCAAACGAATTCCGACCAACGCCCCTACGGCAATCGCCGTTGCCGCCCTTCTGGCTTCCAGCCTGATTGTGGCTGAACCCCTTTTCACCAACGAAGCGGTCGCGGAAACCGCTCACAACAGCAACACGCCCGCACCGGTAGAAGTTGAACAGAAGGCCGCTCCCAAAGGCGACCTGAAGGTTGAGCTTGCCGACGTGCATGGCCGCCCGATGCGCTGCGTCTCCGGAACGCGCGTAACCACCTGTACCGGCTGGCCGATTTCCCACGGCATGCTGGCATTCAATACCGAGTAAAGAGTTCATGACGCAAAATCGTTGAAAAGCCGCCTTTTTCAGGCGGCTTTTATTTTGCCTTGATCCGTGGCGAACGACACACGACCCCGCTGGAAGGGCCCCACCCGGCAAGCGTTTTGGCAACTGACAAATTGTCCGTATCACCTGTTGGAACCTGGAACCGGTGCCCCCTCACCCACGGCGTCGGACAATTGCAGCCTGGGTGCCACCTTCCATCCGCTCCTGAAAGAAGAAACCCGCGACAACGTTGAACCCGCGGGCATTGGAACGCCGGCACGGGTGGCCTTTGTCATGTCCGCGGGTTCGCAGGATTGCAATTGTCAGTGAGATGCGTCGGCCTCGGGCTCAGGTTCGGAACGCCCGGGCTCTTCGGACTGAGCTGTGTTGTTGATGATCTCCAGCACACTGACCACAACCAGCAGCAACGGCACGGCTATGAATCCGCCGATCGGTCCCCACAGCCAGATCCAGAAGGCAATTGCCAGGAAAACCGCAAAGGGGTTCAGCGTCATCGTCCGGCCGAGAACGGTTGGTGTGACGAACTGCGCTTCGATCAGGTTGAGAACCAGATAGGCCAGCGGCGGCGTCAGGATCTCCACCGCCGTGTATCCCGTCGCAAGTCCGATGCCGCTCATCACCAGGACCATGATCGCCGGCCCCAGATAGACGACGTAGTTCAAGACGCCGGCAAGCATTCCCCACAACAGCGGCGAGGGAACATCGAGCAGCCACATGGTCAGCGCCACGGCCACGCCGAGCCCCGCGTTGATAACGCTGATGGAGATGAGATAGGTGGAAAGACGCGCTTCGATCGTCCGAAACGCGGTCACGATGCAACGTCTGCCTTCACTGTCGGGAGACAGCTGGAGCGCTGCCCTGCGCAGATGCGGGCGGGTCAGCAGAAAGAAATAGAGACTTGCCAGGAACAGGACCACCTGGGCCATGAAGGCCGGTGCGAAATAGAAAACGCTTTCTACCGCGGAGTTGTCATCGACACTCACCTGCATGCCGCCCTTCTGGCCCATGGCACTGCGAAGGTCTTCCTGCAGGCTCGCGACAGACGAAAAGAACCCCTGCCAACTGACCAGTTGCGCCTGCAGCCGTGACCAGATGAGCGGAAGCCTGTCGAGCCAGTCCGACAGCGGTACGACGAAAGCCGCCCCGGCGGTCAGGATCAGAGCGATAAAGACGAGCACCATCCCCCCTGCCGAGAGCCAGCTCGGCACGCCCAGGCGAGACAATCTTTCCATGGGAAGTCCGAAGATCGTGCCGACAACCACCGACAGGAAAACCGGTGCGAAAAACACTTGTGCAAGATCAAGGGAAGCAATCACCACGATGCCACACAGGATGGCCGCGGAGTAGCGGACAACCGGGTCCGATCTGACAGCCTCGCCCACTGTTACGGGGGGAACGAGTCCTGTTACTGCGGGTCGGTCTGGCTGCGCTGTCATCACTGTTTGCTCCGGTGGCCGGCAAGAAGGCGCGGCAATGGGTTAGCCGCGCTCTTCGTCACCTCGTGCCTGCGCTGCCAGAAAGGCCAGACCGCCCAAAGCGGCGGTGATCATCAGGCCTTTTGATTTTGTGAGCTGTGGCAGAACGGAAATGGCAGCGGCCAGGCCCAGTCGCTGCGCGGCCTGACTATGCGCCTTGCGTCTTCGGTCCTTGTGCTTCAGGAAGCTGAGCACCGCCACGAAGACCAGTCCCGTTACGGCCATGAAGACGGCAATCAGCAAAGCCGCCATCGCAGGGCCGAACACCGGCGCCAGAAAGGCGCCGGCTGCCACCACGCCGGCCACATAGGCTGTTGCGAAACAGACTGCCGCAATGCCGCCCAACACGGCATTGCGCTTGGCACGGTGAACCATGCCATTGAAGTCTCGCGAAACAGCCCCGAAGGCCAGCGGTAGGGCGCGCAGGAGCATCAGCGGCGCACCAGCGCTGCAATCAGGAAGCCGACACCGGCGGCAATTCCGATCGACTGCAGCGGACGACGGCGCACTTCAGCAACGAAGGCGCGTTCGTAATTCTGCAGCTCAGCAGACAGATCGCTCAAGGCGTCCTGGGACAATTTGGTCAGATCCTGCCCTGCTTCGGCGGCCTTGGTCTTGTATTCATCCGTCTTGCCCGCGCCGTACTTCTTCAAGGAGCCGGCGAGAGAGGCAATATCGCCGCGAATGCGTTCGATGTTTTCCTCGATCTCACGAGCGCTAACGGTGTCATTGGCAGGATTGGCGGTCGATGCCGTGGCAGTCTTCGCAGTTGCCATCTTGTCGCTCCTGTTTTCAATCGCGTGAGGCCCTGATGACGGGCGACACGCATCGCGTGAATGGAATCAAGCCCGGAATTCGGACACTTGGACACCGCGCTGAACCAAATTGCGCGGTCTGGCTTGTAAACGGCCTTGCGCTCATTTGGTTCCAGACAACACAGCATGAATTGTTGCAGCGGCGTCTTCACGGCTGCCCGTCAGCCGCGCAAGGCCTCGATCAGATCGGATTTGTTCATTGAAGACCTGCCGCTGATGTCGAGCTCCTGTGCCCGTTCATAAAGCGCATCCCTGGTCCAGGTTTCATAAGGTGCGGCCTTGCCACCCTTGCGCGACGGCGCTTGGTGGTCGTTTGCCTGCGCATTGGCAATTCTCGCCGACTTTTCCTTGCTGTAGCCCTTGTCGCGCAGGGCGTCGTAGGTGTCTTCCTTCTTGATGCTGGAGCTGTTTTTGGAAGCCATGGCCGTGTCCTTTCATTTGTTGTTCCGCTGTTTTCAAAACAACCTCAAATGAAAAACGCCGTCTCGCGCAGGATCGTTCCAATATCTCTTCGATGAAAGGACTGGATATAGATCCTTTTATCGAAGTGATAAAAATGAACTATGCCGCCCGAAAGCTCAGACTTATAAAAAATACAAATGCTATTCTTGAAATAATTTCAGATCACATTTTCCATACTGTCAAAAATCGAAATATTTTCAAAAACATGGAACTGAGGACGAGCTGAAGACTTTTCCTATCGAACGTCCGGGCCACGCTCTTGTCAGCAGCACACCCGGACACATCGATCGCCAATCGAAAGCACGAAAGGAAGAACTATGTCGACGTCTCAGGTTCTGAACATCGAAACCCCGAAGGTCGACCAGATCAAGACGGGTGTTTCTGCCGAGGTGCGCGAACAACTGGCGAAGCATCTCTCGGTCATTCTGGCCGAAACCTATATGCTCACGGTGAAATCGCACCTTTACCACTGGAACGTCGTTGGACCGCTGTTCAAGTCGATCCATGACCTCACCGAAGAGCACTATGAAAATCTCTTTGCCGCGACAGACGACCTTGCCGAGCGCATTCGTGCCCTTGGACACCGGGCGCCGGTCAATGTCGACGAAGGCAAATTGAACCTGACCGTCAGCCTGCCGGCCGGCGGCATGCCCAATGCCTTCGAAATGATCGAGGATCTGGTTCGCAGTCATGAAATGATCGCTGCCGAAATGCGCGACATGGCAGCCTACGCCGGCGACAATAGCGACCCGGTGACGGAGGATCTTCTGACCCAGCGCATCACATTCCACGACAAGGCAGCCTGGATGCTGAGGGCCGTCATTACCGAATGACCGTTCCTCACCGGCATCCCGGATAACTTGCAAGACGACAAAGGTCCGTCTGCCGCGAGACGGCAGGCGGCCTTTGGCGTATGCACCAACTCAGTTTCAACCGTGTGATACCATGATCAGCGTATCGAAACGATTTGCCGGGTTCCGGACGCCTGCAAGCGTCCTGGAAGACCGGCACCTGTCGAATGAGCAAAAGCGGACAGCCTTGCTGGCCTGGCGGGCCAGCCTGCGCAAGGCACCTCGGGCAATTTCTCGGGACGGCCGGTCTCCAGCCGAACTGATCGAAGAAATCGACGAGGCCCTGAAGGCGCTTCGCCGCGAAAAGACTTCGCTCGGCAAAGGGTCATAAAGCTTCGCTCGTCGCAGGAGTAACGCACCTCTGTCGGCCCTGCCTGCAGTTAACGGCACGGGCGTCTAAGAAGTTGTCTTCCTGACCGGAAACTCGATGACGCAACTCACGCCTTCGGGAGCGAAGTCGATGGTAACGTCGCCGTCGAGCGCCGGCCCCACCAAACGCTCAAGCAACATCCGCCCGAAGCCGTTGCGCCTTGGCGGCACCACTTCCGGACCGCCACGTTCCTTCCAGACCAGCCTGATCTTTCCATCTACGGTCGTCCACGACACCGACAGTTTGCCCCCGAGCACTGACAAGGCGCCATATTTGGCGGCATTGGTCGTCAGCTCATGCAGGGCAAGGCCAAGGTTCTGCGCCGCATCCGCCGTAATCGAATGCGGATCGCCCTCGATCTCGATCTGCGGGCTTCCCGGGTCGATCGATTGCGCCAGATGCGCCAGCACGAGTTCTTTCAGGTCAGCGCCGTACCAGGACTGCGACACCAGAAGATCATGACTGGCCGCCATCGCCTGGAGTCGTGCGGCAAAACTTTCGACAAATTCCTCGGTGTTGTCCGAACGCGCTGCTGTCTGGCGTGCCATCGCCTGAATGACCGCAAGCAGGTTCTTGGAGCGATGCGTCAGTTCCCGCATGACGAGATGCATCTGACGTTCGTTTTCCCGCTTGTGGGTCAGGTCGATGGAGATGCCGATCAGGCCGGCAATCCGGCCTTCCTTGTCGCGCGAAGGCTCCATGCGCATGTTGTAGCTGCGATTGACCCCGTTCATGTCCATGTCGAATTCGATGACGGCGCTTTCACCTGTCTCGAGGACCTTCTTCTTCACCGGAATGAGTTTCAGCTGATCTTCTTCCGGAAACAGCTCATCATCGCTTTTGCCGATGAAGAAATCCGGTTTGAAACCGGGCGACGGATTGACGACATGAATATATTTCAGGTCCAGATCCTGTTCGAACACAGTTGTAAGCGAGCCGTCGAGCGCCTTTTCGAAACGCCGGTTTGCCTCCGCAAGCTGACTTGCCAGCGAGGCGAGACGGATCTCATAGAGATTCTTCTCGGTCATATCGATGGCCGTGCACAGCACACCATCAATTTCACCACTGCTGTCGCGTGTCGGATGCACGATCAGGTCCAGCGAAACTGTTCCCGTTTCTTCGCTGTCGAGCGCGAAATAGGTGGAAGCGGTCTCGCCGGTTTCCATTACCTGGCGCTTGACCGGTTCCAGTTCCGCCGCGGTCTCTTCCGGCAGCAGATCCTGATCGGTACACCCGATGACGTCATCGGCTTCCTTGCCGAACCGCGGATTGTGGATCCACGTGTAGCGCAGATCCTTGTCCTGTGTGAAAACGGAGATGTTGGATCCGGTCAACGCGGTCTCGAACCGCTCGTTGATCCGCCTTATCTCCCGCCGCGATCTGCCGACCTTGTCGGAAAGCTGGAGATTTTCAGCCTTCAGCATATCGTTGGCCCGCTCCAGATCCTTGAGCGAGGGAATAGCCAGCAGCATCGGCCGCACCCGCCAGACAACCACGGCTGTTGCCACCGAGACAAGGGCTGTTACCAGCTTGATCAGACCTTGTGCGCCGTAGATCGGCCACCAGAGCGTTACCAGGGCTGTCAGATGGGTCAGCGCACACGCCAGAATGAAGGCGATGAACAGGTAACCGATCTTGCGGGAATTGCCTTGAATGTCCGGGCGCTTGCGCAGAAACCCGAAGATCATCAGGGGAATGGCAATATAGGCCAACGCAATCAGGGCATCGGAGATTGCATGAATGGCCACGAGATCCGGACGCCAGAGCAGGCAGTATCCATGCGGCATGAAGGTGGCCGCACCAAACAGATAGGACACGATTTCAGACATTTCGAATTTGCTCCGTCATCCGGGCATATAAACTTTCGCGGCCGTCCCGCATCGGAAAAGCCGCCCCCGCGCCGGTGCGCCAGCAAACATTCGAAGCTGGCAGCAACCGCAATTCATTCGGAACCTTTGACCTCAGGAACCGTTTTCCAGATGTCAGAAAGACAAGGAGAAAACGACCGATGAATTGGGACCGGATTGAAGGAAACTGGAAAGAATTCAAAGGCAAGGCCATCACCCAATGGGGCAGGCTGACCGACGATGATGTGGATCGTGTTGCCGGCAAACGGACCGAACTCGCAGGTCTGATCCAGCAGAAATACGGCAAGACCCGTGAAGAAGCCGAGCGAGAAATCGATACCTGGATCTCGCGGCACTGATGGAAGAAGGCGGGCAGTGCCCGCCTCTTCCTCCCGCTACGGGATCTGTCGTTATCGCGCACTGAAGGGCAGACGCCGAAAACGGCATCTTGCTTCGCTCTCGAAGAACGAAAGCAGTGGAACACGCCCCCCGTGCTCATCGCGCAGCGCTGCCCTCAGGCAGCTGCCACCTCTTCCGCCCCTTTGAAGAACAGCGCCTGGCTGATCCCCGCCTTCACCGTATTCGGATTGAACGGCTTGGTGATAAGGAACGTCGGCTCCGGCCGTTCGCCTGTCAGAAGACGCTCGGGGAACGACGTGATGAAGATGACCGGAACGGACATTTCGGCAAGGATATCCTTCACCGCATCGATGCCGGACGATCCGTCGGCAAGCTGGATATCGGCAAGCACAAGACCCGGGGCCTGCGCCTTGGCCGCTGCGATGGCATCGCTCGCTGTCCGGGCAACGCTGGTAACGCCATGGCCGAGCGACTCCACGATCTGGATGAGATCCATGGAAATAAGCGGCTCGTCCTCGATGATCAGCACATCCGTCTTGGTCTGCCTGTCAATTTCCGCGATCGCATCCTGGACGAGCTGGGTCACTTCATTTTCGCTACGCTCGATGATGAGGGCGGTTTCGGGAAGCGAAAACCCTTCCAGTGTGGACAGCAACAGGGTCTGCCGGCTTTCGGCCGCCATGGTCGCCAGCCGCTGCTGAGCGGTCTGCTCGAAGATGGAAACCGTCCCGTCATTCGCAATGGGCGGAACGACGCTCGCGTTCCAAAGGACATGGAAAAGCCGGTACAGACCGATTTTCACGCCATGAGATGTATCGATAATGGTCTGATCTGCCACCAGCGCCTGCAGGCAGGCCCTGACATAGGCATCGCCACTTTTCTGACTCCCCGCCAATGCTCTTGCATATCTACGCAGATACGGCAGGAGCGGCGCGATTTCTTCCGAAAGGCTCACGGACATAAATTAGTTCCTCAATAGTTGCCGCCTGAAAGCGGTCGACGGGCCCGCGTCAAGCGCACCCATAAGTTGGAAATGCATTCGGCAAAAAAAAGTTCCATACTCGAGGAACTTTTTTTTTGCCGCCGCGTTTACGTCGCAAATCAGCCTATCGTCGAAGACGCAAATATCGGGAATCTGCCATGGCAAGCAAGCTTAACCCAAGTCGGCCCAACGCCGGATTTGGTGTAATAACACCGGCCGCCGGAGCCAAGTCCAAAGAAGACTGGATCGGCAACCAGCTCAAGAAGGTTTACGACGAGGCCCTATCAGAAGACATACCGGATGACATGATGGACCTGCTGTCCGCCTTGGACGACAGAGGCTCTGACGAGGAGGCCGCCGAATGAACGTCGCAAAGTTCAAGCAGGATCTGGTCGACGCCATACCGCGATTGCGCGCCTTTGCCAGATCGATCAGTGGTGACCGCGACCGTGCGGACGATCTGGTCCAGGAAACACTGGCAAAGGCGATCGCCAACAAAGACAAGTTCACCGAAGGTACCAACCTCACCGCCTGGCTGATTACCATTCTCCGTAACCAGTATTATTCTGTTGGCCGGAAGATGCAGCGCGAGGTCGCCGACCCTGACGGTGAACACGCCGCCAGCCTGGAAAGCAAACCGCAACAGGCAGGCCATCTGGAACTGAAGGATTTCCTGAGCGCCCTTCAGGTTCTTCCGGACGACCAGCGTGAAGCCCTTATCCTGATCGGTGCCAGCGGCTTTTCCTATGAAGAAGCAGCCGACATCCTCGGCGTGAAGGTCGGCACGGTCAAAAGCCGCGTCTCCCGTGCACGCCTTCGTCTGGATGACCTCATGAACGGGACCGAGAAATTTGAACGGTCCGAAATCGCCGCCGCCGAATCCGCCTCCCTGATCAGGGACGCTCTGTCCGTCTGATCATTCTCTTCTACACCGGAACCTTTCCGCTTCTGCGTCCGTTACAGGCCGGCGCACTGCATCCGGTGTGATCAGGCAAGTCGGTTGGCGCACGACAGCTAACAATGACCGGCAGGGTTCCATCGACGATGGAACCCTGCCGGTTTGAGGGGGAACGGGAATGGATCTGGCCTATCGGGAAAACGCCCGCGAACAAGCCCTCGTCCGTCTGGCCAAGGGCTTTCTGTTCATCCCCGTCTGCATCACACTTCTGGGGGCTGTCCTCGCATTCGCAGCCTTCCTGATCGATGATCTGCAACTCCTGACCGGTGTCTTCGACTTTTTCGGCTACAGCTCCATCAGCATCGATGGTGCCCGCTCGGTCCTGTCGACCATTGCCGGCGCGATGATGTCGGTCATCAGCCTTGTGTATTCGCTGACGCTGGTCGTATTCACACTCGCCGCAGGCAATATTTCGGCCCGCCTGCTGGAAACCTTCGCCAGCAACAGAACCACCCAGATTACCATCGGCCTTCTGGGCGCGACCTTCCTTTATTCCATGCTTGTCCTTTTCGGTGTCGACGACACCAAGGATCTCCGGTTTTCCGTCATCCTCTCGATAATCCTCGCCTCCAGCAGCTTTTTCTGGCTGGTCTATTTCGTCAACGACGTTGCCGGCCGTATCCGGGTCGACGCCGAAATCGGCCGCATTCATGCAGCGTTGCGATCCTCGATCGACGAGCTTCTGGCGCACGAACCGCGTGAAAAGCCGAATGACCGCGAGGAGATACCCGACCTGCCGGTCTGCACCTTCAAAGCCACGCGCAGCGGCTACATTACCTTCATCGACAGCGAACGGCTGATAGACATCGCGAAGTCTCTCGACGGTTTTATCGAAGTGTCCGTCATTCCTGGAACCTACGTCATCGAAGGCATGCCGATCGCAAAGGTGCGCACGGAGGCCGAAGACCCTGATCTGAAACCCTTGAACGGTACCTTCAAGATCGAAAAGGCCCGGGCTCCCGAAGGGGATATCCAGTTTTCGGTGCACCTGATGGTGGAGATCGCGCTGCGTGCGCTCTCGCCTGGGGTCAACGACAGCTACACCGCGATCAGCGCGATCGATCACCTGTCGGCCTCCGCCGCGCGGATCCTGCAGCGCGGCGCTCCCAGCTCGCTCATTACGGATGACGATGAGACCCCTCGCCTGTGGTTGACGATCCTGGAAGTGCACGATCTCCTGGACACGGCGATCAGTCCGCTCAGGCAGGCGTCAAGAGGCAACATCCTGGTGCTCGACCACCTCATTTGCGCTTTGGAAAAGGCGTCCCTGGTCTGCCGCAAGGAACACCTGCACCTTGTCTCGAAGCAGCTATTCAATATAGCCCAGGATGCCGTTTTCTCGATCGAGAGCAGACCGGACAGACACCAAATCGCCCGACGGCTCTGGACTGCCCGCAATACGCTGCGCATTCAGGCCGAGGCCCGCTAGCCACCGGATACCGGCAAGGCGACTGAATCACCTATTTCATTGAACGAGGAAAGTGTTTTCTTGTCAGGCGTTTGACGTCGCCTGAATGCCTGTTGGGGAAGGCACAAAAAAGGGCGCCGAAGCGCCCGTTTTGTTCTCGTGTCAGACCCTGCGGCCTCTGATGGCATGTGCGACTGCCGAAATCAGGAACAGCGCAATGGCGACAAAGAAGATCAGTTTGGCAATGGAAACCGCAGTACCGGCAATACCGCCAAAACCAAGTACGGCTGCAACAATAGCAACCACCAAGAACAACAATGCCCAGGAAAGCATAGCAACCTCCGATATTTGAGATACGGAGATGAAACGCTTCGTTTTCGAAATCGTTCCAAATATTTTTGAAAATTATCTCGATAACTTCAAGACCACCGCAGGGAACCTTCTTCGCGCCCGGCCGTTTCCGTCACAGTCACCAGCATCGGAGATCTGTCATGGAATATGGAATTGTCGGCCTATTGATCCTCATCCTGGACGTCTACGCGATCATTCAGGTCCTCGGAAGCGGCTCCTCCACCGGGGCAAAGTTGCTTTGGGTTCTCGGGATCCTGATTTTCCCGGTCGTCGGCTTCATTGTCTGGCTGCTGGCCGGTCCGAAAAGCGCAGGCAAACTCGCCTGATTTTTCGCGTCACGGCTCAACGCCCCCCAGGCGCAGCCGTGACGCCTTCTCCCGGAACTTCCCGAAAGTTCAACCATTTACCTACTGCACTTTCAACTTTTCAGAACACGAAAGGGAGATGCTGAAATGCTTCGCCATCTACTCGCCACCACCGCAATCGTAGCTGCCATTTCAACGGCGGCTGTTGCCGGTGAGACCGCTGCGATGAAAGACGGCGGTCAGGCCGGTGCAAGTGATGACACCGGCGTATACGAATTCGAACTCCACACCCTTGCACCGGATACGACCACCGGCATTCTCGCCACCAACATGGTCGGCAAGCCTGTGGTGACCAGCAGAAATGCTGAAGGGGAAGAAATCGGCGACATCAACGACGTGGTCTTCGGCCGCGATGGCTCCGTGCATGCGGTGATTGTCGGTGTCGGCGGTTTCCTCGGCATCGGCGAAAAGGAAGTCGCCCTCGATTTCGCCCGCCTCAACTTCGTGGCCGGTGAGGACAAGCGACTCATCGTCGTCAGTGACGTCTCGCGCCAGGAACTGGAAGCGGCAACCGCCTATGAGCGCCCGGATTACATCCCCTACTGGATGACGACGGAAGGTGCGCGTGAGCAAATGGACAAGGTCACCGAAAACGCCAGGTCCACCTATGAGACCGTGCGCAAGGAGGCCATAGACCCGGCCAGGCAGCAGCTGGATGAAGCCATGTCCACCGGCTGGACTGAAGAAAAGACCGAGGTCGATGCAGCCAGCGTATCCACGGACGAGCTGATCGATTCAACGGTCTACACCAACCAGGACACAAACATCGGTGAAGTCGCCGAGGTCCTGATCGGCAAGGACGGCAAGGCCCAGGCAGTTGTCATCGATGTCGGCGGTTTCCTTGGCTTCAATGCAAATCCGGTTGCCGTTGCCTTCAACAGCCTGAAGATGTTCGAAACGGAGAACGGCGACCTTCTGGTCACCGCCCCTTTCACCAAGGAACAGCTTGAGAATGCGCAGACCTATGAGCCTGCCACCTACAAGGCCAATCCGGATGCGGTTCTGCTGAAAGGCTGAACGGCTGTCTGAAAGACATCAAGGAAACGGGTCGCTTCGGCGGCCCGTTTTTTTTGCGTGACCAGAGGTCGTGGCTCTCCCTGCGAGGAGGAGCTGGCTTCATGGCGCATGGGTTGTCTTCAAGGCAGAAAGACACGGGAAAACTGGCTCGCATTGGCGCTGTTTTCGTTCCGTGAACGGATCATCGGCCCGCCCTGATCCGCGCTCCCCCGGTTGTCCGTCACGAGGAGGCCTCCCGGTTTCGGGGCGAACTCATGGACAAGGTCGTCACGAGAAGCTCTCAGGCAAGCCAGTAAACGACGGTGGCGACCGCTGCCAAGGCCACCATCAACCCCACCAGAGTCACGACGCCATCGCGCACCAGCAACCCAAGACTCAGGAGAAGTATTGCCGAGCCGGGCAAGGCGACAGCAAAGGGCAGCAGGGTGGCGGGATAGACAAGAAGAGACAGAAAGATGCAAAACGCCGCGACGATCCGGCTCGCGGTTTCGCCGGCGAACATGGCCAGGCGTTGCCCGAGGTAACGGTCGGCGCGTTCGGCATAGGGGGTGAGCTTGTCGATGATCGACTTCACCTTCTGCTTGGGGAAACCGCGATTGCGCACGAAAGACGGTAACCAGATCGAGGTTCTGCCAAGCACAAGCTGTCCCGCCACCAGAAGCGTCAATGTTGTGAGAACAATCGGCACACCTGGTATGGCCCCGATGGGAGATATCATCACAAGGGCCGGCAGAAACAGAAGAGGTCCCGCCGCACGACTGCCAGAAGCATTCAACAGCGAGCCGACATCGGCGCGGCCTTCCTTTTCAATTTCGTCTTCCCAGTTTGTAAGAACTTCCTTGATTGTCTCCGACTGACCTGTCGCCATCCAGGTATCCCTCCAGTTCGAATTATCGTCGGACGTCCGCACTCTTTTCAGCCGAATTCGCGTCCGGAAATGCAAAAAGGGCCGGCAAAGCCGACCCTTCTTGACGTTATGTCACAGTGTTCACTTGATCGCTTCCAGTGACATCCGACTGACACCAACCGTGATGTTCGTGCCCGTCTGACTTTCCACACTGAGCGGGTTCAGCGCAATCGACTTGTCGAAGCCGCCAATAAGGGCATTGGCCTTGATACCCGCACCAAGGCTCGCACCTGCGGTCACGCCAGCGTATTCACCTTCAAGAGCGCCCACCTCCAGGTCGGCAGTCGGTGCAACGACGCCCCATATCAGCGTGGCCGAGTCGGTGGTCCCGATATCAAGCCCGTACTCGCTTACGGTCGCCGTGTAGTAGCTGGCAGGGCCGTCACCGACCCGGTCGAAGGTGCAGTTCATGACGGCCTTGGAACCGACGATGAAATTGGTTTCCTGCTCGACAACGCATGTCAGTTTGCCAACTTCAACGCCAGCAGGCTTGTCCTGGGCCATCACAGGGGTCGCAAGAAGCGTGGCTCCCGTCAGGGTCAGGGCGAGTTTGGTAAACCGTGTCATCAATGTCTCCTTCGTGTATGTGGCCTCCGGATTGCTCCGGTCCGCCTTCATCACGGTGGAAACGTCTGCCCGGTCTGTCAGTTCCAAAATAATTCTGCTCTTGTCCCCTCAGCGCATGGCCATCGGCAGATAAAGCGCAATCTGCGGCAGGGCGACCAGCGCCGCGACCATGGCCAGCATCGCCAACACGTAGGGAATGGCTCCCAGCATCACCTCGGCTATGGATCCGCCGCGCCGCGCACTCTGGACGACAAAGAGATTGAGCCCCACCGGCGGTGTGATCAGCGCCATCTCGATCAGCACGATCATCAGGATGCCGAACCAGACCGGATCATAGCCCAGGCTGATGACGATCGGCACAACGATGGGAATGGTGATGACCATCAGCGACAGGGTTTCGATGAAGAAACCGAGCACGATATACATCGCGACGATCACCAGCAGCGTCTGCAGGGGACCGAAGCCGAGCCCCTCCAGAAAGCCGCGCAATTCCTGCGACAAGCCGGCAGCCGAAAGCGTGAAGTTGAGAAACGACGCCCCGATAACCACCAGCATGATCATCGCCGTGACCCGCACGGTGCCGATCAGCGCTTCGCCGATCATGCGCGTGTTGAGCCCACCGAAAAACGCGGCAATCGCCAGCGCTCCGGCAACCCCGACAGAGGCTGCTTCGGTTGGTGTTGCCCAGCCCTTGTAGATCGAGCCGATGATGGCACTGAACAGAAGAATGATCGGCAGCAGATCCGCGAGCCCGAGTGCCATTTCCCGCAAGGGGAACGTCCGCCGTGCCCCGCCGAGCTTCGGATTGACCAGGCAAACAAGCGCAGTCACCGCCAGAAAGGCCATCGCCAGCAGGATGCCGGGCAGAAGCCCTGCCAGAAAAAGCTGCGGAATCGAGGTCTGTGTCAGAAAACCGTAGACGATCAGGTTGATCGACGGCGGGATCATGATGCCGAGCGTACCCCCGGCGGCGATCGCACCGGAAAAGAGCTTCTGGTCATAGCCCAGCCGATCAGCCTGCGGCATGGCCACCGTCGCCACTGTGGCAGCCGTTGCCACGGAAGATCCGGACGTGGCCGAGAACATGGTGGCGGTTGCCACATTGGCATGCACCAGCCCGCCCGGCAGCCAGGAGACCCAGCGGTCGAGCGCCGAGTAGGTGCGTGCGGCAATGCCGGTGCGCACCAGGATCTCGCCCAGCAGCACAAAGAACGGAATGGCGATCAGCGCCGCATTTTCCGACGTCGACCAGACCATCGACCCGAGGCCGCGTGTCAACGGAAAGGCGCTGAAGAACTGGTCGATACCAAACCCCAGCAGGAACAGCACGATGCCGACGGGAATGGAAAGGCTGAGGAGCCCGAGAAGGCCTACGGAAACGAAGGAAAGCATCAGGCCGTCTCCCCTTCCGGAAAGGCACCGATCGCCTGCTCGGATTTTGCAAATTCACCGCGCAGGACCAGCAGCACACCGGCGACAAAGGTCAGCCATGCGGTGACCGCGAACCACACCCACCCGGCAAACCAGGGCAATTGCACCAGCGCGAGCGGAGTTTCCAGGGGTGTGTTCGCCCTTGAGGAATTGCGCAGTGTCGTCTCCACCACCGGCCAGCACTTCAGCGCGACGATCGAGACGGTCGAGGACAGGGCAAAGATCGACAGAAGATCCAGCACCGCTCGCCATTTTGGCAGTCCAACCGAGCGGCGCAGGAAATCGATCCGGATATGCGAAAGTTCGCTCAATCCGAAAGCCATGCCCCAGGCCGTTCCGATGGCCATCACGTAGCCGGAGATTTCGTCGGTGCCGCCGAAGGAGGCACCGACACGGCGGAGACAGATATCAATCAGAACAAGACCTGCACAGGTGAGGAACAGAACGCCGACCGAAATCGCTATCGCCCGGTTGATCCTCGACAGGATTGACAGGAGTTTCTCCGCCACCTCGATGTCTCCCGGGCTTAGTTGGTCTTGATCTGCACACCGACGACGGTGCCGACGCTGTCGTTCCAGCGCGCAGCCCAGTCACCGCCGGCCCGCTCCGCCCATTCCGGCAGAACATCCGTTTCCAGGATCTGGCGTGCCCGCTCGATGTCACCGTCGCTGGCTTCGACAAGAACCATGTCCCGCACGTCGCCCGAGGCGCATTCCCCCTTGCCGGTCAGGCAGGCGATGTCATTGCTCAGCGCACCTTCCGCCGATGCCCAGGCAGGGGCTTCGAACTTTTCGGCAATTTCCTTTTCGATCAAAGCCCGGGTCTCGCCGGACAGAGCGTTCCACTTGTCGAGATTGATCGCTGTCACCACCGGGTCCCAGCCGCCAAGCGGGATCGGCAGAAGATGCGTGCTGACTTCCCACCACCCGGCGCTATAGCCGGAGCCTGCCCCGGTCACCGCACAATCGACGACGCCCTTCTGCAGCGCGCCCGGCACCTCGGAAAAGGCAACCGTAATGCCTTCTGCTCCGAGCGCTTCCAGGAACTTGGCCGTCATGCGGCCGGATGCGCGGATCTTCTTGCCCTTCAGGTCGTCCAGCGAACCGACTTCAGCGTTGCAGAACACCACCTGCGGCGGATAGGGCGCAATGGCGAGCACCTTGGAATTGAAGCGTTTTTCGAAGATCTCCTCGACCATCGGCCGGGCAGCATCGACCGCCGCATGGGCCTTGTCGGCAGACATGGCCACCAGCGGCACATCGAGGCCTTCCAGTTCCGGTGCATCGGCAACTGCATAATCGCCCACCGTCATGCCGACGTCGAAAACACCCTGGCCAAGCAGGCGGAACACTTCGCCAACGCCGAGGTTCATCTGGTTGTGAGTGGTGACGGTTGTGTTGATGGTGCCACCGGATGCCTCAGGCAAGGCGGTCTGCCAGAACGGCGCCTCATAGTCCTGGTGCAGAGGCAGGCTGGACCAGCTGCCGACGACCGACAGGTCTTCCGCGGCGGCGGCCGAGGACATGGCGACACCGGCCATGAGGAAAGTCAGAATCTTTTTCATGTGTCCACTCCGTGAAGGTTCGAGCTTACAGCGTCTTTTTTGTTATGATTGGAATTTCAGCGTCATCCGGGATGTCCGTGATCAGCATGTGTCCCGGTTTATGGGTAATCAGCAGCGGCAGGGCAGCGTTCTGGATGATGGCCTGGGGCGTCACTCCGCAAGCCCAGAAGACGGGTGTGTAACCGGCCTCCACCGGCACCGCATCGCCCCAGTCCGGATTGCCGAGATCGGAAATGCCGATGGCCACCGGATCGCCGATATGGACCGGTGATCCGTGCGCCAACGGAAAGCGGGCCGAAATGGCAACCGCGTCCCGCACCCGCTCATCCGGGATCATCCGCATGGAAACCACCATCGCTCCCCGGAACGGCCCGGCCGGTGTCGTTTCCATGTTCGAGCGGTACATCGGCACGGTGACATTGTTAGAAATGTGCCAGAGGTCGATCCCCGCCTCGATCAGCGCATGTTCGAAGGTGAAGGAACAGCCGAGCGCAAAGGCCACGAGATCGTCTGACCACATGGCGCTTATGTCCGTCACGGAGCCTTCCAGCCGGCCATCGCGATAGATGTTGTAGGCCGGAACGTCGGTACGAATATCGAGGCAGTGTCCCAGGGTGAACAGGAGGGGATTTCCCGTGTCCGAAGCACCGATCAACGGACAGGGTTTGGGATTGCGCTGGCAGAAGCGCATGAAATCCAGCGCAAAGGCTTCCGGAATGATCGCCAGATTTGCCTGAAGCAGGTTCTTGCCGAGCCCCGCCGTGTGCGAGCGATAGCTGCCGGACCTTATCTGCGCCCGAAGCGTCTCGATGTTTTCCTGTCGAAGGGTTTCATAAGATTGCAGCACCGGGGCTCTCCTCGATTGGAGAAAGGCTCCCGCATTGCGGTTATAAACTCAAATTGAATGATTTTAGCAGATCTTATAAATGATTTTTATAATCAGAATAGACGACCGCAACCTCCAGCGCCTTCTTCGCAGCGGCCGCGACGATGTGGCTGCGCGGGTCACCGAGATAGCTCGCCGAAAACCTCAGGGCATCCGGTACCCATCCCGGATCGAACTCGACGATGCTTCCTCCCTCGACATAGGGCCGTGCCAGCGCCCTCGGCAGTGCCGCGACCCCGAGCCCTGCTTCCACCAGCCTGAAACAGGCCGACAGAGACGATGACGGGAACATCTGCACGTCCGGTGCAACCCGTTCGAACAACAGCGTTTTCAGCTCGCGGTAAGGCCGCGTGTGCCGGGCGTAGGTAATCACGGGTTTTTCCCGCAAAAGCGCCTCGGCTTGCGCGCCCTCGGCCGGACTGTCAGCCGCCACATACCAGCCGAGGTCGAAACCGGGCAGCTCGATATTGTCGACCGAATATTCCGAAATCGGCCCCAGCAACAGGGCCAGATCGATTTCCCGGTCGAGCAAACCGGCGCGCAGGTTCACCGAGATATCGACGTTGATTTCCACGATCAGATTGGGAAAGTCGGCCCGCAGCGCGGCAACCAGATCCGGCAGCCAACACTGTGCAATGGTTTCCGAGGCTCCAATACGCAGATGCCGGTCAATCCCCTCACGGGAGACCACCGTCTCCTCGACCTTGTCCGACAGACGCTCGAACTGCTCGGCAAATGTCTGCAGCAGCTCGCCGCGCTTGGTCAGCTTCAGCCTGCCGGGCGAGCGTTCAAACAGCTCGGTCCCCAGGGCTTCCTCAAGCCTCTTGATCCGCGTCGTCACCGCCGGCTGCGTCAGGTTCAAACTTCCCGCGGCCTTGTTGACGCCGCCATGGCGGACAACGGCCAGAAAGGCCCTCAGCTGATCGAGATTGAGCGGATGCATGAAACGTCCCGGCGTGATCGGTTTGGGCTACTTTGCGCAAAGCTGCGGACATTGAAAAGCTTTCGAGAACAGACCGGCGTGCAAAAGCAGAACGAGAGAGAACCTCATCCCCGGCCTTTTTCGCGAGATATTGCTGCCCAAGGGGGTCGTGCCCCTTGCCCCTTGAGGAAAAGAACTTCGCCACTGTGCAGGCTCAGGCGCTCAGCGCCAGTTCCGGCCTTTCAAGTACTTTCACCGCAAGCCGCCTGATCCGCTCAGGGTCCGGATGAAGGTCAGCCTTTTCCGCCATGCGTGCCCACAGGACCTTCAACAAGGTCTTGCTCGTCAGTTTCATGAAGTCATGGGCAAGGGCTGTCGGGTCCTCGCTCTGCAACACCCGATCCCTAACCCGGCACCAGTTGGCGACAACCTCGCCCAATTGCGGGTAAACCTTGTCGTTCCGCAGACATTCGGCCCGCAGGAATTCTTCGAATGCCTCGCTTTCCTTGCCCGGCAACAGACGCGTGACCAGTGCTCTTTCATGAATGGCGTTGGCACCTTCATAAATCGCGGTAATCCGCACATCCCGGTAGCACTGTTCCAGGACGTATTCCTTCAGATAGCCGTATCCGCCGAGCACCTGCATGCCAAGCTCCGTTGCCTGCATGCCGGCTTGCGTGCAGTAAGCCTTGGCGATCGGTGTCAGGAATTCCGCCAGTGCCCGGTTCTCGCCTGCTTCGACCGTGACGAGCGCAAGGTGCGCGATTGCTCGTCCGCCAAGGGCAAGGGCATCGATCTCGTCCAGCATGCGACGTACGTCGGCATGACCATCCAGCGTCACCGGATTGCCCGCGGCATCCCGGCCCTGCTTGCGTTCCGCCGCATAGGTGCTGGCGATATCCGCAGCGCGGGCGGCATGGGCAACACCCTGCAAGGCCACATCCACGCGGGCATGGTTCATCATCGTGAACATCGCCTTCAGGCCTTCGCCTTCCCGGCCAACCAGTTCGGCGTCGGCGCCGTCGAAAGCAAGCTGGCAGGTGGGCGAAGCATGCAGACCCATCTTTTCCTCAATACGGGTCACGGTCACCGCGTTGCGGCTGCCGTCCGCGCGGGTGCACGGGCACAGAAACAGCGACAGGCCCTTCACGCCATCGTCTGACGTGCGGGCCAGCACCAGGTGATGGATCTTCTCGCTCATGTCCTGATCGCCGCCGGAGATGAAGATCTTCTCACCGCTGATTGACCAACCATCACCAGCCTGCACAGCCCGGCAACGGATGCGGGAAAGATCGGACCCCGCGTCCGGTTCGGTCAGGCACATGGTGGCGAGGGCCTCGCCGGAGGCAAATTGCGGGATCACGCGCGCCTGCTGATCTTCCGTGCCAAAGGCCAGCAGGGTGCGGGCGGCACCCGCAGCAAGGCTCGTCACCATCTGCAAACTGTGGTTGGCGCCGGTGAAGATCTCCGAGGTGATCGCAAGCACGCCGGCATCGAGCCCCTGCCCGCCAAGTGCTTCCGGGATCGTCAATCCCGGCCAGCCCTGCTCCGCATAAGCGGCATAGGCTTCGCGGAACCCGTCCGGCATGCGCACCCGCCCCTCCACCAGCCGGCAACCCTGGCTGTCGCCCGGTTCGTTCAACGGGGCCAACTGCTCTTCTGCAAAGGCCGCAAAATGACCGCCGATCTCGGCGGCAAGATCCGCATCGAAGTCCGGCAGATCGGCTGCCCCGGCAACATGGGTCAGGCAGAACAGGATATCGTCAAGCGGTGCGGTGAAGGGTTTCATCAGTTCCAGGCTTTCAACAGATACTCAATCGGGTATTCGCTTTGTATTCCCCCTCATCCTGAGGAGGACCTTCAGGTCCGTCTCGAAGGATGGGCCGCTTGCGCCGGAGATTGCCGCCCATCCTTCGAGACGGGCTGTCGCCCTCCTCAGGATGAGGAAGCAGCCGGACAAAGGCTTCTGGCAAAGAGGCGTCCAAGGCCAAGTTGTTGCTCCCTCACCCCACCCGAAACAAGGACACAAGCACGGCGGAGGCAAGCCGCCGGCCGGTGCCGACGAAGAGAGTATTGTTGACCCAGACATAACGCGGGTCTCCGGTCTCCAGCCGCGCCGCCGTGCGGAAGTAATAGAGCGTCGGGTCGATATCCTCGCCGCGGGCAAGCGCTTTCAGCACGTCCGGCGGACCATGGCGAACACCCTTGTTGATGATCTCGATCACCGCGCCGTCGTCTGTCTCGAAGGCGTAGCGGGTGTCGATGTCGGCCGAACCGTTTGCCAGGATCGTCTGCCAGTCAGCGCCCATGTCCAGCACCGTTCCGGACACCTGACCTGTCACCCGGCCACCGACAATCGGGATGATCCGCCGCGCACCCGCCCTGCCCTGGCCTAGTTCCCGGACAGGGCCAAGTTCGACCTCAAGGTCGCAGAAATGGGAGAGCTGCGGAGTGATCATGCCAGCCCCAGCAGCCTTGCCGCATTGCCCTTGATGATGTCCGGCCGCAGCTCGTCCTTGATGGCGATCTTCTCGAAATCCGCCAGCCAGCGCTCCGGCGTGATCATCGGCCAGTCGGAGCCGAACAGCACCTTCTTCTTCAGGATCGAATTGCAGTATTTCACCAGGATTTCCGGGAAATACTTCGGCGACCAACCTGAGAGGTCGATATAGACATTGGGCTTGTGCTGGGCGACCGCCAGGGCTTCCTCCTGCCAGGGGAAGGAAGGATGCGCGAGGATGATCTTCATGTCGGGAAAATCGACCGCGACATCGTCCATATACATCGGGTTGGAGTATTTCAGCCGCATGCCATTGCCGCCGCGCATGCCGCTGCCGACGCCCGTCTGGCCGGTGTGGAACAGCGCAATGGAGCCTTCTTCCGCGATCGCTTCATAGAGCTCGTAGGCCATGCGGTCGTTGGGGTAAAAACCCTGCATCGTCGGGTGGAACTTGAAACCCTTGATGCCGAAATCCCTCATCAGGCGCCGCGCCTCGCGCGCACCCATCTTGCCCTTGTGCGGATCGATGGAGGCGAAGGGGATCAGCACATCGTCGTTTTCGGCGGCAAGCTCCGCCACTTCCTCGTTCTTGTAGCGGCGGTAGCCGGTCTCGCGCTCGGCATCGACCGGAAAGATTACCGCCGCAATGTTCTGTTCGCGGTAATGGGCTGCCGTTTCCGGTACGGTCGGCGGATGGCTCCAGGGCGCGCGGAAGTATTTCGCCATCGTGGCCTGCAGGTCGTCATAGCCATCGTCGGAATGACAGCCGCAGGGCTCTTCGGCGTGAGTGTGGATGTCGATGGCGCGAACCTTGGTGATATCGACCATTTCAAGCGCTCCTCAATCAGAGAGTGACCACAGCAGGGTCATCGTCGGTGTAAAGCCGTTCCAGCAGGGCCTCGCGGCGCGCCAGAACCTTTCGGATGTTCAGATTGCCCTTGGCGGTCATCTCGCCTTCGGGCATGGAAGCGGGCTGAGACAGCACGATGGCGCGGGACACCAGTGTCGAGCTGCCGCTGATCTCGCGGGCGCGCGCCGAAAGCCGGCGGTGGATTTCGCCCTGCAGCAGCTTGCAGCGGAAAGCACCGTCATCATCGTTGAGGTCAAAGCCTTCCCGGGTGAGCTCCGCGACATTCGGGAAGATCATCACTCCGATCTGGTTCCGATCGGCGCCGGTGATGATCAGGTCTGCGGCAAGCGGTGCGAGACGGGACAGCATGTCCAGCTTCAGCTGCGCCGCCCGCACCCAGGTGCCGGACTGCAGCTTGAAGTCTTCCGATATCCGGCCGTCAAAGCGCATGCCCTTGTTTGCGTCTGCCGGATCAAGAAACAGCATCGCATCCCCGGTGATGAAGAACCCTTCTTCATCGAAGGCCGCGGCGGTCTTTTCAGGATCGTTGAGATAGCCGGGCATCACGTTGGGGCCCTTCACGCGGACTTCGCAGCGCATGTCCGCATCGGGTAAAAGCTTGACGGTGACGCCGCTCACCGGAACACCGACAATGCCGGAGTGGGGGGCAGGTTCCTGCTGCATCAGGGCCGAGGGCGCTGTTTCGGTCAGTCCCCAGGAAGACGTCATCAAGGGCACCTCGCCCTTTACCTCCATCGCCATGCGCTCAAATCCGGACCAGACCTCCTGCGGCAGGGAGGCCCCTGCATAGAAGATCAGGTCCAGATCCTCGAAGAAGCGCTGACGCAGATCCGCGTCCGCCTCCAGTGCCTTCAGCAGCATGCCGAAGCCAAGCGGCACGTTGAACACCAGCGTACCGGTCTTCAACGACAGGTTCTCCACCGTTCGTTCGAACAGGCCCTTCACCGGCTTGCCGTCGTCAATGTAGAGACTGCCACCGTTGGCCAGCATCATGTTGAAATTATGCGAGCCGCCGAAAACGTGGTTCCAGGGCAGCCAGTCGACGATCACCGGCGGACGCTTGCGCAGGAACGGCATGGAGTCAGCAAGCTGGGCCTGGTTCACGCACATCATCCGGTGGGTGGTCAGAACGCCCTTCGGGCTGGAGGTCGAGCCGGAGGTCATCAGGATCTTGCCGACCGTATCCGGCGTGACGGCCGCGAAAGCACTGTCGACGTCGACGCTGCCGTCTCCCTTCAGAAGATCTGCGAAGGCGGTAACGTTCCGGCTTCCCGGGCGGCTGGCGACAATCTCGACCGACGCAAGATCTTCCAGATTCAACGCTTCGCCGTATTGGTCGGCATCGACCACATAGGCCATTTTCGGCTTGATGAGGTTGATCGCCTCGCGCAGGCGGCCATGGGCACCGTGAATTAGTGAATACTGCTCGGCCACCGGCACCACCGGCACTCCGACATACTGGGCAGCAAGCGCAAGAATGCCGTGATCGACACCGTTGCCGGACATGATCAGGATCGGCGTATTTGCCCCCATGCCTCTTGCCAGGAGCGCGGCACCGATCGCCCGAACCTTTTCCAGGATGCCCGCATAGCTTTCCTCGCGCCAGCCGGCACCGCTGCGTTCGGCCAGAAACACCCTGTCCGGAGCTTCCCCCGCCCATTGGTGCAGCCAGTCTCCCGTCCGCTCGACCACCGGGCTCAGCGGATAGGTGGACCGCAGCAGAATGCTGCCATCCGGGCGATCTTCCCGCTCGACCGAGTGGCGCAGAAATTCCGTGGTGCGCTTCATGATCGTCTCCTCCCGAAACTTCATGTCAGTCTTCCCGTTGGCGGTTGCTTTCAATCATCTGCATCACCTTGGTGGCGACACTCAACGCGTCCTTGCTGATACCGTTGAGCAGCATCTTCTCGTGCTCCATGACCGCGGCGATTGCCTTTTCACACAACCGGCGACCGGCCAGTGTCGCCTTCAACGCATAGGCCCTGCGATCACTCGGCAACCGGTCCCGGATGATCAGGTCACGCCGCTCCAGTTCGTCGACAATCACGACCAGGTTGGGCCGTTCGATATCCATGGCCTCGGCCAGTTGGGATTGTCGCAGGCCCGGGTTGTCGACGATCAGCACAAGGGCGGTATAGGTCAGCATGCGCAGGTCGAACGGCTTCAGGGTGCGGCTCAGGTCCGACTGAATGACGTTGAACGTCCGCTTCATCTGATAGCCGTAGAGCGCGCGCAGGGTCCTGTCGCTGACGTTGACAATTCCGGTCTCGGTCTCCGGTTCCATCGCGGTTTTCCTCATGAGATCACCTGAAGGTCGGGTTGCGCTTTTCCAGGAAGGCGGCAAGGCCTTCCAGCGCGTCCGGGCTGGTCTGTGTAATGGCGGCGCACAGGCTCTCGGTAAAGAGACCGTCCGTCTTGGACATGTCCGCAATGCGCGCCAGCGCCTGGATCATGATGTAGTTGGACAGCGGCGCGTTGGAAGCGATCCGGCCTGCCAGGTCCTGTGCCTTGGCCAGCGCCTCTCCCTCGCCGACGGTGTAATGAGCAAGACCCAGAGCCAGGCCTTCGTCCGCGTTGTACTTGCGGCCGGTCAGCATCATCTCGGTCATCCGGTCCGCTCCCAGAATGCGGCCCACGCGCACGGAAGCGCCACCACCGACGAAGATGCCCCTACGGCCTTCCGGCAGCTGGAAGAACGCGGAGGTTTCGGCAACGCGCACGTGGGTGGCACTGGCCAGTTCCAGACCGCCGCCGATGACGGCGCCAAACATGGCGGATACCACAGGCAATCCGCCGAACTGGATCCGGTCCATCACCTGGTGCCAGCCACGCGAATGGCGCATGGTTCCTTCCGCGTCGCGGGCCACATGCTCGGACAGATCAAGGCCCGAGCAGAAATGCCCGGCCGTGCCGGTGATGACCACCGCCTTCACCTCGGCGGGCGGAGACAGGAAAAAGCCGTCAATGGCTCCAAGCAGCTCGTCGCACATGGCGTTGCGCTTGTCCGGACGGTTCATGGTCAGGGTCGCGACGCTATCGGAAATCTCAATTTTCAGCATCGGTTCTGTCATCGGTGTCTCCTCAGCGCGGCGGCAGACGCACGGCGCCATCCAGGCGGATGGTCGTGCCGTTCAGGAACGGGTTGGTCACGATGTGCCCGGCAAGCAGGGCGAATTCCTCCGGCTCGCCAAGACGTGGCGGGAACGGAATGTTGGCAGTGATCTTGGCTGAGACCTCTTCCGGCAGGCCTTCCATCATCGGCGTTCTGAACAGGCCCGGCGCAATGGCCATCACGCGGATGCCGTGCTGGGCAAACTCCCGCGCTGCCGGCAGACACATGGCGGCAATGCCGCCCTTGGACGCCGAATAGGCAGCCTGGCCCAGCTGGCCGTCCTCGAAGGCGACCGATGCCGTATTGACGATCACGCCACGCTCGCCGTTTTCCAGCGGCTCCACGTCCATGAGGCGTCTTGCGGCATGGCTCATGACATTGAACGTGCCGAAGAGATTGACCTTCAGCGTCTTTTCAAAGGTATCGAAGGAGAGCTTGCCTTCCCGGCCGACGATGCGCGCGGCAAAGCCGACGCCGGCGCAGTTGACGACAACGCGCGGCGTTTCACCGAGCAACCCGATGGCTTCGTCCAGTGCAGTCCCTACGGCTGCCTCGTCGCTGACGTCGGCCTGAACGGCGAAGCCGCCGATTTCTTCCGCCACAGTGCGGGCCCGGTCGATATTAAAATCAAGGATCGCAACTTTCGCGCCCTGGCTCGCAAAATGACGGGCCGTCGCGGCCCCGAGGCCACTGCCGCCACCTGTCACGAAAGCCGCTTGTCCGGATATCAGCATGGCACAGCCTCTGAATTGGTTTTAGTCATCATTGTTATATCTCATACCTATTTTGATACGCCGAAAGGGCGCACTCCTTCCGGCTGGGTTAGCCAGCCAGAAGGAACAGGGTGATTGACGGAAAGAGGACCAACAGGATCACGCGGACTATGTCGGACGTTACGAACCAGAGAACCGCCTTGTAGGTTTCCTTCATCGGCGTCGACCGATCCATCGCGTTGATGATGAAAAGGTTCATGCCGACGGGCGGTGTTATCAGCCCCACCTCGACAACGATCAGCACCAGGATACCGAACCAGATGGCAACGTGTTCCGGGCTCATGCCGAAGTCGAGCACGCTGATCACCGGAAAGAAGATCGGGATGGTCAGAAGGATCATCGACAGGCTGTCCATGAGACAACCGAAGACCAGGTAGAACAGCAGGATCAGTGTCAGAACGACAAGCGGACTGAAGCCCTGGCCAACGACCCAGCCGGAGAGTTCCTGCGGCAGCTGGCTGAGTGCCAGGAAGCTGTTGTAGAAGCCGGCACCGAGCACGATGAAGAAGATCATCGCCGTACTCATGGCCGTCTGGATCATGCTGTCGACAAAGACCTTCCAGGTCAGGTTACCGGAAATGAGCGCGATGATGCCCGTTCCGGCCGCACCCACGGCAGCACCCTCGGTTGGGGTGAACCAGCCCAGATAGATGCCACCGACCACAAGCCCGAACACCAGAAGCACAGGCCAGACGTCCATCAGCGCACGCATGCGCTCCGCATAAGGCACCGGCTCACGCGTTCCGGCGGAGCCGGGGTTGAGGCGGACATAGATCGAGATGGTGATCATGTAGCCGATGGCCGCCAGAATGCCCGGAATGAAGGCAGCCAGGAACAGCTTGGCGATGTTCTGTTCGGTCAGGATGGCATAGATCACCAGGATGACCGACGGCGGAATGAGAATACCGAGCGTGCCGCCGGCGGCCAGCGTTGCCGTCGAAAAGCCGCCGGAATAGCCGTAGCGGCGCAGTTCCGGCAGCGCGACACGGCTCATGGTGGCGGCGGTTGCCAGCGACGATCCGCAGATGGCGCCAAAGCCCGCGCAGGCCCCGACCGCAGCCATGGCAACACCGCCCTTGCGGTGGCCGAGCCAGCTTTCGGCGGCCTTGAAGAGAGACGACGACATGCCCGAGTGGGTCGCGAACTGTCCCATCAGCAGGAACATCGGAATGATCGTCAGCGAGTAGCTGGAGAAGGTGGAATAGGTCTCCGACTTCAGCTTGGCGAGAATGATGTTGGAACTGCCGGTCGCAAGATAGAGACCACCCAGACCGCAAATCATCATGGCAAGGCCGATCGGCGCCCGCAGGAAGATAAGCAGCAGAAGAACGGGAAACGACAGATAGCCGAGTTCAAGCAGGCTCAATGGACCCCTCCCTCGGCATCGGGCGTGAAACGCCGGCCGGTGATTAGTTCAAGCACCTTGGCGACGGCGCAGTAGAGCGCGACGACGGAGGCAACAGCGGCGGCGGCAAAGCTGAGCGCGAAGGCCCACCAGATCGGAAACTGCAGCAGGAAGGTGGTTTCGTTGTAGCGCATCTTGTCTTCCATGCCGACGAACAGCCGCCAGGTGATCAGGAAGATCAGCAAGCTGAGGAGAACCTCCCACACGACTTCCAGCCACCGGTTCATCCAGCGCGGAAAACTGCCGGCGAAGACGTCCACGGTGGCGTGCCCCCGCTTAAGCTGGCAGATAGGCAGAAAGGCGAAAATGGTGAAGCTGATCCCCGCCTCGACCAGCTCGAAATCGCCGGAAACCGGACCGACACCGGTCGCGATCAGCGCGTTGGCGGCGCTTTCGGACAGCGAGGTCATGAATTCGGAATGACCGAATGTATTCAGCCCGCGACCAAGCACGCTGACACAGGTCAGCCCGATCAGCGCTGTCAGAACCAGACCGCCAAGGATCGCCATGAAGCGCGCGAGACGCTCCACCAGAGTGAGCAGCATTTTACGTGTATCCTGTCGAAGGATGCCCTCCGGAACACCAGGTTCCGGAGGGCTGCTTCATGACGGTCAGTTGGCCATCAGCGCTTCGGCACGGGCCTGCAGCGCCTTGCCGTCGATGCCCTTGGCATCCATTTCGGCATACCACTCGTCGATGGTGCCCTGAGCGGCGGCTTCCCACTCGGCAGCCTGCTCGTCCGTCAGCGTGATGATGTTGTTGCCCATCTCCACGGCCGCGGCCCGCGGGCCGGCATCATCGGCCTGCATCTGCTTGCCGGCGAAGGCAGAGAATTCCTCACCGGAGTTTGCGTCGATGATGGCCTTCAGGTCGTCCGGCAGGCTGTCGTACTTGTCCTTGTTCATCCCGAAGATGAAGGACGTGGTGTAGAGCGCCTTGCCCGGGAACTCGGTGTGGTTCTTGACCAGCTCGTTCACCTTCAGCGCGCCGACGACTTCCCACGGAATAACCGTCGCATCGACAACACCCTTGCTGAGCGCTTCCGGTATGGCCGGAACCGGCATGCCGATCGGCGTTGCACCCAGATTGGAGAACAGCTTGTTGGTGACACGGGTCGGTGCACGCAGTTTGACGCCGTTCAGGTCGGACAGTGCGACGATCGGCTTGCTGGAGTGGATGACACCGGGTCCATGAACCCAGAGGGCCAGCGGCTTGAAGCGCGCGAAGTCCTCATCCATCATCGTTTCTTCGGCAAGCTTCCAGTAGGCGCGAGACATGGTCTCCGCATCCGTCATCGTGAACGGAAGCTCAAACACTTCTGCGCGCGGGAAGCGGCCCGGGGTATAACCGGCAACGGTCCAGACGATATCAACGACACCATCGACCACCTGATCGATCAGCTCCGGCGGCTTACCGCCCAGCTGCATGGCCGGATAACGCTCGATCTTGATGCGCCCACCGGATTCCGCTTCGATCTTGTCGGCCCAGGGGTCGAGAACGTTCTTGGGTACATTGGCCTGAGCCGGCAGGAACTGGTGCAGGCGCAGCGTGACTTCCTGCGCAAGTGTGGACGACATGCTCCCGCCAAGTGCGATTGCGGAGACAGTCGCAGCCACAGCCAGTTTGGCAAACTGCTTATGCAAGTTGATCATGGTTTCCTCCCTGTTCGATCAACTTCAAAACCTGACCGGATTCCTCCCTCCGATCAGATGATGATCTATAATAGTTATATTACATAACTTTTTTCAAGCTCTATTTGGCGACCTGGTTCACTCCCTTCGGCTTGAGCTTTGCATGCAGGCGACCAATCGGAAAGTTATACATTCTGGTCAGCCGCAAAAGCATCACAAGATCCCGTAAAATTTGCCGGAGTTTGTGATGGATCAATCCCGAAGGCAAGGGTTTCCGTGAGAAGAATGGACAGAAAACGTCTTTATCATCAACCCTGCCACTTCCTGCAAAGGAAGACCCGCCAGCCGGCATGCCGACAGGCACCTTACCTAACGCAAGGGCATCAAGGCGGTAGCATCAAGCCAACGGGAATTTGTGGAAAGCCTGCCGGAGGTCGCAATGTCCCGGGCCTTGCCGGTTATCCGAACGCCGGAACACCATTGGCGAGGACACGCGACCAGGGGCTGGTTCAATAGAATGGAAAATCAGGGAAAGCACCGGCAGGCCGTGGGCTCGAAGCCCGGCCTGCCGGTCAGGTGCCGGCCTACGCGGACTTGGAGGTAAGGGCCGGTGAGAGGGTCAGTTGCTCGAACAGCCGGGCGACGGCCTCCGCACCCGGATCGTTGTGACCCGAAAGGCTCGCCTCCGAGACATAGGATGCCCTGCCCGCGCGCGCCCGCGTGATCCGCGACGTGGCGTCCGCGCCCTGACGGGCTTCGGCAGCAGCCGCCTCGACACCGTTTTCCAGAGCATTGAGCGCCGGCAGCAGGGCGTCGATCATGGTGCGGTCACCCGGCTGGGCACCGCCCACCTGCATGATCCGGTCAAGACCCGCTTTCAGCGCTCCAATGGCCCCACGGCCGCTGGAGGACGCATCGCCGGCAGCGGCAAAGAAGATCGCCAGCAGGACACCGGAAGATCCGCCCATCGTCTGGCTGAGTTCCAGACCGATGGCGCGATAAAGCTGGGTGAGATCCGCCAGCGGCAACCGGTCGAGTGCCTTCACCAGTGCCCGTGCAGCGGTGGCAAGCGTGCTGCCCGTATCGCCGTCGCCCGACTTGGCATCAAGCGCATTGAGATCGTCCTCGGCCGCGATCAGGATGTCGCAGCAGCGTTCGATGAACTTCCGCGTCTCCGGGTTCTTGGACGGCAGCGGCTGGATCGGCGTCAGACCGTCCGGCAGCGGCAGCACCGACACAGCACCAAGCGCAAGGCAGCCGGGCCACGCCCAGGGTGCGACCGGCGCCTGCAGCAGGGCTTCTTCCGTCTTGCCGACCGGCAGCAGCGACACCGAGAACCCATGCATGTCGAGCGAGGTCATCATCGCCGCGGGGCCGATGACCCAGCGGATCTGGCTGCCGATGCGCGAGGCCGTGAGCTCTTCCAGAAGCACCGACATTTCAAGAGGTGTCGTGCTGCCCAGGTTGTTCACGATCGCCACATGAGGTCCAGGTGCGAGGTTCGGTGCAAGCCGGTCCACCACCATGGCCATGGCGGCGCGGGCATTCGAATAATCAACCTGCTCGATCCCCGCCTCGCCATGAATACCAAGCCCGAGTTCCGCCTTGCCATGGGCAATCCGGTCTTCCTTGGGCGAGCCCGGCACCGTGCAGGTGTCCAGCGACATGCCGATCGAGATCGCACCGCCGATGGTTTTCTTCGCCGCCTCGGTAATCGTCTCCAGATCAGCGCCCTGATCGGCGAGCGCTCCGGCGATCTTGTGCACGAACAGCGTACCGGCGACACCGCGCGCCTGCGGCAGGTCCGGCAAGGCAACGTCGTCATCGACAATCACCATGTTGACCTTCAGTCCGAAGGAGCGGGCCCGCTCGGCTGCCAGACCGAAGTTCAGCCGGTCGCCGGTGTAGTTCTTGACGATCAGCAGGCAGCCGGCCTTGCCGGTGACGGCCAGAATTCCCGCCAGTACCGCATCCACGGAGGGCGAGGCAAACACCTCGCCGCAGACGGCCGCCGTGAGCATGCCCTGGCCGACGAAACCTGCATGGCTTGGCTCATGACCAGAGCCGCCGCCGGAGACAAGCGCCACCTTGGATTTGTCCCAGTCGGTGCGCACCACCACCTTGATATGCGGATAACCGTCGAGACGGGCGAGCCGCCCACCGGCCGTGCGCAGCATGCCGTCAATCGCTTCGGTGACGAGCGTTTCCTTGGTATTGATGAATTGCTTCATGTCCCGTCTCCTCAGGAAATGCGAGCGCCGCTGGCGTCGAAGAAAAGCGGATTTCTTGGTTGAATGGCGAGAGTGTCGCCCGGTTCCAGGGCGGTGTGGCTGTCTGACAGCGTTACGACGGAATGTCCATCCAGAGATAGATGCAGCCGGGTCTGATCACCCAGATGTTCGACCCGGCGAACTTCCGATACCTTGCCTTCGCCTTGCGCGATATGCTCCGGACGCAGACCGATGGTCTTGGCACCGCTCGGCGCACCGGCGAAAAGATCGGCCGGCAGCACGTTGATGCGTGGCTGGCCGAGACGCCCGGCGACATAGAGATTGACCGGGTTCTCGTAGATCTCGCGCGGAGATCCGAATTGCACCAGGCGGCCATGATCGAGAACGCCGACGTGCGTTGCCATGGTCATGGCCTCGATCTGGTCATGGGTCACGTAAAGCAACGTCGCCCCCAGGCTTTCCTGGATGCGCTTCAACTCGATGCGCAGGTCCGAACGCAGCTTGGCGTCGAGCGAGGAAAGCGGTTCGTCCATGAGATAGATGGACGGATCGCGCACCAGTGCCCGGCCGATGGACACCCGCTGCATTTCGCCGCCGGAAAGGTTGGTCGCCTTGTTGGCAAGCTTGTGCGAAATGCGCAAGACTTCGGCCACTTCGGCAACCTTGCGGTCTATCTCGTCCGCAGGCGTCTTGAGCAAGGGCGAGCGAAGCGGAAATGCCAGGTTCTCCCGCACGCTCATGTGTGGATAGAGCGAATACTGCTGGAACACCATGGCGACGTTGCGCTGCGCCGGCGTGTCGCCAACCACCGACCGCCCCGCGATGACGACGTCGCCCGCGTCCGGCTGTTCCAGTCCCGCGATCAGACGCAGGATGGTGGTCTTTCCGGCCCCTGTCGGCCCCAGCAGCGTCACGAAGGCGCCGTTGGGGATGTTCATGCTCACCTCATCGACAGCGAGCGTATCGCCGAACCGCTTGGTGAGGCCTGACAGCCTGACTTCAGCCATGAGCAAGCACTCCCTCGTTCAGTTCCGACCGCAGCGCCCGCCCCGACTGATTGTCGAACAGCGTCACCGTTGACCCGTTGAATTCGAGGCCGACAAATTCCCCGGCACGCACAGTCTGGTCTGAGGGAATGCGGGCCTTCAGCTCACCGGAGGCGGTCTTCAACGTGACGATCTGCGTGGTGCCGAGATATTCGGCGGCCAGAACCTCGCCCCGGTAGGATCCGCTGTCGTTGAGCGTGATGTGCTCCGGACGGATGCCGAAGACCATGTCGCCTTCAAAGGGTTCCATCAGCCGCGGCACGTCCAGTTCCTCGTGATGCATCATCACCTTGGACGCGCCCGCATGGATCTCGCCGTGAAAGCGCAGGAAGTTCATCGGCGGCGAGCCGATGAAGTCGGCAACGAACATGGTTGCCGGCTTGTCGTAGATATCCTGCGGCGTGCCGAACTGCTCGATGACGCCATGGTTCATGACCACGATCTTGTCGCCCATCTGCATGGCCTCCAGCTGGTCGTGGGTGACATAGACAGTGGTGGCGCCCATGCGGTCATGCAGCGCCCGCAGCTCCTCGGCCATATGCTCGCGGAACTCCGCATCGAGCGCACCGAGCGGCTCGTCCATCATGAAGGCTTTCGGATCCCGGACGATGGCCCTGCCGAGCGCGACACGCTGTCGATCGCCGCCGGAAAGCCCGCCCACCGGCCGGTCGAGGATCTTCTCGATCCCGAGAATGCGGGCAACTTCCGCCACCTTCTCGGCAACCTGATGTTTCGGCATGCCCTGGCTGACCAGCGGATAGGAGATGTTCTTGCGCACATTCATGTGCGGGTAGAGGGCGAACATCTGGAAGACGAAGGCGATATCGCGCTGGCTCGCCGGCCGTTGGCCGACCTCCTCGCCGTCGATATAGATCTCGCCCGACGTCGGCAGCTCCAGCCCGGCGATCATGCGCAAGGTGGTGGTCTTGCCGCAGCCGGACGGGCCGAGCAGCATGAAGAACTCACCGTCCTCGATCTTGAAGGAAGACGACTGCACGGCAGTGAAGTCGCCGAATTCCTTCCGAAGGTTTCTGATTACGATCTCTGCCAAGACAGTCACTCCGGAAAGTGGCTGACGATGATGAACATGACTGTTCCGGTCAGCGTGACGATGAAGGAATAGGTGTAGGCCCACAGGAAGACCGGCTGCATCAGCATGATCACACCAATGGCGATCAGAAGGGATGCGAGCATTTCCCAGGACCCGCGGCGCAGGCGGACGAGGCCGCTCATGAAATCGCTGATCATTTGCGGACCGCTCCGAAGGTGATGCCGCGCAGGAGATGTTTGCGAAGCAGGATGGTGAAGACCATGACCGGCACCAGGAACAGGGTTGCCCCTGCCGCGACCGCCGGCCAGTCCTGGCCGCCGACGCCGATGATGGTCGGAATGAAGGGAGGAGCCGTCTGGGCCGTACCGGAGGTCAGCAGCACCGCGAAGGCATATTCGTTCCACGAGAAGATCAGGCAGAAGATGGCCGTCGAGGCGATGCCCGTTGCCGCCTGCGGCAACACCACCTTGTAGAACGCCTGGAAGCGGGTGTAGCCGTCGATCAGCGCCGCTTCCTCGTATTCTCGCGGGATCTCGTCGATGAAGCCCTTCAGCAGCCAGACCGCAAGCGAGATATTGACCGCCGTATAGAGCAGGATCATGCCCAGGTGCGTATCCGACAGCCCAAGGGTGCGGAACATCAGGAAGATCGGGATCGCGACCGCGATCGGCGGCATCATTCTTGTCGACAGGATGAAGAACAGCAGGTCGTCCTTCAGCGGCACCTTGAACCTTGAAAAGGCATAGGCGGCGAGCGTTCCGAGGAACACCGACAGGAAGGTGGAGCCAAATCCGATGATGACCGAATTCAGGAACCTTTCGCCGTAGCGGGAGGGGCCCGCGATCACCATGTCGCGGTTGCGGACGATTTCCTCGTACCAGGTAGCGGGCGGTGGCAGGGCCTGAAGCTGTTCCGGCGATACGCGGGTGCGGGTGGTGAAGAGGTTGACGTAGCCTTCCAGAGACGGCTCGAAGAGCACCTTCGGAGGATAGGCGATGGCATCGACCGGAGACTTGAACCCTGTCGTCAGGATCCAGACCAGCGGCAGCAGGGTGATGACCGCATAGGCGATGACCAGCGACCCGGCCACCCACTTCTGCCGCGAAGACGGTTCTGTGATGGAATAGCTGCTCATCTTTCCTTCACCTTGTTCAGGGCTTTGACGTAGATCGAGGCGAGGCCGAAGACAGTCACGAACAGGACGATCGCGTAGGCGGAGGCATAGCCGGTGCGCCACTTCTCGAAGGCTTCACGCTTCAGGTTGATGGAGGTGAGCTCGGTCACGGAGCCGGGGCCACCGCCGGTGAGCTGCACCACAAGATCGAACATCTTGAAGTTCTCGATGCCGCGGAACAGGACTGCCAGCATGAGGAAGGGCAGCACCATGGGCACAGTGATCGTCCAGAACTGGCGCCACTTGCTGGCCCGATCGATTTCCGCGGCCTCGTAGATATAGTCCGGTATCGATCGCAGGCCTGCCAGACAGATGAGCATCACGAAGGGGGTCCACATCCAGGTATCGACAATCACGATGGCCCAGGGCGCGAGCGCCACGTCGCCGATCATCTGGAAGGATGCCGGATCGACCCCGGTGAAGAAGGACACACCGTAATTGAAGAGACCGATCTGCGGCTGGTAGAGAAAGGTCCAGAAATTGCCGACAACGGCCGGCGACAACATCATCGGCAGCACGATCAGGGTGGTCCACAGATCGTTGCCCTTGAATTTCCGGTTGATCAGCCAGGCCAGGGTGAAACCGATCAGCACCTGCAGGACGATGGTCCAGAACAGGAAATGCGCGGTCGCCTGCATGGTCAGCCAGATGTCGCCATCGGTCAGGATGCGCTCGTAATTGCGCAGGCCGATGTATTCGACATCGCGGTTGGGCCGATTGGCGCGGAAATTCGTGAAACTGAGATTGATCGTCCAGATCAGCGGGAAGATATTGACCGCAAGCAGCAGGAAAATTGTCGGGGCGACAAAAAGCCAGGCAATCGTACGGTCGGAAAGCCCTCGGATTTTCGCGGCAACGGTGGGCGGCGTTGCCTTTGCTACTCGGTCTATCGGGGTGTCGGACATGAGACGCTCTTCTTGAGAAACGGTTCCGGAAAGCACGGGCCGGGACGGCCGGTCTTTCAGGGTGAGACAGCCCGCCAGAAGGCGGGCCGTCCGCAGAGGCAGGATCAGGATATGGCCGCCAAAAGACCGGCCATCCACTGAGACAAGGGCAGGTCAAACCCTGACAAGCGCATTGGCATCGTCAGGGTTCACCTGGAGCCGTCAGAGTTTGCCTTCGTCCTCGAAGGTTTCGGTCCAGTCGGCGATCAGCTTGTCGAGCGCTTCCTGTGCGGTGCCCTGGTCGGCAACCACATAGTCATGAAGGCGTTTTTGCATCGCCAGCAGCAGTTCGGCGTAAGCCGGCTCCTGCCAGAAATCCATCACGTTATCCATGGCCAGAAGGAAGTCGGACGCAAACGGCGCACTGTCCGGGAAGCTCGGATCGCTGAGGACGCTGACATGGCAGGAATAGCCACCGAGATCCCACCACTTCTTCTGAACGCTCGGCTGCGCGAACCACTTGATGTACTCAAGCGCCGCATCCTGCTTGTCGGAATAGGCCACCACGGAGATGCCCTGCCCGCCGAGCGTCGAGGCTTCCCGGTTCTGGCCGGGATTGACGAAGAAGCCGATCTTGTCCCCGCCCACATCCGGGTCGGCATAAAGACCGGGGAAGAAGGCGAACCAGTTCATGGCCATGGCCACCTGCCCCGACTTGAAGGCATCGAGGGACTGTTCCATGTAGCTGTCGGTGTAGCCCGGGGGCGTGCCGGTCTTGTAGAGTTCCTTGTAGAACTCCAGTCCCGCCACGGCTTCGGGCGAGTTAACCGCACCTTCCATGTCGTATTTGCCCGGCGTCATCTCGTATTTGAAGCCGAACGGATAAAGCGCGCTGGTCGCGCCCATGGTGATGCCTTCCGAGCCGCGCTCGGTGAAGATGGACGCGCCGTACCGGGTCTGACCGTCGATCTCGCGCCCCTGGAAGAACTGTGCGACTTCCAGAAGCTCAGCTTGCGTCTTGGGCGGAGCCAGGTCACGGCCGTGCTTCTCCTTGAAGGCAGCCTGAATGTCCGGCATTTCGAACCAGTCCTTGCGATAGAACCAGCCGTTGGCATCGCCCATGGCCGGCAGCGCATAGTAGTTCGGCTCGCCCTTGGGCCAGGTGGAATAGGCATAGACTGTCGCCGGAGCGAAATCGTCCATGCTGATGCCTTCCTTCTCGAAGAAGTCATTCAGCTTGACGTAATGGCCGTTTTCCGCGCCGCCGCCGATCCACTGGCTGTCGCCGATCAGCAGATCGCACAGTTTGCCGCCGGAGTTCAGCTCGTTCAGCATGCGGTCGGCGAAGTTCGGCCAGGGCACGAATTCGAAATTCATGGTGTGGCCGTATTCGGCTTCAAATTCCTTCGACAGCTCGACCAGCGCGTTGGCCGGATCCCAGGCCGCCCAGCACAGCGTCAGCTCATCGGCCTGCGCATTGGAAACAGATAGTCCGCTAACCGCAACAATGGCGGTTGCCGCGAGAAGTTTCGCAGTTTTCATGGGTGAAGTCCTCCCGAATGGTCGCGTGCCGGCGCATGCCGGACCGCAGCACTCCTCCAAGTGCAGGCTCACGCTATCTGACATACGTATGTCACGTCAATCAAAAAACTGACATACGTCTTTCTTTTCGAAGTCAATCAGACCTGAACCATGCCGACAGCACAGGGCATGATATTGATATTGCTTATTTTTAAGGGACAGAACTCTTGGCTGGAGCGGCCAGCCTCAATAGAGGTTTTCGCGCATGATGATCTCGATCCGGATCTTTTCCTGAGCCTCATAGATGTCCGTGCCGTCGCATTTGGCCCGCAAGACCCGCAGGGCACTGCGCACGAGATGCCCGACATTCTGGGCAATGACGGCGTCAAGTTCGCCATCGGCAAGAGCCTGCCGCGTTACCGGCGTCAGATCGTGAGCGATCACCACAAACCGTCCGGCAACGCCATGCTCACGCAATGCATCCAGCATGGCCGCATTGCCCGACCCCATGGAATAAACCGCCTTCAGCTCCGGATGTGCCTTGAGCGCGTGGTCAAGGGTTTCATGGATCCGGTCCGGATCGTCGTAGAATTCGATCGTCGGCAGGGTTTTCAGTTGCGGAAAGTCCCGCGACAGCACTTCGTCCAGACCGAAGCGGCGCTCGATGCTGTCACGCGCCACCATGGAATTGGTCACCACCAGGATGCTGCCGGTCTCGTTGCGCAAAAACTTGCCCAACAGCGCCCCTGCGGTCTTGCCGGCGGAGAAATTGTCGACACCTGCAAAATAGTGGCATTTCGAGTTCGGCAGGTCCGACACCAGCGCGACGACGTAAACACCTGCACTCTTGATATGCGCGATGGCATCGCGCACCTGCGGTGTTTCCGGAACCATCATGGCAACGCCGTCCAGTTCGGACAGGTCCAGGGTCTTCAGCTTGTCGACAACCGCGTGCGGATCGGCGGCGTCGACCAGCAACACGCTGACGTCTGTCCGGTCCGCCACCTGCGCACCGGACGCTTCTTCGACCGCAGCCACCAGCGTTTCGACGAAATGATTGGGCCCTTCGGGAAGAACGAACACGAATTTGTACTGGCGCTGCCTGGCGAGATTGGCCGCATTGGTATCGCGCACATAGCCGAGCTTGCGAACAGCTTCCTTCACCCGCTCCGCGTTCTTCGGGCGCACATCCGCACGCCCGTTCAAGACCCGGTCGACGGTCGACAGGCTGACCCCGGCCTCGCGGGCGATATCGTGTACGGTTGGCTTGACCATTACGTCTCCCGGACCATCCCGCGTTCTCGTGAACGCAGACAAGATGATCCACCACTTCAACGCCGATCAGCGTCCGGGCGCCCCCGCTGGATCGACCGGACACCCGCTGACCGACAGGGAGACAATGTCGCGCAGCATTCTGACATACGTCAATCAAAAATCCGCTTTACGGCGATTGACGGAAGAAATTTCCCCAAGGATATCAGGCAATTGCAAATCGCGGGCAAGCGTTGCAGAAGCAATATGGCGCCATTGGCCACGCTTTCCTGCAGCTAATCCGATTCATGGCAACAGGGCAAGCCAGGGCGGTCGTTTCAACCAGCACCAGCTCAAGAAACAGCAATCAAACAGCGGACAGACCGGGGTCAGTAGCACCTGCACTGAAGGCACATGTAGTCTCTGCAAGCTGCGCCTCGCCATTTGCATCCGCAAAGGCCCGAACCATATGCGCAAGCCCTTCCTCTATGCTTGTCTTCGTTTGCCAGCCAAGCAATTGCCGGGCGCGTTCCCCCGACCCGACGAAGCCGTTGACGTCGAAGCTGCGCGGCCCGACATGGTGGATTTCGGCGGCCGTTCCGGCAAGCCGTACGCTGGCTTCGGCAAGTTCGGTCAGGCTGGTACCGACCCCGGAGACGAATTGCACAGGCGGTGGCGCCTTCCGTTCTGCCTCGATGAAAGTGACCATCTTCAGGATACCGTCAACGACATCATCCAGATAATTGAAGTCGAAGACATGATTGCGGCCCTCGACCTGCAATCTGTGCCCTTCGGTGGCGGCTCTTGCGAAGGCGGGAACAACACGGTCCGCATGATCGGAAATCCGGCCATAGACGTTCGAGAACCGCAGGATAGCGGCCTTGACACCGGCCTCCTGGGCTGCCTCCACCAGCTTCTCGCCTGCCAGTTTTGACCGTCCATAGACATTCATCGGGCAGCGTGCAGTGTCTTCATCTGCCGGAAATCGGGTGACCGGCCCATAGGCTTCCCGGCTGCTGCCGAAGAGAACCCAGGGACGGCTCCCGCTACTTGCAGCAGCTGCAAGAACGTTGCGGGTTCCCCCGACATTCACCTCCCGGCACAGCACGGGATTATGCTCACCCCAAAGCACCCGTGACACTGCTGCCAGGTGAATTACGCCGCCACAGCCCCGCACTGCGTCTTCAACCGCAACGCCGTCGCGGCTGTCCTGCCCAGCATCGGCAATATCAAACGTACGGACAGGACGGCCCAGCGCCGTCAGCGTATCCACAAGGGCGGACCCGATGAGGCCGGCACTTCCGGTGATCAGTATGGGAAGGGACATGATGTGGTGTGTTCCGGGGTAGCTGCGAAAGCCCGGCCGCCTACCCGCTCGGCCGTTAAATCGCGCCTAGCACGCGCCGTGCCAAAGATGCCCGGCAGCATCACAAAGCTGCCGCGGATCAAAATCTCTCGGCCAATTCCGCCAGACGGCTTCTCAATCAAGCAACGTTTGCTCGGAGGCCCCTCAGCCAATGCCGGCCCATGGCATGGCCGCGCCAGGGCATTTCCTGCCGAGCGCACCACCAGCACCGGGCGAATTTTGCCTGGGGACAGCGGCAGACTTTGTCCGGTGCGACCAACAGCCAGCATCCATTCAACAGGAGAAATCAGCGGTTTTCGCAAAAACAGGCACTGGCACGGAAGTTGCTGAGCAGCCTGCGGCCCGCTTTGGGGCTTTCTGGAACCTCCTTAAGTGACGACAATCAACGCCACGCCCAGCGCGGCAACCTTCTACGTCTCACCTGCAAGCACGTCGGTGTCTCCGGCCACGGAGGAGCCATCTTCCGATACAACTTCCGGACAAACGACAACGGGATCTGGAACCAGCACCCTTACCTCGTCCCAGACGCTCGCCAGTTACGATGCGATCACCTACCAGGAAGTCAGCTCGGACGACGCAGACCATATCCGCGCGCTGACCACCACCCAGATCCGGCAACTGATGGCAGAAGACCTTGCCGCCTTTTCCGCGAGCGAGTTGCAGGCACTGACGGCACCCCAGATCGCCGCCCTTTCCGCCACCCAGATCCAGGATCTTTCCGGAACACAGATCGAGGCGTTTTCGCCCGGTCAGGTCAAGAGCTTTGCGACATCCGTCCTTGCCGGGTTCTCCGACAGCCAGTTTTCGCATTTCGGCTCTGACGATATTTCAGCACTGACCAGCCTGCAGGTGAAGGCTCTTTCACCCGCGAGAGTGGCGGGCCTGAGCCTGGAACAGTTTTCCGGCATGGCCAGCACCCAGCTTGGCATGCTGAGCGTGTCGCAATTCCGCAATCTGACCGTGGACCAGGTTGCGGCAATGACGGCGGAACAATCCGGCCAGCTGACGACCACCCACATGGGCAGCCTGACGATGCCGCAGGTGAAGGCGATCAGCGTCGACACACTGCTGTCGCTCGCCAGCACCCAGTTCCGGGCCCTCAGCAGCCAGAGCATCGCCGCACTGACGACGACCCAGTTCGGTGCCCTGACCGCCACCCATATCGGCACGCTGTCGACCACCCAGGTAAAAGGACTGACGCTGCCGGAAATATCCGCGCTGACGTCCTCCCAGCTTGCCGGGCTCACGGCCCAGCAGGTCTCCGTGCTGTCGACCAGGCAGGTTCAGTCCTTCTCCGAGGACCAGATCCAGACCTTCAGCCCCGGGCAGATCAGGTTTTTTTCCGGAACCTCCATCGGCGCCATGACGACCACGCAGATCGGCGCGCTGACGGCTCCCCAGATCGCAAATTTCAGCAAGGCACAGATCCAGGGCCTTACCCAGACACAGACGCGGTACCTGAACGAGACCCAGCTCGGCGCGCTGAACTTCTCACAGATCGGTCAATTGACCCGGACGGCGGTGGCTGCCCTCGGGGCTCAGCAGGTCGCCTCACTGACGGCAGACCAGTTCGCGTCTTTCTCGGCAACGCAGATCACCTCGCTCAACAACGAGGTCATTTCCGGCCTCAGCGAGACCCGCATCGCCAGTCTGACCACGACACAATTCCAGGGACTGACCGCCGGCGACCTGTCGCTGTTTTCCGAAGACCAGTTCAAGGCGCTGACCGAGACCCAACTGACCTCGATCACCGCAACCCAGGGCAAGGCGCTGAAGGAAACCCAGATCGCGCTTCTTACCGGTACACGCCTGAGCGCCCTGTCCAGTTTCGTGATCGCAGGGTTCAACGAGACCCAGTTCGACGCCCTGTCGACCGACCAGATCGGCGCCTTGAGCGTCAACCAGGTGCGCGGCATCGGCACCACGATGATCGCCGCACTGGATGAAACCCAGATCGGCGCTCTCGGCTCGCTGCAGGTTCGCTCGCTGACCGCTCCCCAGATGCGGGCCTTTTCCGCCGGACAGCTCCGAACTTTCAGCACCGAGCAGATCGGCTCGATGGGCTATGCTCAGGCGCTAGCCCTGAATGGCACGACAATCCACCAGCTCAGCAGCGACCAGATCGCCGCCTTCAACAGCACAGCCATCAAGGGCTTTTCCACCACCACGATTGCCGCGCTCGGACCGGAGCAGATGGAAGCGCTGTCGAGCAGCTTCCTGTCGAACCTGTCGACCAGCCAGTTGCGAAGCCTGACCGAAACCGCCTTCGCAAGCCTGAGTGCCGAGCAGTTTGCGGCGCTCGGCAACACGCAACTTGCCGATCTTGCCCCGGCGCAGATCCGCGGTTTGAGTGAAAGCCATATCGCGGCCCTGACGCCAGACAGGCTGGAAAGCCTGACTGCCACTGCCCTGTCGGGCCTGACCGGCTCCCAGATCGGGTTTTTCTCGACGAGCCAGCTCAGCCAGCTTGCCCCTACCCAGATTGCCGGTCTCTCGGGCCAGGCAATCGCCGCCCTTGGAACGGACCAGCTTGCAGCGCTGTCGATAACGCAAGTGGCGGCTCTCACCGGCGCACAGGTGAAAAGCCTGACCGCATCGGCGGTTTCATCGCTGTCGTCCGATCAGTTCCAGGCGTTGTCCACGACCCAGATTGCAGCCCTTGCCGGCAACACTGCCGGCCTGACGGATGCTCAGGTTTCCGCCCTGCAGGGCGAGCGCCTGAACGCCCTTTCGGCAGCCGGCATTTCTTCCCTCGGCTCCGGCCAGATCGCGGCTCTGACACCGGACCAGATTGCGGCGCTGAGCAACACACAGGTTTCAGCTCTTTCCAGCACCGCCGTCGGTCAGTTGAGTACGGCGCAATTCGATGCCTTCACGACAACGCAGATCACATCCCTTGTCGCCAATCAGGCCAAGGGCCTGACCCGGGACCAGATTGCCTCCCTGTCGACAACACAGGTGGCAAGCCTTGCACCTGCCGCACTAGGCGCCCTCGACAGCACCCAGACCGAAGTGCTCTCTTCGACCCAGGCGGCCGCGCTATCTGCCAAACAGATCGGCTCGCTGTCGGCCTCCGGGCTTGCCGGCCTGAACAGCGACGTTGTTGCAGGGCTTGAGAAAACCCAGATTGCGGGACTGACAGCCACACAGACCGCATCTCTCGGCGCAACCCAGATCGCCGCATTGTCCGCGGACCAGCTGGCCCAGTTCAGCTCTGTGCAATTGCGTGCCCTGACCCAGACGCAGATGGCGGCGGTGACGGCGACCAAGCTCGGCTCTCTGTCGAACGCGCAGTTTGGAGAACTGACGGCAGCCGCAATCGGCGGCCTGCGTGAAGAGACCATCGCCGCCCTGACGACGACACAACTCGGCTCCCTGACAACGACACAGATGAAAGGCCTGACCGACGATCAGGTCGATGCGCTGTCGCCCGAGCAGATCCTGGCGCTGAGCGACAAGCAGATCGGCGCCTTGTCTGCAACAGGTCTCGCAGGTCTTTCCGCCTCCGACGTGTCGGGCCTGACAACAGCCCAGTTGACCGGCCTGACCGGAGTTCAGTTGAAGGCCTTGAACGCAACCCAGTTCGAAGCCCTGGTGCCGGATCAAATCGCGGCGCTGACAGCAACCCAGATCGCCAGTTTCAACGCGGCGCAGGTGACCCGCCTGACAACGGCACAGGTGGAAGCGCTGACCACCACCCAAACCGCAGCCCTTTCGGCCACCGGGATCAAGGGCCTGACCCGAACCGCAATTGCAACCTTGAGCGATGCCCAGCTGGCCGCCTTGACCGGCACGGCGATGGCGGGCCTGGCCACCACGCAGATCCAGTCTTTCAGCACCGGCCAGATATCCGCCCTGTCGGTAACACAGGTGAAAAGCCTCAGCGCCGGAACGATTGGTGCGCTCAAGGCCACTCAGGCAGCCGCCCTTACCAACGAACAGCTTGCGGCCCTGAACACCACACAAATTGCGGGCCTGGGTGATGAAGCCCTTGAAGCCTTTTCGAGTGAGCAGATGGCGGCGCTGTCACGGTCGCAGATCAGCAGTCTGAGCACCGCGGCGCTGACCGGACTAACCACCACACAGACCGCCTCCCTCTCCACATCACAGATCAGCGCGCTCACGAGAACACAGATTGGATCGCTGTCGGCTGATCAGATCGGAGCTTTCACGACCAGCCAGATTGCCGGGCTGACGACCACCCAGGTCAGCGCCATTTCCGGAGACGCTGCTGCAGGACTGAGCCCGGCGACCACCGCCTCCCTGTCGACAACACAATTGAACGCGCTTTCAGCCGCAGCCTGGAAAGGCCTTGCCCCGGCAGCTGTTTCCGCCCTCTCGACCAGCCAGATATCCAGCCTCGCTGCAATCACCATCGGCCTTCTGAACGGCGATCAGGTCGGAGCGCTATCGACCACGCAGATCGAAAGCCTGTCGAAAACGCAGATGCAGCGGCTTTCCGCCGAAGGTCTCGGCGCCATGAGTGCCGGGCAACTGGGTGCTCTTACCGACAAGCAGATCTCCGGCCTGTCTTTGAAAGCCCTTGCCGGTCTGACCCCGACCCAGGCAGACCAGCTTGGCCCGGACAAACTGCTGTCGCTGACCTCCGAGCAGATATCAGGCCTCTCCACGAGCGTCATTTCAAGCCTGGCGCCGGGCACGATCGCCAGCCTCAGCACGCATCAGGTAAAGGCCCTCACGGCAAGGCAGACAGGTGCCCTGACAACTGAGCAGGCCGCCGCCCTCACCGGAAATCAGATCGCTGCAATGTCGACAGCCGGTATCGGCGGACTTTCGTCCACGGTCCTCTCGAGCCTTTCGCCGGAACAGATCTCCCGGTTCGATCCGGATCAGGTCGCCGCGCTTGCCCCCGGCGCCCTGGCAGGAAGCGGCACTGCCGTGCTTTCCAGATTGTACGGGGAGCAGTTTTCCGCATTGACCGCCGGTCAACTTGCAGCTCTCAAACCAGCGCAGATCGCGTCCCTTGAAAGCGCAACGATAGCCGGACTGGCAACGACACAGATTGCGGGACTGTCGGCAGCGCAAGTCGGCGCTCTCACCCAGGATCAGATCGGAGCGCTTGGCACACGTCAGGTTGCGGCGCTGACACCTTCCGGCCTGTCCGGTCTGGGGGCCGATCAATTCTCCTGGCTGTCAGCCAGCCAGCTCGCCATGTTCAGCGGAAAGCATGTTGCCGGGCTTTCGACAACAACAATTGCCGCACTCGATGCAACGAGCCTTGCAGCTTTCTCCGGCGGACAATGGGCGAGCATGACCGCCACCCAGGCTGCAGCCTTGACGGCAACGCAAATCGGCACACTGACGCCATTGCGGGTCTCTCAATTGTCGCTGATCGAGATGGGGGGCCTTTCCAGCTCGGCAGCCGGTGCCCTGTCCGCCCCTCAACTGGCCGCGCTGACAACAGGACAGGTTTCGGCCCTGTCCCAAAATGCTGTTTCCGGCCTGAGTGCGGCACAAATCAGTGCGCTGTCCGAAGACCAACTCACAGCTCTGACGACCAGTCAGATCGAGGGATTGTCCGGAGCGGCGCTTGCCGGGCTTTCGCCAACGACGCTTGCCACCTTCACAGATCCGCAATTCGGCGCACTGTCGGCCACCGCGATCAGCGGACTGAACACCGGCCAGATCGCCTCCCTTTCCAGCACACGCATTGGCCTTTTGACGCCAGCCGCAGCCGGAGGCCTGACCGGGGCGCAGATCGCCTCGCTGACCACCGACCAGTTGGCCGCGCTCAAGCCCGCACAGATTACGGCCCTTTCGGCCAGCGGCATCAAGGGACTGACGGCAGCGCAGCTCTCCCAGTTCAACTCAGGTCAGCTTGGCGCCCTCGGCTCGACCGGACTGGAGGCCCTGACCGCCACCGCCATTGCCGGCCTCACGCTGTCGCAACTGAGCTCGCTCTCCACCTCGCAGATGGAATATCTGTCGGCGTCGGCGATCTCCGGTCTGAGCGGGGACCAGATCGGCGGTCTGGCGACAACACAACTTCTCGCTCTTGCCAGAGAGGCGGTCTCCGGCCTGACGGCAACCCAGATTGGCGCCTTGTCTGCAGACCAGTTCACCGCCTTCACCTCGACCATGATCGGCGCCCTTTTGCCGTCGACGATTGCGGGACTTTCGGAAAACCAGATCGAAGCGCTGACCCTGACCCAGATCAGCGGCCTGAGCGCTGCGCAGGTCGGATCCATTTCCACCAGCGCGCTGGCCGGTCTTTCTCCGGATGAAATCGCCGAAATGAGCGCGTCACAACTTGCCGGTCTCGTGCGTGTGCAGTTGCGCGCCCTGTCAAATGCGCAATTCACGGCTTTGACCCCATCCCAGATCGCCTCCCTCAGCGCAAACCAGGTTTCCAACCTGACCAGCAGTGAAATCTCGATTCTGTCCTCTACCCAGTTCGGAGCGCTGACCTCGCGCCAGGTCGGAGCACTGACAGTCACGCAGCTGGGTGCCCTGGCACCGGAACGCATCGGAGCCATGTCTTACGCCCAGCTGTCCGGCCTCACCGGAACCCAGATCCGTTCGCTCAGCGCGCAGGCGATCGCTGCCCTCGGCCCGCAGTCGATCGAAGCGCTCGACGCCGACCAGATCGGACACTTCACAGAGACACAGATCGCGACCATGACACCTGAGCAAATCGCCGCCATGGCTGTAGCGGTCTCCTGATCTTTGCGCCATCATTCCGACTCACCAGACACACCCAGGACCGCCACGAATGGCAAATGAAACCAGCCTGTCGATCGTCGAACTCATCGGCGCGGCCGAGGCCCTGAAAGGCAACGGCTCCTTTGGTGCCGCGGAAGTTCTCTATGGCACCTGGGTGGCACAGAACCCGGATGACCCACTGCTGTATGCAGTGCTTTTCAACCAGTCTGTGCTGTTTTCAGAAACCGGCAAGCTGGCGGCTGCGCGCGAGACCCTGGAGCGCGCGCTGAACCTCAATCCGAGCTTTCATGCGGCCCATATCAACCTCGGTCGTATTCTGGAACAGCAGGGGGATATCGGCGCGGCGGTTGGCCAGTGGAACACAGTGCTGGAACAGACCCTTGCGGTGACGCCGGCTTCGCTCTCCGTTCGACTGACGGCCCTCAACCAGATCGCTCGCACACTGGAAGCCGCCAACCAGGATGTTCTAGCCGAAAGCATGCTGCGCCAGAGCCTGGAACTCGACCCGCACCAACGGGAAGTCGCGCAGCATTTCATTGCCCTTCGGCAGCGCCAGTGCGAGTGGCCGGTGGTGCAGCCGCTGGAACGGGTAACGCCTTCACAGCAGGTGTGGGCCATGTCGCCCCTGTCGGCCGCGGCCTTCAGCGACGACCCGCTGTTTCAGCTTGGCCTTTGCGCCGACTACAGCCGCCAGGACGTCGGAACGCCCACCGCCCCCATGAAGGCATGGCCAAAAGCCATGGAGCACGACGGCCCGCTGCGGATCGGTTACCTGTCGTCCGATCTTCGCGAACATGCCGTCGGCCACCTGATGGCGGAAGTGTTCGGCCTGCATGAGCGGTCCAAGGTGGAGGTCTTCGCCTATGATTGCGGCCCGGCGGCGGATGATCCGCTCAGCCGGAATTTCCGGGAAACCACCGACAACTGGCGCACCATTTCCGGCATCGACGACGAAGCTGCCGCGCGGTTGATCGCCGAAGACGGCATCCAGATCCTGATCGACGTAAACGGCTATACCCGGGAAGGCCGTACGCGGCTGGTCGCACTGCGTCCGGCTCCGGTCATCGTCAACTGGCTCGGTTTTCCGGGCACGACGGCCAGTCCGTTCCATCACTATATCGTCGCCGACGACATCATCATTCCGCAGGACCACGAGATCTATTATTCCGAAGAGGTTCTGCGCCTGCCCTGCTACCAGCCGAACAACCGCAAGCGCGTCGTTTCCGAGCGCATCTGGCAACGCTCCGATTTCGGACTGCCGGAAGACGGCACGGTGTTCTGCTGCTTCAACGGCAGCCACAAGATCACAAGGTTCTGCCTGGACCGCTGGTTCGCCATCCTGAAGAAGGTACCGGGAAGCGTTCTCTGGCTGCTGACTGGCGGCACGGAAACCGACCAGCGTCTCAAAGCTTGTGCCGAAGCGGCAGGCATTGCTCCGGACAGGCTGGTTTTTGCCGGGAAGATGGCCAACCCCGACCATCTGGCACGTTATCCGCTTGCCGACCTCTTCCTCGACACCACCCCCTATGGCGCCCATACCACCGCCTCCGATGCCCTCTGGATGGGCGTGCCGGTCCTCACGATTGCCGGAAAATGTTTCGCCGCACGGGTCTGTGCGAGCCTGGTCACTGCCGCCGGTCTTCAGGAGCTCGTCTGTCCGACGCCGGAAGATTACGTGAAACGCGCAGCAGACCTCGGCAAGGACCGCCAAGCGCTGCGGGATCTTCGTCAACGCCTGACCGAGAGCCGGGACGACTGCCTCCTCTTCGACACGCCGCTTCTGGTTTCGAAACTGGAAGGTCTTTATGCTGAAATGTGGCAGGCATGCCGCAGCAATACGCTTCCAAAAACCGATCTCAGCGATCTGGACGCCTTGCTCGAAGTTGCCGCCGGCATAGACCACGAAACGACAGACATGCTGGCCGTGGACGATTATCCCGCCACCTGGCGCGATCTTCTCATTGCACGTCACGAGGCAAGGCCATTGTTCAGCCGCCGGTTTCTGGACTTTACCGGGGCCTGACCGACATCAGCCTCGGGAACGAGTGGGGTGTTCAGGCTTGCACGAGCACGCCAAGTCGTTCCACGGTGAGGTTCACCTGTTCATCCGTCAGGCCCGGATGTATGGGCAGACACAGGATCCTGCTTGCCAGCATGGACGCAGTTTCGAGACGACCAGACCGGCGGCAATGCTGCAGAACCGGCTGGTCGTGCAGTGGAGCGGGATAATGAACTGCCGTTTCTATGCCTGCCTCGCGCAAACCTCTGGCAAGCGCTTCTCGATCCTCCAGAACGACGGCATATTGCGAACGGGCACTGCCTGCCAAGTCCGGACTGCGGACATAATCCAAACGACCAGTCTCCCGGAGAGGCTCGAGGAGCCTGTCGTATAGCTCACCGATACTGCGGCGACGATCCAACGCCTTGCTGAACCGTTCGAGCCGCGCCAGCAGGGCAGCGGCGGCGATCGAACTCATCCTGCCGTTCATCCCCAGCCGCAGGTGATAGTACTTGCCGCCTTGTCCATGGTCACGGATCTCGCGAAGCGCGCTGGCGAGCGCCTCATCGTTGGTGAAGACCGCTCCGCCGTCCCCTGCCCCGCCGAGCACCTTCGTCGGAAAAAAACTGGTGCATCCGAGCCCCGCCAGATTGCCGCTCCGCCTGTCTTCCAGCCCCGCCCCCAGGCTCTGGGCAGCGTCTTCGATCACTGAAATTCCGTGCCTTGCGGCAATCGAATTGATGGCTTCGAAGTTGGCAGGCAGTCCAAAAAGCGAGACCGCGACGATGGCCTTGGTGCGGCTGGAAATCGCTGTTTCCAGTTCATCCGGGTCAAGCAGGCCGGACGGGTGCAGGACGTCTACCAGAACCGGCTCCGCACCGAGCACAAGAGCGCTTTCCGCTGGCGCGATGAAGGTAAAGTCCGGAACAATGACTTCATCACCCGGCCCAATGCCGAGAGCCATCATGGCCATTTGCAAGGCCGTCGTTCCCGAAGCACAGGCCACGGCAAACCTTGCACCAGTTATCCCGGCAAGCTTTTGTTCCAGCTCGGCAATTTCCGGACCGCCGACAAAACGCCCATGTGAGAACACCCTGTCGATACCTTCCAGAGCCTTGGCCCGGACAGGTTGCCATTCGCCAACCACATCGGCGAAGGGAACAATCACCTTCACGCCGCACCTTCCGGTAGCTTGGAGGTCTCGAATGCGCATCGTCTGATTGCGTCCGACAGTCGAAGTACAGCGAGCGCCTCTTCAGCTGTCGCCAGTTCAGCCGCATCACCTGCTCTGCTCATGACAAAAACTTCGGCCTGCCGCGTCAGCGGATCCGACCGCCCGTCTGGCGACAACGCAAGAAGGTCGAAACAGCGCGTTTCATCTCCGTCCAGCCAGACGTCAAGGCTGCGCTTCCGTTTGCTGGCTCCATGGACCGCAGCCAGCTCATAGGATCTGTCGCCAAAACCGAGACGGCAGCAGACATAATCCAGGCAGCCTGCCGTCCTTCGGCTCTCCAGCACCGTTATCTCACAGTCACTTGTTCCCTCGAGTTTCACGATCCAGTCCAGATCATGCACCATCAGGTCGGCGATCACGTCCGGGCCGCCGGAAACGCTTTGCATCCGGGACAGCCGTTGCACGCGCACCTTGCCTGAGCGCTTGCGCAAGGCGGCCATCGTGCTTTCGATGACCGGGTTGAAACGTTCGACCTGCGCGACCGATAGCCTGGCACCGCCGGTGCGGGCCGCGGCAATCATCGTCTCTATCTCTCCCGGGCACAGGGACAAAGGTTTTTCGACAAGGCAATCAATGCCGCGCGCGAGCAACGGAACGGCAGCCTCGGCATGCCTTTCGACAGGAACCGCAATAACGGCAGCTGCAAACTCGTTGGCGAGACCATCGATCGATCGCGCGAACGGGATCCCGTTTGCAGCAATCTCTTTGCCCCCGTCTTCATCGACGATACCGACAAGAGAAACGCCGGGCATCTTGGACAGGCATTCCATATGGAGCTGGCCCATCTTGCCAAGGCCAACCAGCAGCACGCGCAACGGTTCCTCGGAGACAATTTCGGCAAGATGCAGGGTCACGATTTCGGCTTCCTGAAGGACGCTATCTGCCGGCGGCACCGCTTGAGAACCTGCTTCTCAAACCCCTGCCAGGCCATCCGGACAGCCAATCCTGGAAATCTGTGTCTTTCCAGTTCCCTCTTCCGACCCTGCAATTCCCTCCTCAGGCCCTGCACTTCTCTTTCCAGTTCAGCGATCCTCGCCTTGTGTCGCGCATCATCGTTGGCAGCGACTGCCGTATCCCGCTCCAACTGAGCTTTCGCCGCCCTGAGGTCTGCATCGGCGAGGTTTTTGCAATGTTCCGCCTGTTCCTTTGCCTTCACCCGCGGTGCTAGCTGACTGACATAGCGCGATGCGGAGGTCAGTCTCTCGCCATCGTGCAGCGTACCGGCAACATCACTCCAGCGTTCGATGGTCCTGTAGTAGATTTCCAGCCATCGATCCACGGCAGCTTCCAGGCCGGCGTTCGCCCTGATCCACTGTGTCACCGTGCGCGCATCCGATGCGTCGTAACGCTCCAGTTCACGCTCGATCTTGTCCTGATGCAAAAGCTGGTTCTGCAAGGTTCGGATGCCGAAATTCAATCCACGCATGCTTTGCAGATTGGAGGAACTGACAAGCCCGCCAAGTTGACCGTAATCCATGACGACAACGGCACATCCGGATGCCATTGCCTCGATTGCAGCGCGCGCCTTTGCAAAGACAACGTCATAGTCCGCCAGGATGGTCTCCGGGTGCGCGGCGGAGCGGCCGGAGTTCTGTCCAACGACATCGACGCGCTCGATGCCCATGCGGGTGCAGGCGTCGCGTATCGCCTTCGGGACCTGAGCCGCAGAATTGCTGAAGACAAGTGCGGACTTCGGCTTGTCCGGAAGGTCCCGCACCTTTCTGAAACGGTCGAGATCGACAAAATTATGCAGGACCGAGATCTGGTCAGCCGGTACGCCCGCACTGGTCAGAAGACGTTCCCGGCACAGGTCATCAACCGCGACATAGTGCAGGATGTTCGGGAAGACCGGTGGCCATTCCTGCCAGGGAATCCAGCCGTGACAGGTATAGGTGACCGGCACTTGCGGAAAACGAAGCGCGGCCGTCATCGTTTCCAGATGATGCTGCCCGTGGATCACATCGGGCACCGCGGACAGGTCCCGCAGGTCGTCAACGACAGGAATCGTCGCCGCTCGGAGACGGTCGGCAACCGGGCCAAGGCTCTGGCTGTAGGCGACCGGGAAGTGCCCTCGCCGCATGAGGGCCAGCGCCAGATCCCTGAGATAAAGCTCCGACCCGGCTGGTTGATCCAGCGTGTTGTTGGTCATCAGGATCCGGAGCGGACGACGGTCAGCCTGCATGAGGCGTCATCCCGAGCGCTTCGCGAACCTGCGAGGCAGAGGCAAACCGCTTGCCAAGGAGCGTGCAGAGTTCGCTTGCCCGGCTAACCAGTTTCTCGTTTGTAGCCGGTTGCGTTCTGTCCGCATCAAGCCACAGAAAATCCTCCAGACCGGTTCGCACACCGTTTCCGAACAAGAGCCCCAGCGTGTTGGCGGCAAGCTGGCTTTCGCCGATGCCACCTGCACACCAGACGGATTCTGGAGGCAGATCCTGCGTGATCGCCGCCAGATGCAAGGGCGTTACCTGTGCACTGCTGAGATTTCCGAGCAGCACATTGAAATAGAAGGGAGGCTTCAATATCCCCCGGTCTGCAAGATACCTGGCGTAGTTCACCATGCCCGCATCGAAGACCTCCAGCTCGGGACGAATGCCGCGGTCTTCCATGGTCTTTGCAAGGCGGACAACCATGTCCGGTGCATTGATACTTTCGGTGCGGGCAAAATTCAGCGAGGACAGCGTGAGGCTGGCCATGTCAGGCCTGAGGTCCCCTGTCAGCAGCAAGGGGTCTGAACGTTGTTCGAACTCCGGGAAGTTCCGACCGCTGAGGGACACGCAGATGATCACATCCGGGTGCGTTTCCCGGATACCTGCAATGATCCGCCCGTATATGTCTTTCCGGAATGTTGGCCGGCCATCCTCGTCTCTTGCATGAATGTGCAGGATCGTCGCGCCAAGGTCCGCACACAGGCGGCAGTCGGCGATGATCTCGTCCGGCGACAGCGGCACGGCCGACGACATGGCACGGGTCGGCACCATTCCCGTGGGTGCAAGGTTCAGGATCAGGTCCTTCATGGGGATTTCTGAGCTTGCCTGTCCTGTCCGTCAGATCTGACACGAGCCGGATTACCAACCACGAGAGCACCCGGAGGAACGTCTCTGGTCACAACACTGCCGGCACCGACAACTGCATTTGCTCCGACACGAACACCTGGAAGAATGCGGCTGCCACCACCGATCTTCGCTCCGCGCTCGATATAGGGATAGACCATCGGTCCGCCTTTCAGCTTGTCGTTGAGCGTAACGACTTGCGGGCCGATGAAGACGTCATCTTCAACAGTAACCCCACGTGTAATATGGCAGCCGGTCTGAATGGAAACGTTATCGCCAATGACACATTCGCAAATATTGCAATGCGACCCGATAGTAGTTCCAGAACCAATGCTTGCATTCTTGTGAATTATCGTCATGGAACCGACACGTGTACCGGGTCCTATTGTGACGTTTTCCTGCACCTCCGTGAGTGAGGCATTGTAAAAAAGCACGTCGGGAAAACGTTCTTCTGGCGTTTCGGATTGGCTCATGTGATTTGACGGGGCTGTTGTTGTTGTTTTTGAAGTTCAGGTCTGCGGAACAATGGCATAGCCGTTGACGGCGTGAAAGGTCAAAAGCTTTCAAATACGCCTTTGCCGCAGGTGCTGTTTCGCGGTAGTCCACATGCCCGTTCCCGTCCTGTTACGACAGGACAAACACCACGAACCGCGAGACCTGACACCTTCACACGGAACGTGTTGCGGGCAGACAGACAAGGCAATGAAGACAGCATCGGATCAGCAAAAAACAAACGTCCAGCGCCTTGGCGAGAAGATGGCGCTCGACCACGGATTTCTTGGCGTGCCGACCCAGACCTTCGATGAAGGTGGCAGACGTCAATTCGCAGAGCTCCTGCGCGAAGGCTTGTCGCCGGAAACGAGTGTGCTGGAAATCGGCTGCGGTTGTCTGCGGACCGCCTACTGGCTGATTCCCTTTCTTGGAGAGCAAAACTACTGCGGTATCGAACCGCACCGCGACAGGGTGCGTTGGGGACTTGATCTGTTGTTTGATGATCAGGTCCTTCGACAAAGACAGCCGCGTTTCGACCACAATGCCGAATTCGACCTGTCCGTGTTCGGTAAAAAGTTCGACATGGTTCTGGCGGGGTCCATCTGGACCCATTGCAGCAAGTCTCATATCCGCACGATGCTAGAGGGTTTTCTCCAGAACTCGAGCGAGAATGCGGTTTTCCTCGTTTCCTACCTCCCTGCGAAGTCCCTGGAAGAGGACTACAACGGCACAGCATGGGTCGGCACAAGCCATGTTTCCGATGAACCGGGGATCGTTCGCCACAGCAAGTCCTGGATCGACACCGAGTGCACCAGTCTTGGACTTCGTGTGGATTTTCTCGACCGGAAGGCCTTCGACGGACAACTCTGGCTGCGGGTACAACGGGCATCCAGCATCGGCTTTCCCGGCCGTCTTCAAGACTGAGCCGCTTCACGCCGTCCACGAAACACGCCGCAAGCATGTGGAACCATGACGTTTCGGCAAGCGCGTTGTAATTGTATTTCCAAGAAGACTTGCTAAATAAGAATCACTTTGAAAAAATTTTATCCGGAAGGGGCCCATGGCGGATTTCAGCGCTCAGATTGAAAAGTCGAAAAAGGAAGTTGCCGCCGCGAGGCAGAAGATCGACGAGCTGACCTCGAAGATCGAAACCGCGAAGTCCAAGCTGGACACCGGGCAGGACATTTCCATCGACATCGAGAACGCGTCCCTGGACGATGTTCACAAGCACACCGAGCTCATGGGCGCCAACATCGCCGAGCTCATCATGGGTCTTGACGATGTCACCGCGACCTTTTCCAAGGACTTCGATGCCATGCGCACGAAGACCGGATGGGAAAGCTTCATCGGCATCTTTTCCAAGCAGCGCTCCGACAGCATCCGCCAGGAACGCATGCGCTCCGCCAGCATCGACGACAAGCTTCAGGACCTGATCACCAAGTCCAATGTCATCGGACAGCTGCTGCAGGAGCAGCTCAACACGCTGAACGAACATTCCAAGCGCGTGGAAACCAACCTCAGCGAAACACTGAGCCAGCGCGAACAGACTGTCGGCACGCTGGAGGAAATCAAGGCCAAGCTTGTGGCCATGGATCCGGACGTGATTGCTCTGGAAAACAAGATTTCCGTGGAGACCGATGCCTCCGAGCGCACCAAGCTTGAGAGCCAGCTGGCGGAGATGAACGCCGAATACAACCGCCTGGCCCAGGAAGAGCAGGTCAAGCTGGCCGAGAGCCAGACGCTGGAACGCTACATCGAAAAGGGCAAGACCTGGGTCGACAGCCTTCAAAACCAGGCGGCCACCCAGATGGTGCTGATCAACAAGCTGCAGACGGACACAAAGCAGCGCGTCGTGCTTTACGATGCGCTTGTGAAATCCCTCAAGACGGCCCAGCAGCAGGATATCGCCCACAAGATCAACGAGATCGGCGTGGCCACCGACAAGGAAGCCCAGTCCGCGATGGCCGCCATCGGCTCCGCAACCAACCAGCGCATGGCCGACATGATGGAAGCCCATGAGGACCACATGGTGTTCGCCCGCAAGGTGCTGGAGGAAAAGGCCAAGTCGGACGAGCGTTTCGCGCGCCGGTTCCAGCAGATCGTCGAGAAGCACGACAAGAACACGTACGGGGCCTGAGGGTCTGAACCGTGGATCTGACCCTGGACCACAGAACCCTGGAAGAAGCGCATGAAACACGGCGCTACTTCGCCAAGTTCGAGCGGATCATCTCGCATTTGCAAGGGGTGGCGGAAAGCGTCATCAACGAGAACACCGCGCTCGCCTCGGAAATACCGGTTCTGAAAGAGTACCTGGAAGCGCTGTCGGGAACCTTCACGGCGCTTTCCTACAAATATCTGCTGGCGGGCCGCGTGTCGGACATGCTGCCCTCGCTTTTGAACATCGACCGTCAGGACAGCGGCTTCCCGATCTATCAGGAACTGCTGCAGATGGCGAACGACGCCATGCAGGCGGACAAGCATTTACGGTCGCTGCCGGCAATGCGCGAACTCAAGCTGGAGATGGTCAACCATATCCTGCGTGAACAGTCCTCGCCGACCAACCTGCAGTTTGCCGCCTCGCAGCGCCAGTATTACGAAGAGCTCGCCAAGGGCGACCTGTTCTGGGCACGGAACGACCCACGTCTGGCCTGGATGGGCAACGTCGTCGACAACCGCCGCCTCTACAGGCTGCATTGGGCCGTCTATGACAGTCAGCAGAACATTCCGCTGATCTACATTCTCGACCTGGAAGACAGCGGCAAGTGGCCTCTGGCCAAGGACGAGCGCCGCTGGCCGCGCGTCCAGAGCCATCTGACCGCGCAATCCTCCGCGTCCCTGAAGCTGGTGACAATCGCCCGTGGCTTCGACCGCGACTTCGATGACCTGCATCCCAAGCGCCTGCGCCGGTTCTTTCTTGGGCCGATGTACAGCCACACCTTCACCCAACAGTCCGGTCCGCTGCGCGACGTCCTGGCCGAAGCCGCCGGTCGTCCTGGAGAAGACTGGGCTCTGGCCTGGACGACCGAAACCCTGGTCGCCTCCGGCTCCGAGTTCGAATCCGCAGGCTTCTTTTCGTCGGTCGAGCGGCAGATCTACCAACTCGATCCGCTGTCGGCACACAATCCGGCTTCACAGGAAGTCGCTGGCCATACACACCAGCAGCGATCGCTGATCCTGCCGCAGCGGCCTTATCAAATTCTGGAAGAGCGAAACCCGCCGGGCTTTGCCAATATCCGCAAGTATGTCGTCAGCCCTTCGGGCAAGATCCTCAGTTACAAATAGGTTTTTCGCGTGACCCTTTCCAACGACCTCATGGAACTGAAAGAAGACAAGATCCGCGAGAAATGCGCCTTTGCGGAAGCAATGCTCCAGGGCTTCGACCACACCCCGCGGATCGCCAAGAAGTCGGATGCGCCCGTTGCACAGGACCGTTCACCCGGCCTTGGCGCCCGCCGGAGGTTCCGCTCCACGACGCCTGGCCTCGTCACTCGCTCCACGGCACGTCCCGAAGGTGTGCAGCTTTCAAACCGGATTCTGGAATGCGACGACGATGCGCTGACCACCCCGCTTCAGGCGAGCGTTCTGCGGTCCCTGCGCCGGGCGCTGGCTGTCGCCCAGGTGGCGTCCGACCAGTTTGCCGACCAGACCGGCCTTGCCGAGCTAAAGCGCGCCAACCTTGCCGGAACGCTGGACGCCTCGCAGAAGATGCGGTTCCAGGATCTTCTGTCGGCAACGGCCATGATTGCGCTGCACGTCTTTGCCAACATGACGGACTTCCTCCTGTCGGGGCTCTCGGCCGAAACCGGTGAAACCGAAGTCCAGTGCGGCGACGTCGAGGAAATCCTTTTCGACAACGACCAGCTCGCCCTTCATGGTGTTCTCTGGGAGCTGGACCAGGAAATTGCCGCCGCCGCGATTGAAACCGATGCCCAGTTAATCGGCCTGGTGACGTCCTTCTGCGAACAGCTGATGGAAAAGGTGACACTACGCGCGGAAGGCGTCAGCGTGCTGCAGGCATTCTCGGAAAGCCGTTACCGCGTGGAAGCGGACAATTTCGAGATCACCGGCTTTACGCCTTCTGCACGCACGCACTCGACCACGCTCGCCATGGCGTTCAAGAAGCCGGAAGAAGTCGTCGGCAACCACATCGCCAAATACCAGGCGATGAGGCTTGCCAAGATGCTGATGGCCTACGATTTCGACCGCAAGCTCAACCCGTTCGCGGAACTCGGCGGCTTCATCTTCACCTTCATGGGCGACGGCAAACCGGGCACCGGCAAGACAACCCTGATCCAGATGATGGCCGGCATGGTCAACGACTATTGTCAGGTCGCCGGCTATCCGTTCCGCTATCAGAACCTCTCCACGGAGAGCATCGACAGCTACCAGGGCAAGTCTGCCCAGAATGCCAAGGCCTTCATCCGCAATGTCACCGACCCGAATGTGATCGGTTTCGGCACCATCGACGACATAGACCAGCTTGCCGGCAAGCGCGGCGATCGCCAGTCCTCCGCCGGCCAGCTCGAAATTACAGCGGTCCTGATGGAGAGCTTTGCCGGTGCCAACACTGTGGTGCGCGGCAACTGCACGTTCGGCATGTTCTCCAACTATCCGGAGAACGTAGATGACGCCCTGCGTCAGCGCGCCGGCGCCCGCTTCCTGGTCGACGGCCCGCAAAGCCGCGAGGACTACATCGACATCCTGCATCTGCTGATGGGCAAGAACCACTCGATTCCAGTCGGCGACCATGATCTTTTCGAGGCCCAGGCCCTGAAGAAGGCCGTTGCGGCGTCCTACGAGCGTCACTCCCGGCCACAGGAAGATGCGCTGACGAAGGTGTTCGACAAGGTGCGGGCTGAAATCGGTGACCTGGACACGATCGCCAAGCTCGGGACCTACCTGAAGGCCATCCAGCAAGCGGACGAACGTTTCACCGGCCGGGCGATCAAGAACATCACCGATGCCGTGAAAGTGCGGGCGATGGACTTCGAATTGCCGGATGCATGGATGGAAGATCCGGAACTGTTCCTGTTCAAGGACTACGAAACCAAGAAGGCGATGATCGCCGACCTGGCGCAGCCGATCACCGTCGACATGGTCATCCAGGAAATCAACCGCTACGCGGACAGCGAATTCCGCTATGCGGACAAGTCGGACGAGGTTGCCATCGAGAATGCCGTGCGCGAGATGCAGCGCATGGAAGAAGCCAAGCGCCGCTACATGGAAATCACGCGCACATGATGAGGCTCGTCAAACATGGCTTGATGTTCGGCAACCTCTACGAGGTCTCCGCACCGTCCATGGTGGCCCGCTACAACCGCGCGCTGGAACACCTGACCGGCAAGCGAACGGCGCTCGAAGCCTTTCACGTCGACATCTCCGGATTTTCACCAGAAATCGGCGATGAACTGGACGACATCCACTACCTCAATCCGCACGGCTGCAATCGGCAGTTCATTCTGCTGTCGATCGAACAGAAGACCGCACCGCTGCTGAACGCGCGGTTCTCCACGTCGCGTTCGATCCTGAAACGCTTCATCGAGGACAATGAGGAACAGCTCTTTGCGCTGTCGATCCGCGATTGCGTCGTCGGTGAACTGGTCAACTCGATCTATTCCATCACCTCGCCGCAGGACCTGTTTTATATCAGGGCGATCGAGGTGGAGGCGGACACCGTCGGCGGGCATTCCGAAGCAGGTGATGAACTGGCTGACAAGATCGAAGCGTTCATGAGCGAGCCCGACGGCTGGTGGGACGATGTGCTGATCGCGGACATGATCGAGCTTTCCAAGCACACCGGCGACATCATCCGCACCCCCTTAGCGATCAGTTCGAAAAGCTATGAGCAGGGAAATTTCCATACCTCCCATTTCGGCGGCCTCTACATCTTTCGCGATGTGAAGGAAACCGCATGCATCGCCTCCAGGCGCATGGACATTGTCGTCGACCTGCCCGTGAAGCACCTCTTCAGCCTGGAAGACCGCTACGAGGTGGCCGATTTCCTCAATCGAAACCAGTTGGTGGAGCCTATCCTCGATGCAGGCGGCAGCGTCGCCAAGAGCCTTTTGAAACAGAAACTGGACTTCATCGTCATCGACACGGCCGCCAGCCAGGGCGAGGATCTGTCGGACGTCTCGCGGCGCGACCTGCGCGCTTTGAGACGCAAGTATCACCAGCAGCTCCCCGCGGAATATCACGCCCTCAACGACATCGTGCACAGGCTGGAGCTGAAAGACGACAAGCTGTGGGTCGAACCGGAAAACGCGGCCTATTTCTACCTGCTTCGCTCGCGCAATCACCGCGACAAGAACCTGGTCAACATGCTGCTGTCCGAATTGACACCGCTTGACTTCCGCCAGCTTTTCATTTGTCACAAGGACGCATTCTACGGTCATTACCGAAGCTGGAGCGAAGCCAAGAAGAACTACGCGGTCCAGTTCCTTGCGGAAGAATATATGGTCGACAAGGTCGGCACGCGGCTGGAGCTGTTCGGACCGGAGGCCGCCATGGCGGAAGAAGACCAGGCCGACTACGGCTTCGGCAGGAACATGGGGCCGTGGGGTGCAATCCCCGAGGAACAAGACGGCGAGGACGGCGTACAATGAAGTGGATCAAATGGATAATCGGCATTCCGCTCCTGCTGATCCTTGTCGCCTTCCTCCATTACACGCTGCCGGGACGTGATGTGGTTCGCATCGTCGGCACCGACGTCAAGCGCATGGACATCGGCGCTTCGTCGCTCTTCTGGGCCGCCCCCGATGCAGGTACCAACAAGAACTGGACACGGGACGTCCGCTTCATCAACACGGTCTGGCCGAACGGCAAGCCAAGGGTCTACCGCAACGAAGACACCGATTGGGGCTGGCCGCCCTATTTCAAGTTCGACAGCAGCAACATCACCGCCCAGGCGCAGGATCTGGCCAAGAAAAGCGATGATGTCTGGATCGCCGTCACCCACTATGGCTGGCGTGTGGAGCTGTTCACGATCTTTCCCAATGCCATCAGCATCGAGGTTGTCTCCGGGCCGGATGTCTTCCTGATCCCCTGGTTCAATATCCTGTTCGTCGTGGTGCTTGTCGCCCTCGCCTATCTGATCATCAAGACCGTCAACGCCTTCAAGAAACGCCGGATCGACCCGGTGGTCGACGGTATCGACGACTTCATGGACGATGTCGGCGATAGCGCCGAGCAGGCCCGCGCCAGCGCCCATCGTCGCGCGAGCGAAGCCACGAGCGGCTTCCGCCGATGGCTGAAGCGCTGGTTCGGTTGACGAGACCGGAACGGCGTGCCTCTCTGTCGGCCGTGCTCTCTGCACCGCCCTCATCCTGAGGAGGACCGCCAGGTCCGTCTCGAAGGATGGGCTTCATACTCCTGAGCAAGCGGCCCATCCTTCGAGACGGCGCTTGCGCGCCTCCTCAGGATGAGGTCGCTCGTTTTAACTTTCCAATCGGCAGGAACCCCGAGTTTGAATCAGCCAATCGACCTAGTCATCTTCGACTGCGACGGTGTTCTCATCGACAGCGAAGTCATCAGCGCGCGCATGCTGGTGGCTGAACTCGCGACGCGGAACGTTCACATCACCATGGACTACGTCGCTCACCATTTCCTGGGTCGAAGCTATCCGGTTGTCCTGCAGCAGATCCGCAAGGAATTCGGTGTCGACCTGCCGCCGGAATTCGAAACCGCCTACCGGGCAAGCCTTCTCAGCGCCTTTGAAGCGGAGCTCAGACCGATCGACGGCGTGCGGGAGGTGATCGAGAACCTTGGCGTGGACTATTGCCTTGCGACCAGTTCCAGCCCGCCGCGGCTCGCCAGATCGCTGGAGATAACCGGGCTGACGGATCTCTTTGCCGGCCGGACCACCACGGCTTCCGAAGTCGCTCACGGCAAACCCGCGCCGGACCTGTTCCTCCTTGCGGCAGAAAAACATGGCGTCGCACCGGAGCGCTGCCTGGTGATCGAGGACAGCGAAAACGGCATCAAGGCAGGGCTTGCCGCCGGTATGGAAGTCTACCGTTTCATTGGCGGTTCGCATCTTTCCGGCCTATTGAATTCGGCCACTGCCACTGCGGGTTCCGCGCAACTGTTTGCATCTTTCGGCGAATTCTTTCAGCTTAGGCCGGATCTGAAGAACAACGGCAACTAAGATGAAACAGAAAATTCCTGCCGAGGCATCCCGTCTCGATGACGCCGCCCGCGCCGGCTGGTTATACTATGTTGCCGGCAACACCCAGGACGAGATCGCCCGCAAGCTCGGCGTGTCCCGCCAATCGGCACAGCGGCTGGTTTCGCTTGCAGTCAGTGAACGGCTGATCAAGGTGCGGCTCGACCACCCGATCGCCAACTGCATGGAACTGAGCACCCGCCTGACGGAACGCTTCGGACTGCAGAGCTGCGAAGTGGTTCCCAGCGACCCGGATGCCCCGTCCTCCACGGTCGGCATTGCCCAGGCGGCCGCCACCGAGATGGAACGTCATTTCCGCTCCCAGAAACCCAAGATCATCGCCTACGGCACGGGCCGCACCTTGCGCGCTTCGGTGGATCAATTGCCGATGATGGACTGTCCGCAGCACCGCATCGTCTCGCTTCTGGGCAACATGATGTCGGACGGCTCGGCCTCGGCCTACAACGTCATCATCCGGCTTGCCGACCGCATCAATGCCCGGCATTACCCGATGCCTCTGCCCGTCTTCGCCCGCTCCCGCGAGGAACTGCAATTGCTGCATAACCAGGAAGCGGTGCACAATATCCTCGATCTCATCCGGCAGGCGGACGTTACTTTCGTGGGTATCGGCAACATGGGACCGACTGCACCACTGACGGTCGACGGATTCGTCAGTCACGACGAAATGCGCGCACTGGAGAAAGCTGGTGCCATCGGCGAGATCACAAGCTGGGTCTACGACCGAAAAGGCGCGCTGGTCGAAGGACTTACCAATGACCTGGTAGCCAGTGCCCCCCTGCTGCCGGCCGGAGAGAAACCGGTTTACGGAATTGCGGCGGGCGACGGCAAGGTGCCGGCCATGCTGGGAGCGTTGAACGGCAAATTTGTCAATTGCCTGATCACCAACGAGACGACAGCTGAGCAATTGCTCAAGCTCTGAGCGATTTCCCAATATAAATAACTATATGAACTTTAAAGGCTTTTCGCAGTGCAGCGAGAAGCCTTTTTTATTTTAGGCGATTCACATCTTGACTCGGGGTGCGAATTGGAGCGAATATTTGCCCGCAAGAATGGCAAATGCCCAATCTCGCTTGGGAGGAAAATATGGCATTTCATACCCGTGCGCTCCTCAGCGCATGTGCAATGGCGGCTCTGTGCGCATCCGCATCTGCAGAAACAATCACCATCGCGACCGTGAACAACGGCGACATGATCCGCATGCAGGGTCTGACGAAGGACTTCACCGACAAGAACCCTGACATCGAAGTCAAATGGCTGACCATGGAGGAGAACGTTCTCCGCCAGCGCGTCACCACTGACGTCGCCACCAAGGGCGGTCAGTTCGACGTCATGACCATCGGCACCTATGAAGTTCCGATCTGGGGCAAGCAGGGCTGGCTCGTTTCCCTGAACGACCTGCCGGAAAGCTACGACGCGGACGACATCCTGCCGGCCATCCGTGGCGGCCTGACCGTTGACGGCGAGCTCTTTGCAGCACCGTTCTACGGCGAAAGCTCCATGGTCATGTACCGCAAGGACCTGATGGAAAAAGCCGGCCTGGAAATGCCGGAAGCCCCGACCTGGGACTTTATCGTCGAAGCCGCCAAGGCAATGACGGACAAGGAAAACGAAGTCTACGGCATCTGCCTGCGCGGCAAGGCCGGCTGGGGTGAAAACATGGCGTTCCTGACCGCCATGGCGAACTCTTACGGCGCCCGCTGGTTCGACATGGACTGGAAGCCGCAGTTCGACACGCCGCAGTGGAAAGAAGCTCTTACCACCTATCTCGACGTGATGAACGAAGCAGGCCCTCCGGGCGCTTCTTCCAACGGCTTCAACGAAAACCTGGCCCTGTTCCAGACCGGCAAGTGCGGCATGTGGATCGACGCCACCGTGGCGGCCTCCTTCGTGACCAACCCGAAGGACAGCCAGGTTGCTGACAAGGTCGGCTTTGCTCTGGCACCGGACAAGGGTCTCGGCAAACGCGGTAACTGGCTCTGGGCATGGTCGCTGGCCATTCCGGCCGGCACCCAGAAGGAAGCTGCTGCGAAGAAGTTCATCGAGTGGGCGACTTCCAAGGAATACCTGGAGCTGGTTGCAGCCGAAGAAGGCTGGGCGAACGTTCCACCGGGAACCCGTACGTCTCTCTATGAGAACCCGGAGTACCAGAAAGTTCCGTTCGCAAAGATGACGCTGGACAGCATCAACTCCGCTGATCCGCAGAATCCGACCGTCGATCCGGTTCCGTATGTCGGCGTGCAGTTCGTCGCCATTCCGGAATTCCAGGGCATGGCAACCGTTGTCGGCCAGGCATTCTCGGCAGCTCTTGCCGGCTCGATGGATGCGGACGCTGCACTGGCTGCTGCCCAGGCGACCGCTGAACGCGAAATGAAGAAGGCCGGTTACCTCAAGTAGAAGCCTTCGCGGACCGGCGGGTGCCTGCCCGTCCCGCCGGTCTCCTCCTTTCTGTTCCGCGTGAGCTCTGGCTCTGACCGAGCAAAGGTCGCATCATGGCTACCCAACATTCACGGGCGGCGGCCCGTTTGATGATCTCTCCGGCAGTTCTGCTGCTGCTGGGTTGGATGATCATCCCGCTCTCGATGACCCTCTATTTCTCTTTCCTGCGCTACAACCTGCTCATTCCGGGAATGGAAGAGTGGACCGGCTGGACCAACTACGAGTTCTTCCTCACCGATCCGGCTTTCTTTGCAGCGCTGAAGAACACCCTGCTGCTCGTTGGCGGCGTCCTTCTCATCACCATTGTCGGCGGCGTGCTGCTGGCCCTGCTGCTCGACCAGCCCTTCTGGGGCCAGGGGATCGTACGCATTCTGGTGATTGCCCCGTTCTTCGTCATGCCCACCGTCTCCGCGCTGGTGTGGAAGAACATGTTCATGAACCCGGTCAACGGCCTGTTCGCATACTTTGCGAAGTTTCTGGGGCTGCAACCGTTCGACTTTCTTTCGCATGCACCGCTGTTCTCGATCATCCTGATCGTCGCCTGGCAGTGGTTGCCCTTTGCGACGCTCATTCTGCTTACCGCCCTGCAATCGCTGGACAGCGAACAGCTGGAAGCGGCCGAAATGGACGGCGCCAATTTCCTGAACCGCTTCGTGTTCATCATGGTGCCGCACCTGGCGCGTTCGATCACCGTCGTGATCCTGATCCAGACGATCTTCCTGCTGTCGGTCTTCGCGGAAATTCTCGTCACCACCAATGGCGGTCCGGGCTACGCCTCGACCAACCTCACCTACCTGATCTACGCCCAGTCGCTGCTGCAGTTCGACGTCGGCGGCGGATCGGCCGGCGGTGTGGTCGCCATTATCCTCGCCAACATCGTTGCGATCTTCCTGATGCGGATGATCGGCAAGAACCTGGAGGCCTGACCCATGGCGCGCGCAGTCTCCAACCGCCGCAAGGCTCTCGTCACCGTATGTGCGTGGGCCGTCGGCATCGCCATCTTCTTCCCGATCCTGTGGACCGTGCTGACCAGCTTCAAGACGGAAGCGGAAGCCATTGCGTCTCCTCCTAGCTTCCTGTTTTTCGACTGGACGCTGGAAAACTACAGCACGGTCCAGGAGCGTTCGGACTATTTCCGGCACTTCTCCAACTCGGTCATCATTTCCTTCGGCTCCACCCTTCTGGGTCTGCTGATCGCGATACCGGCGGCCTGGTCAATGGCCTTCGTGCCGGGCAAGCGCACCAAGGACGTCCTGATGTGGATGCTGTCCACCAAGATGCTTCCGCCGGTGGGCGTGCTGATCCCGATCTATCTCCTGTTCCGGGATACCGGCCTCCTCGACACGCGTGTCGGCCTCGTGATGGTGCTTACCCTCATCAACCTGCCGATCATCGTCTGGATGCTGTTCACCTACTTCCGCGAAATTCCGGGCGAGATCCTGGAAGCCGCGCGGATGGACGGTGCGGAGCTGTGGTCCGAGATCATCTACGTGCTGACACCCATGGCGGTTCCCGGCATTGCCTCGACCCTGCTGCTGAACATCATCCTGTCCTGGAACGAAGCGTTCTGGACCTTGAACCTGACGGCGGTCGACGCCGCCCCCCTCACCGCTTTCATTGCCAGCTATTCCAGCCCGGAAGGCCTGTTCTACGCAAAACTGAGCGCTGCCTCGACGATGGCGATCGCCCCAATCCTCATCATCGGCTGGTTCAGCCAGAAGCAGCTCGTACGCGGCCTGACCTTCGGCGCGGTTAAATAGGAGACCTGAACATGGGTCAGATAACCCTCAAGCAGATTACCAAGAGCTTCGGCGACGTTCAGGTTATCCCGCCGCTGGACCTGCAGATCGACGACGGCGAGTTCGTGGTGTTCGTCGGTCCGTCCGGCTGCGGCAAGTCCACACTCCTGCGTCTCATTGCAGGCCTAGAGGATGTCTCTTCCGGTGACATCACCATCGACGGCAAGAACGCCACCGAAGTGCCGCCCGCAAAACGTGGCCTTGCCATGGTGTTCCAGTCCTACGCGCTCTATCCGCACATGTCGGTGCGCAAGAACATCGCCTTCCCGCTGCGCATGGCCGGCATCGACAAGGCGGCGCAGGACGCCAAGGTGACCGCCGCTGCCAAGGTGCTGAACCTGACGGATTACCTGGACCGTCGCCCGGGTCAGCTTTCCGGCGGTCAGCGCCAGCGTGTTGCCATCGGCCGTGCCATTGTGCGCGAACCGGCCGCCTTCCTGTTCGACGAACCCCTGTCGAACCTGGATGCGGCGCTGCGTGTCAACATGCGGCTCGAGATCTCCGAACTGCACCAGTCCCTCAAGACGACCATGATCTACGTGACCCACGACCAGGTGGAAGCCATGACCATGGCCGACAAGATCGTGGTGCTGCAGGCAGGCAAGATCGAGCAGGTCGGCTCGCCGCTGGAACTTTATCACACGCCGCGCAACAAGTTCGTGGCCGGTTTCATCGGCTCGCCGAAGATGAACTTCCTGATGGGATCCTTCGCCACCGAGTACGATGCCGCCACGATCGGCATCCGCCCGGAGCATCTGACCGTCTCGCAAAGCGACGGCAAATGGGTCGGAAAGGTCGGTGTCTCGGAACATCTCGGATCCGACACCTTCCTCTACGTCGATATGGAAGGCGTCGACGAACCGATCACCGTGCGCTCGTCCGGTGAGATCGGGTTCCGCCATGGCGACACCGTTCACCTGACCCCGGCTCCTGACAAGATCCACCGCTTCGACAACCAGGGCCTGAGGATTGCATGAGCCGACTTGAAGGAAAATCCGCGCTGATAACGGGTTCGGCCCGGGGCATCGGCAAGGCCTTTGCCGCGCGGTTTGCAGAGGAAGGCGCCCGGGTGGCGATTGCCGATATCAACCTGGCCGGCGCAGAAGCGGCGGCCAGTGAAATCGGCCCGAATGCCTATGCCGTTCAGTTGGACGTCACCGACCAGTCGTCGATCGATGCTGCCATCGCCACCGTGGAACAGAAGACCGGCGGGCTCGACATCCTGGTCAACAACGCGGCTCTGTTCGATCTGGCACCGATTGTCGAGATCACCCGCGACAGCTACCAGCGCCTGTTCGACATCAACGTGTCCGGAACCCTGTTCATGATGCAGGCCGCGGCAAAATCGATGATCAGGCGTGGTCAGGGCGGCAAGATCATAAACATGGCCAGCCAGGCAGGCCGGCGCGGTGAAGCGCTGGTGGGCATATATTGCGCCACCAAGGCAGCGGTCATCAGCCTGACCCAGTCGGCAGGTCTCAACCTGATCGAACACGGCATCAACGTGAATGCCATCGCCCCCGGCGTCGTCGACGGCGAGCACTGGGACCATGTGGATTCGATGTTCGCGAAATACGAAGGCCTGCAGCCCGGTGAAAAGAAGGCAGCGGTCGGAGCCGCGGTGCCTTTCGGCCGCATGGGCACCGCCGAAGATCTCACCGGCATGGCTGTTTTCCTGGCGTCGAAAGACGCGGATTACATCGTATCGCAGACTTACAACGTCGATGGCGGCAACTGGATGAGCTGACCAATGACCCAGAACCTAAGTGAAACTGTGCTCTCTTCTCTTCCTGAAACCGTCAAGGCACCGGCGTATCGCCGGTCGGACCTGACCCCCGGCATCCTTCACATCGGCGTCGGCAACTTCCATCGCGCGCATCAGGCCATCTACCTGAGCAAGCTGTTCGATCTCGGCGAAGGCCGTGACTGGGCCATCGTCGGCGCGGGCCTCAAGCCCTACGACAAGACCATGCGTGAACGCCTCCAAGCCCAGGACTGGCTGACGACCGTGGTCGAGCTCGACCCGGAAGGCCTCAGCGCGCAGGTCTGTGGCGCCATGATCGACTTCGTCGACGTGGATCCCAAGGCGCTGATCGCTCGCCTTGGCGAACCCGATATCCGCATCGTCTCGCTGACGATCACCGAAGGCGGCTATTTCGTCGATCCGAACACCGGTGGCTTCGACGTCAATCATTCGGAAATCCAGGCGGATCTCGCCTCACCGGATGCGCCGCAGACCGTGTTCGGCGTGCTTGTCGCCGCCTTGCTGGCCCGCCGCGACAAAGGCCTTGAACCCTTTACCGTGATGTCTTGCGACAACCTGCCCGAAAACGGCCATATGGCGAAACAGGCCGTTGCCGGTTTCGCCAGGGCCTTGTCGCCGGAAGCCGGAAGCTGGATTGCCGACAACGTCGCCTTTCCAAACGGCATGGTGGACTGCATCACCCCCGCGACCGGCGACCGCGAACGCGGCCTGGTTCAGGAACGCTTCGGCCTGACCGATGCGGCCCCTGTCGTCTGTGAACCCTTCCGCCAATGGGTGCTAGAGGATCATTTCCCGGCCGGTCGCCCGGCTCTGGAAAAGGTCGGTGTCGAATTCGTCGAGGACGTCGCTCCATACGAGCTGATGAAATTGCGCATTCTCAATGGCGGTCATGCGACCATCGCCTATCCGGGTGCGCTGCTGGGACATTACTTCGTCCATGACGCCATGGCCGATCCACTGATCTGCGCGTTCCTGAAAAAGCTGGAAGAAGACGAGATCCTGCCGACCGTTCCGGAAATTCCGGGGGTCAGCTTCGAGACCTATCTCACCACCGTGATGGACCGGTTCTCCAATCCGGCAGTGGGAGACACAATCCCCCGTCTCTGCCTTGACGGCTCCAACCGCCAGCCGAAGTTTATCCTGCCTTCTATCCAGGACCGCCTCGACAAGGGGTTGCCGGTGGCCGGCCTTGCCCTCGAAACGGCTCTTTGGTGCCGCTACTGCCTCGGACACAACGAGGCTGGAGAACCGCATGTCATCGAGGACAACAACGCCGACATCCTGAAGGCCTGGGCACAAGGCGTTTACGTCGACAAGCCGGCGCGCATCGAAATGCCGGAGCTATTCGGTGGGCTCGCTTCCGACGAAACCTTCCTGAAGGCCTTCAGCTACGCCGCAGGCATGATCGCTGAAGATGGGGTGGCAGCCACGCTGAAAGCCTACCTCGATGGCCGCTTCGACAAAGGCGCCGCCGCCCTCAAGGCGAACGCCCACTAGGAAACGAGGGATCACACTCGCGCCACCGTGTGCGCAATGTGATCCCATTTGCCTTTCAATTTGCCCTGTCCCGCTTACCTTGATGTCACTGACAGACGAGGATTTGACCTTCGCCTGCACGACGGAAAGCGGTAAGGCGGGATTACGGGCATGAGACAATTGAACAGACGGGACCTTCTGGCCGGCAGTGCGGCAATGGCATTGCTGCCGGGAACGGTGTTTGCGGCAGGCAACGACTTCTTCCGACTTGGTCTGGCCGAACCGGCCTTCGAAATCGAACCGAAACTCGACCTTCCCGATCTTGATGGCACCGTCCACACGCTTGCCGACTATTCCGGAAAGATCCTGCTTGTATCGTTCTGGGCGACATGGTGTCCGCCCTGCCGGAAGGAAATGCCGGGTCTGGCGCGTCTCAACCGTGAACTCGGCCCAGAAGGCTTTGCAGTGCTCGCCGTAAACGTAGGTGACCGGCAGGACCGGATCGAAGGTTTTCTGGACGAGATCGACCATGATGGTCTCACCGTCCTGATGGACACGGACAAGGCCATGCCGAGCACCTGGTTCCTCCGCGGTTTGCCGGTGACCTACGTCCTCGATGGCACCGGCAAGGTTGCCCTCGCCGCCATTGGCGACCGGGTGTGGGATTCAGAGGAAATGATCTCCGCGCTGCGCAGTTTGAAGACCACCTGACCACGTCGAACATCAGCAGCGTGAAAGACCCTCAGCCGTTGTCCATCGGCACGATGACAGGCCGCCCACCACCCGAACGTGTTAGAATTTCCAGCGGAAAGTCATAGGCTTTCGACAACAACTCCGCCTGCATGACCTCGTCCCGCGTACCGAAGGCGAGACGGCGCCCCCCCTGCATGACCAGCACCCGGTCGGCAAAGGCAGCGGTCAGGTTGAGGTCGTGCATCACGGCAACGACGCCGCCACCACGCTTGGCGTAATCGGCTGCAAGCTGCATGATCTGGACCTGGTGCTTGATGTCGAGACTGGAGACCGGTTCGTCCAGGAACAACCAATGCGGCAGGCCTTCTTGCGGAAGCGGGTCCCAGACCTGACACAACACCCGTGCGAGCTGCACCCGTTGCTGCTCGCCGCCGGACAGTTCCTGATAACTTCGCCCTTCGAACCCCGACAGGCCGACTTTCGCAAGGGCTTCGGCAATGCGCCGGGCACGGAAGGTCCGCTCCCGGCGGCTGGAGGTCAGGCCGAGACCGACCACTTCAGCCACGTTCAGCGGAAAGGAAATCTGACTTGCCTGCGGCAGCACCCCGCGCATGGCGGAAAGCACTTCCGGTGACAGGCCACCAACCTCCAGCCCTGCCAGCGTTATCCCGCCGGAATAAGGCAGTTCACCGGTCATTGCCTTCATCAAGGTCGTCTTGCCGGAACCGCTTGGCCCGATGATCGCCAGCACTTCCCCAGCCTTTGCGTGAAAGGAAAGGTCCTGCACGATCCGGGTCTTGCCTGCCGAAACAGACACCTGCTCGACAACAAGATCGGGTGCCAGCGCCGTGCCATTTTCAATTGTCCTGTGCAACATGACCACACCCTAAAGACCTGTGAGGCCGCGCTTGCGCAGCAGGATCCAGAGGAAGAAGGGCGCACCGGCAAAGGCGGTGATGATACCGATGGGCATTTCCGCCGGTGCCACGATGGTGCGCGCCAGCGTATCGGCGGCTATAAGCAAACAGGCGCCAAGAAGCGCTGCGGCCGGCAGCATGTAGCGATGGTCGGGACCGATTGTGAGACGAAGCAAATGCGGCACGACGATGCCAACAAAGCCGATGCCGCCGCTGACAGCAACGGAGGCGCCGGTTGCCGCCGCAACCAGCAGGATACTGAGGTTCTTGAGCCGCTGCACCTTGATGCCGATGTGCGAGGCGGCAGCTTCACCAAGCGTCAAACCGTTGAGACCGCGTGCAAGGAACGGCACGCAGACCAGCATGGTGAGGATGATTGGCGCGGCAGAAGCGACCTTCTGCCAGTTGGATCCCGCGAGCGACCCAAGTCCCCAGAACTGCAGGTCGCGCAGCTCCTGGTCATCGGCCACATAGACCAATAGCCCTGTCATCGCACCGGTGAGCGCACCGAGCGCAATGCCCGCCAGCAGCAATGTCGCAACTGACGTGATGCCTCCGCGCGTGCCGATCCTGTAAAGAAGCAGCGTCGTGACGAGGCCGCCCGCAAAGGCCGCCAGTGGGACCGCATAGATACCCAGAAGCGCCATCACCGGCGCCAGTACGGTATTTCCGAGAACGATGAACGCGGCAGCGCCCAGACCTGCCCCCGCCGAAACGCCCACAATGCCCGGATCCGCCAACGGATTACGGAACAGACCCTGCATCACCGCGCCGGACACCGCCAGGGCCGCTCCGATGAGCGCTCCCAGCGTAACCCGCGGCAGGCGAATATCCATGAGCACGATCCAGTCCCTTGGCGAAACGCCCTGCGGCACGCCCTCTCCCGCTCCCGCGAAATAGGACGGCACATGTGGCAGGAGCTCCAGAACCGGGATCGAGATAGGGCCGATGGCAAGGCTTCCCAGAACGACGAGACATGTCAGCACGGCGAGCAGCACAATGACGGCCCGGGCGAGCGGAGCCCTGTCTCCGCGCTGCAGGTCGGCAAGCCCAAGGAGAGAGGAAATCCGTCCGCTTCTGGCGGGCAAGACCGTATCGCTCATCAGTGCCATCAGCTTGCCGTATCCGCCAGACGGGTCGACAATTCACGGACGGCTTCTGCGGTGCGCGGACCGAACCCCAGCAGGAGCTGCCCGTTCATGCGGACAAGTCGCCTGTCCTTCCCTGCCGGCGTTTGCGCCACGGCCGGATGATCGAACACCGCATCACCGCTCGTTGCGTCTTCGCCGTCGCCGTGGCGGTCCATCATCAGCACGACGTCCGGTGCCGCACTGACGATCGCCTCGTCGCTGAGGATCTTGTAGCCGGAAAAGCCGGACGTCGCGTTTTCAGCACCCGCAAGCGCAAGTATGCCGTTGGCGGCCGTATCCGATCCGGCGGCAAGGATACGCCCGCCCTTTGTCGACAGGACGAAGAGGACACGAACGCCTGACGTCCGGCTTTCAGCGGCACGTTGCGCCTCTGCCAGATCCTGTTCAAGCTTGCCCGCAAGAGCATCGGCTTTCGCCTCGACGCCGAGCACTTCACCAACGACACGCACCTTCTTGATGATGCCTTCGGCGGTATATGCCTCCGGCACATCCGCCATCGCCACACCGGACTTGCGCAACACGTCCACTGTTTCCTGCGGCCCGCTGCCTTCCAGCATCAGGATCAGCTCCGGATTGACGGAGAGCACACCTTCCGGGGACAGCGCGCGCATGTACCCGACATCCGGAAGGCTTGCCGCTTCCACCGGGAAAATGCTGGTGCTGTCACGGGCAATCAGCCTCTTGTCTTCGCCCAGGGCGTAGACGATCTCCGTCACCGAACCGCCGATGGCAACAACATTGCTGCTGTCCGGACTGCCCGTGCCTTCCGCAAACAGTGGTTGGCCGGGCAGGACCAGGGCTGCAACGGTCAGCGCGACAGCCGCCGAGACGCCGGAAAAACGCGAAAGAGACCCGATCATTCCGCTGCTCCCAGCTTTACCGCCCGATCCAGTTTCGGCAGGTTTTCGGCAAGGCCGCGCCAATCGGACCGTTCCTGGTTGCCCTCACCACGCACACCGAAGAACTGGATGATCTGCTGTCCGTCGCTGTCATAAGCTTCCACCGACGTGACATGGCCGACATCCGCCGGTTTGCGCACGGCCCAGACCTCGTGGATGTGGTCGGTCCGCAGATGCAGATGGAAGGTCGGGTCCATCACGTTGATCCATGAACCCCGGTCCATCACCGTTGCCACCGCCCCGGAGTGGATCTGAATGCAACCGCGATTGCCGACAAAACACATGATCGGGATGTTTTCCGACGCAGCAAGACGCAACAAGGCCGGCACCGCCCCACGATCGAGCGGCCAGGCCCAGGCATCGCCCGCCAGTTCAAAAGCACTGACCCGGTCGAGGTCCAGATCCTTCAAAAGTCCGTGGAACTGATGCGGATCGGTCATCGCCTGCCAGCGGTCGCGCAGCATCGCTTCAGCTCCTTCGGATGCCAGTTTTCGGCTGAACGGTTTTGCTTCGCTCACTTGCGGCAACACATCCGGCGTCTGGTCGTCCAGCACGAGCTTTTCGACCAGCGTGTTCCACGCATCCAGGTCCGTTTCCGCACGGGTGTGGATCTTCATCACCGCATCCCCATGGGCATCGAAGAACTGCAGTGACCGGCGGACATCGTTGCCGTCAGCCTTTTCGACTGCAAAGCCATGCACCCAATTGGCCGGAAACATGCGCGTGTCGATCTGCTCGCCCAGCATCAGGGCCGCCCGCTTGCCGTTCACGAATTTCTCGAACGGGCCGATCTTCTCGTGCACCGCGCTCTCGTTGCGCGTCAGTGCCATGACCGTGCCGACGGTCTGCAACCCGGGAAACAGATCCTCGAAACGCGGCGCGATGCGGCGCACGCCATGCCCTACGAAGCTTGCGACCAGCTCCGCTTCCGTTATGCCGAGTATCTGCGCCAGATCCCGCTCCCGCATCTTCGGATTGTCCGCACGTGCCGCCCGGATGTCGGCTGCGCTCTGCCTGGTTTCAGAGGAGATCTGATCGGCATTCATGAGTTCTGTCCCCAATCGCTATGGTCTTCCTGCAGCCCGCGCTCAGTTTCCCGCCTCATCATCCCGTAACGTAAATTACTGAGATTATTAGGAATTTTTGAATCATTCCAAAGAGACGCTTTTCCTCGGCGACCGCAATCTAATACTTGACTCCTATATTCATATTTCATTAGGAACACAATACCTGAGTCACTGACTCATGTTTAAAACGCTGTGTGAGAGGCAGCGAAAAGGACGCGAACAACGCGCACTCTTGGAGAATTTTTATGGGGCTCAAGAAGACCGGTAACACCCGCTTGATGGGTGGTGTTGCCCTTTGGGTTTTGGCTTTTAATTGCGGGGCGGCTGCACAGGATGCAGTAGCGGATGCAGCACCGGCGACACCCGTTGCCGGACAGGATCAACCGGTGTCGCAGCTACAACAGATCGTGGTCAGCGCCGGCGTGCCCAAAGTCGCGATCGACACTCCTCAGGCCGTCACCGTGCTGGACCAGGAAGCCATCGACGACCTGCAACCGCGCTCGATCGGAGACGTCTTCCAGGAGATCCCGGGCGTCACGCCGATCGGCAGTAACTCGATCCTCGGCGAAAGCATCAATATCCGCGGTATCGGTGAAGCTCTTTCCGGCGACGAGACCCGGATCATCATGCAGGTAGACGGGGTCAACAAGTTTTTCGAACAGTACCGGATGGGGTCGTTCTTCTCCGATCCGGAACTCTATAAACAGATCGAAGTCCTGCGTGGACCGGCATCATCGACCCTTTATGGCGCCGGTGCGATGGGCGGTGTGATCACCTTCACCACAAAGGATGCCAGCGATTTCCTCGATCCGGGTGACCTGATCGGCGGCCGGCTGAAAACCTCCTGGGATTCGAACGGCAACGGCTGGCTGGGCAGTGCGATCGTCGCGGCGGAGCCGGTCAAGAACCTCGAGTTGCTCGGCGCCCTCAACTATCGGCAGTCTCAGGACATTACGGACGGCCAGGGCAACGAGGTCCCGGACACGGATTTCAGCTCCATCAACGGTCTCATCAAGGCCCGTTACACCTTCGGGGAAAATGAAGACCAGTCCGTTTTCGCAAGTTACCAGAACTGGTCGAGTGACGAGGACGACCAGAACTACGACCAGATTGCCTGGGGTCCTGACTTTGGCGATGTCGACCGCACCGTGACGGATCAGACCGCGATCGTCGGTTATGCAAACGGGTTTTCAGGAAACGATCTGCTTGATGTGAAGGCCCAGTTCAGCTGGTCCGACACGCGGGTCGAGCAGAAAAACCAGGATCAGATCTGCGCCCAGTACGCCCCTGCACCCGCGCCGCCGACCTGCTATTATCCGTTCGGCTTCAATTCCGAATATTCCTACGAGACCTGGCAGGGCAAGGCCGACAACGTCGCAACGTTCCAGCTGGGCGAAGACTGGATGGCCTATGTCACGACCGGCATCGACGGCCAGTACCAGGAACGCCGCAATCCGCGTGATTTCGGCACCTATGTGCGCAGTGGTTCGGGATCTCACCCGGAAGGCGAAACGGTCAACGTCGGCGGCTATGCGCAGGCCGAACTGGTGTGGAACGACCGCATCACCCTCATTCCCGGCATGCGGATCGACTACAGCAACGTGTCTGTCGGCAGCTATGTGGACGGCAGCGGCAACACCATCAACCTGAACGAGGAAAAGAGCGCCGTCGGCTATTCGCCAAAGCTTGCAGCCATGATCAAGATGTCAGAATGGCTTGGCGTCTTCGGCTCCGTCGCACACACCGAGCGTCTGCCGTCCCTCGACGAGGTGTTTTCGAACTACGTCGTCAACGATCTCGACAAGGAACTGTCGAACAACTTCGAGGCCGGTGTCACCTTTTCTTTCGATGACCTGATCATGGGTGGTGACGCTTTCCGCCTGAAGGGAACGGCGTTCCGCAACAACGTCACCAACTACTACGCCAGCTACTGGAACGGTTCGACGGTGGTGACGGAAATCATTCCGAAAGCCCGTTACGAAGGGCTTGAGCTGGAAGCCTCCTACTGGACCGAAAGCATCTACGGGTCTCTCGGCGCCTCGCTGATCCGGGGCAACAACGTCAGCACCGGCGGCTACATGAATGCCGTCCCCGCCGACAGCGCCTTCCTCAAGATCGGCTACGTCTACCGTCCGTGGAACCTCGACTTCGGCTGGAAGGGCGACTTCTACGCCGCCCAGGACCGTGTGGGCGCTGACGAACAGGAAACCGCTGGCTACGTGCTGCATAACCTTTATGCGGCATGGAAACCGACCGACGGTTTCATGGCGGACAGTGAGGTCCGGTTCAACGTCGACAACGTGTTCGACAAGTCGTACCGGAACCACCTGAGTGAAGACGAAGGTGCAGGCCGCAGCTTCAAGCTGAGCTTCGCCAAGAAGTTCTGACCCATGACCCGCCGCCTGTCCCCGCGGGCGGCGGGTTTCAAGCCCGGTTGCGGCTGACCACTGCACATCGAAAAGCGCTCCCTTTCCCTTCTGGAAACGCTTTCATCAAAGTGACATCGACACCCTGTATTCAGTGTTGGAAACGTTTCCAAGACTGAAGGAGCCAAGGGTGAGATCGCGTCCGCCGACGATCAAGGATGTTGCCGAGCAGGCCGGTTGCGGCATTGCAACGGTGAGCCGCGTCCTCAACGGCACCGGCTCCGCCAGCGCCGACACCCGCCGGAAGGTTCTTTCGGCAGCAAAAGCACTCGGCTTCGAATTCAGCGCGCTTGGCCGATCCCTGCAAAGCAGCTCGACAAAGACACTCGGCTGCATCGTCCCTTCTCTCGCCAATCCCGTGTTTGCCGAAGTCGTCCAGGCTGCCCAGCAGGAAGCTCACCGCGAAGGCTATCAGCTCATTCTGGCCTGTTCGGAATACGACGAAGTGCTGGAGCTTCAGGCCGCGCGTACCCTGATTGCCAAACAGGTCGACGGCCTGGTCCTGACGGTCAACAATGCCGCCAACAGCGAGGCTCTGGAGCTGATCCGGGATAGGGACCTTCCCTGCTGCCTCGTCTATAACCGCTCCTCTTTCGGCTTGCCCGCGTGGGCCGTCGACAACCGTGCCGCCGCGCGTGAAGTCGCAAGGGCCTTTCACAGCCAGGGACACGTTCAAACCGGTTTTCTGGCCCTGCGGTTCCACCGCTCCGACCGCTCGCGTGAGCGCTACGAAGGCTTTGCCGCCGCATGCCGCGAGTTCGGCATGGCAGACCCGCTTCTTCTGGAAATCGAGGAGCAGGACGGCACCCTTCTGGAATTGCTCGGCACGCTTCTGGCCGAACATCAGGCCCTGACCGGAATTTTCGCGTCGAACGACTTTCTCGCCCTTGCCGCCATGAAGGCCGCACGGGCCCTTGGCAAACGCATTCCCGACGATCTGTCGCTGGTCGGCTTCGACGGTATTTCCACCGGCCTGCTGGTCGACCCTCATCTGGCGACCGTCGAAACAGATCCGCGCACCATGGGTCAGGGCGCCGTCCATTCCGTGCTGGCAAGGCTGCTGGACCGGCCGACACCCGACCTGCCGTCCGCAGCCGCCACATTCAGTTTCCGCGCGGGAGGCAGCCTTGGCCCTCCCGTTCCCGGAAAAGCCGATGGCAGAGAAGCTGCCACTTCCCTGCCATCCAATGAGTAACCCCGAGACCTGCTTGAGATCGCTTCAGGAGTCACTGACATGAAACGTACACTTTTCGCATTGGCCATGACAATGGCGGCCGTCGTGCCGGCAAAGGCCGAAGATGCCGTTTGCTACAACTGCCCGCCGCAATGGGCCGACTGGGCATCGATGCTGGAAGCCATCAATGAGAAGCTCGGCATTGCCATGCCGCATGACAACAAGAATTCCGGCCAGACCCTCAGCCAGCTTCTGGCCGAGAAGGCCGCGCCGGTCGCCGACGTTGCCTATTACGGCGTGACCACTGGCATCAAGGCCGGCAACGAAGGTGTCGTCACCGCCTATAAGCCGGCCGGTTTCGATGACATCCCCGAAGGCCTGAAGGACCCGGAAGGCAAGTGGTTTGCCGTTCACTACGGCACCCTCGGCATGTTCGTGAATGTCGACGCGCTCGGTGGCGCTCCGGTGCCGCAGTGCTTCGCCGATCTGAAAAAGCCGGAATACCGCGGCATGGTCGGCTACCTTGATCCGTCTTCCGCCTTTGTCGGCTATGCAGGTGCGGTTGCCGTCAACCTGGCCTTCGGCGGTGATCTGGAGAACTTCGATCCGGCTATCAGCTACTTCAAGGAACTGGCGGAAAACGACCCGATCGTCCCCAAGCAGACCTCTTTCGCGCGCGTCGTTTCCGGCGAAATCCCGATCCTCTTCGACTATGACTTCAACGCCTATCGCGGCAAATACGAAGAAGACGGCAACTTCGAATTCGTGCTGCCGTGCGAAGGTTCCGTGCGCGTTCCCTACGTGATGAGCCTGGTGGCAGGCGCACCGCATGAGGAAGCCGGCAAGAAGGTTCTGGACTTCATCCTGTCCGACGAAGGCCAGGCGATCTGGACCAATGCCTACCTGCAGCCGTCCCGCCCGGTGGAACTGCCGGCTGAAGTCGCCGCGAAGTTCCTGCCTGCAAGCGATTACGAGCGTGCGGTTGCCGTCGATTATGCCCACATGGAACGCGCCCAGGCCGGTTTCGGCGAGCGTTACCTGAACGAAGTCAAATAACATCCTGATCTGGCGGGCCGGAACGCATTGGCGTTCCGGCCTGTTTTTCCGAAGGCATTCTTCATGTCCGACAGAACATTCGTGACCGCCTGCCTTGTACCGCTGGCGGTATTCGCCCTCGCTTTTCTGGCTCTGCCGCTGGTGCGCCTGGTTCAGGCGTCCTTTGAATCGGAAGCCGGCTGGCACATCTACCTGCAGATCCTGCAAACGCCTCGATATCTTGAAACCCTGGTCAACACGGTGCTGGTGTCGCTGGCGGTCAGCCTTGCCGCGCTCGCTCTGGCGACCACCGCCGGCCTGTTCCTGGCGCGGAACAGGTTCTTCGGACGCGGCCTGCTGCTTTCCGTCCTGACCCTGCCGCTGGCCTTTCCCGGCGTCGTCATCGGCTTCCTGATCATCCTCCTGGGGGGACGTCAGGGGCTGTTCAACCAGCTATTGCCCGGGCACATCGTGTTTGCCTATTCGCTGATCGGCCTCTTTCTCGGCTATCTCTATTTTTCCATCCCGCGCGTCCTGCTGACGGTGATGGCTGCCGTTGAAAAACTCGACCCCGCACTGGAAGAAGCCGCCCGCACCCTGGGCGCATCGCCGTGGCGCATTGTCATAGACGTGATCCTGCCCGGTCTTGCCCCGTCCCTCGTTGCCGCCGGTGCAATCGCCTTTGCCACCGCCATGGGAGCCTTCGGAACCGCCTTCACGCTGGCCACCAATATCGATGTTCTGCCGATGGTGATCTATACCGAATTCACCCTGTCGGCGAACATCGCCATGGCGTCAGCCCTGTCCGTTCTGCTGGGCCTTGTGACCTGGGCCCTGCTTTACATCGCCCGCAGTTTTGCGGGAACGACAGTTGCGGCGGGAGGCTGACATGAAAAGATCCCTCGCCTGGTGGCTGCAATGCGCGGTCACGCTTGTTATCGCCGCCTTTCTGCTGGTCCCGGCCATCCAGTCGATCCTGGCCGGGGTAACAGCCAACTACTTCCGCGGTTTATCCTCGGGCCTGACCCTGAAATGGATCGGGCGTGTCTGGGAATTATACTCCGCCAGCATCTTCCTGTCGCTCTGGCTCGCGATAGCCTGCCTTGCCGTCACACTGGTGATCGGCGTTCCGGCGGCCTACGCCCTTGCCAGGAATCCCGGACGCCTGTCGCGTCTGCTGGAAGAGTTCATCTCCTTGCCGCTCGCCATTCCCGGCCTTGCATTGGCGCTCGCGCTCTTGCAGCTCTACGGAACCTTGTCCGGGTTCCGCACGTCCTGGACCTTCATCCTCGTCGGCCATGTTCTCTACACGCTGCCGTTCATGGTGCGATCGGTTCTCGCCGTCCTGATGGCCATGGATTTCCGCAGCCTGGAAGAAAGCGCGGCGACACTTGGCGCGTCTGCCTTCACGCGGTTTCGAACGGTGATCATCCCCAATGCCATGCCGGGCATCCTGGCTGGTGCCCTGACCGTGGTGACGCTCTCCATCGGCGAATTCAACCTCACCTGGATGTTGCACACGCCTTATCTGAAAACCCTGCCCGTCGGCCTTGCCGACAGCTATGCCTCCATGCGGCTGGAGGTCGCCTCCGCCTATACGCTCGTCTTCTTCGCGATGATCGTACCGCTGTTGATGGCCATGCAATGGGCCTCCGCCAGAGCGCAAAGGATCGCTCAATGACCCTGACAATCGAAAACGCCGCCAAGACCTTTGCCGATGGCACGCGGGCTCTCTGCCCGACCAACCTGACCGTTGGTCCCGGCGAAATCCTGTCGTTGCTGGGTCCTTCCGGCTGTGGCAAGACGACCCTGCTGCGCATCATTGCCGGACTGGAGCGCCCCGATGCGGGCAGCCGGATCCGGTTCGACGAAACCGACGTGACCGGACTTGCCGTGGAACATCGCAATGTCGGCATGGTGTTTCAGTCCTATGCGCTCTTTCCCAACATGAGCGTGCGCGCGAATGTCGGCTACGGCCTGAAGGTTAGAAAAGTGCCGGCGGAAGAACGCCGGCAACGTGTGGACGAGGTGCTGAGCCTGTGCCGCCTTACCGACTACGCCGATCGCCCGACAAATGCCCTGTCGGGCGGGCAGCGCCAACGGGTGGCCCTGGCCCGTGCCGTCGCACCGCGCCCCAGGATCCTGCTGCTGGACGAACCCCTGTCCGCGCTGGACGCCGCCTTGCGCGACAACCTGCGTGACGAACTGGCCGCCATGCTGCGGCAATTCCGGATCACGGCTGTTTTCGTCACCCACGACCAGAGCGAGGCGATGGCGATCGCGGACCGGATCGCGGTGATGTCGAACGGAACCATGCTTCAGGTCGGCCGGCCAGAAGAGCTGTACCACACTCCGGCCAATGCCTTCGTCGCCCGGTTCATCGGCAACGCCATGCCATTGACCGGACACATGGAAAACGATGTACTGCAGCTGCCCGGCGGGCAATTGAAGCTTCCCGCTGGCGCCGCCGGCAAAACAGCTTACATACGGTCGGAAAACGTCCGCCTAGACCAGACAGGATCCTTGTCGGGGACGGTGGAAACCGTCACGTTCTCCGGCGGTCATATCCGTCTCGCCGTGGGCGGCGTCCTTCCGGATGCCGGCCTTCTCTATCTTCAGCACCCGGGCAGGAAAGCCCCTGAAACCGGCAGCACCGTGCGCCTCGCCATTGATCCCTCCGACCTCATCTTCCTTGCAGATCAGACATCGACTCATTCATGACCAAGATCATTCAGATTTCAGACACCCACATTGTTCCCGAAGGAGCACTCGCCTACGGACAGGTCGACACGGCCGCGGCCCTTGCCGAAACGGTCGCCACAATCAACCGTCTGCTGCCGCAGATCGGTCCAGTCGACCTCGTGATCGTTACCGGTGACCTGACCGAACATGGAACGCCGGAAGAATACGACCGCTTCAAGATGCTGATGGCGGACCTCGACCTGCCCTACAGGGTGCTGCCGGGCAACCACGACCGGCGCGAGCCGATGCGGGAGAGCTTCGCGGACGCACAGTGGATGCCTCGCACCGGCCCCCTGGACTGGCAGATCGATTTTGAAGACTTTGCCGTTGTCGGGCTCGATAGCCTTACCGAAAGCTCAGCGCATGGCACACTTGAACCGGCAACCCTGTCCTTCCTGACGGACGCGCTCTCCGGTCTTGGCGACAAACCCGCGATAGTCGGTTTTCATCACCCTCCCTTTGCCGTGGGGATCAATGCGATGGACGCGCAGAACCTGCACGACGCAGACAGCCTGGGCACCGCCCTCTCCCTTCATTCCGGGCAGGTTCGGCTTGTCTGCGGCCATCTGCACCGCTCCATCGTTGGCCTCTTTTCCGGCAGCCTGTGTCAGGTCTGCCCCGGCACCTCGCATGCGGTCACGCTGGACCAGCGCACCAACGCCGGCAACAGCTTGACCAAGGAACCTAGCGGGATGCTGCTTCACGAATGGCGAGACGATGGTTTCCTGACGCACCTCATTCCGGTTGGCGCCTTTCCGGGGCCTTATCCCTTCCTGGGCGTTTCCTGAGGACCTGAAACGAGCATCATGCAACGCGCCTGCCGGCGCCTCATGGCCCGGGAAACGTCGACCGCCATCGGCGCAAAAAGGTTTCCCGGGTCAGGGCATCCAGTGCGACCATGAGCGCGGGGGAAAGACCGATCGGCCGCAGGGCTGTCGAACTCAGGACCTCGCCTTCATTGCCATCCTCCGTTTCCAGAAGCGGGCTGATCAGCAATGCGGTCCGAAGTGCAAGCGTGCCTTCCGAGGACAAGAGAAAATCCAGGAACGCCTCGGCCTCGGCTTCGTTGTTTGCCTGCTTCGGGATCATAAAGGTGCGCGACAGGACCAGTGTGTAGTCGGACGGCAGCACGATGCCGATCCGGTCGTCGTTAAGCTGATAGCCCTGGGCGTAGGAGCCAAGCACGTTGTAGGCGATCAGGTAGCGCCCCTCGGCAACACCCTTGATGATGTCGACCGAGCAACAGGTGGAAATTGCCTGTGAGCGGCCGAAGGATTCCTGCAGCGCGCCGAAGGTGGTTGCTTCCTGCGCGTCGGCAAAAGCAAACAGATACCCAAGCCCCGACTGCTCGATGTCATAGGTTGCGACCCGCCCGGCATATGGGGTGCCGGAAGGCCGAAGGAGATCGAGCAGGTCGAAGCGGGTCTGCGGAATATCCTCCACGGGCACCAGCCCGCGGTTATAGACGATCACCGCGGGCTCTCGGGTGATGCCCCACAATTCGTCGCGCCAGCGAAGGGCCTCCGGCAACTGTTCGGTCAACCGTGAGCGGTAGGACGCTGCGCAGGCTTCGTTGACCAGCTGCACCATCTGGTGAACACCGGAGCTGATGACAATGTCGGCACCTGGAACGCCGTCGCGGCAGTCCCGGCGGGTCAGGCGGTAGAGCTCGTTCGATCCCCATTGCTCGTAGCGCACCTGCAACCCGGGCCGGGTGCGCAGGAAACTTTCGACCACGGGACCGAAGATGGAAATATCCGTCGTGGAGCGCACCACCAGCACACGGTTGGTGGTCTCCGGTCCGAAATTTTCCACCAGCTCCTGGGCCGACACGGCCTGGCCGGTGGCAAGCAGCATCACGACTGCAGGCAGGCACTTCAGCAGATAGGCGAGCCGCTTCATGTCCGCCCCTCCGGTACGGCTGCAAACACAAGGGCTGCACGAAAACGCGCCCCACCCGTCTTTTCCAGACGCAATTCGCCATCGTAGGAAAGGGCGACGGAATGCGCGATCGCAAGACCGAGGCCGGAACTGCTTTGCCGCGACAGCGCGCCCTTGTTGAAACGGGACCCCAGTTCGGCAAGAACCCCGTCCACCGGTCCACCGCCCGCATCTTCCACCCAGATACTGGCCCGCCCGCCTTGCAGCGAAGCCCCGATCCGCACCGGCGAGCGGCCGTATTTGAGCGCGTTGTTCAGGAGGTTCTTCAAGGCTTCCTTCAGCGATTGCACATCCGCCAGCACTTCGACAGGGTCTTCGCCGATCTCCAGGATCACGTCGAATTCCGGATTGAGAACAGCGTGATCGCCTTCCTCGAAAACGTCGAGGGCAATATCGCGCAAGTCCACCTTCTCCCGTCTGGCGCTGTCGCCGCGGTGGATCACCAGTGCCTGGCTCAGAAGCTGGTCGAGCAGACGGCCGAGGCTTGCCGTTCGGGTCTGTATCCTCTCGACGATCTTTTCCTTGCGGGAAAGTTCCGCTTCGTCGGTGAAGAGATCCGCCTGGGCCCTGAGGGCAGCGACAGGCGTCCTGAGCTGATGCGCGGTGTCGGAGATCAGATGCCGCATGGAATTCATCTGCCGGTCGAGCCGGGCCATGAAGCCGTTGAGGGCATTGATCATCACCGCCGTTTCCCGCGGCACCGAGGTGTCGAGCGGTGTCAGGTCGTGGGGGTCCCGTGCCGAAAGACCGCCGGCGATCCGTTCCAGCGGCTGCAGCACCGAGCGGACGACGACGACCGACAACAGCACCATTGCCAGGCCGGAGGCTGCAAGCACGTAGAGCGCCTTGCGGGTGATGTCATAGGCCATGTCGTTACGCGCCCGCAGGGTCTGGCCGACGACCACCTTGATCGTGCCGTTGAGCGTACGCTCGGCAAACCGGCGCGAGACGACAGCAAAACGGGCTGGCTCTCCAAAGAACGAACCGTCGAAAAACCCTTCCCGGAAATCGCGCCGGCCTGTCGGCAGGGTGATTTCATCATAGCCGGTCAGCGTCGCACCCTCCGGGCCGATAATGCGATAGCCGATCCTGTCGTCGGGGGCGAGCGCCAGCAACTCGAACGCCGATACCGGCAACTCGATGACGGGCCTGTCATCCTGAACGGTGATCGACGAAGCAATGCCTGTCGCCGCGCCCAGGAGCAACCGGTCGTAGGCGCTTCTGGCCGCCTCCCGGCCATAGGCGAATGCCGCGATGGAAACGATCACCCCGCCGAAGATCAGCAGAAAGGCAATCCCGAAGGCAACACGTGCGGTGAGCGAGGTCGACGCCAGCCTGCGGATGAGATCAGTCATCGACTTCCAGCTTGTAACCAAGCCCTCTCTGGGTCTCGATCCTGACAGATCCGCCCGAGAGTTTCTTGCGCAGCCGCGCAACATAAAGCTCCAGCGCGTTCATGCTGACGTCGGTGTCCTGGAAACTGAACACCCCTTCGAACAGACGTTCCTTGCTGACGGTCTTGCCGCGATTGCGGACCAGGATCTCCAGCAGCGAGAATTCGCGCCGGGTCAGATTGATCGGGCTGTCGCCCTGACGCACGACCCGCGCGGAAGCATTGAACGTAAGGCTGCCGAGTGTCAGTTCCTCGGCCTTGTCGCCTTGTTCGCGGCGATAGAGTGCGCGGATGCGGGCTTCAAGTTCGCGGTGGTCGAACGGCTTGACCAGGTAATCATCCGCCCCGGAATTGAGCGAGGATACCCTGTCGTCGACGGAAAATTCCGCCGTCAGCATCAGCACCGGCGTGCGTTCGCCCCGAGACCTGATCTCTTTCAATAGCTCGGTGCCCAGGCCATCCGGCAAATTGATATCAAGAACGATCACGTCGTAATGCTGAACGTTGACGCAGGCCCTCGCCTCCTCCAGCGACTTTGCCAGATCGCAGGCAATGCCTGACCGGTCCAGCCGGATCATGATCGCCTCCGCCATGTCAAACGTGTCTTCAACGAGCAAAAGGCGCAAAGATTCGTTCCTCCCGCCCCCAGTCTTGCCCCGCAAATTCGCTGCTTGCAAGCAATGTGCCCCCTGGTGACAGGTTGATGACAGGGTTTGGCGCTAGGCTCTCCTCACGTCCGTTGGGAGGACCCGCTTTAACGCGGCACAACGGATACCAGGGGCTCACCAAAAGCCTTGCACATGTGGAGGAAACACAACATGGCATTCAAAACGACCCGCCTTCTGCTGGCGGCCGCATTCCTTGGCGCATCCGCTTTCGGCGCAACAGCTGCCGATTTCACGCCGGAAAACCCGGAGTGCATCGCACCGGCCAACCCGGGTGGTGGCTGGGACTTCACCTGCCGCCAGGTCGGCAAGACCCTTCAGGACCTGAAGCTTCTCGACAAGACCATGCAGGTTGTGAACCTGGCTGGCGGCGGCGGCGGTGTGGCCTATGCTGAAGTCGTCAACAAGCGCGGCGACGACAACGACCTGATCGTTGCAGCTTCCTCGGCAACCGCAACCCGGCTTGCGCAGGGTGCCTTCCCGGGCAACACCATGGACCAGGTTCGCTGGGTGGCTTCCGTTGGCGCTGACTACGGCGTGATCGCCGTTGCGGCCGACAGCCCGATCAACACCCTGCCGGAACTTCTCGACCAGATGAAATCCGACCCGACGTCCGTATCCGTTGCCGGCGGTTCCGCTGTTGGTGGCTGGGATCACCTGAAGGTTCTGATCGCTGCAAACGCTTACGGCATCGAAGACGTCCGCACCGTGAAATACATCGCTTTCGACGGTGGTGGTGAAGCCGTGACCCAGCTTCTGGCCGGTTCCGTCCAGGCTTTCACCGGTGACATTTCCGAAGCCAAGGGCTTTGTCGACAGTGGCGACATCAAGGTGATCGCTGTTCTGGCACCTGAGCGTCTGTCCGGCGAATTCGCCGACTTCCCGACGGCAAAGGAACAGGGTGTCGACGCGATCGGCGCAAACTGGCGCGGTTTCTACGCACCGGGCAACATGTCCGACGACGCCTATAACGCATGGGTGTCCAAGATCTCCGATCTGTACGCAAGTGAAGAATGGAAAGGCATCATGGCTGCAAACGGTCTGGCTCCGCTCGACCTGCAGGGTGCCGAGTTCCAGGAATTCGTTGCCAACTCGGTTCAGCAGATCCAGAACATCTCCAAAGAAATCGGCATCATCAAATAAGAATGCCGTCAGTCCGACTGGAGGGGGCGCAGTCCATGTGCCCCCTTCTTTTTCAGGACGCGTCCGAACGCGGGCATATCCGGTTTACCGCACGCAGCTTTGAGACTGACAGCGTAACGCCGGAAGTATGTCTGCCTGATCATTGTCCGCCCGATTGGGCAAAGTGGATTGTCGGCGGACACAGTGGCACACTTCGGGTGCCAACAAACAACAGAACACATAAGGGGCGGCCGCCGGACTTGGGGAGGAGCCGCTATTAGGAAGGTATCCATGAGCGACCGCATCTTTGGCGCGGTCGGGCTACTTCTCGCGCTGGGATATGCCTGGGCCGCTCTTGTCATCGAAGAAAGCTTTCTGTCCGACGCCGTCGGCCCGAAGGCGTTCCCCCTGATCATCGCATCCGTGTTGGGTCTGTCGTCGCTGGCGATTTTCCTGAAACCCGACGTCGCCCCGGAATGGCCGTCGCTGCCGCGTCTGCTTGAAGTCGCCATGGCAGTGCTGGCGATGATCCTCTACGCGATACTTCTGCCGGAAGCCGGCTTCATCATCGCGACAGCCATTGCCGCTGCCTATCTGACCTGGCGCCTCGGCTCTTCACCGATCGGCTCGCTTATCACCGGCTGCCTGACTTCGCTCGGCATCTATGCGGTCTTCCACCTCGTTCTTGGCCTCTCCCTGGCCAAGGGCCCGTTCGGCTTTTAACGGAGCATCGCCATGGAAACTCTCTCTTCACTGGCCGACGGCTTCATCATCGCGCTGACCTGGCAGAACCTGCTGCTGGCCCTGCTCGGCTGCTTTCTCGGCACCATCATGGGCGCTCTGCCGGGCCTCGGCCCGTCCAATGGCGTCGCCATCCTCATCCCGCTTGCCTTCACGCTCGGTCTTGGCGCCACGCCGTCATTGATCCTGCTGACGTCGGTCTATTACGGCGCCATGTACGGCGGGCGTATCTCGTCGATCCTCTTGAACATTCCCGGTGACGAACCGGCGATGATGACCTGTCTCGACGGTTACCCGATGGCCCAGCAGGGCCGCGCAGGCGAGGCCCTCTCGCTGTCGGGCGTTGCCTCCTTCGTTGGTGCCTTCCTGGCCACCTGGGGCCTGATCCTGCTGGCACCGCAGCTGGTCAAGATCGCGCTTCTGTTCGGTCCGGCGGAATATTTCGCCCTGTTCACCCTGGCCTTCGCCACCCTGGGCGGCGTTGCCTCGACCAACCAGGCCAAGACCGCCTTCGCAGCCGCGCTCGGCATTGGCCTTGCCACCGTCGGCGTCGACACCCAGACAGGTGTGCCGCGCTTCACCTTCGGCGAAGTGCATCTCTACGACGGGATCGACTTCCTGGTTGCCATCGTCGGCCTGTTTGCTCTGTCCGAGGTCTTCCTGTTCCTGGAACACCGTCACGGCAATGCCGACGCCAACTCCAGCAAGGTTACCGTCGGCCGGCTGATGCCCAGCTTCTCGCTGCTGAAGTCCTGCACACCGACCATGCTGCGCACCAGTCTGCTCGGCTTCATTGCCGGCGTTCTGCCTGGTGCCGGCGCGTCGCTCGGCTCGTTCATCTCCTATACGTTCGAGAAGAAACTGGTCGACAAGGAAGGCACCTTCGGCAAGGGCGACCCGCGCGGTGTCGCCGCGCCTGAAGCCGGCAACAACGCTGCCGCGGGTGGTGCGCTGGTGCCGATGCTCGCCCTCGGCGTTCCCGGTTCCGGGACCACGGCCGTGCTGCTGGCGGTTCTGCTGGCGCTCAACATCACCCCGGGCCCGCTGCTGTTCACCCAGCAGCCGGATGTGGTCTGGGGTCTGATCGCGGCCCTGTTCATTGCCAACTTCATGCTGCTGGCCATGAACATCCCGATGATCGGTCTCTTCACCCGCGTCCTGTTGATCCCGCCGCGCATCCTCATGCCCATCGTGGCCATGGTCAGCTTCGTCGGCATCTACGGCATCTCCGGCTCCTCCTTCGACCTTCTGGTCATGGTCGGCTTTGGTGTGCTGGGCTGGGTGTTGCGCAAGCTGGATGTGCCGCTGGTCCCGATCATCCTCGGAACGCTGCTCGGCAACGCCATGGAAAACAACCTGCGCCGCGCGATCACCATCAGCAACGGCGACTGGTTCACCCTGATCGACAGCCCGCTGTCGCTGACCCTGTGGAGCATGGCCATCATCGGCTTCGTCCTGCCGATCATCTTCGGCAAGGTCCTGAAAGCCCGCATGCGTCACATGAAGAAGGACGAAGAGGGCTCGGTCATCGACTGATCGCTGCCAACAGCGCAAGAAACGAAAACGCCCTCTCCTTCCGGATGAGGGCGTTTTTTTGTTTGCGGACGTCTCACCGTCGTCATTCCCGATGGTCCGAAGCGAAGCTGCCACCCAGCGGGGAACCAACATGCAAGGCGCCAGTCAAAAATGCTTCAGACTTGAGAAGACGAACTCAGCTAAACCACCAGCGCTCCGTAGCGCGCAGACCGTCGAGCGGCCAGTTTGCTGCGACTTTTTCCGGATGATTGACCTTGTCGCTGAGTGCCATCACGTAGCTTGCGAACATGGGGATGATGGTGCCGCCATCGGTCCTGACGATGTTCTGCATCTCGCGATACATATCCGCGCGCTTTGCTTCGTTGAGTTCGGACCGCGCTTCGCTCAGAAGCCGGTTGAAGCGCTCGTTGTCCCAATAGGTGTCGTTCCACGGCGCCCCGGCGGCGTAAGCGAGCGTGAAAGTCGCGTCCTCGGTCGGGCGTCCGGTCCAGTAGACCGCGCAGAACGGCTTCTTCATCCAGACATCGGACCAGTAACCGTCATTGGGCTCGCGCACCGGCTGAATGTTGATACCGGCCGCCTCTGCCTTGCTTGAATAAAGCACTGCTGCATCGACAGCGCCGCCAAAAGCAGCGTCGGAGGCGGAGAGTTGCAGATCCAGCGAGCTGAGGCCCGCCTGTTTCAGATAATATTTCGCCTTGTCCGGATCATAACTGGTCTGCTCAAGATCGGCTGCGTAAAAGCGGTTGGCCGGGCTGATCGGGTGGTCGTTGCCAACCGAGCCATAGCCAAAGAGGATCTTGTCGACAAGTTCCTGCCGGTCGATGGCGTATTTCAAGGCCATGCGGACATTGTTGTCGTTGAAGGGCGCTGCCCGAGTGTCCATGGCGAAGGTATAGTGCTGACCGCCGGTCGCCGAAACGATCTGGACGCCCGGTGCGCGCTGGAACAGATGCACCGTCTTCAGATCCACCTGGTCAACGACGTCGACATTTCCGGTCATCAACGCGGCCTGCCGCGCTGCCGGATCAACAATGGCCATCAGGACAACCGCATCGAAATGGGCACGGTCCGATTTCCAGTAATTCGGATTGCGCGTGAGCTCGGCGATGTAGCCGGGTTTGAAGTTGGTGACTTTGTAAGGACCGCACCCGTCACCGCTGGTGGGATCGATTTTGCCATCCGAAGACTTCAGGATCGGCATGTGGTAGTCGCTCACCACATAAGGGAAATCGGCGTTGCCTGCATCCAGCGTGAAGACGACGGTATCGCCGTCGCTGGCAATGTCGGTAACCGGTGCAAGGAAGGGCTTGGCAGCCGAACTGCTGTCCGCGCCGCGGTGATAGTTGATCGAGGCGACGACATCATCAGGTGTCACGGTACCGCCGCTGTGGAACTCGACACCGCTGCGGATCTTGAACGTCCAGACCTTTGCATCGGGAGATGACGTCCAGCTTTCCGCCACTTCCCCGACGAGGGATCCGTCCGAGGCGATCTCCACCAGGTAGCCGTTGCGGGCAAAGGCGAAGACCTGCGAATAGGTGTTGTCCCAAACTGCCGGATCGTACGTGTCGTTGGTATTGCCCGAGGCAATCCCGAAGCGGATCGTTCCGCCTTTTTTGGGCTGGGCAACGGCCGGCCCGATACCAAGAGACGATACGAGAGCCGTGGCGCCGAGCGCAGCAGTTCCCCCGAGAACGCTTCGCCGCGAGACTGCCAGTCGGTTTTGCGGCGTAAAGGCCTCTCCCATTCCATGGTTCTCCTTGATGAGCGTGATAGGTTTCAGTTCAACTTGTTAGCCGGTACCGACGGCCAGTCGCGATAACCGGAATTTCGGCAAATTCCGTCCGCCCGGCCCGGCGGTGTCACCATCGGGCCTTGCATGATTTTGTTTCGAGTGTCCGCTGCCTTTGCGTCCGCAGCCTGGGCCGTGCCGGTGCCTAGCTGGCGTAGTTCGAGCCTTCGTCGTCCAGAATGGCTTTCAATTCGGCGAAGTGGTCGTGTCCAAGGCCCGGATAATTTTCAATTTCCTGCGCGGTCTTCTCGGCAATCTCAGGGCTGAGAACGCGCAGTGGTTTTCCGGTCTGCAGTGCCCGGATGTAGGTCTCCGCAGCACGTTCGAAATGATAAAGGCGGTCAAAGGCTTCCGCGACAGTGTTGGCGACGACCAGAACGCCGTGGTTGCCCATGATCAGCACCTTGATCTTCGGGTCGCGAAGCAACATCGCGCAGCGTTCGCCTTCTTCCTCGAAAGCAAGTCCGCCATAGTTCTCGTCAATTGCAAAGCGGCCATAAAAAGTCGCGGTGTTCTGGTCGATCGGCGGCAGAGTACTGTCTGCAAGGCAGGCCAGAACCGTGGCATGGACCGAATGCACATGCATGACGCAGCGGGCATGTGGACACTGCCGGTGGATGGCGCCATGCAATCCCCAGGCAGTCGGGTCCGGGGCATTTGGATGTTCCAGCGTTTGCGAGTCATTTGCATCCAGCAAAATCAGGTCGGATGCCCTGATCCGGCTGAAATGCCGCTGGCGGGGGTTTACCAGAAAAGCCGTGCCTTCGTCATTGACGGCGAGGCTGAAATGATTTGCGACAGCTTCGTGCATTCCAAGACGCTCGGTCCAGCGGAATGCTGCCGCCAGGTCGATCCGCTCCGCCCAGTGGGTGATGTTCGAATGTTCTGCAACACGCAGCATGCACTGTCTCCCTCGCTTTCTCTTCGACGCTAGGGAGCGCTTTCAACATTGACAAACAATATATTCGATGGCGTTGCATTAATAAAATTAATACGCATTATGTCAGTTGATGAATGAGTGAGGTGCACGCATGAAGACGGTTGGACTGCCGCCGCTGGCCTGGTTGCGGGCATTCGAGGCAACCGCGCGCCATCTCAGCTTCACCCGTGCCTCGCAGGAATTGAACCTGACCCAGTCCGCGGTCAGCCAGCATGTACGCAGCCTCGAGACCCTGCTCGGCTGCAGTCTTTTTGTGCGCAAGACGCGTGCCCTGGAACTGACGCTCGAAGGGGAAACCTATCTGCCGAGCCTGCGTGAAGCCTTCGACCTGATCACCAGGAGCACGCAGCTTGTCACCGGCAGTGACCTGGGGCGCAACCTGACGCTTCAGTGCAATCTGGCCTTTTCCGTCTATTGGCTGGCCCCGCGCCTTCGCCGACTTTACGAAGAATTTCCCTGGCTGACGCTCAATATCGTGACATCGATCTGGGACACCGAAAAGCGCGCGGCCGATGCCTCCCTGGAAATCCGCTTCGCCCGCCCGGAGGACATGCCGACCGCCGCCATTCGGCTTGCCGAGGAAAAATGCTATCCGGTCTGCTCACCCGGCCTGCCTGAAGAAGAGCGCTCACTGGAGAGCGGCAGGCTGTTCGACTGCGCGGGCATCACCGGCTCCTGGTCCGGTTGGATGAACTCGCAAGGCAGGTCCTTTGCAAGGGAAGCCGAAGTCAATCTGGCATCGACCTATGTGATTGCGATTTCGGCAGCCTTGAACGGTGCGGGCCTCGTCCTCGCACATGACACGCTCGTCGGTGACCTCCTCCGAAGCGGTGACCTTGTTCGTCCCTTTGAACATCAGGCGCCCCTGAGTGAAGCCTACTTCGTCCGGACCCCGCCACCTTACGCGGAAACGCCTGCCTCCAAGGTGTTTTTGGACTGGATCCAGAAAGAGCGGGCTTGTGCGCGCTGATCTGCAATCCAGCGCTGCCAGCGCAAGCAAAGGCGCTTTCACAAGAGCGCAATAGTCAGAGTTTTTGAATACGGCAAAGCGCCCAAGGCAAGCGGATATCCAGGGCCCGGATCTTACCGCGCAGCCACGCCGTGACCCACCCGGAATACCGGTGGAGGGGGCATCATACCCTCCCTCTGAGCCCTCAAAAACGGCCAAAACCTTCCCCCAAAACTCAAAACCGCCGCCTTCAAGTCAAGTGACATGCCGCACAAGTGCGACCTGCAGGACGCGTGATATCCAGCCTCTCAACGAGAACTCAAGTGATACCGAAATAGAGGTGTAAATCTGATGCACGTTCAAATCAGAAAACCAAAGAACCCCATCCCCAGGAACTACTTTCCCCACAACCGTGTGGAACAAAAGCGCGACGGCGTCTGGGTGAGGTGCGGGGTCGTTATGCCTGTCGGCGCCGGCGACAGCTGGGAGACGATCGGCAAGTTCTGCGACGGCATCCCTGCCGAAGAAGTGGCCTATGCCAACTTCGAGACCTATGACCCAGCCGAGATCAACTGGTACCTGAGAGAATATGTCGGCTGCCACAAGCCTGGCCCTCGTGGGTTCAACTTCATGTTCGATGGCGCCAAGCCTGGTCTTATCCTTGCTCCGTTCCGGGATGCGCTGATCGGCGATGTGGTGGAACGCGCACACAGGCAGGAGGAGCGCCGTCAGCGCCGCACCATCCTCGACCGACGATGGGACAACCGCAATATCGACATTCCGGAGGGTGAAAAACTCGTCATCCAGGCACGCGAAATGATTTACCGGCGCGTCCAGAACCACGTCCCGAACTCGCAGGATTTCGATCTGCAAAAGGAATTGACGGGATTTCTCGTGGGCGAGGCGATTGACGGTGGCGGTGGTCTCCTGACGCCGCACAAGGCGCTCTTGAAGACCTTGCTCAAGCCCCTCAAGGAACTCCATCCGGAAAACGAGCGGGTTCGTAAGCTGCGCAAGAAGTATTATGAAGGGTTCGCAAACGGCGTGGCGGCGGCGCTCTTTCCAGGGCACGACTACGCGCTTCACGACAAGGTCCCGGGAGAGAGGTTCTTCTTCAATGCCGGTCTCGAGCATGGTCGCCAGATGAGCGGTCTGCAACGTTACCAGTTCGTGATGGGCCTGATGGAACGCGCACGCCGTTATGGTCTGCGGGGAGGCAACCCGATCTATCAGCAGAAAGCCAACTTCTCGAAGGGTTTTGGCGGACGCGCCGTTGCGTTCTATCTCGCACGGGAATTGTCTTCCAGCCGTTTGCTGGAACGCAATATCCACGAGACACCGCTCAAGGAAGACATTGTGGATGCAGTAAAGGACACCCTCACGGACAAAGCCAAGGAAGCTGTCGGTATCCCGTCCTTCTGAGACGGGCTACTGCTGGCCTTAGGCGACTGCTCAGGACGTGCAGAAGGCGGCGCGGATCAAAAAGCGAGCACAGAAATATTCATCTTGTGCGTGTTGTGGGGTGCGCAGAGCCTCTCCCTCACTTCCTACGGAGACCCTGTCGGTTACTTCTCGGCCGCCAGGCTTTCCCAAACCTGCCACGCCTCGTCGAACGCCGGTGTTCCGCCTTCCGACTGGATATAGGCGCGGACGTAGGCCTGACGGTCTGCAATTTGTTTGGGAATGGTGAGGGTATATTCCGGGCCGCCCATGCCGCCTTCGACCGTCGTCAAGGTGTGCGGGGCAGGATCGGTCCCTTTGGTGTCGACCCCGCCGGCGACCGGCTGCGGCGCGGTGGTCCAAATGGCGATTTCATCGACTTCGCGCAGTGTCTCTTCCGGCAAAAGCAGAATGTGATCGGCACCTGTTTCGACCTTGCGTCCTTCGGGTACGCCAAACTGCAGGCCGTCGACAACTTCAGTCTTCATCTCAATCACTCTTTGCTGCTCGGCATTGCAGGACGCCAGAATAAACGGAACGAGAAAGGGAAATATTTTCAGCCACTTCACCATGATATCTTGGCGCCTGACATGTCGGAATGAGCTTCACCGACAAAGCTTCCCCAACCGGTCACCCTGTCGTCCCACGGCCGTGAGGTGTATTCGGACCCAAGCGCCGCAACGTTGTCCGCAGGCCAGTTCCTGGCATGCTGCGCATAGGCGGCAAAATTGATACCGGGAAACGCAGCGGCGGTTCTTGGCAAGTCCGTTTTTGTCTTTTTGCCGACGAGATTGGCAACATACCTGATGTATTTCGCGACAGCGAAGATGTTGAACTCGTCGCACGTCAGAAGCGTCGCGATCTGCGCGCCGTCGAGACCTTGCCTCCGTTTGTGTTCCAGCAGCCCGGAGAACAGATCCGTACGCGCGACAGTGTCGTCGCGCACCTGACCAAGGCCTACAGAAGTTGTGCGCCTTGAGACCGAGTGCGTCGCCGCTGTGTAGTCGAGCATGTCTTCGTTTTGAGATTGATCACGCTGTTCCGCCAAGACGATCGCTCCTATGACTTCCGGCGTCAGATTATAGGTTTTTGCAGCAGCGTTCATCACGGCTCCCCGGGACGGGCGACCGTTCAGGTAAATCGGCTCAAACAAAGTGGAGATCGGCAAACTCGTAATGCGCGCGGCTTGCCGAAGACGTTCACTGGCGGAACTGGGAACAGTCAGACCATTCCAGAGCGGATTGGAGTAGCTGCGCGACACGGGACCGGATGCGCCAGGATCACCTTGCGGATTTGTCTTCTGCTCATAGAGGATGCGTGCCTGGTCAAACGCAGAAACGCGGTGATTGAAGATGTCGCGTCCCGTTGCACCGCTGCCTGAGAAAGACGCGGATGCACTTGAGGGAATAGTCGCACTGGTGATGGGTTTCTTGGTGCTGATCGAAAGCAAGCCGTACTTGCGCATGCTGTCGGCAAGATCGTTTGCAAGCCCGAACACCTTTGCCGGATTGCCAAATTGCGCGTTGAGGATTGCTGCATCCCGGTCGAAAAAGAAGAAACCAGCCAGGTTGTTTTCGATACTGGAAACTGAGACGGGCCCGGCTTTCGCTGCCATCAGCATTACGGCGTCGTAAAGCGAAGGAGCACTTTGCTGATTGAAGTACCTTGTAAAAAACTCTCTCAGAACTTTGCCGGATTGCAATTGCGTGATTGTTGCATCGAACCTCGTGTCACGTTCAAGAAGTTCCAGAGCTTTTGCCCGCTCCCCGTCGGTAACCCATCGGAAGACATCTCCCAGTTCCAGGAGTTTGATGACCTCATCGCCTACAACGGTCATGATTTTCTTCAACCCCTCTATTGCTCGGGCTGGTCAGGACAGAAATTGTTTTCCAATCCGAAAATTAAAATAAATCAATTAGTTAACAAACTTTCAGAATCCAACCCTAATTGATTGCCGACCCAGTTACAACTCTAAGGGGCGCAATCGCAATGAGCGGGGCCATGCCCGGCCGGTATTTGAACAACCTTGCTGGAGAGGTCGGAAAACGCCCCTCCCCGTTCAGATCTCCGTCCGCATCCGGTAGCCCGGGGCGAAGATCAGGCGGACGTGGGTGATCGGCAGGGGGCCGGTCCAGGTGATGCGTTCCATCGCAAAGAGGGCTGCGCCCGTGGAGGCATCCAGTTTGCGCGACAGGGTCTTGTCGGCATTGACGGCGAAGAAGGAAATGTCGCCGTGGCTGTAGGGCGCGTTGTGCACCAGCCACTCGTTGGCGCTGACGTCCTCGAACGTCATGTCACGCGCCGCAGGAGCTGCTTCCAGGTTGATGTAGCGTTCCTCGAAGGCATAAGGCCGGTCGTCTGCAAAGTGCAGCGTCTTTAAAAACAGGACATCCGCGCCGAGCGTCACCTGGAACGCGCCGTGCAACATGGGCGGCAGGGGCCGGAGATCCTTTTCCAGAAGGCTGTGCCGGTAGGTGCGGCCAAGCGCTTCGACTTCCTCTCGCAGGATCGGAATGGTGAGCGTCGCGCGCTGGGGCGGGTTGAGCGCAACACGCGTTCCCGCCCGGCGCTTGCGCACCACAAGACCGCTTTCGGCCAAGTCCCGGAGAGCACGGTTGACGGTGGTGCGGGCGCAGCCGAACTCTTCCGCAAGATCGGCCTCATGGGGGATCTGCTCCCCCGGCTGCCAGATCCGGTCATGGATCCGCCGAAGGAGTTCTTCGCGAATGCCCGTCCAGGAATTTGTGTCCGCAAGCGCCAAGTCGTCTACCCGTTTAAGTCGTTCTTCACAGTCTGGCGCGCAACGAGGCCATGGTGGCCCGGTATTTCGCGCGGATGGCGTTGCCTTTTACATGGTTTCCGCCGGAAACAACATGCCGGCCGGCGGACCAGACCTCAGCGACCATCCGGTCGTCACCGGCAAAGATCCAGGCATCAAGAATTTCGTCGCCTTCCCGGCCTTCCAGGTCGATGGCGGTGCCATCCAGTGCGATGAGATCGGCAAGCGATCCTTCCGAAATCCGGCCCGCCGCACGCCCTGCTGCCTGCGCACCACCGGCCACGACACCGTCGAACAGGACCCGGCCGGTGGACTTTTCCTTCGTTGCAACAGAAGCCCGGCAGGTATCGCGCAGGCGCTGGGAATATTCCAGCGTGCGCAGCTCTTCGGAGAGCGCGATGCGGATGTTGGAATCCGAGCCGACGCCGAAGCGGCCGCCCGCGGCCAGGTAGTCGACGCCGTCGAAGATCCCGTCGCCGAGGCTGGATTCCGTGATCGGACAAAGCCCCGCGACGGCCCCGGTCGCAGCAAGACCGGCGGTCTCCTGCGAGGTCATCTGCGTGCAGTGGATCAGGCACCAGTTTTCTGAAACCGCGTGGTTGGCAAGCAGCCATTCCACCGGGCGCTGCCCCGTGGCCGCCAGAACCTCGTCCACTTCCGGGATCTGCTCGGCAAGATGCATGTGCAGCGGGTTGCCGCCGGCAAGGGCAACGGCCTTCTTCAGACTGTCGGCATCCACGGCCCTCAGTGAATGCGGGGCAACGCCGATGACCGCATCATCCGGCAAGGACTTGAGCGCCTCAGACGCAAGCTCGTGCAGTTTCTGGAAACGGTCGAAGTCGTTGCCAAAGCGGATCTGTCCGGCAGCCAATGGGCGCCCGTCGCAGCCGCCGAACTGATAATGAACCGGCAGATGCGTGAGGCCGATGCCGGTATCGGAAGCGGCAGCCATGATGCGGTCCGACATTTCCGCCAGGTTGGCGTAGGGCGCACCGCCCGGCTGGTGATGCAGATAGTGGAACTCGCCAACGGCGGCATAACCCGCCTCCAGCATTTCCATCTGCACGAAGGCGGCAATCGCCTCCACGTCTTCCGGCGTCAGGGCGTCCAGAAAGCGGAACATGATCTGGCGCCAGGTCCAGAAACTGTCGCGGCTTTCGCTACCGCGCCGCTCGCTCATGCCCGCCATGGCCCGCTGGAAGGCGTGGCTGTGCAGGTTGACCGGGGCCGGCAGAAGAATGCCGACGCGTTCGCCGATTGGCTGCGCATCTCTTTCAACCGAGGCGATCCGGCCGTCCGGACCGATCGAGACAGCGACATTTTCCGCCCAGCCGTCGGCCAGAAGCGCCTTTTCCGCAAAAACCGTCGCGCCAGAAACTGTCGACATGCCGTCTTTTCCTCCGTTGACACGTTAATATGTGCATGCATATTATCTTATATCGCAATCTAATCAAGCCGGAGATGGACGTGCTGAAACGCCTCCTCACAAACGCCAAGCTGGCAACGCTCACCGCAAACGGAGAGCCGTACGGCCTGATTGAGGACGGTGCGCTGGTGATCGAAGGTGGCCGGATTACCTGGGTCGGCAAGGCCGCAGACCTGCCGTCTCATTATGCGTCGCTCAGCGCGGATGATATCGGCGGACGGCTGGTGACCCCGGGCCTGATCGACTGTCATACCCATGTTGTTTTCGGCGGCGACCGGGCACGTGAATTCGAAATGCGCCTTCAAGGTGCAACGTACGAGGAAGTGGCCCGGGCCGGTGGCGGCATCGTTTCCACGGTCAAGGCAACGCGCGCAGCCAGCGAAAAGCAGCTGCTGGAAGCTGCCCTGCCACGTGTCGATGCCCTGATCGCCGAGGGCGTCACCGCCATCGAGATAAAGTCCGGCTATGGCCTCGACCGGGAAACCGAGCTGCGCATGCTGCGCACCGCCCGCAAGATCGGCAAGCTGCGCCCGATCACCGTCAAGACCAGCTTCCTGGGCGCCCATGCCATTCCGGCCGAATACAAGGACAAGCCCGACCTCTATCTGGAAAAGGTCTGCCTGCCGACGCTGGAAGCGGCTCATGCCGAGGGACTGGTGGATGCCGTGGACGGTTTTTGCGAAGGCATCGCCTTTTCGCCGGAACAGATCGGCAAGGTGTTCGACAAGGCCAAGCAGATCGGCCTGCCGGTGAAGCTGCATGCAGAGCAACTGTCCAACCTGAACGGCGCGGCCCTGGCCGCTTCCTATGGCGCCCTTTCCGCCGACCATCTGGAATACCTGGATGAAGCCGGCGTCAAGGCGATGGCCGAAAGCGGGTCTGTTGCCGTGCTTTTGCCGGGCGCTTTCTACACCTTGCGCGAAACGCAGTTCCCGCCGCTTGATGTTTTGCGCAAGCACAATGTGCCCGTCGCGCTGGCAACGGACTGCAATCCGGGTTCATCTCCCCTCGCCTCGTTGCTCCTGACCATGAACATGGGCTGCACCTTGTTCCGCATGACACCGGAAGAAGCGCTGGCCGGCGTCACCCGCGAAGCGGCGAAGGCGCTTGGTCTGGACGATCAAGGCACGCTGGCGCCCGGCAAACGGGCGGATCTGGCTGTCTGGAACGTCAGCCACCCGGCCGAGCTTTCCTACCGGATCGGCTTCAATTCCCTCTTCAAACGCATTTTCGGAGGCTCTGAATGAGCGCCCTTACCCTGACACCGGGCTCCGTGACCCTGGCGGATCTGGAACGCATCTACCGGGAAGAGCTGCCAGTGCGCATCGACCGCGCGGCGGAAGCCGCGATCAACCTTGCGTCCGAACGAGTTGCCAAGGCGGCCCGGGGCAGCGAGGCCGTTTACGGCGTCAACACCGGCTTCGGCAAGCTGGCCAGCGTCAAGATCGCCCCCGAGGACACTGCAACCCTGCAGCGGAACCTGATCCTTTCCCATTGTTGCGGCGTCGGCGAACCGCTCGACAAGACCACCACCCGCCTGATGATGGTGCTGAAGCTGCTCTCGCTTGGCCGCGGTGCCTCCGGTGTCCGCTTCGAAGTGATGAAGCTGATCGAGGATTGCCTGGAAAGAAACGTCACGCCGATGGTTCCCTCGCAAGGGTCTGTCGGTGCATCCGGCGATCTTGCGCCGCTGGCCCATATGACGGCTGTCCTGATCGGTGAAGGTGAAGCTGATTTCGGCGGCACGCGCATGCCCGGTGGTGAAGCCCTTGCCAAGGCGGGACTGACCCCGGTCGTGCTTGGCCCCAAGGAAGGCCTTGGGCTGATCAATGGCACGCAGTTTTCGAGCGCCTGTGCGCTCACCGGCCTGTTCGACGCCTGGCGTCTGGCCGAAGCGACCCTGATGACCGCCAGCCTTTCCACCGACGCCATCATGGGCTCGACCGCACCGCTCCTGCCAGAAATCCATGAACTGCGCGGCCATCGCGGCCAGATCGAAGTGGCAAGGGCCATGCGCGCAATCATGGACGGCTCGGAAATCCGCGAAAGCCACCGCGAGGGCGACACCCGCGTGCAGGACCCTTACTGCATCCGCTGCCAGCCCCAGGTTGCCGGTGCCTGTGTCGATCTGCTCCGCATGGCGGCCCGCACGCTCGAGATCGAAGCCAATGCGGCAACCGACAATCCGCTGGTACTGATCGATGCCGACCGGATCGTTTCCGGTGGCAATTTCCATGCCGAACCAGTTGCCTTTGCTGCCGACCAGATTGCACTGGCCATTGCCGAACTCGGTGCGATTTCCCAGCGCCGTGTCGCGCTCATGGTCGACCCGACGCTTTCCTTCGACCTGCCGCCGTTCCTCGCCAAGGATCCGGGCCTGAACTCGGGCATGATGATCGCGGAAGTGACGACCGCCGCCCTGATGAGCGAGAACAAGCATCTCGCCAATCCGTGCTCGACGGATTCCACGCCGACCAGTGCCAACCAGGAAGACCATGTTTCCATGGCCGCCCACGGTGCTCGTCGTCTTGCCCGCATGAACGCCAACCTCAGCCAGATCCTGGGTGTGGAACTTCTGTGTGCCGCCGAAGGCATCGAGCACCGCGCCCCGCTGAACACCAGCGCTTCGCTGCAGACGGTCATGGGCGCTCTTCGCGGTGTCGTCCCCTCCCTGGAAAAGGACCGCTACATGGCACCGGACCTGGAAACGGCAGCCGGCCTGATCCGCAGCCGCAAGCTGGTTTCGGCGATTTCCGCCGGCCACATGATCACGCTGGGAGATGCCCATGCAGCCGGTTGACGTCTTCCGCGGTGATGGCCCGGTCGTTCTTGGCGTGCCTCATGCAGGCACATTCGTTCCGGACGACATCAAGGCAAGGTTCAACGACACCGGCCTGAAACTGGCCGACACCGACTGGCATGTGGACCGGCTTTATTCCGATCTCCTGCCCGGTGCGACCATGGTGAAGGCGAACTTCCATCGTTATGTGATCGACGCCAATCGCGATCCGGAAGGCGTCAGCCTTTATCCGGGCCAGAACACCACAACGCTCTGCCCGACCACCGATTTCGATGGACGCCCCATCTACCAATCCGGCATGGAACCGCAGACCGGTGAAATCGAGGCCCGGCGTCTTGCCTGGCATGCTCCCTATCACGCTGCCCTTCAGGCGGAAATGGAACGGGTCCGCGCCAAACATGGCGTCGCCATCCTCTACGATTGCCACTCGATCCGCTCCGTAGTGCCGTTCCTCTTCGAAGGCACGCTGCCCGATTTCAATACGGGCACCAACAACGGCACGACCTGCGCCAGCGCCATCGAGGCTGCCGTCGTCGCCTGCACCCAAGCAGCGGAAGGTTACACGTCGATCCTCAACGGCCGCTTCAAGGGTGGCTGGACGACACGGCATTACGGCCGACCGGCCGAAGGCTTTCACGCCATTCAGATGGAGCTCGCCCAGAAGACCCATCTTGCCACCGAAGACACGCCCTTTGCCTATGACGAGGTCAAAGCCGACCAGCTTCGGACCCATCTGAAAGACATCCTGAGCGCGCTGGAAAACCTCGCGCCCTCCTTATTCCAGAACAACACCCAGGGAGCGAACAATGACTGATCGCCGCCACAACGCCCGCGACGTATTCCCGCCCACCGGCACCGAGCTCAACACCAAGTCCTGGCTGACCGAAGCCCCGCTGCGCATGCTGATGAACAACCTTCATCCGGATGTGGCGGAAAACCCGCATGAGCTGGTCGTCTATGGCGGCATCGGTCGTGCGGCACGCACCTGGGACGATTTCGACCGTATCGTCGCAAGCCTCAAGACCCTTGAGGAAGACGAGACGCTGCTGGTGCAGTCCGGCAAGCCGGTCGGTGTCTTCAAGACCCACAAGGATGCCCCGCGCGTTCTGATCGCCAACTCCAACCTGGTGCCGAACTGGGCCAACTGGGACCATTTTCACGAGCTGGATAAGAAGGGCCTGGCCATGTATGGCCAGATGACCGCCGGTTCCTGGATCTACATCGGTACGCAGGGCATCGTGCAGGGCACCTATGAGACCTTCATGGAAGCCGGACGCCAGCACTACGAAGGCAACCTGAAGGGCCGCTGGATCCTGACCGGTGGTCTCGGCGGCATGGGCGGTGCCCAGCCGCTTGCAGCCGTCATGGCCGGGGCCTGCTGCCTTGCGGTGGAGTGTGACGAGAAGAGCGCCGACTTCCGCCTGCGCACCCGCTACGTCGATGAAAAGACCCACTCCCTCGACGAGGCGCTGGCACTGATCGACCGCTGGACCAAGGCAGGCGAAGCCAAGTCCGTGGCGCTGATCGGCAACGCCGCCGATGTCTTCTCCGAACTGGTGAAGCGCGGCGTGAAGCCGGACATCGTCACCGACCAGACCTCCGCCCATGATCCGGTCAACGGTTACCTGCCGCAGGGCTGGACCGTCGCCGAATGGCGCGCCAAGGCCGAGACCGATCCGAAGGCGGTGGAAAAAGCAGCTCGCGCGTCCATGAAGGTGCATGGCGCCGCCATGGTCGACTTCTGGAACATGGGAGTGCCGACACTCGATTACGGCAACAACATCCGCCAGGTTGCCATGGAAGAAGGCCTGGAAAACGCCTTTGCCTTCCCGGGTTTCGTGCCGGCCTATATCCGCCCGCTGTTCTGCCGTGGCATCGGCCCGTTCCGCTGGTGTGCGCTTTCCGGCGATCCGGAAGACATCTACAAGACCGACGCCAAGGTGAAGGAGCTGATCCCGGACGACCAGCACCTGCACAACTGGCTGGACATGGCGCGCGAGCGCATTTCCTTCCAGGGCCTGCCGGCCCGCATCTGCTGGGTGGGCCTTGGGCAGCGCCACCGCCTTGGCCTTGCCTTCAACGAAATGGTCCGCAACGGCGAACTGAAAGCGCCAATCGTGATCGGCCGCGACCACCTCGACAGTGGCTCGGTTGCATCGCCCAACCGCGAGACCGAAGCCATGAAGGACGGCTCCGATGCCGTGTCCGACTGGCCGCTTCTGAATGCCCTGCTCAACACCGCTTCCGGCGCGACCTGGGTGTCGCTCCACCATGGCGGCGGCGTAGGCATGGGCTTTTCTCAGCACTCGGGTATGGTCATCTGCTGCGACGGCACGGAAGATGCCGATCGGCGAATCGGTCGGGTGCTCTGGAACGATCCGGCAACGGGCGTGATGCGTCACGCGGATGCCGGCTACGAGATCGCGCTGGACTGCGCGAAAGAACAGGGGCTTAACCTGCCGGCTATTCTGGGTCGTCCCGCGTCCTGACGGACGCAGAAAGATGACCCAGCAACTATAATGCAATCAACTTTCTGCTTTCATGGTCCAACATGAAAGCAGGTTGATCTTGGGGAAACAATCAAGCACGGCGGGACACTCCGATCCATTCCTTTGACTGAGGGGTAATACCATGAAAAGACGTGATTTTCTGAAAGCCGGCGCCACCGGCACAGCCGCAGTTGCGGCCTCCACCCTGGCCGCACCTGCCATTGCGCAGGATGTGCACCAGTGGCGCATGGTCACCGCATGGCCGAAGAACCTGCCGGGACCGGGCGTCGCTGCCCAGATGCTGGCGGACCGCATCACCGCATTGTCCGGTGGCCGCATCGAGGTGAAGCTCTTTGCCGCCGGCGAAATCGTCCCGGGCAACGGTGTGTTCGATGCCGTCGGCCAGGGCACTGCCGAGCTGTACCATGCTGTACCCGCCTATTGGGGTTCCAAGTCCAAGGGCATCCTGCTGTTCGGTTCGCAGCCTTTCGGTCTGACAGCTCCCGAACAAGCCGGCTGGATGATCCACGGCGGCGGCCAGGCTCTCTATGACGAAATCTATGCCCGCTTCAACCTGAAGCCGTTCCTGTGCGGCAACTCCGGACCGCAGTGGGCTGGCTGGTTCCGCAACGAGATCAACAGCGCCGACGACCTGAAAGGCCTGAAGTTCCGGTCCACCGGTCTTGCCTCCGAAATGTGTTCCAAGCTCGGCATGGCGGTTCAGGCCATGAGCGGCCCGGCCATGTTCCAGGCGCTTCAGTCCGGCGCGCTTGATGCGGGCGAGTTCATCGGTCCATGGACCGACAGCGCGCTCGGCTACTACCAGATCGCCAAGAACTACTACTGGCCGGGTGTCGGCGAGCCGTCTTCCGCTGAAGAATGTGCAGTCAACCTGGAAGCCTACAACGCTCTGCCGGACGACCTGAAGGAAGCCGTGCAGCGTGCCTGCGCCAGCCTCTACAACGACGTTCTGACGGAATACAACACCAAGCACGCCCAGGCACTGACCCAGCTGGTCAACGATCACGGTGTGATGGTGAAGAAGCTTCCGGACGACGTCATCGTCGCAATGGGCAATGCCGCCGGTGAAGTGATCGCCGAACTGCGTGCGGACGAAGACGAGCTGGTGAAACGCATCACCGAAAGCTTCCTCGCCTACCGCAAGCTGATGCGCGAGTACATGCCCTATGCCGACAACGGCCAGATGAACGCGCGTATGCTCGACTACAACTACGACTGATCGGGTTGACGTCTCACATCGGGGAAATCTGTTTTCCCCGATGTGGTGGCGTTTTATCGCCCTGTCTGTCGTTGTCCCATTGCGAGCCCCCGGGATCCATTTCGGTTCCTCTTCGCGTCAGAATTCGCTTCGGGGAAACGGCATGCCCTGCAGGGTCAAGTCTTATAAGGATATTGAGGTTTGGGCATCTGTTTTAAGCCGCTTGGGAAGATGGACGGCAGGGGACAAGTGGCGCCTCTATAGAAATGGAACGGCAATGCCCTCCACTTGTCATCCCCGCGCAGGCGGGGATCCAGTCGTCACCGGCGCCCATGCTTTTTACAGGGGCTGCGGCGTACTGGATCCCGGATCTGCGCTCCGCTCCGTCCGGGATGACAAGCGTCGGGATGCCCGATCTCAAGTTCAGGCAGGCAGAAAGCCTTAAGGGGCAAAAGAACCGGGAAGCTACTTTGATGGAAAAACTGGCGGACGCGCTGGAGCGTGTCAATTCGGTAATAGGCAACACGCTGTGCTGGGCGGCGCTTCTGATGTTGCTGCTGCAATTCACGATCGTGTTGCTTCGCTATGTCTTTGGCTACAGCTTCATCTTTCTCGATGAAGGCGTGCTGTATTTCCACGCGGCGATCTTCATGCTCGGCGCCGGGTACACTTTCCTCGTCAATGCCCATGTCCGTGTCGACATCTTCTATGCCAGGAACAGCGAGCGCGCGCAGGCGTGGATCGATATCTTCGGCCATCTGTTCCTGCTGACACCGGCTCTCGTCGTGCTGATCTGGTTTTCCTGGCCGTCCGTGCGCGGTAGCTGGGCCATTCTGGAAGGGCCGATTTCCGTCGGCGGTATCCCTGCCTCCTTCCTCCTGAAATCCCTCATTCCCGCCTATTGCGTGCTGCTGCTGATCCAGGGTGTGGCCGCCTTCATCCGCGATGTTCAGAAGCTGAAAGGCGTCAGCGCATGAGCCTGCCTCTCGATCTCATCATGTTCGGCGCGCTGATCGCCTTCATTCTGCTCGGCTATCCCGTTGCCTTCACCATTGCGGGCGTTGCCACGGGCTTTGCCCTGCTCGGCTGGATGATGGGCGACTTCAACATTCAGCTCATGGGCGCCATGGGCCAGCGTTTCTTCGGCGTGCTCACCAACCCGGTCCTGACCGCGATCCCGCTGTTCGTCCTGATGGGCGTCATTCTGGAAAAGAGCCGCATCGCAGAGGATCTGCTGGAAACAATGGGCCGGCTCTTCGGCCGCATGAGAGGTGGCCTCGGTGTTTCGGTGATGCTGGTCGGTGCCCTGCTCGCCGCGTCCACGGGCATTGTCGGCGCAACGGTGGTTGCCATGGGCCTGATCGCCCTGCCCACAATGCTGCGCAATGGCTATGACCCCAAACTTGCCTCCGGCATGGTCTGTACTGCTGGAACGCTCGGCCAGATCATCCCGCCGTCGACGCTGCTGATCATCCTGGCCGACGTCATGTCCAATGCCTTCCAGCAGGCGCAATACGCGCAGGGCAAGTTCACCATCGAGACGATCTCGGTCGGCCAGACTTTTGCAGCCGCCATGATCCCCGGTCTGCTGCTCGTCGCCGTCTACTGCGCCTATATTGTCGGCCGGGCTTACCTGTTCCCGAACGACGCGCCAGCGATGTCGGAACATATCGACCAGCCGTCAGGCCGGGAGATTGCTGCCGCCATCGTGCCGCCGATCCTGCTGATCGTTGCAGTGCTCGGCTCCATCCTCGGCGGTATCGCCTCGCCCAACGAGGCAGCTTCCGTCGGTGCCGTGGGCGCGATCCTGCTGGCAGGCCGCCGTCTCGGGGTGTCCTCAAAGCTCATCGTGTTGGCAACAGCTGCGCTCCTGACGCTTGCAATTGCCGCATCGATCCTGCCGATACGCCTGCAACGCTCCGATGTCACGGCCGGTGGCTACGTTATCGCCGCTGTCTATGCGGGGCTGGCGCTGTTTTCCCTGGGCGTCGTTCTGCACATCCTGAAGAAGGCTTTCGCGGACGGGCTCCTGAAAGCTTCCATGCTGTCCACACTGACCGTCACCTCGATGATCTTCGCAACCATCCTGATGGCCAGCTTCTTCTCGCTGGTTTTCGTCGGCCTTGGGGGGGAAGACCGGGTCCACGACATCCTTCAGGAAATGCCGGGCGGTCCGACAGGCGCACTGATCTTCGCAATGCTGTTCGTCTTCGTTCTGGGCTTCTTCCTCGACTTCGTCGAGATCTCGGTAATCCTGCTGCCGGTTCTGATCCCGCCTCTGATCTTGATGGGCATCGACCCGATCTGGCTGACGGTCCTGATCGCGATCAACCTGCAGACCTCGTTCCTGACCCCTCCTTTCGGCTTCTCGCTGTTCTATCTGAGAGGCGCAGCGCCGAAGGAAATCACAACGGGCCAGATTTACCGCGGCGTCGTTCCCTTTATCATCCTGCAGATCGTCGCCGTCGCCATCCTCTGGACCTTCCCGATGTTCGCCACCTGGCTGCCCCGCTGGCTGTATTGAGGAGTTTCTCGGCAAGCCGATAAAATTTACGATCTACCTAAAAAAGCCACAGCACCTTCCGCTGTGGCTTTTTTGTGCGTGTCCATGTCGTACATGAGTTTCATTCTTTGGCATTTTACGTTATTTTTTCCCATAGAGAGGGAGAAATGACAGGAATGGACAGTTTCTGGGGGGCATTTGCTGGAGCCCTTGGCCTGGTCGTCGCGCTGGATCCGGATCTGATGGAAATCATCGGCCTGTCCATGCGGGTCACGCTTACGGCTGTCGTTCTCGCCTGCGTTATCGGCCTGCCCCTCGGCGCGGCGGTCGGCACTTTCAATTTCCCCGGAAGAACGCTCGTCGCCGTCATCTTGAACGCGCTGATGGGCCTGCCCCCTGTCGTGGTCGGCCTGCTTGTCTATCTCGTCCTGTCGGCATCCGGACCGCTCGGGCCGCTGCGCCTGCTCTACACGCCGACTGCCATGATTATCGCGCAGATGGTGCTGGTGACGCCCATTGTCGCCGCGCTGACACGCCAGGTAATCGAAGACCTCAACAGGGAATATTCCGAGCAGTTCGCATCGCTCGGCGTCGGCCGATTTGATCGTCTGACAGCCATGCTCTGGGATGCCCGCTACAGCCTGCTGACCGTCGCGCTGGCCGGTTTCGGCCGTGCGGTTGCCGAAGTCGGAGCGGTTATCATTGTCGGTGGCAACATCAACCATGTTACCCGCGTGATGACCACGACCATCGCCTTGGAAACATCCAAGGGCAACCTCCAGCTTGCCTTGGCGCTCGGCGTGATCCTGCTGATGATCGCCTTTGCCGTGAACGCCGGTGTCATGGCCCTTCGTGCCTCAGCCGCGAGGGCCGCCTATGCGTGACGCAGCTTTCGACACACCAGGCACTGCCTCCACGATGTCGCGCCGTAGCCCGGCAGTGCACGACCCCTTGCTGGATGTCAGAAGTCTTGGCTTTTCGGCAGGCGGCGAAAAACTTCTGCACGACGTCGATGTTGCCATCCGGCGCGGTTCACGCACGCTCATCATGGGCCCGAACGGAGCCGGCAAGAGCCTCTTGCTGCGATTGATGCACGGTCTGCTTCAGCCGCAGGAAGGCGCTATCCTGTGGGAAGGCGGCCGGATGGACGCCACCGCCCGACGCGCGCAGGCTATGGTCTTCCAGCGTCCCGTGTTGCTGCGCCGCTCGGTTATCGCCAATCTCAAGTTCGCACTGAGCGTTCGCGGCCTGCGGGGCAGCGAACGCGCCGACAAGGTCAAGGCCGCGCTGGAAACGGCGGGCCTCAGTCATCTGGCCAGGCGCCCGGCCCGCGTCTTGTCCGGCGGCGAGCAGCAGCGCCTGTCCCTGGTGCGCGCTCTTGCCTGCGATCCCGAACTCCTGTTTCTCGACGAACCTACTGCCAATCTCGACCCGGCTTCCACTGCCGCGATCGAGTCCCTGGTACTGGAAGCCAACGCCCGCGGTGTCACCGTTGTTCTGGTGACCCATGATGCAGGCCAGGCAAAACGCCTCGGTGAAGACCTCGTTTTTCTGCAGAACGGCACCGTGGTCGAGACAGGCCCTGTCGAAAAAGTGCTGGCCAACCCCAGAAGCGAACCCGTTCGCGCCTGGCGGGACGGCAGGCTTTACCTTGGACCCAACACCCAATCCCTGAATGATTACCCCGGGAGGAAAAATTGATCAGAAGAGCATTTCTGGCGCTTGCCGCCGCCGTCCTGACGACCGTATTTGCCGGTCAGCCGAGTTTTGCGGAAGACAAGTTCATTGTCGTCCAGTCGACCACCTCAACCCAGAATTCGGGCCTGTTCGACTATCTCCTGCCCATCTTCCAGGAAAAGACCGGCATTGAGGTCCGCGTGGTTGCCGTTGGCACAGGCCAGGCCATCAAGAACGCCGCCAATGGCGATGGCGATGTCCTGTTCGTTCACTCCAAACCGTCCGAAGAAAAATTCGTTGCAGACGGTCTCGGCGTTTCCCGTTCCGACGTCATGTACAACGATTTTGTCATCGTCGGCCCGGCAAACGACCCTGCAGGCGTCGCCGGCTCGAAAGATGTCGTTGAGTCCCTGAAGAAAATCGCCGATGCGAAGGCCCCATTTGCCTCTCGCGGCGATGACAGCGGCACCCACAAGGCGGAGCTTCGCCTGTGGAAGGCCGCCGGCATCGACCCGAGCGAAGGCTCGGGCGACTGGTACCGTGAAACCGGCTCCGGCATGGGCGCTACCCTCAACACCGGCACCGGCATGGGCGCTTACGTCATGACCGATCGTGCCACATGGATCTCCTTCGGCAACAAGGGCGACTACAAGGTTGCCGTTGAAGGCGACCCGATCCTGTTCAACCAGTACGGCATCATTCTGGTGAACCCGGAAGTTCATGCCCATGTGAAGGCCGATCTTGGCCAGCAGTTCGTTGACTGGGTGCTGTCCAAGGAAGGCCAGCAGGCTATCGCCGACTACAAGGTCGACGGCCAGCAGCTGTTCTTCCCGAATTCGGACAAGGGCTCAAGCTGAGCCCGTCTGACCGTCTTCTCGCTTTCCGAGTGAGTGGAGCCAGATAGCAATCTGTGTCGCATGCTCCGCTCAAACCTTCCCCCTTCTCACGCGAGGAGGGGGATTTTTTTTGACCTGCTCAAAGGCAACTGGACTTGCGTGGAGTTTCAAGCCCCCCGGGGCGGACGGCAAGTACGCCGCACACAGGCACCGCTCATGAGCTATCAAAAGCCCATGTGGAAAAGAATTACCGGCAGGTGCTGCCTGTTTCCGTCGAATTGCGGGTAATCGTTATTCCCCCAAGCGCACGGACGGGCTGGACGTGAAGTCGGCGCTGGAAAACCGCAGGTGCTCCAGAACCTGGTTGGCACCGATGGCAATCACGATAATGGCGGCAAACGCGATGAGCATTGTTTTCATTGTGTATCTCCTTCGGATGGCGCCGTCGCCGATTTCAGATAGTCGATCAGATCGTCACGGTCTTGCTGTTCCACAATCCGCTGCATCGGCATCTTCGACCCTGGAATATAGTGATCCGGGCCGTCCAGGAACAGTTGATCGATCGTCGTTTCCGACCAGACAATATCAGATCCTGACAGGGTCGCCGAATAGGGGTAGTCCGGAATAGTGCCCGCACGCCGGCCGAAGATGTTGTGAAGCGTCGGCCCGGCCTTGCGCGCGGTATCGCCGGTCAGGGCGTGGCAGATCGAGCATTTGCGCGCGAACTGCCGTTCGCCGTTGGACATTTCTTCCGGTTTCTTGAGGAATTGCGGTGTCTCGGTTGCCATCGGATCGAATGTTGCAAGATCCGCAAGGGGCCATGAATAGACGATGTTCTCGATGCCGCCCGCATGCAACACATCGCCGTCCTTCGAAAAGGCAAGCGCCCAGATCGGACCTTTCAGTGCAGCCCGGAAATCCGTTTCAAGCGCCCAGGACGTCGTGTCGAACACGGTGATATATCCATGACCGTCACCGGTCGCCAGACGTGAGCCATCCGGACTGACCGCCATGGCCAGTATGGGCCGGCGCTCGAAAGTGAAGTCATGCATCCGTTCGCCGGTTTCGATATCGACGATCCGCGTCACTCCGTCCTGGGAGCCGTAGGCAATCCAGCTCTCCCGGTCACCCTCACCGCCGATGGCAATGACATTGATGCCGAAACCGTTGCGATCTACGACCCGCTTTTCACTTTGCGTTGCCAGATCCCAGAGCTTTATCGACCCGTCGACCGACGCTGAATAAAGCTGGCGCCCGTCCCTTGAAAACGCGACCGCATTCACCCCGGCTGCATGTCCGGCAAGATAAGCCGGCTCGCCGCCGGCAACCGGCCACAGTCCCACACGTGCATCCCAGCTTGCGCTGGCAATCGTCGTCTTGTCGGGAGAAACCGCAAGCCCCATGATCTTGGCCGTGTGCCCTTCCAGAACCCGGTTCGAGTTATCGCGGGTGTTCCAGAGAATAAGCTCGTTGTCGTCTCCGCCGGACACCAGATGGCTGCCGTCCAGAAACTGAACCACCTTGACCGCCGCCGCATGGCCCTCAAGCCATTGCGGCACCCGGTCTTTCCAGATGCCGACCGAATTGTCGAAGCTGGCAGTGGCCACCTGCCCGGTCTCAAGGGAAACGTCGATATCCATGACCGGGCCGCCGTGGCCCTTCAGGGTCTGGAAATCGGCGCTCCCGGCTGCGGAGACCAGCGTCAGAAGGAAGCCGGCAGCGGGCCCGAAGACCCGTGCAAGCAACCATACGGGATCCGGCTGAAACGGCATGTCACGCCGGGCCTATTCGGCGGGAACCGCGCTGTCGCCGCCTGAATGTTTGGCGGCTTCGCGCTTTTCAGCTTCTTCGACTTCCTGCACCCAGAGACCGTGGTGCTCCTTCGCCCACTGCAGTTCAACCTCGCCGGAGCCCATGGCGTCATAGGCACCTTCCATGCCGATGGAACCGATGTAGATATGCGCCAGGATCAGCGCCATCATCACGAAGGCCACAATGGCGTGCCACAGCTGCGCAAACTGCATTTCCTCATGCGGTGCAAGCGCGGTAGGCAATGTACCGAGACCCACCAGCTGCGGCAGGCCGAGTGCGTTGAGCTTTTCGAAGGTGACCGCAAACATCGGCATTTCGAACGGGAACAGCAGCGACAGACCGGAAACGGAGATCGACGCGCCCAGGACGATCACCCCCCAGAACACCAGCTTCTGACCGAAGTTGAATTTCTTGGCCGGCGGGTGCACGCCCTTCTTGAAAAGCCCGCCACCGACGGCGATCCATTTTACATCCGTCTTGTTCGGGATGTTGTGTGCCACCCACATCACGAACACCATGATCAGACCCAGCATGAAGGCCCAGGCGACGTTGTTGTGGATCCACTTCGAGAAATGCGCGACGGGCGCGAAGGCGTCCTTGCCGATCATGGGGATGATCACAAAGCGCCCGAAAAGCGTCAACAGGCCGGTTATGCCAAGCAGGACGAAGGATCCCGCAAGCAGCCAGTGCCCGAAGCGCTCGATCGCCTTGAAGCGAGTGATGGTGCGGCCGGTCTTCTCGCCGTCGATGCGAATACGGCCGCGAATGAGATAGAAAAGGGCCAGCAGCACGATAGTCCCGCCGAGCAGCCAGGCGCCATAAGTGGCAAGCGGACCCTTGCGCCATTCGAGCCAGCGCATGCCGCCATCCTGCATCAGAACGGTTGCTGCAAATCCACCGGAAGAGACTGTTACATCCGCGGAGCCATACCGCAGTGCCCGCCAGAGCTCCGGATCGGAGACACCGCCAAGCGTCCCGAGCTGTGAGGAAATTGACGCCGCGTCGTCCGGATCACCGGTATTGTTGCGGCGGAAGTCGTAGTCGACCTTCTCGCCACGCTGGCGCTTCATGATGTCTTCAAGCGTCTGCGCACCACCGGTCGCCGACCGGTCGGCGGACGTATCCTGTGCAAACCCTGTCCCCAGACCCGCACCAAGAAAGGCCAGAAGAACAAGCAAAGCCATAGTCACGCGTTTCATGACCGCAAACCTCATTGTCGATTACAACCGGAGACGAGCGGGGCGGCTGTAAAGCCGCCCCGCCTACGTTTCTTTCAGGCATCTACCCAAGTGTGACAGGCAGTCCGGCGTGCCGGTCTGCCCTCACCCCGCAAGGGATCAGCCGCCTTTCTGGCCGTAAGCGGTACCCCAGCCCCAGGCGCCCGAGCCGAAGCCGCGGGCAACCACACGTTCGCGGTAGATGGCCGACACGACGTCGCCATCACCCGCGAGCAGGGCCTTGGTGGAGCACATTTCCGCGCAGAGCGGCAACTTGCCTTCCGCGATACGGTTGCGGCCGTATTTCGCGAACTCTGCAGTGGAGTTGTTTTCTTCCGGACCACCTGCACAGAAGGTGCATTTGTCCATCTTGCCGCGCGATCCGAAATTGCCCGCTTGCGGGAATTGCGGTGCGCCGAACGGACAGGCGTAGAAGCAGTAGCCGCAGCCAATGCACAGGTCCTTCGAGTGAAGCACCACGCCTTCTTCGGTCTGGTAGAAACAGTCCACCGGGCACACCGCCATGCAGGGTGCGTCCGAGCAGTGCATGCAGGCCACGGAGATCGACCGTTCGCCCGGTTTGCCATCATTGATGGTCACAACACGGCGGCGGTTGATGCCCCACGGCACCTCGTGCTCGTTCTTGCAGGCCGTGACGCAGGCATTGCACTCAATGCAGCGTTCGGCGTCGCAAAGGAACTTTGATCTTGCCATTTGTCGTCCTCCTTACGCTGCCGAGATCTTGCAGAGAGTAGCCTTGGTCTCTTGCATCTGGGTCACCGAGTCATACCCGTAGGTCTGAGCGGTGTTACAGCTTTCCCCAAGCACATAGGGGTCTGCACCCTTCGGATACTTCGACCTCAGGTCCTCGCCCTGGTAATGACCGCCGAAGTGGAACGGCATGAAGGCAACGCCTTCGCCGACACGTTCGGTAACCATCGCCATGACCTTGACCTTGCCACCCTCCGGGCCTTCGACCCAGACCTGTGCGCCGTCACGCACCCCGAGATTGTTGGCATCCCGCGGATTGATTTCGACGAACATGTTCTGCTGGAGTTCAGCCAGCCAGGGGTTCGACCGGGTTTCGTCCCCGCCGCCCTCGTATTCGACCAGACGGCCGGATGTGAGGATGATCGGGAAGTCCTTGGAGAAGTCGTTCTTCTGGATCGACGCATAGAGTGTCGGAACGCGCCAGAACGACTTGTCGGCATAGGTCGGATAGTCCGCGACCAGATCCCGCCGGTTGGTGTAGAGCGGCTCGCGGTGCAGCGGCACCGGATCCGGGAAGGTCCACACAACGGCACGCGCCTTGGCGTTGCCGAACGGGGCACAGCCATGGGCGATCGCCACGCGCTGGATACCGCCCGAAAGGTCGGTTTTCCAGTTCACGGTGCCGATCTTGTCCGCAGCGCCGGCAACAGTCTCGATCGACTGACGCTCTTCGGCCGTCAGGTCACCATCCCAGCCGAGATCGATCAGCATCTGCATGGTGAACTCGGGATAGCCGTCCTGAATGTCCGCACCGGGGTTGGAGACGCCTTCCGCCAGAAGGTTCTGGCCATCACGCTCCACGCCGTAACGGGCACGGAAGCACAGACCGCCTTCAGCGACCGGCATGGACATGTCGTAGAGATTTGCCGTTCCCGGGTGTTTCATCTCTGCGGTGCCCCAGCACGGCCACGGCATGCCGTAGAACTCGCCGTCGTTCGGACCACCGACTGCACGCAGCGTGGTGCGGTCGAAGGTGTGCTGGTTCTCCATGTGCGACTTGATACGCTCAGGCGACTGGCCGGTGTAGCCCACCGTCCACATGCCGCGGTTGAACTCGCGTGTCAGGTCCTCGATGTTCGGCTCGTCCCCGTCCATGCCGATGTTGCGGAAGAGACGGTCGTCGAAACCGAACTTCTTGGCGAACATGGCGATGATCGTGTGGTCGGGCTTGGATTCGAACAGCGGTGCAATCACCTGTTCGCGCCACTGCAGCGACCGGTTGGAAGCGGTCACCGAACCACGGGTCTCGAACTGGGTCGAGGCCGGCAGCAGATAACAGCCGTCGGTGCGGTCGTGCAGGATTGCCGAAACGGTCGGATAGGGATCAACCACGACCAGAAGGTCGAGCTTTTCCATAGCCTGTTTCATTTCCGGCAGACGGGTCTGGGAGTTCGGGGCATGGCCCCACAGCACCATCGCACGGGTGTTGTCCGGCTGTTCCAGGTTTTCCTTGGCTTCAAGGACACCATCGATCCAGCGGCTGACCGGGATACCGGTCAGGTTCATCATGGCCTTGTCCTTGCCGTCCGCACCCTTGATGGTGCCGAAGCGGCCTTTCAGCCAATCCAGATCTTCTTCCCACACACGAGCCCAGTGAGCCCAGGAGCCGGCGGTCAGGCCGTAATAGCCCGGCAGCGTGTCGGCGAGAACGCCGAGGTCGGTCGCTCCCTGCACGTTGTCGTGGCCACGGAAGATGTTGGTGCCGCCACCGGCGGTGCCCATGTTGCCGAGCGCCAGCTGCAGGATGCAGTAGGCACGGGTGTTGTTGTTGCCGTTGGTGTGCTGGGTGCCGCCCATGCACCAGATCACGGTGCCCGGACGGTTGTTGGCAAGCGTCCGCGCCACGCGCTTCAGCTGGCTTTCCGGCGTACCGGTGACACGCTCGACTTCATCGGGCGTCCATTTGGCAACTTCTTCGCGGATCTGGTCCATACCCCACACACGGGTGCGGATGAACTCCTTGTCTTCCCAGCCGTTTTCGAAGATGTGCCACAGAATGCCCCAGATGAGGGCAACGTCCGAACCCGGACGGAAGCGCACATATTCGTCGGCATGGGCCGCGGTGCGGGTGAACCGCGGATCGCAGACGATCAGCGGAGCGTTGTTCTGTTCCTTGGCGCGCAGCACGTGCAGCAGGGAGACGGGGTGTGCCTCCGCCGGATTGCCGCCGATGATGAAGATCGCCTTGGAATTGTGGATGTCGTTGTAGCTGTTGGTCATGGCGCCGTAGCCCCATGTGTTCGCTACGCCGGCAACCGTCGTGGAGTGGCAGATGCGGGCCTGGTGGTCGACGTTGTTCGTTCCCCAGTAGCCTGCAAACTTGCGGAAGAGATAAGCCTGCTCGTTACTGTGCTTGGCCGAGCCGAGCCAGTAGACGCTGTCCGGACCGCTTTCTTCGCGGATCTGCAGCATCTTGTCGCCGATCTCGTTGATCGCCTCGTCCCAGCTGATCCGCTTCCACTCTCCGCCTTCCTTTTTCATCGGATATTTCAGGCGGCGCTCGCCATGAGCGTGTTCGCGGACGGAAGCTCCCTTGGCGCAGTGGGCACCCAGGTTGAACGGGCTGTCCCAACCGGGCTCCTGCCCGATCCAGACTCCGCTGGAAACTTCGGCGATAACGGTACAGCCAACGGAACAGTGCGTGCAGATCGACTTGACGGTCTTCACGGCATCGCCGGTGGATTGTGCCTTGGCTTTGGTGACCGTTCCTCCGGTCACGGTAATGGCGGCCAGGCCGCCTGCGGCAAGACCGGATCCCTTAAGGAACGTACGGCGGTCTACCGACTTGTGTGCAGCGTCTTTCAGGATACTTGCACCTTGGGGGCGTCGCGCAACCCCATTGGTCTTTTTCCTAAGCATATTGCCCTACCTTGCTTGTATCAGAACCTGATACGGCTGGGTTATTTGTGAACCGGCGTCCGGGCGTCACGCAACCATGGCCGGGGAAGTCTCACAGGGTCCAGTTAGAACCGGGCGCTGTCGTAGTAGGCACGGGTATGAACCGTGTCCTGCATCTTGTCGGAAGCCAGGTCCGGTTCAGCCGCTTCAGCGGTGGTTCCGGCGGTTACCGTGGTCACGGCAACCGGGGCAGAAATCGCCGCCAGCTTCAGGAAGTCCCGGCGGCCTGTACCCTCTTCGGGGCTTGCCGTTTCGGGTCGTTTCATTGTCGCATTCCTCCTCTCGCAGATGGATGGCCAAGCCACCCCATTTCAGATGCAACCGTCAGTTCGAGATCATGTCGAAGCCCTGTGCCTCGATTTCCATGAACTGGCGCCCCAACGATCCGACAGCACCGTAGAACACCGATGTTCCGGCCGCTTCCAGATCAGTGAAGAAATGTATCGCCCAGGGTTCCACGTGGGCGTTGAAGAAACTCTTCTGTTCGCTGAGAGACGTCACCTTGCCGAAACGCCCGAGGATCATCCCCGCCATCATCTCCATCAGCGATGCGATATTGTCTTCCGGTTCGTGCTTGTCTTCAGCGCGCTCGATCCCGCGCTCCGCCATGTCCTGGCGCAGCTTTGCGAGAGGCTTTTCGTTGAGGAACCCTGTCAGATAATAGCTGGCGTATGGCAGCAGCTCACCGCGCCCGAGACCGACGAAAAGGGCATTGAATTCACGCTCGGCCGTCGCCGGCGTCGTCACTGCCGCAATTCTGGCAAGCACATTGAGAGCATTGCCCAGGGGCGTGTCACCACCCTGCAGGCCTGCAATCTGCTCGAGCAATTCGGCTCCGGCCGGGCGCGCAAGCACCAGTGCCAGAAAGTCGTACAATTCGGACCGGGCCTGATCTTCCGGTTCGATAATGAATTCCCTCGCCACAACGGCCATTCGAGCCTTTTCCTCCCACACACACGGTGCTTTTCTGGCGCAAAAACTTCTTAGACTTTAGTATTAATCAAAGTCGAAACGCATTCGGCGCCGTTTCGGCAGGCGCTCTTCTTCGGTTTCGACCAGTGCTGTTTCATCAGACACAATAGTTCCAATTTCACTAATTTGCACCTTCTCGTCTCTTTGCGTCAATCGAATAGATGTTTTTCCATTTTCGACATAAGTATGCTGCGCTGCAGCAAGTTGTTCTGATTGCGGCGCAGCAGAATCACTTTGCCCGGAAAGTACTTCACCTTCTCCGGCCAGCGTAGCGTCCGAGTTTTCGTCCGGCTCCGTTTCAGAGATTTTTTTCAAGAATCCACGACCAACTTCATAGGCGGTCTTCACCACCTGACCGGCGGTCGATGCATCGGTAAAATCATCGTCATAATCGTTCAGGCCATCGAGGTTGGCGAGAACGGGATTGGACAGCCACAAACGGCGCAATGCCCTCCGGCGCAGGCGCTCCGGCACGGTCTTGGCCAGGAACTTCGTGAAATCGTCGTCCTTCTGCAGGCTGTCGGGATCAGGCAGTCCAAGTTCTTCCAGGATTTCCGCGTCGGTCTTTTCTTCCAGCTCGACCCGTTTCGCGGTTTCAAGCTCAGCGTCCCGGCGCTCGACCTCCGCGGCTTCGGCCTCACGAACCGCAGCCTTGCGCCTTGACCAGAAATCCATTGGCTTGTCGTCGCCGGAGTTCACTGCAGTGTGTCCTTCTTTCGGGTGCCGGGCGCCCGGTAAACGTCGGCAAGCTGCCGGATGCGTGGATCACCGATGCCTTCTTCCTCCAGGTCGATCCGGTGCTTGTCACGCTGGCGCTTGTAGAAGATTTCCTCTTCGTGGTGCATGTCAATGAATTCCCGAACCCAGGCAATCAGCCCTGGCGGCATTGGCACCTTCTCGACAAAGACCTCGGCGGAATCCGCGTAATCCAGGCCTTCATGGGCAGACGCTGTCATGTGCAGCACCTCAATAGGGATCGCCGGAGCCAGCTCCGGGGCAGCCCGCATCACAACGTAGACGGAGGGAACCTTGTCGGACAGGGCAATCAGATAGGCTTCGGTCTGGGTGTGATGCAGCTCCAGGCTCAAGGTCGTCGCATGGTATTCGATCGCATCGCCTTCGGCCCGCAGCATTTTCCAGTCCGCAGGCGCGGCTCCCGGCAGCAGGGACACCGGCAACCAGGTCCACTTCTGCCAGCGCGTTACGCCAGGCAGCCTGCGCACCACAACCCCGACCGGCATGACGCGCGTTCTTTCCCTAGTCACGAACCACCTACCTCCCCGTCCGCCGGTTCAATCCGACTCTGTTTTGATGTTACGTAAAATGCTGTAGCAAGCGACATAAATTTCAAGCCCCGCAGAAGTCGAACTTGACGCGCGCCTTTCAGCGCCCTTGTTATGGGGTTCGGTATTGTCTGACAAATCACAAGAGAATCGGTTTCGGACGATCCGGGGGAGAGGACGCGCACACAATGACGCAACCAAGGCTTCTGCTTTGCGATTGCCTGAATACACAGGCTATTGACGCCGGGCTTATCGAACAGGCGACGGGACTGCCCTGTTCGAAAATCCACACGCAACTTTGCCGCGGCGAAGCAGCGCAGGCTGCCGAAGCGCTTCAGGCGGGCAATGTCATCATTGCATGTCAGCAGGAACGCCAGGCATTCGAGGATCTGGCCGCAGACCTTGAAGCGGACGAACCTCTTTTTGTCGATCTGCGCGACCGAGCCGGTTGGACCGCTGACACCCGCAGCACGTCTCCCAAGATGGCCGCGCTGCTCGCCGAATCGATCTTGCCGACACCCGGTGCAAAGGTCGTGGACGTCACCTCGGAGGGCACCTGCCTCATCCTTGGCGACAGCGAAGCTGCGCTTACCGCGGCAGACCATCTTTGCGAGCTCCTGAGCGTTACAGTCATTCTCGACCCTGCCGACGAATTGCCTCTTGCCGACGACCGGCGGTTCGACATCGTGCGCGGCCGGGTGACAACAGCAACCGGTGCGCTTGGCCACTTCAAGGTCGGTTTCGATGCCCTGCAGGAACGCATTCCCGGCGGGCGGGGCGCGTTCAACTGGACAGACCCCAAGAGCGGTGGGCGCACGGAATGCGACATCGTTCTGGACCTCCGCCGGGGGCAGCCGCTCTTTCCCGCACCGGAAAAACGGGAAGGCTACCTGCGCGCAGACCCGGGCAATACGGGCGCGTTCACCAAGGTGCTTCTGGATGCCTCACAACTTGTCGGCACCTTCGAAAAGCCGCTCTACGTTCGTCTGGACGAGCAGCTCTGCGCTCACTCCAGGGCCCGCAAAACAGGCTGCACGCGCTGTCTGGATCTTTGCCCAACCGGTGCCATCAGCCCTGGCGGCGACAGTGTTGCGGTCGATACGATGGTCTGCGCCGGCTGTGGAAGCTGTTCGGCGGTCTGTCCGTCCGGTGCCATCAGCTACGATGCTCCTCCAGTCAGCCACACCTTCCAGCGACTGCAAACGCTGGCGGCAACCTGGCGCAAGCTCAGCTCCGACGCACCGCGCCTGCTCGTTCACGACAGCAGCCACGGCGCAGAACTGATCCGCCTGGGCGCGCGCTACGGCAAGGGGTTGCCGGCGGACGTCATCCCGCTGGAGATGGAAGCCATCGCCAGTTTCGGCCATACGGAAAGCTTGGCAGCACTTGCCTGCGGCTTCGCCGACGTGACCATGTTGCTATCACCAGCCACGGAAAAGGAAGGCATGCCCTTCCAGACTGAACTTTCCAATGCGATCGCCGGCGAAGACCGCGTCTGCCTCATCACCCCGTCAGATCCGGACGAGCTGGAAGAAATACTCTACCGCGAACAGTCTCCGGTGACCGCGAAGCAGCCGATCCTGCCCCTTGGCTCCCGCCGGCAAATCACGCGCCTTGCCGCCAAAACGCTCAACGAGCCGGGCAAGGTCATCCCGCTTCCTGAAGGAGCCCCCTATGGCTCGGTTGTCCTTGACCAGGACGCCTGCACGCTGTGCCTGTCCTGCGTGTCGCTCTGCCCGTCCGGCGCCCTGAAGGAAAACCCCGATGCGCCGCAGCTGCGCTTTCAGGAGGATGCCTGCCTGCAGTGCGGCATCTGCACGACAATCTGCCCGGAAAAGGCCCTGACACTGGATCCGAGGCTGGATCTTTCGGACGACGCATTGCGCGCCAGGGTGCTGAAGGAAGAAGAACCGTTCAACTGTGTTGAATGCGGCAAGCCATTCGGTGTCCGGTCAACAGTGATGAGACTGACGGAAAAGCTCGCCGGCAAACACGCCATGTTCCAGGACAACAAGGCCATACAGCTCATACAGATGTGCGACGACTGCCGCGTGAACGCCGTCTACCATTCGGAAAACAACCCGTTCGCCTCTGCCGAGCGCCCACGTGTTCGCACGACGGACGACTACATCAGCAAGCGGCGCGATCATTGAACCGCATGAGACAAGATCACTGGTACTGTATGGGGGCTCCGAGGTCGGCCGGCGGAATGCGGGAAACGAACGCAAGGATCGCTTCGAGTTCTTCAAGCGTCATCTGCACCGGCACGATTGGCGATGGCCGGCTAATGTCGAAGGGTTCGGTAACGCCGTCGATCACCGTGAAAGCGGGATGCGGATTGAGGGCAAAAAACGCCTCGAACCGCATTTGCCAGTCGGAGAAACTGCGCATCACCGCGAAGGAAGGCGATGAACCGATGGTCGTAAGGCGCGTCGCCTCGTTGACCATATGGCACCGTCCGCAATGGAGAACGGCCAGTTCCTCACCCCGGATCGCATCGCCGGACAGGACGACCGGACCGTCGTCCTCCACCTGTTCGAGCGCTGCGGTGAACACCTGCTTGCCGTCCTCCTCGAAAGCATCAACCGTGCGCCTGCCGATGTCCCCGGTCAGCCAGTCCCGAAAGCGGATCGCGTGTTCGTTGGTTTCCTCATGGGTCATGAGGAACCAGGTCTTGCCAAGTCCGGAGAACACGGCAACCCCGGAAGTGCCTTCCGAAAGACTGAGTTCGGAGGTTTCCGTGTCACCCACGATTTCGATGCGGATCCCGGTCTTGAGCGAAAAGCGCGGCAGCAGATACTGGAGGAAGCCGGTTTCCGCAATCGCGTTCGGCACGCCCATCCGGAAAGACCGCGATTGCGCGATCCCCGGTTTATGGAACAGGATGCCGGCCGACAGGGCAACGGCAAGAAATATCAAGGCACGGCAGCCCACGCGCTCCTCCCTCACGTTGCTGGCCAGATCCGCTAGGGTAGGTTTCAATCGGGCGAGCCGTCAATGTGCGCCGCATTCAACAGGAGAATAAGATGAGCGAAGATTTCAACATGTCCATGCGCAAGTTCCTGAAGCAGGTCGGCGTGACCTCGCAGCAGGCGATCGAAAATGCGGTGCGCGAAGCAGGCCCGAATGCGGGAAAATCCTTCAAGGTGAAAGCTGTCGTGACGATCGAGGAACTCGGTCTCGAGCACGTGGTCACCGGCGAAATTGAGGGGCAGGACTAACGTGTCACTGACGCGCGAAACCGCCCTGTCGGTTCTGAAGACGATCAAGGATCCGGCCTCCGGCGAGGACATTGCCGCCTCGGGCATGATGCGGGCACTGCAGGTCAATGGCGGTACGGTCCGCTTCGTTCTGGAGATCGACCCGCGGCGCATGGCCGAGATGGAAGTTCTGAAAAGCGAGGCGGAAACGAAGCTTGAAGCGCTGGAAGGCTGCGAAAGCGTTCAGGTGATCCTGACGTCCCATGCGGACCAGCCGGCCGCACAGGCCGCCAAACCCGCAGCGCCCAAACCGTCCGAACCGCAGCCGATCCGGGCGAAACCGGCGGCACCGGGCACAACCGGGCCGCAGAAGGTGCCTGGCATCGACCGGGTGATCGCGGTTGCCTCGGGCAAGGGCGGCGTCGGCAAGTCGACCGTGGCTGCCAATCTTGCCTGTGCGCTGGCCGCCGAAGGCCGCAAGGTGGGTCTGCTGGATGCCGATGTCTATGGTCCGTCGCAGCCCAAGATGCTTGGCATCTCCGGCCGGCCGACCTCGCCGGATGGCCAGATGATCCTGCCGCTGCGCAACCACGGCGTCACCATGATGTCCATCGGCCTGATGACATCTGGCGACGAGGCAGTTGCCTGGCGCGGGCCGATGCTGATGGGTGCTCTGCAGCAGATGATGACCCAGGTGCAATGGGGCGCGCTCGATGCGCTGATCGTCGATCTGCCGCCCGGCACCGGCGATGTCCAGATGACACTTTGCCAGAAGTTCGCCGTCGACGGCGCCATCATCGTTTCGACACCGCAGGACGTTGCCCTGATCGATGCCCGCAAGGGCATCAGCATGTTCAACCAGATGCAGGTTCCGCTTATCGGCATGATCGAGAACATGTCGACCCACATCTGCTCCAACTGCGGTCATGAGGAACACGTCTTTGGCCATGGCGGCGTTGCTGCGGAAGCGGAAAAGCTCGGGGTTCCCCTGTTGGCCGAGGTGCCGCTGCATCTCAACATCCGCCTTGCCGGCGATGGCGGCACGCCGATTTCGATCAAGACACCTGAAGCGCCGGAAGCTTCCGTGTTCCGTCAGCTCGCCCGAACCTTGATCGCGGAGGGCAACGCATGAGCGAAGTGCAGTTTCCGCCGCTGTTTCAGGGCGAGGCACTGACCGGACAGGCAGATCCCTTCGAACGTGCATTGGCGCTTGCCATCACCGGCACGGATCCCGGAACAGTCATCTACAACCTTGGCGGGGAACGTCTGCGGGCAGCTCTGATCTTTGCACCGGAAGTCCCGCTGGAGGAGGCCATGGCCATCCTGCCCGTGTGCGGTCTCGGTATTCAGGCGGCCCTCGGCACGCTCGCCCCGCCGGAGGTGGCAGTCCACCTGGAATGGGATGGCCGGATTCGCGTCAACGGCGCGGTCTGCGCGCGCATGCGCGTCAAGGCGTCTACGCAGGATCCCGAGGCAACCCCGGACTGGCTGATCCTCGGCCTGGAACTCAGCATGACAAGCCGGAAATCAAACCCAGGCAAGGATCCTGACCGAACCTGGTTGTCCGAAGAAGGCTGCGGCGAGATTACCCCCGACCAGCTTCTGGAGTGCTGGGTGCGCCATAGCCTTTACTGGCTCAATCGCTGGCTGGACGACGGCCCGCGCCCCGTCCATTCCGACTGGCGCGGTCTTGTTCCGACGCTGGGTGAAACGGTGGAGGTTGACGGAACCTCCGGCACTTTCGTCGGTGTCGATGAAAATTTTGGTATGTTGCTGAGAACGGGTGAGGACACGACCTTGATCCCGCTTTCCAGCCGTCTTGAGGGATAACCGGATGAAACTCGCTCGTGCCATTCACCTGGATGACAGCGACCGCAACGTCTTCTTTTCCCCGGCTCGTACCGGCGAATGGTGCCTGTCCGGCGGCTTCGAGTTTTCCGACTGGACCGAAGCCGACCTGACCGGAAAGGCACGTCAGGCCTTTGCCAACGGCTGGCTGGGGCTGGAAACCTTCGGCAGAGCAACCTTCGTTGCCGTCACCCCGATCGAAGAGGCCGAGCTTGCCACCCTCGCCGAGCGGCTTGCTCAGCATTTTGTCGACATTTACGGCGCACCTTCCGTGGAGGCGGCGCTTGGTGTTGCCCGTCAGGAGCTGGCCTATATGGAAGAGCTTTGCGAGGAGCATCCGGAAAACACGCTGATCGCCGTTCAGCGCGACCTGACCGAAGACGGTGTGCGGGAAGCCTTCAGAACCATTGCCGCGCCGGAAGCAAAACTGGATATGGTCGCCGTCCACGGCGACATCGAATAGCACCCGACCTGCCAGCCGGATGCCGTTCTGGAGCCGGCCACTTGCTGCTACGTTCAAGACACGGTTGCTTAACCAAGAAGTTTCAACAAACCCGCATTACACGTCGTTAAGTTGATCTCTCAGGTGCGTTTCGCGCATCATGCATATGCTTGTTTTGATTTCAGTATCTCCCCAAGGAATTTGCATATGCCCCGGCACACACTCTCCCGCCGTCTGTTTCTCGGCACTGCGACCGCTGCACTGACTACACTGCCGCTGCGTGGGTTTGCGCAGGAGCTTTCTCCCGCCCAGACTCCAGGTGTTGAAGCCTCGCCCGAGCAGATTGCAAATGCAGTCGCCGAGCTTGACGCAATCGTGGCCGACGTGATGACGCGCAGCAAAATCCCGGGACTGGCCGTTGCCGCCGTTCATCGGGGCGAAACCGTCTATTCCAAGGGCTTCGGCGTGCGCCGCCTTGGCGGACCGGAAACCATCACACCGGACACCGTGTTTCAGCTTGCGTCCCTCTCCAAACCGGTGGGAGCGACCGTCGTTGCGAGCCAGGTCAGCAAGGGCGTCGTCGGCTGGGACAGCAGGATGCGCGAACTGTTGCCCTGGTTCGAATTGTCCGATCCCGACCGCACCGAAAAGCTGACCATAGGTGACCTCTACAGCCATCGCTCCGGTCTGCCGGACCACGCCGGCGACGATCTGGAAGACCTGGGTTACGACCGCAAGGAAATCCTGGAGAGATTGAAGCTTCTGCCGCTGGCACCTTTCCGGATTTCCTATGCCTATACCAACTTCGGCCTGACAGCCGCCGCGGAGGCCGTTGCCGAGGCTGCCGGCACCGACTGGAGCAGCCTTTCGGAAGAAGCGCTCTACAGGCCACTCGGCATGACGTCGACCAGCTCACGCTTTGCCGACTACATGGCAGCAAGCAACCGCGCCATACCACACAGCCGCGACGGCGACGGCTTTGCTCCGCTCTACCAGCGCAAGCCCGATGCCCAGTCGCCGGCAGGTGGCGTCAGTTCGACCGCCAACGATCTGGCCATCTGGCTGAAGATGCTCCTTGCAGACGGTGCCCACGCGGGAACTCCGCTTATCGCACCCGAGGCGCTTCTGTCGGCCATCAGCCCGCAAAGCTTTTCGGATCGCCCCCACAGCCCCGATGCCAGGTCCGGCTTTTACGGTTACGGTTTCAATGTCGGCACTGATCCGTCCGGCCGTGTCCGGATCGGCCATTCCGGCGCATTCCTGCTGGGCGCGGGCACCTGCTTTGCGATGATCCCCTCGCTTGACCTGGGCATAGTCGTCCTCACCAATGCAGCCCCTGTCGGGGCAGCCGAAGCCATCACGGCCTCTTTCACCGACCTGGCACAGCTCGGCCACATCACCCGGGACTGGTACGGCGGATATTCGAGCAGGTTCGAAGGTTTCTACACCAAACGTGGCAGCACTGTCGGTCAGAACCGCCCGGCAGATGCTGGCCCGACGCCTCCGCAAGATCTTCTCACCGGCACCTATTCCAACCCGTATTTCGGCAAGGTCGAGATCAAGGCAGACGGCGACAAGCTGGTGCTGATGGCAGGACCGAAACAGATCCCCTTCCCGCTGAAGCCCTGGAACGGGCCGGTAATGGTGTTCGATTTCGTCACCGAGAACGCGCCCGACGGATCCCGTTCGACGCTCGTCTTTGGCGATGAATCATCCGGTCCGGCCAAGTCGCTCGAGATCGAACTCTTCAGCGAGACGGGTCCAGCGCTGTTCGAACGGGTCTGACGTCACACCGGCGCGGCGGGTTTCACAGGTGAAACTCGCCCGTCAACCGCAAGGCCGCATACCCACCGACAGAAACACCGGTGACTTCGCCGCCAGCCGTGTTCAGCACTGTTCTGACGATGCTTGGACGACCCATCTCGAAGCCCTGCTCCGCGACCAGGACTGCCTGCCCGCCATTACCAGGCAGAAGTTTTTGCGCCCGGAACAATTGGCAGGCCAGCGCACCGTTGGTGGTGCCGCTCGCCGCCTCTTCCGGATCGCCGACACCGTGGCAGAGATCCCGCAGGCGAACCTTAGCCTTGCCCAGACCACGCCCTGTCCGGCACCAGATGCCTATCGTGTCGATCGACCGTGCCTGGCTGAAACGGCGCAGCCCGTCATCATCCGGACGAAGGGTTGCCAGAGCATCGGTATCTGCCACTTCGATGAAAACATGCCGAAGGGCTGTCGAGGACGCCGCAACGCTGAGAATACCAGCCGGTTCCATGCCGAGCAGCGGAGCTATCTCGTCCGCGGTTGCCTCGTTCAATCCGAACTTCGGCAAAGGCTGGTGCATGGTGATGGCACCGTCCGAGGCGACATCAACACCGATTTCCCCCGCGGGTGTTTCCTGAACATAGCTTCCAGGCCCAATCCGCCCGTCGGCCAGCAACGCGGCAAAAATCGCAACGGTAACATGGCCGCACATATCCATTTCCGCCCGGGTCGAGTGAAACCGGACCTCGATCCTCTTGTCGGACTTCTGGCGGACAAAACCCGTGGTCGGGGCACCGATATCCGCAGCGATCCGCTGACGCGCGTCCGGCCACAGCGGCGTATCCTCAAAAACAACGCCGCCGATGTTGCCACCTCGCTCATCGGCAGCAAAAGCGGCATAGAGGCGGACGGGCAACTTATCCATTTCGGCATTCTCACATTGTCGGCGCAGCAAAGAGGGCGCATCCGATCATGCAAGAGGAGGTGTAGCAACAGCGCCGTCGCGTTATCCAAAGATTGGAAACAGCCGCTGTCAGGCGTCAATTTTTCATCACGAATTCGTCACGCAGGACCCTCGCCATTTTATTTCCATGTGATCGCATTCAGAGCCAAGTATCTGCCAGCAGAAGAGACAATCTCAGGAAAGTGATCCCGTCATGAATACGACTTCCAGCCAGGCCCAGACTGCCGGCACCCTGCCCGCCCTGAGTTTTCATACGCTCGGTCTGATGTTCATCTCGGGCTTCTTTGCGACCAACGCGTTCGACCTCTGGGGCCAGATCATCAGTCCAGCTTTGGGTTTCGCGACCCTTTCACCGCACGGCCTCGCCAAAAGCCTGCTTGGCAGCCTGGGTCTTCCGAACGGCGACTTCGGCGGATATTTCGTCCATTTCTACGCCGTCGGACTGATCGGCTACCCTGTCGGCTGGATGTTCATCTTCGCGCCGTTGTGGCAGCGCGTGGTCGGCAACACCCATTGGCTCCTGCCGTCGGCAATTTACGGTTTCGGTCTCTGGGTCTTCGCCATCGGCGGCATCACATCGGTCGCCGGCCTGCCTTTCTTCCTGAACTTCAGTGGCATCGTCTGGGTCGCCCTCGTTGGCCATGTTCTCTACGGCATCGTGCTTGTGGCAGTGCTGAAGCTGATCGAACGCAGCCAGGGCGCTTCATCCTGACACCTTGAGACGACCGGCAGCCTCCCACCCCCGAAAGCACGGGAGGCTGCAGTCCACATGAGCAAAAAGCTCGATCGTGTCCCCGGCCAGGCCGTCAGTTTGCCGCCTTCAAATCTTCCCGGAAAGCCTCAACAATCATCTTGGCCATCTGATCGTGCAGCTCGGCACGAGACCTGCCGCCACCATCGGTGCACAGGCTGTCCGTCTCGCCGATGGATTTCATGAACGCAATCGCGTCTTCCTTGCACACGGGCAGGAAGCTGAAATGAACGGCATCCTCGATGTGATCCAGATCGGCGTCTGGCGCAGCAGCGGCCAGATGCGCAGAACGCACACCGACATCGATCTGCCCTGCCACGCCAAGATTGAGGAAATGCAGCGGCACACCGACGCCCGCGAAGCTTTGCTCCTGAAAAGCAGCCGCCAGCGCCGGATCGACAGCAATAACAGACTTGATCCGGGCATCATGGCTCTTTTGTTCGAAAAGAACCTTGTCGACCGTCCGCAGATCAAACGGCTCGACCTTGATTTCCTCCCTGTCGACAAACGCCCTGCCGCCCATGAACCATTGGCAGTCCGGCATCTGCGGATTGGTGTCGCAATAGTCGACATAAGCCTCCAGGCTTGCCGTTGCACCCACGCTTTCCAGAACGGCAGCGCCGCCAAGGGAAAAACCGAGCGCCCCGATATTTCCTCGATCGATTGACGCCGACCAGTCGGGATCGGCAATCAACTTATCGATCACCACGGAAAGGTCGTCCGTTCTTTGCCAGAGCTTCGGCGTATCTTCCGGCGTGGAATCGCCGCTGGTGGTGCCGGGGTGATTTGCACCGGCGACAATAAAGCCTTCGCCGGCAAGTTCGCTCGCGATCCAGGCCATCTTTTCGACTGACGCTCCCGACCCGTGCGAGAGCACGATCAGCGGATACATCCCTTCCGCCCTTGCGGCATCGGCCAATGCTGGCGTGCCTTCGAAGATCCTATCATCGCCGATCAGCACCGCCTCCCCGCCCGGCTTGGCCGGGTACCAGACCAGAACAGTGAGATCCTCGCCTCTGGCTTTCGAATTTACCGAGATCTCGCGAACACCCACCGGCTCCTGGGCCTTGGCTGGTGTGGTGACGGCCAGCGTGAGAACCAGCGGCAAGAAAAGAGATTGTATTTTCATGAGGGGTCTTTCAGTCAGTGGAGCAATGACCGAATTCTTGCTAAGGCCGTGATGGAAAGCGTCCTCTTTCACGATTCAGTCATGCCGGATCGCGATAAAGGTCCCCGCCATCGCCCCATCGAGGTGCCTTGCCCGTGCTGTTTGTTCCCCTGCCCTTCGTCAACGCGTTGCTTCTGGCACTTGTCTTTGTGTTCCTGAAGAAAAGCAACGGAGCAACAGCCACACGCGCCTTCCTGATGCTGATTGCCCTGTGCTGCCTGCAATCCATCGTCCTGGGCCTGCGCTGGGGATATAACGTCGACGCTTTGCGCTTCGTACAGCCGCTGCTGGCCGCTCTGCTGCCCCCTCTTGCCTATGAGAGCTTTCGCGGTCTCGTCGATCAGGCCGCGCCCGGACGGTTTCGCCTGGCAGCGGCGCCACTGGCCGCACTCGTCATTCTGGGTCTGATGCTTGCGGCGCCTGTCTTGCTGGATAGTGCGCTGGTGCTGCTGTTCCTGGCCTATGCCGTGGCCCTGGCACGGATCGCCTGGCGCGGACCGGACGGCCTCGGACTTGCGCGTCTGGACGAAGCTGCCGCTGCCCACCGGGCCCTGTGGCTGGCCGCCTTCTGCCTGTGCCTGTCCGCCCTGTTCGATCTGGTGATCCTTTTCGATTTCGAACGCTCGGGCGGCAGCCATGCAGCCATTCTGGTCAGTAACGCAAATATAGTCAGCTTGCTGCTGATCGGTCTTGCCGCCCGCACGGCAGGCCATGCCCAGACGGAGACAAACACCGAGCCGGAACCCGCGGCCCAGACCGCCACCTCCGAAGACGCGGAAATCGTCGCGCGAGTCGACGCCCTGATGACGGCACAGCACCTTCATCGCGACGACACGCTCAACCTCTCAAGGCTGGCTCGCCGTGCCGGTCTGCCCGCCCGTCAGCTCTCGCAGGCCATCAACCGGGTGCGCGACATGAATGTCTCACGCTATGTGAACGATTTCAGGATCAAGGATGTCTGCACGCTGCTGCGCCAGGACGGCATCACGGTGACCGAGGCCATGTATCGCGCAGGTTTTTCGACCAAGTCGAATTTCAACCGCGAATTCCTGCGGGTGACCGGCATGACGCCGGATCAGTGGCGGAAGGCGGAGAGCCGCGATCTCGAACAGAAAGACCGAATGGCGCGCTGAGCGCCAGCAATGCACGCACCACCAACCTCATCCTGGGAACGATCAGAGCGACCTGAAGTGCAAAGGCTATGAGAGCGTGATCCGCGACGCAGCGAAGCGAAGACCAGGGATCGGAGAGCGTCAAAGCTGTCCGCGAACAATTCTGGGCCATCTGCAGGCCCCGCGGCACACCGGCCCGGCTTGGCTACGCTTGGCCGTGATTGCGAAAGATGGCCTGAAAAACAAAAAAAGGCGCACCGGTATCCGGTGCGCCTTCGAGGTCAAGGGGTCTTGCTTCAGACGGTACCCTGCTGAGCCTTGTCGAAGATTTCCAATGCGCCTTCCTTGGTCAGCGGAACCGGGTTGCCGCCTGCGGTCGGGTCGACAATCGCCATTTCGGCAATCAGGTCGCGCTTGCTGTCATCGACATTGAGACCGGCCAGCGTGTGCGGTACACCGAGGTCTTCACGCAGTTTCAGGATCGCATCGAGAACACCCTGATAACCGCCGGCGATGCCAAGGAAACCGGCAAGCCGCTCGAATTTCTGTTCGATGGCGGGTTTGTTGAACTGCAGCACGTACGGCATGAAGACCGCATTGGTCATGCCGTGGTGAGTGTCATAAAGCGCGCCGACCGGATGAGACAGCGAGTGGATCGCTCCGAGGCCCTTCTGGAAGGCAACAGCACCCATGGCGGCGGCGCTCATCAGGTGACCACGTGCTTCAAGATCGGACGCATCCGCAGCAACTTTCGGCAGGTTTTCAAACACCAGCCGCATGCCTTCAAGCGCGATGCCTTCGGACATCGGGTGATACATCGGTGCGGAATAGGCTTCCAGGCAATGTGCCAGAGCGTCCATGCCGGTGCCGACGGTGATGAAACGCGGCATGCCGACGGTCAGTTCCGGATCGCAGATCACGATGGCCGGCAGCATTTTCGGGTGGAAGATAACCTTCTTGGTGTGCGTCGCTTCGTTGGTGACAACACCCGCGCGGCCAACTTCCGAGCCGGTTCCGGCAGTGGTCGGCACCGCGACGATCGGCGCAATACCGGCCGGATCTGCACGGGTCCACCAGTCGCCGATATCTTCAAAGTCCCAAATTGGCCGGGTCTGGCCGGACATGAAGGCGATCAGCTTGCCTGCATCGAGGCCCGAACCGCCACCAAAAGCGATGACACCATCATGTCCACCGGCCTTGTAGGCGGCGACACCGGCAGCAATGTTGCTGTCGACCGGGTTCGGCTTGACGTCGGAAAAGACCGCAGCCTTAAGGCCGGCAGCTTCCAGGCTTGCAATCGCCTCTGCGACCATCGGCAGGCCGGCAAGGCCCGGGTCGGTGACCAGCAGCGGATTGGCCATGCCGGTGGCCTTGACTGCATCGGGAAGTTCCTTGATGCGGCCGGCACCGAAGCGAACGGAGGTCGGATAGGACCAATTGACGGAAGGAAGTGAGCTCATGGGTGTCTCGTTGTTTTGAAACTCAGGGTTCTGGTCGCTGCCACACCGACAAGGGAGGCAGTTACAAGTCTCGGCATTGCCTCTTGCACCCCTCTCCCCCCTTGCGGGGAGATGTCAGCGAAGCTGACAGAGGGGGGTGACTGGGCTCTGCGTGTATTCCGGTGCCTAGTTTGCCGAGGGGGTGGCACCCCCCCTCTGTCTCCTTGCGGAGACATCCCCCCCTCAAGGGGGGAGAGGGGAGCAAGCTCAATCACCCTGCCCGATTTGGGACTAGGAAACTGGGCTTGCTCGGTCGTTTGTCAAACCGGCCTCAATGCTCCAGACGGAAGTGGAAAGACTTCGGTCGGGTCAGGTTGTGGAAGCCGATTTCGGAAAGAGCCGCACCCTTGCCGGTGTCCTTGACGCCGGTCCAGACCAGCGCCGGGTCGAGATAGTCGCAGCGGTTCATGAACACGGTGCCGGTCTCGATCTTGTCGCCGATCTCTGCAGCGGCCTGAACGTCTTCGGTCCAGATCGATGCGGTGAGGCCATAGGGGCTGTCGTTCATGAACTGCAGCGCTTCCTCGTCGTCCTTCACCTTCATGATGCCGACGACCGGGCCGAAGCTTTCTTCGCGCATCACGGACATCTGGTGATTGACGTCCGTCAGCACCTGCGGCGCCAGGTAAGGCGTGCCTTCCTTGTCGGCTTCGAACTTGGAGGTATCGATGTGCGCCTTCGCGCCCTTGCGCAGAGCTTCTTGCGTCTGCTCGCGGATCCAGGCGGCAAAACGCGCCTGGGCCATCGGGCCCAGAGTGGTCGCTTCATCCAGCGGATTGCCAAGCTTGTACTGGCTGGTCAGATCGACAAAGCCTTCGACGAAGCGGTCGTAGAGGCTTTCATGCACATAGACGCGCTCAATGCCGCAGCAGCACTGGCCGGCATTGTAGAATGCACCATCGACCAGGTTCTCAACCGCATAGTTCAGGTCTGCATCAGCCCGCACATATGCCGGGTCCTTGCCGCCCAGTTCCAGACCAAGCGTCGCGAAGGTACCGGCCAGCGCCTTTTCGATGGCACGTCCGCCGCCGACGGAACCTGTGAAGTTGACATGGTCGATCAGACCGGAACCGAGCAGTTTTTCCGTGCCCTGGTGGGTCAGGACGATGTTCTGGAAAACGCCCTTCGGCAGACCGGCAATCTCGAAGGCCTTGGCGAGGCGCTCACCGACCAGAAGGGTCTGCGCGGCATGCTTCAGCACGACCACATTGCCTGCCATCAGCGCCGGCATGATGGTATTGATCGCCGTCATGAACGGATAGTTCCAAGGCGCGATCACCATGACGATGCCGAGCGGCACGCGGCGCAGGTAGCGCTTGAAGCCCGCCTTGTCGGTGCGCTCCACATCGGCCAGCGCTTCAGCAGCGATCTTCGCGCAATATTCGGTGCGCTCGATGGTACCGCCGAGTTCGCCACCGAAACGGATCGGCCGGCCCATCTGCCAGGCCAGTTCGGGCACGACTTCTTCGTTCATCGCCTTCAGCGCTTCCAGCGCCTTGAGGCAATAGGCAACGCGTTCGGCAACCGGCACGGCAGCCCAGCTTGCCTGTGCGGTCCGTGCGGTGGAAACCACCCGGTCGACCGCGGCCTCGTCCAGCGCCGTGCGTTCGGCATAGACCGAACCGTCGATGGGGGAAATCAGCTTGATGACATCTGACATTTTGAACCTCTCAGAACCGCCTCTACGGACGGTTTGTTGAAAGTGGTTGGCTCCGATTTCTTGTTTTTCAGCACCCACCTCCCTCATCCTGAGGAAGCGCGCGAGCGCTGTCTCGAAGGATGGGCCGCTTGTCCGGTGTGCCGCCCATCCTTCGAGACGGACCTAGAGGTCCTCCTCAGGATGAGGGGTAACCAAGCAGCTTGCCTTCTAGTGCTTCATCGCCTCTTACGCCCGCTCGAAGCCGCGGGCAATCTCGTAATCGGTGACCACGCGGTCGAACTCCTCCAGCTCCCATTCAGCGGCGCGGGAATAGTGGTCGATCACCTGGTCGGAGAAGGCTTCACGCAGGAATTTCGACTTGCGCAGGGTCTCGCGGGCCTCGCGCAAAGTGTGCGGAATTTCCCTCGCCTTCCTGGCGTCGTAGACGTCGCCGGTGGTCGGAGCGTCGAGTTCCAGCTTCTCTTCCATGCCCTTGATGCCGGCAGCGATCTGAACCGCCAGTGCCAGATAGGGATTGAGGTCGGAACCGCCGATGCGGCACTCGACGCGAAGGCCCTTGGTGCCTTCGCCGCAGAGCCGGAAGCCGGCGGTGCGGTTGTCAACCGACCACACGGTCTTGGTCGGCGCGAAGGTCCCCTTCTGGAACCGCTTGTAGCTGTTGATGTAGGGCGCCAGGAAATAGGTATAGTCCGGCGCATACTTGATGAGCCCGGCCATGTAGTGGCGCATGGTCTCGGACATGCCGTATTCACCCTTGGCATCCACGAAGACGTTGTTGCCGTCCTTGTCGAACATCGACTGGTGCACATGGGACGAAGACCCGACGCGGGAATGATGCCACTTGGCAAGGAACGACGCGGAACGCCCTTTTGCCCAGGCAATTTCCTTCACCGCATGCTTGGCGATGGTGTGATATTCGGCCGTGTCGAGTGCCGGTGCATACTTGATGTTGAGCTCTTCCTGCCCGGCTTCGGCTTCACCCTTGGTGTTCTCGACCGGGATGCCGGCGGCATAGAGGTGATTGCGCACCGGGCGCATCACATCCTCTTCCTTGGTGGTCTGCAGGATGTGGTAATCTTCGTTGTAACCGGAAATCGGCTCCAGATCGCGGTAGCCGCCCTTGCGCATATCCTCAAAGCTTTTCTCGAACAGGAAAAACTCCAGCTCGGTCGCCATGATCGGCGTCAGTCCAAGTTCCTCCAGACGCGCGACTTGCGATTTCAGCATCGCACGCGGGGAATGCGGCACTTCCTTGTGGGTGTGGTGATCGAGGACATCGCACATCACCATGGCCGTGCCTTCCAGCCACGGCACCCGCCGCAGGGAGGAAAGATCCGGTTTCATGACATAGTCGCCGTACCCGCCGGACCAGCTCGTCGCCGCATAGCCTTCGACCGTGTACATCTCCAGGTCGGTTGCCAGCAGATAGTTGCAGCAATGGGTCTCGTGATAGGCACTGTCGACGAAATGCTGGGCGTGGAAACGCTTGCCCATCAGCCGTCCCTGCATGTCGACGATACAGGTCAGCACCGTGTCGATCTCGCCGGATGAGACGAGAGACTTCAGTGCATCAAAGGTCAGGTTGCCAGGCATTTTACGGTTGTTCCAGGTTGAGCGGTCGAGAATTGAATTCCGGAAAATCCCGGTCCGGAGGGGTCGCTCCGGACCGGCAGATCTGACCGTGCCTGCCGATGGCCGGCACGGTCCGGGTTTCTATCAGGAATAGCGGTAAGGCCGGCCGGCCTTCTTCATGTCCTGATTGTACTTCTTGAAGATCTCCACGACCTTTGCCTTGGTCGGGGATTCAGCTGCGATCTCGTCCCAGAAGGCCATCGCGGCTTCTTCGACCGTTGCCCATTCTGCGTCCGGAATGGAGGTCAGCTCCATCTTGGTGCCGTTGACGCGCAGGTTGGCTTCACCGCCCCAGTACCACCACTGGCGATAGTAGTGCGACGCATCCATGGCAAGCTGCAGCATGGTCTTCAGGTGATCGGGAAGCTCGTTCCAGCGCTCCTGGTTGGCGAAGAACGAACCAGCCCACGCACCCGAGATGTTGTTGGTGAGGAAGTAGTTGGTCACATCCGCCCAGCCGACGGTGTAATCCTCGGTGATGCCCGACCAGGCAATGCCGTCGAGTTCGCCGGTCTGAACGGCAACCTCGATGTCTTCCCACGGCAGGGTGACCGGCACGACGCCGAACTGGCTCATGAAACGGCCGGCTGTCGGGAAGGTGAAGACGCGCTTGCCTTCAAGATCCTTCAGAGAACGGATCGGGTCCTTGGTGGCAAAGTGGCACGGATCCCAGGAACCTGCGGAAATGTGCTTCACGCCAACCTTGGCGTATTCCTCTTCCCAGATTTCCTTCAGGCCGTACTGGTTGAACAGCACCGGCACGTCGAGGGAATAACGGGAAGCGAACGGAAAGTAGCCACCGAAGACGGTGACTTCGGTCGGGGACGCCATGCTGTCGTCATCCGACTGAACGGCATCGATCGTGCCCTGCTGCATGGCGCGGAACAGTTCGCCCGTCGGCACCAGCTGATCGGCGGTGTAGAGCTCGATCACCATCTCGCCGTTGGCGGCCTTGTTGAAGGCATCGATATGCGGCTTGATCACGTGCTCGGCAAGCGCCGGACCGGCATAGGTCTGGAGGCGCCATTTGATCTGCGACTGGCCATGCACGGCCGGAGCCGCAAGGGTGGTCGCTCCGGCGGCGGCGGCAGTGCCGATACCGGCTTTTTTCAGAAACTCACGTCTGTTGGTCATCTCAAGTTCCCCTAAGTTTCACATTCAGCTAAAGCGGTGCGGCCGTTTTCCGGCTCTCGTAAGTCCGCGGTCCAACTCCGTTTTTCCTCCGGACGTTGTCTTCTTGTCCCGTTCCTCGCTACCTGCCGTAAACCAGATCCGGCAACCACAGGGCAATTTGCGGGAAAACCATGACGAGGACGAGCGCCAGGACCATCACCGCGACAAACGGCGTAATCGAGCCGTAGATGTCGCGCATGCTGATTTCCTTGGGCGCCATCGCCCGCATCAAGAATAGATTGTAGCCAAAGGGCGGTGTCATGTAGGCGATCTGCGTGGTGATCGTGTAGAGCACCCCGTACCAGATCAGAACTTCGCCCGCCGGCATGCCCAGATCAAGGCTTGCGACCAGAGGCACGTAAAGCGGTGCCACGATGACCAGCATCGCCGTATCGTCCAGGAAGGTGCCCATCACCAGGAAAGACAGCTGCATCAGGATCAGGATCATCCACGGCGACAGGCCGAGCTGTTCGGTGAAGAGGCTCTCGATGGCCTTGACCGCGCCCAGACCGTCAAACACCGCGCCGAACCCGAGGGCGGCAAGGATGATCCACATGAACATGCACGAAATGCCGAGCGTGTTCTTCAGGCAAAGCTTCAGGATATCCCAGGTCATCCGGCGACGGATGATGGCAGCCACCAGGGCGGCCAGAGCACCAATGGCCGAGCTTTCCACCAGGCTGGTGTAGCCCTTGACGAAGGGCACCATCATCACCGCAAAGATGATGATCGGCAGGATGCCTGCCAAAAGCAGATGATATTTCTCGTCCTTGGAGGCGTCGCGCTCTTCTTTCGTCAGCGCAGGGCCGAGTTCAGGTTGGATCTTGCAGCGGATCGCGATGTAGACGACGAACATGGCTGCCATCATCAGACCAGGAACGACTCCCGCCAGCCAGAGCTGGCCGACAGGAGCGCGCGCGATCATCGCATAAAGCACCAGCACCACGGACGGTGGCACCAGAATGCCAAGCGACGACCCGGCCTGGATTACCCCCGTGACCATCCGCTTGTCGTATTTTCGTTTCAGGAGTTCCGGCAAGGCGATGGTCGCACCGATGGCCATGCCGGCAACCGACAGACCGTTCATGGCGGAAATCAGGACCATCAGCAGGATCGTGCCAATAGCCAGACCGCCATTGAGCGGGCCCATCCACACGTGGAACATCTTGTAGAGGTCGTCGGCGATCTTGGTTTCCGACAGCACATAGCCCATGAAGATGAACATCGGCAGCGTCAGCAGCGGATACCACTTCATCAGCTTCATGGCCGCGGAGAAAGGAATGTCGCCACCGCCAGTGCCCCAAAGGGCCAGAGCGGCGATTGCGGCAATGCCACCGATAGCGCCGAAAACGCGCTGCCCCGTCAGGAGCATCAGCATCATCGACGAGAACATCAGGAGAGCAATCATCTCGTATGACATCAGAGCGTCTCTCCCTTGATCAGGGCGATATCCTTAATGAATTCCGAGACGGCCTGCAGCAGCATCAAAACAAATCCAATGATCATTATGAGTTTGACCGGCCAGAGATAGGGCCGCCAGGCCGTCGGGCTGCGCTCGATATAGCCGAGCTTTTCAGCTGCCGCGTCAGGACCACCGGTGATGAAGGAAACGAACAGGTCCCACCAGAAGCTGAGCGAGTCCTTGCCGAAATAGCCAAGCGAGTACGCCGTGGAATTCAGCGCGCCATAGAGCAGCACACCGAGATAGAACATCAGCAGCAGCACCGTGAAGGCATCGAACCAGGCCTTCTTCTTGGCGCTCCACTCGGCATAGAACAGATCCATGCGCACATTGGAGCCGAGCTGTATGGAATAGGGCCCGCCCAGAATGTAATAGGCAACCATCGCGAACTGGGCGACTTCCAGTGTCCAGAGCGATGGATTGAAGAAGGTCTTGGAGATCGACGACCACAGAAGGATCGCCGCCATGACGAAGACCCCCCACATGATTATCTTGCCGAGACCCCGATTGAAGCCGTCGACGATGCAGATATAGACGCGGGCCGCCTTAAGCATGGGCTTCTCCCTGCGTCTGCCCGCCAACGGCTTGCGCGGCGTGCTCCAGCAGGGGCGCCAGAAGATCGCTCCACTGCGCTTCTTCTGCCGAGGTCTTCACTTCGTCGTTGCGGATTTCAATCATCAGGCAAGGCAGCTTGCGATCCTCGCCGTGCCGACGGATTGTATAATAGACACCATCGGACGGAGCGTACGGTTCGTTGTCTCCAACGGTCAGGCCACACTTGGCCTTCAAGCCCTCCAGGACCGGATCGGCAAGACGCCGGTCCCTGTCGTAGATGAGGCCGATTTCCCAGGGACGGGACTGTCCCTTGTAGACCGGTGTGAACGAATGGATCGAGACCACCGCTGTCGGCAGCCCGCGGTCGAGCCGCTGGCTGATCACATTGTCGATGGCATCGTGAAACGGCCGATGCGCCAGGTTCAGACGGAAGGTCTTCTCATCGGCCGACAGGTCCTGGTTGCCCGCAATCCTGGTGGTTTCGCTAAGGCACGGGATCAGGTCGGCCCGGCTTTCCTCGCGATTGCAGTCGATGATCAGGCGCGAGACGGTGGTGTGCACCAGTGGCGCATCAAGGCTCTTGGCCAGCCCCCTGGCAACGCCGAGCGCTCCCGGGTCCCACGCGATATGCGCAATCTTGTCCGCATCGGTAATCCCGAGCGATGTATCGTAGGGGGGCGGAAAGAAGTTGGAAGCGTGATCGCAGACAAAAACGAAAGGCCCCGCTCCCTCCGCATTTTCAACGGCGACAGCCCGAGTCATTCCTCCGGTCTGGGGATTCGAACCCATTCCCTACTCCCTGAAAGATCGGCCCTGCATTTTGTAATGTTTATTACAGGATTGCCGACTTAACTAACTTCTGTAATATTTGATACGCAGATTGCAGCGGCTGTCAAATGAAATTCAGTGCCGCGGACCGTCATAAAGGCCGACGACCATGGAACGTCCTCTTCTGGAAGATATTCGCGACCGTCTGGACGAATTCACCGCCACGGAAAAGAAGGCGGCGCATGCGTTGTTGGCCAATTACCCGATGCAGGGACTGGGCACCGTCGCCCAGTTTGCAGAGGCCGCGGGGGTCAGTTCCCCCACCATCCTGCGCTTCGTCGGCCGCCTGGGCTTTCCCGGCTTCGCCGAGTTTCAGCGCAAGCTCCGCGGCGAACTGGAAAGCCAGCTGAATTCGCCACTCGCCCGCAGTGCCAACATGGAAGACGACCCGGTCGGCGACCCCCATGTCAGCCAGCTTCTGGAAAACGTGCGCGAGACCTTTGCCCATCTGCCGAAAGGCGAACTCACCGGCCTCGTCAAGCTGCTGTCGGACGAACGCAAGCATGTGCACCTGATCGGGGGCCGCTTTACCGATGGCCTTGCCCGTTACATGGCGGCGCATTTGCGGATCGTGCGAGCCAACGTCAATCACGTCGCCGGCCAGCAGGGCAACTGGCTGGACCAGCTCATCGGCATCGGTCCGAAGGACGTGGTCGTCGTTTTCGATATCCGGCGCTACCAGGCTGAAATCATCCAGTTTGCCGAAGCCGCCGCCCGACAGGGTGCGACCGTGGCCCTTGTCACCGATAGCTGGATGTCACCGGTCGGCCGCATCGCAACCTTCGTTCTGCCTGCCCGCGTCGCGGTCCCTTCCCCATGGGACTCCTCGCTGGCGCTCATGGCGATTGCCGAAGTGCTCATCACCGGCGTCACCCGTGAGAACCAGAAGCGGGCCCAGGAGCGCATGCGCGCACTGGAGAAATTGCGCAACGACATCGACCCCTCGACAGAAGGTCGCGCCATGGGGCCGGATATCTGAGCGGCCTGGAACCACTTGAAACCGTGAACAGTCGAAGATCGGTTCGCTCGCGGTGAGCGACTCACCTATACTCGCCCCATCACGGCCCTGCTGAAAGCCGAAGCGGGCCCCTGACAGAAGCTGCGCCAGCCGGTCTGGCAGGTCCCGAACCGGCAGGCCTGAACAGGGAGCGAGATCCATCGCAAGTGACGCGCCCCTAAAAGGTGCCGTGTTTCGGCCCGTCATCCGCTCAACACCAAGAGCCTTTATCCGCCGGGGTGACCGGCTGCTGGTGCAAGACAAGCGACACCCCGTCAAAGGCCGGTACTTCACTCTGCCCGGCGGCAAGCAGGACCCAGGCGAAACGCTTGAAGCCTGCCTGAAGCGCGAATGCGTGGAAGAAATCGGTGCCGCAATCACCGTGTCGCACCTGATGCATGTGGCGGAAGTTCATCGGCGCAAACAGGCCGCAAGAGAATATCAGCACCAGCTCGATTTCATTTTCGCCTGCAGCGTTGCCGAAGATTACCAACCGGTATTGGGACCACGCCCGGACCCCCATCAGGTCGGGACACGCTGGATAGGTTTCGACGAAGCTCAACAGCTACGTCCGCTTTATGTCACAAAACTGTTTTCACTTGGCTGTACGCGGGAGCCCGAAGTCTATCTCGGACCCCATAATGATTAATGCCCCAAAGACCATTCGGGAAAATCTCCGTTTTCTGTGCGCGGAAATCGATGGTCAGCTCATACAGCTTGAAGCCTTCTTCAAGGAACCGACGGCAGCGACGGCACGCCGGATCATGGACCGTGCCGGATACGCCCATAACCTGAAGAGCCGGATTCTTGCGGCCTGTGTCCAGCAGATGGCCGGAGCCAGAAAGAACGATCGCAAACATCTTACCCTGCGCAGCCTGGAGTTTGTAGCCACCGATCTTCAGCGCATCGCCAACCTGGTGCGCCAATCCTTGCGCCATGCAGAGCGCATCGAGACCTTTGTCACGCTCGAACCTGAACGTTATCCCGCGATCGTCAGTCGTGTCCGGCAAGGCGTCGCCCGCATCGAGGACGCCCTTCTCAGCAGGGACAGTGAAAAGGCCATAGAGATCGGCCAGCTCCAGAACAAGATCGAGGCTGACTACCGCAAGCTCTTCAAGGCCTACACACGCGACATGCGCAACCCGGACCGGTTGCCGGCCGACATCGCCAACAGCCTGCTGGTCGCCAGCGAATTTCAGCGCATGGGCGAATCTCTGCGGGCCATAAGCGAAGCGCTGATTTCCGCCAACATCGGACAGGCAGTCAATTTCGAACGCTATTTCGCCCTGCAAAGTCTGATGTCTGACCTGGACACGGCCAGCGACGATGTCACCATCGAAACGATTGCCGAAACCAGGTCGGGAAGTTCCATCTCCGCCATCAAGGACAAGAAGACCGAAACGGTTACGGCGGTCTTCAAGGATGGCGACAAGAGCAAGGTCAAGGAAGAGCGCCAGGGCGTGAAAAGCTGGCATTCCATCTATCCAGGCCTTGCCCCGAAAATCCTGTCCTACCGCAAACGCGACCAGTCGGCAGCGCTCCTGATCGAACATTTGCCTGGCCTGACCTTCGAGCACATCGTCCTGAACGAAGGCGACGCCCTGCGCAAACAGGCACTTGCCAGTCTTTCCCGCACGCTGAAAGACGTCTGGAAGCAGACGCGGACCGCAGAACCGGCGGATCTCGGCAGCATGCAGCAACTTGGCAAACGCCTTGGTGACGTCCGCAGGGTTCACCCGGAATTCAAGGAAACCGGTATCCATTTCGCGGGAGAGACCCTCCCCTCGCTCGACGCCCTGATCACCGAGGCAGCCGACCGCGAGGCAAGGGTAACCGCTCCCTTTTCCGTCTATATCCACGGCGACTTCAACGTCGACAACATCATCTACGACCCTGGTGAGAACCGGATCCACTTCGTCGATCTGCATCGCTCCCGCTACATGGACTACGTCCAGGACGTTTCCGTGTTCATGGTCTCGAATTACCGGCTTCAGGTGCTCGACAGGGAAACACGCCGGCGGATCAGCGATGTCTCTCTCGCATTCTACAAATCCGTAAGAACCTTCGCCCGCAAGCAGGGTGACGACACGTTCGAATATCGGCTTGCCCTTGGTCTTGCCCGGTCCTTTGCAACGTCGACGCGGTTCATTCTGGACAAGTCCCATGCCCGGCGCATGTGGCTACGTGCCCGCTACCTGATCGAACAGGCTCTTGCCTGCCCGCCTGGCGCCGAGGCCAGGTTCCGCCTGCAAATGAAGGAGATCTTCGTTGACTGACCTCAGGATCGGCGTTGTCGGCATCCCCGGCAAATGGTCGACGGAAGTTCTGGCGGACGCCCTGGAAGCACAAACAGGTTTTCGCTGCGTGGTCGACATGGCCGACGTCGTTCTGGATCTGGAAGCCAGGGCGCTGATGGCTGGGCAGATCGATCTTTGCAGCCTCGACGGCATCGTGGTCAAGAAGATCAGCCAGACCTACAGCCCCGCAACGCTGGACCGGCTGGAGATGTTGCGCCTTGCCGAGGCCAGCGGCACCAAGGTCTTTTCCAGCACAAGGTCCATTCTCGGCCTGGTCAACCGGCTGAGCTGCACCGTGACACTGGCCAATGCAGGCATTCCCATGCCAGCCACCTGCGTGAGCGAAAGCGAAGACGAAGCCCTGGCCGCCGTCCTGCGGTTCGGCAGTGCGGTGTTCAAGCCCCTGTTTTCGACAAAGGCCCGCGGCATGACGCTGATGGATGCCACTGAAGGCGAAACAGCCCTCCGGCACAAGATTGCCGCGTTCAAGGCCGACAATCCGGTGATGTACCTGCAGAAGAAGGTCAATCTTTCCGGCAGGGACCTCGGCATGGTTTTCCTCGGCGGATCCTATCTCGGCACCTATGCCCGCGTTGCCCAGACAAACAGCTGGAACACGACCATCCTTCACGGCGGCAAATACGAACCGTTCGAACCTGATGCCGACCTGATCGAACTGGCGCGCCGTGCGCAGGAACCGTTCGATCTCGACTTCACCACCGTGGATGTTGGCCTGACGGACAGCGGACCGGTCGTGTTCGAGGTCTCGGCCTTCGGTGGTTTCAAGGGAGCTCTGGAAGGCGCCGGCATCGACGCTGCCAAGCTTTACGCCAACCATGTAATTGAAAAGGTGCGCGGATGACCGGCATAACCGTCCAGGACGTTGTCGACGCTCTTTCCCCGGCTCGGGAAACGCGAAACTGCGATCCGGTGTGCCTCACGGTCGGCGGCCATGTGGTCGAGGCAAGATGCACCTCTTCGGCGCTTCTGGCCGAATTGCTGCGCTATTTCCAGCATGTGATTTCCGCGCCGAGCGAACCGGACAGGATCGTCCATGTGCTCGGATCCATGGAACTGCCCTTCGACCCGGAGTACACCGACTGGGAGCGGGAAACGGGAAAGTCCGGCCGCAAGGATGCGGTCTGCGACCTTGAAAACGGGCGCCTGATCCTGAAGGTCCGCACGGGTCTGCAGTTCCTGCAATCCCCCGACTGGGCGATCGCCTTTGGCCCTACGGACGATCACCCCAACCAGGTGATCAACTTCATCAACACCCAGTTTCTCAATCACTTCCAGCGGCAGGGGTGGGTCGCCTGTCATGCAGCGGCTGTCCGCACCCCCAACAGGGGGCTTGCGATATCGGGCCTTTCCGGCGGCGGCAAGTCCACCTCGATGTTGCGCATGATGGAGCTCACCGGCACGCAGTATGTCACCAACGACCGCCTTCTCGTGCGCAATGCCGGCAACAGCACCGATGCGCTCGGCATTCCGAAACTGCCGCGCATCAACCCGGGCACCATCGTCACCAACGCACGGCTGACCGGTCTTATCGACGAGGAACGCGAAGAGGAACTGCGCAACCTGGAACCGGACGAACTCTGGCACCTGGAAGAAAAATACGACCTCTTCATCGATGACATCTATGGCCCCGGGCGCATTTCCCACGATGCGCGCCTGACAGATTTCTGGGTGTTGAATTGGTCCCGCGACAGCGCCGACGCGACCGAAGTAAGCAAGACGGATCTGAAGGACCGGCCGGATCTTCTGTCCGCGATCATGAAGAACCCCGGCCCGTTCTACCAGACACCGCAAGGCCCGTTCTGGCCGATGAAAACACCGCTCGACACAGAGGCCTACCTGGGGGCGCTCGAAGGTGTTCAGGTGTGGGAAGTGAAGGGACTGATCGATTTCGACGCCCTGTTTGAAGCCGGTGCGGAGCTGCTGGGACAAACGCCATGACAGACCGCTTCGCCATCCTGGTGCGTCATGGCGCTTACAATCAAAAACCGGACACGCCGAGTGCCCTGCAGCCCTATGGCCTGACCGATGTAGGCAAGGTGCAGGCACAAGAACTTGGCGCCGAGATTGCAGACATCGCGCGGCAGGAAGGCTTCCGGCTGGCACCGGAGATCTTGTGCTCACGCCAGCTCAGAGCCTGGCAGACGGCAGCGCTTCTTGGCCAGTCGCTTGGTGAAGTCCTCCGATCGGACTTCACGATCACCGAGGATGAAGCTCTTGCCGAACGCAGTGTCGGTGCCCTTGCCAACCTCACCTTGCGGGAAATCGAGCAGGTGATAGCAGACGATCCACGCACCGCCTCGCTGCCGGGCGACTGGAAGTCGAACAGCCACCACAGACTGCCGGTTCAGGGCGCTGAGAGCCTGATGGAAGCCGGACAGCGGGTGGCTGCGTTCCTGGATCAGAAGATGACAGATCTGGATGACGAGGCAGGACCCGGTGCCCGGATCTTCGTCGGCCACGGCGCTTCCATACGACATGCCGCCCATTGCCTGGGTGTGCTGACGTTTGACCAGATCCGCCAGCTCAGCATGCACCACGCGCGCGCCGTCGTCCTGAAACTGGAGAGGGACGGCACCTGGGTGCACCACCGGGGTGACTGGAAACTGCGACAGCCACTTGAAACCGCAACGGATTGAACCGGATTGCTGCCATGATGACCCATCTGCCACTGACCCCGCTTCTGCCGCCGATGGACCAGGCGGAAGCCATTGATCTCGGCCTGCCCGAAAGCTGTGTCCCCTGGCCACTGGCGCCCATCGGGAATCTGCCTCTCGGCCAGTTCACCACCGAAAGCACCCTTCCCGGTGTTGTCGGCAGCCTTGCCCGGGCAAATGCTCTTGGCCCGTGGGACTGGCCGGAAAAGCCGGTAATCTTCATTTCCGACCTGCATGCGGATGCGGAAAGCCTGTTGAGATCCCTGACGGCGGCACGGGCAATCCAGCGCAATGGAGATGGTCTGAGCGACTTTCACCTGACGCCCTTCGGCCGAAGCTGCCAGTTCATCATCGGCGGCGATTGCCTGGACAAGGGCCCCAGCAATCTGGACCTTCTCGACAGCCTCAGCGCGCTGCTGAAAACCGGTGCCGATGTCGTCATCCTCGCCGGCAACCACGACCTGCGGCTTTACCTCGGTCTCGAAGCCCTGACGGTCAAGCGCAGCTCGCTCAACGCCCATATGTTCGTTCGCATGGGCAAGAAGGTGATGCCGCTCTTGAAGGAAGTACACGAGCGGTATGTCGGCAGCTCGGCCAACCTCGCCATGCTGCCCGACGAGGAAACCTGCCTGTCGCTGATGGTTCCGGGAAAGAAGTGGACCAGACAATTTCCGAAGGCAGCCTCACGCTATCTGAGTGACGCGGCCATCCGCAAGGAAATGCAGCGGCTCAAGAAGAAGGCGGACAAGTTCGCGGAACACGCCGCCGAAGTCGGCCTTACCATTCGTCAGCTGTATGCTGCCGCGCTCAAATGCCGGGAACTCTTCGTTGAACCCGGCGGACGCTACGCCTGGTTCTTTCAAAGCCTCAAGGCCGTGCACCAGAGCGGATCGTTGCTGTTCGTGCATGCCGGTATCGATGATCACATGGCGTCCCAGATTTCGGCAAAAGGTGTGGCCCACGTCAATCACCGCTTTCGGAAGGAAAGCCGGAAAGATCCCTTCGTGTTCTACTCCGGCACCATCGCCAATCTGATGCGCACGAAATACCGGGATGTGGACCATCCCCTGACCGAAACCGGCGTAGACGATCTCCATCTTGCCGGCATAAGGATGCTGGTACAGGGGCACGTCAACAGGCACAGCGGACAGGAGCTGACGTCCAAGCACGGCCTCTTGCATCTGGAAGCGGACATCACGCTCGACCGGCATTCCAGAAGCTCCGAAGGCCTTGAAGGCATCGGCACCGGCGCCACGATCATCTGCCCGGATGGCAACATCGTCGGCATTAGTCGGGATTATCCCCACGCCAAGCTGTTCAATCCGGCGCACATTCTCCAGCAACACGGATTGTCGTCATGATGGAACGCAAGGGCCGTTTCCGGCACCAGTCCCTGCAGGACAGGAAATCGATCCAGAAACTGCTCGACGCCGTCAAGCGTGGCATCGCCAAGGGCGAGCTGCAATTCGGTGACGACACTGGTGAGATTACCCTGCACCCGAAAGGTCTGATGGCCATCAGGGTGACAGCCACCACGGAAGACGACCAGTCCCGCCTGGACCTGCGCATCACATGGGCCAACGACGGCCAGGACAAGAAGGACAATGGCAAACTGAAGGTAAAGGGCGGATAGGCCAAGCCCCGAGAACCTGTTGCCCCTTCACCGTCATTCCGGACAAGGAAGGCGCAGCCGCCCGCAGATCCGGAACCCGGTCATGAGCCGCGCTGCGAGCGCGTCCTCTCAAGTCCCTGGCTGAGAAAACAAAGCAGCCTCTCCTGGAGGAACACAAAGGCCGGTGTGTACCGGATCCCGTCCTGGCTGCGCCAAACCGGGATGCCAAGCATCGGATTGGGAAAGAGCCTTGGGGCCTATGCCGCTCTTAGCAGATGCGCGGCAGTTGCTCGCCCGAGAGCCAGTCGACAACACGGGAGCCGCCGAAGCCGGTCTTCATGACCACCATGCAATCGGCGTCCTCCACGATTTCGCCGATCTTCGCAGCATTCTGCCCCAGCGGGTGAGCCTTCATGATCTCCAGCAACCGGTCTGTATCCGAGGCCTCGCAAATGCAGATCAGCTTGCCTTCATTGGCGACATAAAGCGGGTCGAGACCGAGCAGCTCGCAGGCCCCTTCCACATCCGGGCGAACGGGGATCTCACCCTCGTCGAGCATCACGCCAACCTTCGAAGCATGAGCGATTTCGTTCAGCGCAGTTGCCAGTCCACCCCTGGTCGGATCCCGCAGAACCGAAATGCCCGGCACCGCGTCGACCATCGAACCGACGAGGCCATGTAGTGCTGCACTGTCGGACTGGATTTCGGTTTCGAAGGTCAGGTTTTCCCGTTTCGACAGGATGGCCACACCATGATCGCCAATGGTACCGGACAGAAGAACCGCCTGACCTGGCTTGGCCGCAGCAGGAGAAATCGAGACGCCTTCCGGCAGAACGCCAACACCGGTCGTTGTGATGAAGACCCCGTCGCCCTTCCCCTTTTCAACCACCTTGGTATCGCCGGAAACCACCGGCACTCCGGCTTCACGGGCAGCGCGCGCCATGGATATGACAATCCGTTCCAGATCTGCCAGCGGGAACCCTTCTTCCAGTATGAAGCTCGCGGTGAGCGACACCGGCCTCGCACCGGCCATGGCTACATCGTTCAAGGTGCCATGGACCGACAGCGATCCGATATCGCCACCTGGAAAGAACAGCGGCGAGATCACATGGGCATCGGTCGACATGACAAGACGCCCTGGCGGCACTTCAAGCACCGCCGCGTCATGGCCCTGATCCAGGATTGTATTTTTCAGATGCCGGTGAAACAGGTCCTCGATCAGGACGGCCATGGCCCGGCCGCCGCCGCCATGGGTCATATCGACAGCACCGGTGCGGAATTTTGCCTGCGGATCGATGCTGGTCACGCCGCGGCTCCCTTGGCGGCGGCCATCGCCTCGCGCTTGCGGCCATAGGTCCAGTATGCGGCGCAGGCACCTTCAGAGGAAACCATGCAGGCCCCCATAGGATTGTCCGGCGTGCAAACCGTGCCGAACAGCTTGCATTCCGTCGGTTTCTTCACGCCGCGCAGGATCGCGGGACATTCGCAGGATTTGACTTCGCGCGACTCCTTCGGGCTGAGCGCAAAACGCTCTTCAGCATCGAAGTCGACATAGGCTTCTCGGATTTTCAGGGCACTGTCAGGGACATAGCCGAGCCCGCGCCATTCAAAGGTCCGGCGCAACTCCAAAACGTCGTCAACCAGCCTTTGGGCCTTGCGATTGCCTTCCTTCGTGACGACCCGGGTGTACTGGTTTTCCACTTCATGCCGGCCTTCGTTGATCTGGCGGATCAGCATCAGGGTCGACTGCATCACGTCGAGCGGCTCAAAGCCGGCAATGACGACCGGTTTTCTGAAGTCCCGCGCCGCCGGTTGGTACGGCGCCCAGCCGATGACCGAGCTGACGTGGGAAGGCCCAAGGAAACCGTCAATCTTAACCGCCTGCTCCCCCGGCTCCGCCGGAGCGTTGACGATATGGGCGATGGCAGGCGGTGTCAGAACGTGATTGCAGAAGACGGAGAAATTCTTCAGGCCTTCCGCCTTTGCCTGCAGGATCGCGACCGCCGTTGGCGGCGTCGTCGTCTCAAAGCCGATGGCGAAAAAGACCACCTGCCGTTGCGGGTTCTCCCGCGCAATCCGCAGGGCATCCTGGGTCGAATAGACCATCCGGATATCGGCGCCTTCGGCCTTGGCCCGGATCAGGCTCTTCTGCTTGGTGCCCGGCACCCGCATCATGTCGCCATAGGTGGTCAGGATCACATTCGACTTCAGCGCCAGCTCGATCGCATCATCAAGACGCCGTACCGGCAAGACACAGACCGGGCAGCCCGGCCCATGCACATACTCGACATTTTGCGGAACCAGATCCTGCACCCCGTTACGGAAGATGGCGTGAGTGTGCCCACCGCAAAACTCCATCAGATGGTAACGCCGGTCCGGATCAGCTTCCTGCCGGATTGCAAGGGCAAGCTTTTGCGCCAGTTTGCCGTCCCGAAATTCCTTGATGTATTTCATGCGTCCGTCCCCACCACCGGCTCGCCCGCCATCTCCTCCAGCTCCTCGGCAAGAACACCGGCTTCCGCCATAAGCTGAAGGGTTCGTTCGGCTTCCTCCTCGCTGAGCTTGTGCAGGGCATAGCCGACATGGACGAGCACATAGTCGCCAACGGCAACCTCCTCCAGGAGAGCTGTCGAGACCGGTTTCCGGATCCCTTCCAGAGCGACGGTTGCCATGTCGTCGCTATCGACGGAAACCACCCTTGCGGGAATGGCGAGACACATGACGGAGAACTCCTATTCCGCAGCAAGGCCGCGTGCGTGCGCTGCCTGCGTCTTCAAGGCACCGTCCAGCCAGACTAGCCAGCCTTCCAGGCCACCGCCAGTGCGCGCCGACACTTGCAGGACCTGGATCTTGTGATTGACCCGTCGTGCATTCCTGATCGCCGCGCCGACGCAAAAATCGACATGCGGCAGAAGGTCGGTCTTGTTGAGGATCATCAGGTCGGCGTTGGCGAAGATATCGGGGTATTTCAGCGGCTTGTCCTCGCCTTCCGTCACCGAAAGGATCACCACCTTGAAGGCTTCGCCGAGATCGAATGCTGCGGGACAGACCAGGTTGCCGACATTCTCGATGAAAAGCACGCTGCCTTCGTCCAGCGGCAACTTCTCCAAGGCGTGACCGACCATATGTGCATCCAGATGGCACCCCTTGCCGGTGTTTATCTGAATGGCAGGTACTCCCGTTTCCCGGATCCGCTCGGCATCGTTTGACGTCTGCTGATCACCTTCGATGACCGCAGCCGGGGTCCTGCCCGCCATCCGCTTCAAGGTTTCGACAAGCAGCGTTGTCTTGCCGGAGCCGGGGCTTGAAACAAGATTGAGTGCCAGAACGCCTTTTGCGGCCAGCAAGGCACGATTGTTGTCCGCATAGGAATTGTTCTTGCCCAGAATATCGGTTTCGATCTGGATCAGCCGTGCCTGGCTCATGCCCGGAACGGAAACGCCGGCTTCCCCTTCGCCGAAATGGACATGACCTGCGTCATGTGAATGGGCGTGTCCATGGTGATGGTGATGCTCATGGTCATGTTCGTGAGACCCGCTGCAACCGCATACCGTACACATCACACCACCTCCAGTTCCCGGATCTTCAGCTCTTCCCCACTGACAACCTGCAGGGCTTCCGAACCACATTCCGGGCAGCAATCGAACCGTGCGTTCACCTGCACGGTCTTGAAACAGGAAAGACACAGAGCCTCGGCTGAAGGCCTGGATATTTCCAGAATGGCGCCTTCGGCGAGTGAGCCCCGCGTGACAACGTCGAATCCGAATTTCAGCGCCTCTGGTTCGACGCAAGACAGCGGTCCGATGTCGACCGCGACCCGCTTCACCCGGGTAAAGCTATCCTTCGCCGCCTGATCCTTCAAAATGTCGAGTATGCTCTCGCAAAGTGACATTTCATGCATGGGCTGCCTCCCTCTGCTGATCTGCCTTTTGCAGCCACTCCAGCAAGAAAGCCTCGGCTGCAGCCAGATTGGCAGTTGCCTTGTCGGACAGCCCTTCCTTTACCTCACCAAATTCATAGCCGGAGATACCAAGCACGAAGGCTTTCGGTCGGGCGCCATAAAGGGTATCGCAAAGAGCCAGAACAGTCTGCGGAATCAGACTGTGGCTGCCGAGCACTTCCGGTGCACCCGGCGCGATTTCCCGGAACGAATAAGGTCCCGCGGCACCGATCTCCGCGTCAACGAAGATCACCACATCGTGCTCCGAGACCGCCAGCGCATGTTCGGCGACGAGCTGATAATCGGTATCGACCTCCAACCCCGGCAATCCGCGCGCGGCGATTGCCTCGGACAAGGCCGGCCCAAGCCCGTCATCGCCCCGCCCGGGATTGCCATATCCGATCAGAAGCATGAAGACGTCCTCTCTTCAGACAGATGAAACGTTGCCGCACACAATTTCTCTCCCTCGTCATCCCGGCCAAGCGCAGCGCGGGCCGGGATCGGGGGGGCACAGATTTCTCGGCAATTCATTTCCCGAAAGAGAGTATCGAACTCGCTGATCCCGGATCTCCGCTTTGCTGCGTCCGGGTGGACGATCTGAGAGGCTGTCATATCGTCGAACCTCCCACGCTCACACACACTGCGTCCGGCTGTCGACCAACGCGCCATCCGCATTGAACAGCTCTACCTGCAGCGGCATCTGACCGAGAGCGTGGGTGGCACACGAAAGGCATGGATCATAGGCGCGGATCGCGACTTCGACATGGTTGAGCATGCCCTCGGTGATCTGCTCCTTGCCGGAAAGATGCTTGACCGCGACATCCTTCACCGCGCGGTTCATGCCCTCGTTGTTATGGGTCGTGGAGACGATCAGGTTGCAATAGGTAACCTGGTCATGTTCATCGACCTTGTAATGGTGGATGAGGTTGCCACGCGGAGCCTCGATCACCCCGATACCTTCCTCGCGCCGGTCCCCCTTGGCAATCAGGTCCGTCCCTTGCAGATCCGGGTCGTTCAGAAGCTCCCGGATCTTCTCCACACAATGCAGAACCTCGATCATCCGCGCCCAGTGATTGGCCAGCGTGGAATTGTTCGGCGTACCGCACGTCACGGCCTTGAGGTCTTTCAGGGCGGCATCGGCAAGAGGCGTATCGATGAAGGTGGCCGTGTTCATGCGTGCCAATGGCCCGACCCGATACCAGCCGGCGTCAGGCCCAAGCGTCGTGATGAAGGGGAATTTCATGTACGACCAGGAGCGCACGTCCTCGACAATCAGCTCGTGATATTTCGTGTAAGGCACCTGATCGAAGATCATGTCTCCGGTGGAACTGAGAGCCCGCAGGTTGCCGTGATAGAGATCAAGCGCACCGTCGCTCTCGCGCACCAGTGACATGTAGTTGGAGGGGAACGAACCGAACTCGGCGACCAGGTCTTCATGCTCCAGCGTGTAGTCCCGGGCGAGTTTCACCGCATCCAGGGACCATTCGATCATCTGGTCCACCGAGGCAAGAAAATGATCGCGCCGTTCGATGGGCAGGTTGCGGTTGATGCCACCGGGAATGGCGCCGGTGCCGTGCACCTTCTTGCCCGCCGTCGCCTCGATGATCTCCTGCCCGTACTTGCGCATCAGAACGGCGCGCTTGCCGAGTTCCGGATTTTCCTTGATCACCTCGAAGATGTTGCGCTTTTCCGCAGGCGCACCGAAGCCGAACAGGAGATCGGGCGCTGCCAGGTGGAAGAAGTGCAGCACGTGGGACTGCATCACCTGGCCGTAATGCATCAGCCGGCGCATCTTTTCCGCCGTCGGCGTCAACTGATCGACACCGGCGATCATGTCCATGGCTTTTGCTGCGGCCAGATGGTGGCTGACAGGGCAGATGCCGCAAAGCCGCTGCACGATCACCGGCACTTCCCACATCAGCCGGCCGCGGATGAACCGCTCGAAGCCGCGGAATTCGACAATGTGCAGCCGGGCTTCATCCACCTCGTTTTCCGCATTGAGATGGATCGTCACCTTGCCATGGCCTTCCACGCGGGTGACGGGGGAGATTTCAATCAGTCTGGGTTCAGTCATCGCCATCACCCTCAGTCGAACTTGATCATTTCACGTTCAAAGCCACGGAACTTGCCGGTCAGCAGCTTGGAAAGCGTGTCGAAGATGATGTCACCACTGGGTGCACAGCCAGGGATCTGGTAGTCGATCTCCACCACCTGGGAACACGGATAAACCTCGTCCAGAAGCAGCGGCAGAGCCGGATCATTGGGCACGTTGTGGGTCGTGTTGCGGATGTATTTGCCGGTGATATAGGCCTCGTCCAGGCACTCGCGCAGCGGCGCGTCTGAATGCATGATCGCGTTGCGCATGGCCGGCAGCCCACCCATGATCGCGCATTGGCCGAGCGCGATCAGCACATCGCAGTTGCGCCGGAAATCATGCAGCACATGCACATTTTCCTCGTTGCAGCAGCCGCCTTCGATGATGCCGATGTCGCACCGCTGGGTGAAGCGCTTCTTGTCGGTAAGCGGCGAGCGGTCGACTTCGACAAGCTGCATCAGCTCGATCAGGCGCTCGTCGATATCCAGGATCGCCATGTGACAGCCGAAACAGCCGGCAAGAGAAGCGGTCGCGATCCGGGCCTTGGGCAGCTCGCTCATTTGCGCTTCTCCTCAATGTCGTGACCGATCAGGCCATGATCGAATTCCCGCTCGCCGATGGGAACGGCGAAACCGACACGCTTGCGGATGATGCAGCCGACCGGGCAGACTTCCGCCGAAATCGCGTGATCGGTCACCTCGGCATCGGTATCGGCAAGGTTCTCGCCGTTGACTGCGACGCGGCGGTGAATGCCGCGGCCGACATAACCGAAGATGCCCTTGCCATCGACGTCCTGAGAGGCGCGGATGCAGCGTCCGCAGGAAATGCAGCGGTTGGTGTCAAGCGCGATGTCGGGATGGGAGGCATCCAGCGCCCGGCACGGCTCCAGGTACGGAAACCGGGTGGCTTCCGTCATGTCCAGCCGGTAGGCCATCGCCTGAAGCTCGCAATTGCCGCTGGCCTCGCAAATCGGGCAAAGGTGATTGCCCTCGTGAAACAGCATTTCCACCAGGTCGCGGCGCATCTTGGTCAGATGCGGCGTCTCGTTCTCCACCGCCTGGCCGGGGGCTGCCGGCTGGGTGCAGGCGGCAACACTGCGCCCGCCTGCCTTCACCGTGCAGACCCGGCAGCTGCCCTGGTGGCGCAGGCCTTCGTGGTCGCACAGGCGCGGGATATAGACCCCGGCCTCGTCGGCCGCTTCCATGATGGTTTGCCCCGCATACGCGGTGATCTCCACCCCGTCGATGGTGAAGGTGAAGCCGGTCTCTCTCTTCGTACCGCTCATTGGGTGAAATCCTTGTCGAAGATATAGGAGCGGCGCTTGGCAATCTTGCGCGCACCATCGATGGCCGACTGGATGTCGAACGTATCGCGGATGCCGTCCTTGCTCGGCTTGATCACCGCCGAATAGACCAGCGGAAAGTTCTTCAAGGTGGTGAGAACCGGGTTGGGAGACGTCATGCCGAGACCGCAGCGGCTGGTCTCGATGATCGTTCCGGAGAGGTCCTTGAGGTAGTCGATGTCCTCCGGGTTCGCGAGGCCCTTGCGGAACTTCTGGATCGCCTTCTGCAGGAAGACATTGCCGACCCGGCAGGGCGTGCAATAGCCGCAACTCTCGTGCACGAAGAAGGACATGTAGTATTCGACGATTTCCAGAACGTTGCGCTCGCCGTTGAAGACGATGACCGCCCCGCCGGTCGCAAGGTCGTCGAACGTCAGTTTGCGGTGAAAGCTGTCGCGGGCAATCATCGTGCCGCTCGGTCCGCCAACCTGAACCGCGGCGGCATCCTCGCCGCCGACCATCGCCAGCAATTCCTGGACCGTGTGCCCGTAAGGCAGTTCGTAGATGCCCGGGTTCAGGCAATCGCCACAGACGGAGAACAGCTTGGTGCCGTGCGAGCCTTCCATGCCCATGGCATTGAACCATGCCGCCCCCTTGTCGAGAATGCGCGCGGCATGACAGAAGGTCTCAACGTTGTTGACCACCGTCGGATACCCGAGATAGCCGCGGTTGACCGGGAACGGCGGCCGCGTCTTGGGTTCGCCCGGCAGGCCCTCGCAGGAGCTGATAAGCGCACCTTCCTCGCCGCAGATATAAGCGCCCGCGCCAAGCTGCAGTCGGATATCGAAATCAAAGCCCTTTACGCCCAGAATGTCCTTGCCGAGAAGACCGCGCCGGCGTCGTTCTTCCAGCACCTGAAGCAGAAGCTCGCGCAGATAGACATATTCGCCGCGCAGATAAAGGATGCCCTCGCGCGCACCGACAGCCCTTGCCGCTATAGTCATGCCTTCGATCAGGAGATGCGGCCGTTCGGTCAGGAGAACGCGGTCCTTGAAGGTGCCCGGCTCGCCTTCATCGGCATTGCAGATGACGAAATGCTTTTCGGCACGCTCGCTGGCGGCAAAACGCCATTTCCGGCCGGTGGTAAAGCCCGCGCCGCCACAGCCGCGCAACCCGCTTTCCTCGATCGCGGAGATGATCTGCGTCGGTGTTATCGTGGCCGCCTTGGCAAGCCCGGCGTCTTCTGGAACAGGCCCCAACAGCACTTCACCCGCATGGCGGATGTTGTTGTCGACCATATGCAAGGCGCGTTCGGAAGGTGTCAGCGCCTCGAACCTCTCGCTGATCAACTGCTCTGGGCTTCGGCCCGCCTTCAGCGCCTGCGCCGCGCTGCGCGCGGTCTCCGGCGTCAGTTTCGTCAGGACGATGTCGTTGACCATCGCGGCTGGCGCCTGATCGCACATGCCGATGCAGGGAGTGTATTCCAGCGAAAACGCACCGTCGTTGCTGGTTTCGCCGATTTTGAGCCCAAGCTCCTCTTCAAAAACACAGGCAACCTCTGACACCCCGGAGAACCGGTCGACGATATCGTCACACAGCCGAATGGTGACCCTGCCTTTCGGCGCCAGGGAGAGGAAGGAATAGAAGCTGGCAACGCCCTCCACCTCGATCCGGGTGAGACCGGTAGAGGCGGCAACATGGTCCATGGTGGCCGGGGCGATGCAGCGGTAGCGGTCCTGCACCTCACGCAGGATGTCGAGCATTCGGTGCTTGTCGTTGCCGAATTGCGCGCAGATCGCTTCGATCTCTTCGGCAGGAACAGGCGCGGTTCCGCAGATGGCCGTGGAGACCCCGTTCCCGGTCTTGTGCCCGTTGTCCATGGCCCCTCCCTCCTGATACCCAAAGCAGATTGCACCCGCGTAGGCGATGACCGTTCCGTCCGGAAGTGATTGGCTGGTGTTGCGCCCTGCCGCTAAATCGATTTGAGATCAAACCGGACTGCAGCACATGATGGCAACGACCCGCAATACACTTGTGAAATTTCCGAGTGTTTCCACGCTTCCAGACTTGCAGGAAAACGTCTTTGAGGAAGATCAACCTGCTTAAAATCGGGGCAGATGGTACCCGATGGCCTATCAGTCGATCCTGCTGAATAAGGCGCGTTCAAGGACCTTCAGTCAGGGCAAAAAATCAGTCATCGAAGGTTGAGGGCGCTTGCAAATTTGCCGCGACCACCGCCTGACCGAGCGCAAGGCCGCCATCGTTGGCGGGCACACTTTTGTGGTTGAGAACAGTGTAGCCATCGGTTTCCAGCTTCTCGGTCAGGCCGTCGCGCAGGAAGGCGTTCTGGAAAACGCCGCCGGAAAGAACGACCTTGCCGGATGGTCTTGCGCCTGCAGCCGACAGGCCGCACGCAAGGCCGTCGATCAGGCCTTGGTGAAAGCGCGCGGAGATAGTCTCATGCCCCACTCCCGATTTGAGATCGCCAAGAAGCGCAGGCCAGACCTTGTCGAACGACAGCAATACGGTCTCCGACGTCGTCACCTCCACCGGATATCCTTCCTTGCCAGCCACGGAGGCTCGCGCCAGCACCTCCAGCTGCATTGCAGCCTCACCTTCGAAGCCTTGCTTGTCCGGACAAATATCAAGCGCGGCAGCCACCGCATCAAACAGTCGCCCGGCAGAGGACGTCATCGGTGCGTTGACACCTTTCTGCATCATCTGATCAAGCAGCTTTGCCTGATGGCCGGCAAACCTGGTTTCCAGACCGGTTCCAACCAGGTTGGCGCGGTAGTTCACTCCATAGGCAGTAAACAATTGCGCAGCCAGATTGCGCCACGGCTCCCGGTTTGCAGCCTCTCCTCCCGGCAACGGCACTTGCCGGAAATGGCCACGCCGCACAAAGCCGCCGTAGCTTCCCTGCAGGATTTCACCGCCCCACACCGTCCCGTCCGCCCCCCAGCCTAGCCCGTCCAGAACAACGGCATGAACGGTCCCGGGCATCGCCTGGTCTTGCCCCTGGTCCGCCAGGCAGGCTGCAAGATGCGCATGGTGATGCTGCACCCGAACCAGCGGCAGGCCACGCTCCCGGGCAAAGTCTTCGCCGGTCCGCGTCGACAGATATTGCGGATGTGCATCGACGGCGACAATATCAGGCTCGAACTGGTAGAGATCCAGATAGAGCCTCAGCATCTTCTTGTAATCCGCAAGGGTCGGCGCGTTTTCAAGATCGCCGATATGCTGCGACAGGACTGCGTTGCGGCCGTCGAGAAGGCAGAAGGTCGTTTTCAACTCTCCCCCAAGAGCAAGAACCTTCAGCGCCCCCTCGAAAGAAATGGGCAGACGGATCGGCGACGGAGCGTATCCGCGCGCGCGGCGCAGGATGGAAACGCCGGATCGATCATGACGAACGACGCTGTCATCCAGCCGGTTGACCACGTCGCGGTTGTGCATCAGGAACCCGTCGACAATGCCTGCAAGGTTGTGCCGGGCACATTCGTTTTGTGTTTCCTGCGGGTTCTCGGAAAGATTTCCGGAGGTCAGCACAATCGGCCCCTTCAGCTCGGCCATCAGCAGATGGTGCAAGGGGGTGTTCGGCAGCATGACACCCAGGCGGTCGAACGGACCGGCGATACCCGGCGCCAGTGGTGCGCCCGCTTTCTTGAGCAGAACGATCGGTGCCGCCGGGCTTTCCAGCAGCGCCACCTCTTTTGCATCAGCCAAGGCGAAGTCCCGGATCTGGTCCAGATCCCGCGCCATAAGGGCGAGTGGCTTCACCGGACGGTGCTTGCGCAACCTCAGCTTTTCAATGGCGCTCTGATTGCCTGCATCGACCGCTATCTGAAACCCGCCAAGACCCTTGATCGCCAGAATGGCACCGCGCCCGAGCCGCTCGGCGGCAAGGACGACAGGATCGCCATCAACAGCTCGTCCGTCTTTGTCCTCAAACCAGAGTTTCGGCCCACACTGCGGACAGGCAATCGGTTGGGCATGGAAGCGTCGGTCAGCCGGGTCTTCATATTCGATGCGGCACGCCCGGCACATTTCGAAGGCCGCCATGGCTGTCGAGGCCCGGTCATAAGGAATGTGCCGCAGAATGGACAGGCGTGGTCCGCAATGGGTGCAATTGGCAAAGGCATAGCGGTAACGCCGGTCGGCCGGGTTGCGGATGTCGGCCAGGCAGGCCGGGCATGTTGCGGCGTCCGGCACCACGCCAGTGGCGACCTTGCCTTCTTCACTCGGCAGAATTCTGAAATCTCTGGCATCGGGCGCACCTGCCAGATCGGACACAACAATCTGGTCGATACGTGCCAGCAGTGGCGCGTCCGATTGCAGACGGCCCATAAAAAGGTCAAGCGAGCGCTCGTCACCACTTGCTTCGATCAGCACACCTTCGCCGTCGTTCAGCACATGACCGGCAAGACCCAGACCCCTTGCAAGCTGCCAGACAAACGGCCGAAACCCGACGCCCTGTACAAGACCCCTGATCCGTATGGATTTGGCTGACCTCAATGGACCTGTTTCTTGCACGCGCTCAAGATCTCTGGCTTGCCCGACACCGTCGCCGACGATGACCTTCATTTCTCGCCAGACACGAGGCACCGCCCCTGTGCAGGCACGGTTCAGTAATCCCCTGAATGGCGAATGATTTCCAGATGGATATTTTTGAATGACCCGCAATCGAGGCACGCACAGCGCGAACGGGAACTCATGGTCGCTCGCCTGAGCAAGACCAAACGTTTTGTAGAACAGAGGGAATATGCTCCTGCTCCGGACGACTTTCCGCCCGGAGCAGTTTTGGATCACTCAGCGCAGCGGGCGCTGCGCAAAGGTATTATAGGCCTGTTGCCCGTTCGAACCGTTTCTGGTTTCCAGGCGTTCCAGATTGATGATGGCCGACAGCATCAGCCGGTCCTGGCTCCAGTCCGCCGGTTTCTGGATCGATAGTGCCGACAGGAAAACCACCGCCACCATGGGCAGCACGGCCAGGCAGGTAACGCCCCAATGAGGACGAACCCGATTGGTCTCCAGCAAGGCCTCCACGCGGCGGCGCAGTTTCGCGGCCGGGGAACGGCGAAGCAGCTTGTCCTGCACCTCCAAAAGGGCAACGGCTGCGATCCCGACGGAACGTTTGCGCGCTTCCTTGTCCTGGCGCTTGCGGATCCCCGCCTGGGCGGCGCGGAGCAGACACATGCAATAGGACCTCAGGTCCACATGGGCGTTTTCGGCGACCTTCTGATCGCAGGCCAGTTCACGCAGACGCTCGACTTCCGACTTCCACATGTAGAAGAACGGGTTCCAGAAGAACAGCGGGCGCAGCAGTTCAAGCCCGATTTCCCAGGTGACATCGCCCTGGCGCAGATGCTGGAACTCGTGCTTGAGAACCAGCTTCAGGTCTTCCGGCTCGGCCAGCAGGTCGGACGGAATGACCACGTAGTGGCGCCTCAGCCCACGTGCGGAAAACGGCACCATTGCGCGATCCGACAGCAGCAACAGCACACGGCCATTGCTCCGCCATTCATGGCAGGTTGCCAGCACCCGGTACAATCGGACGAAGCTGACGACAAGCTTCAGCGCGAAATAGCTGAACCCGGCCACGAAAGCCAAAGCAATCCCGGCACCCAGACCGGTAGACAGGGTCAGGATCGTTTCGCTGATCTGCGTTCGCAGTCCAAGCAGCGACTGAAAGTCTTCCGCCGAAATGGCGATGCCGCCACGCAGGTACTGCGACACGGCGTAATCGGCCAGGTTGACGGACATGGTCCGGGGGACCACCTCCGCCGACAGCATGTGCTGGTAGCCCATGACGGCGAAGGGTGTTAGCAGGATCAGGGCGAACAAGCCGTTCAGCAGCCCAAGCTGTACGGAAAAGTCGACCTTCTTGCCGGAACGGGCCAGCAGAAGTTTGGCGCTCAGCCACACCATTGCGGTAATGGCCAGTGTGATGTTCAGATCGATATAGATATCGAAAATCTGGTTAAGTAGCGTCATCTGTCCTCCTCCTGTCCAGCAACGCTCTGATTTCCTCCAGATCGTCTCCCGATAGTTCGTATTCATCGACAAGTCGGGCCACGAGGGACGCCGGCGTGCCGTCGAACAGTTTTTCTGAAAGGTTTCGGAGAGATCGGGACTGGTAGGTATCCCTGGTCAGCCGAGGGGAATAGATGAATGTCTTGCCTTCTTTGCGGCTGTCCACGAAGCCTTTTTCATCCAGGATCCGCATGATGGTGGCGCAGGACGTATAGGCGAGTTTTCTCTCCGGCGGCAGACATGCAAGGATGTCCCGCACGGAACCTTCGCCGAGTTTCCAGAGTTCGGTCATGAACTCCAGTTCGACTTCGGTCAAAAACTCGTTGCTCTTACGCTTTCTCATTACAGTCCTGCACCGATTGCGGAATGGATGTGGCTTACGCATCTATTCATGCACCAGAATATCGGAAATTACTATGTCTTTAGTCGACGAAGGTGTTCGGGTTTCTCCCCTGATCGTGACCACCTGATGGACGAAGCGCGCGGGAAACCCGCGCGCCTTTATTCACATCAGACTTTCCAGAAGCAGAAGACGCCCCAACCGATGCTCAGAGCGAGCGGCCACCAGAGCGGGTTGCCCACCAGGCCAAGCCAGGCCAGGAAGATATAGGCCGTTCCGAGCAAGGTGATGAAGAGGCGGTCGCCGCGGGTCGTTTCAAGTCCCAGGACACCGCGCCGGGCAGCGCCACCGGGAAATTTCACTTCCAAAGCAGTCAGCACCCCGATTGCGGAGAATATACCGACGAACAGCAGAGCCGTCGGCAGGGTCCAGGCCATCCAACCGAGCATCATACCCTCCCCAGGGCAAAGCCCTTGGCTATGTAGTTACGGACAAAATAGATGACGATGGCGCCGGGAATGATGGTCAGGGTCCCGGCGGCCGCCAGCAGACCCAGTTCGTAACCGGCGGAGGAAGCGGTTCGGGTCATCACGGCGGCAATGGGTTTCGCCTCGACGGCGGTAAGTGTCTTGGACAGCAGCATTTCCACCCAGGAGAACATGAAGCAGAAGAAGGCGGCCACCCCGACGCCGGACTTGATGGCCGGCAGGAAGATCGTCATGAAAAAGCGCGGGAAGGAATAGCCGTCCACATAGGCGGTTTCGTCCAGTTCCTTCGGCACCCCGCTCATGAAACCCTCCAGGATCCAGACCGCCAGCGGCACGTTGAACAGGCAGTGTGCCAGTGCAACGGCAAGATGGGTGTCGAACAGGCCGACGGCGGAATAGAGCTGGAAGAACGGCAGCGCGAAGACGGCCGCCGGAGCCATACGGTTTGTCAGCAGCCAGAAGAACAGGTGCTTGTCGCCCACGAAGGAATAGCGGGAGAAAGCATAGGCTGCCGGCAGCGCGACGGTGATCGAAATGACCGTGTTGATGGTCACGTAGATGATCGAGTTGATGTAGCCCCAGTACCAAGTCGGATCGGTGAAGATCTCGATGTAGTTGGCGAAGGTCCAGGTCTGCGGGAACAGGGTGAACCCGGACAGGATCTCGTTGGTGGTCTTGAAGCTCATCGCGACGAGCCAGTAGATCGGCAACATCAGGAAGAGAATGTACAGGATGGGAACCAGGCTTTTCAGGCGCATGACGGTTCTCCTCAGGACTTGTTATCGTTCATCGTCATCAGCGTGTAGAACAGCCAGGAGGCGAACAACGTGATGGCGAAGTAGATGAGGGACATGGCGGCTGCCGGTCCAAGGTCGAACTGACCCAGCGCGATCTTCACAAGATCGATCGAGAGCAGCGTCGTGGAGTTGCCCGGACCACCGCCCGTCAACACGAAAGGCTCGGTGTAGATGTTGAAGCTGTCCATGAAGCGCAGCAGCACGGCAATGGTCAGCACCGTTTTCATCTTCGGCAACTGGATGAAGCGGAACACCGCCCACCGGGAGGCTCCATCGATTTCCGCCGCCTGATAATAGGCGTTCGGGATCGAAACCAGACCGGCATAGGCCAGGAGCACCACCAGCGATGTCCAGTGCCAGACATCCATGACGATGATCGTCACCCAGGCAGCGATCGGGTTTTGGGTCATGTCATAGGAGATGCCCAGGGTGTGGTTCAGGAAGTAACCGAGCAGACCGATGTCCGGCAGGGTGAAGATGTTCCACATCGCGCCGACCACGTTCCACGGGATCAGCATCGGCAAGGCCATGGTGACGAGGCAGAACGGCACCCAGAAGCCCTTCTTGGGCATGGACAGCGCAATCGCGACACCAAGCGGCACCTCGATAATCAGGATCAGGAAAGTGAATAGGAACTGCCGTCCGAGCGCATTGTGAAAACGCTCCGAGCGAAGCACCTGCTCGAACCAGTCCAGACCCTGCCAGAAGAACAGGTTGTCGCCGAAGGTTTCCTGAACGGAGTAGTTCACCACGGTCATCATCGGGATGAGCGCGTTGAAGGCGACAAGAATGAGCACCGGGGTTACGAAGAACCAGGCGCGTTGATTTTGCGTTTTCATCGGGCCCCTCCCTCAGGCTGGCTCGCCAGCCAGCCGTCCTTGTAGAGACGCGTCTGGGATTGTTTGAAGTCGAGCATCACGTCGTCTCCGGCATTGGGCGCTTCGCCCTCCAGAATGGCGTTGATACGCATGTCATGAGCGATCGCCTCAACCACCTTGTGGCGACCGATATCGGCAACCTTGCGGACCTTCGCCGCAATGCCTGCACCGTCGGCAGACACCTTGACGAATTCCGGACGGACGCCGATCTCCGCCGTGCCGTCGCCGGCAGCAGTCACCGGGCCTTCCAGCGCGACCTTTTCACCGCGGAAGAACGCGGCCCCGTTCTGGACGTCGCAGGGTAGGACGTTCATTCCCGGAGAGCCGATGAAGTGACCGACGAAAGTGTGGGCCGGACGTTCGAACAACTCCACTGGCGTCCCGATCTGCACGACTTCACCGTCCTGCATCACCACCACCTGGTCGGCAAAGGTCAGCGCTTCGGTCTGGTCGTGCGTCACGTAGATCATGGTCGCCTTGACCCGCTGATGAAGCTCTTTCAGCTTGGATCGCAGCTTCCATTTCAGATGCGGGTCGATCACCGTCAGAGGCTCGTCGAACATGACGACGTTGACGTCCTCGCGGATGAGGCCACGGCCCATGGAGATCTTCTGCTTGTTGTCCGGCGAAAGATTTGCCGCCCTGACCTTCAGCATGTCGCTGACTTCCAGCATTTCGGCGATCGCGGCGACCCGGCGCTTGACCGTGTCCTCGTCTCGCCCGCGGTTTCTGAGCGGAAAGGCCAAATTGTCGTAAACGGTCATCGTGTCGTAGATGACCGGAAACTGGAACACCTGCGCGATATTGCGCTTTGCCGGCAGCAGCGAGGTGACGTCCTGATCGTTGAACAGGATCTTGCCTTCAGAAGGAACCAGCAGGCCGGAAATGATGTTCAACAGCGTGGACTTGCCGCAGCCCGACGGGCCAAGCAGGGCATAAGCGCCGCCGTCATCCCACGTCAGGTCGATCTTCTTCAGCGCGTAATCCGCATCGCTCGCCGGGTTGGGCTGGTAGCTGTGACGCAGATTGGAGAGTTTGATTTGTGCCATGATGTCCTCTCCTCAGGCGACCAGCTGGCCGTCAGGCGCAAAGAAGAAACAATGGCTCGGATCCAGGTAGAAAGTGTGGACCTCGCCGACGGAATAGGGATGAACACCGGGTGACAGAGAGACCCAGGCGTTGCCGTCCATGTCGAAATGGGCACTGCTTTCCGAACCGCTGAGCTCCGTCACCAGTACGTGTCCGTCAAGCTTCACGGTATGATGCGCACTTGCCACCGGCATCACGTGATTGGGCCGGATCGCAAGGGTGTAGGCGCCATCTTGAAGTCCCGACGCAGCACCTGTGGCCTGCCAGCTCGTGACCTCGTTCAGGATCACCAGGTCTCCGCGCTTGGTCACCGAGGCGACATTGATCGGCGGGTTGGAGAACACCTTGGCGGCGTCCAGATCCTTCGGCTTGCGATAGATGTCGGCGGTCGGGCCGAACTGCACCACGTTGCCGTCGGTCATGAGGGCCGTGTGCCCTCCCAGAAGAAGGGCCTCTTCAGGCTCGGACGTCGCGTAGACGACGACCGCACCGCGGCCTGCAAAAAGTTCCGGAAGCTGGTCGCGCAGTTCCTCGCGCAGCTTGTAGTCGAGGTTGGCGAGCGGTTCGTCGAGGAAGACCGCATCGCTTTCCTTGACGATGGCCCGCGCCAGCGCGGTGCGCTGCTGCTGGCCGCCCGACAGTTCATGCGGCTTGCGGTTCAGATACGGGTTCAGCTTCATCAGCTTGGCCGCTTCTTCCACCCGGCCTTCGATCTCCGACCTGGCAACACCTGCAACCTTCAGCGGCGAGGCGATGTTGTCGAAGACAGACATATGCGGGTAGTTGACGAAAAACTGGTGCACCAGGCTGATGTTGCGCTTTTGCGCGGACAGGCGAGACACGTCCTTGCCATTCAGCACGATCTGCCCTGTCGCCAGGCTGTCGAGACCAGCCATCAGCTTGATCAGCGAGGTCTTGCCCGAGCCGGTTTCCCCAAGCAGAACATTGAAGTGACCGGGATGCAGCGTCAGGCTCGTTTCCTTGACATGGGTGATGCCTGCAACGCGCTTGCTGACGTTCTTAAGTTCTAGAGACATTTATTTTTCGCCCGCGTCCGGACAGGTGCAAGTGGCGAAACATCGATTTCGCGCCCTGTCGCTTCGGATCGGTGGTGGACCGGGGAGACGCCCCGGTCCGGTTTGTTGGGTGATGGGTGCCCGGGCACCATGTTCTGCATGGCAGACACGATGCCCTTGCACGTCGCGCTCAGGTTTACTTTTCAGCCCAGCGTGCGACCAGCTCGTCGTAGTTCACGGTCTGGCCCTGCGGCTTCTCGTTTTCGAGCTTTGCCTTCGGTGCGCCCGGCTTGTTCAGCCATTCTTGCGGATCCGACTCTTCGTTCAGACGCGGACCGCAGCCACCGTAGACGTTGGCGCGCTCGTCAGCCTGCTGCATGCGGGCCATGACGATGTCCATTTCCTGTGCCAGACGATCCATGGCTTCCTGCGGCGTGAACGCACCGGAGTTCACGTCACCGATCTGCTGCCACCAGATCTGGGCCAGCTTCGGATAGTCCGGAACGTTGATACCGGTCGGGGACCAGGCAACACGGTCCGGCGAGCGATAGAACTCGACCAGGCCGCCGAGCTTCGGAGAACGCTCGGTGAAGGACTCGTGACGCACGGTACTGTCGCGAATGAAGGTGAGACCGACATGGCTCTTCTTCACGTCAACCGTCTTGGAAACCACGAACTGGGCATAGAGCCAGGCTGCTTTCGCACGATCCACCGGAGTGGAGTTCAGGATGGTCCAGGAACCCACGTCCTGGTAGCCGACCTTCTGGCCTTCTTCCCAGTAAGGACCATGGGGGCTCGGAGCCATGCGCCACAGCGGCGTGCCTTCGTCGTCAACCGTGTTGTTGCCTTCGGACTTCGGCTTCACCATGTCCGCGGTGAACGCGGTGTACCAGAAGATTTGCTGGGCAACGTTGCCCTGGCTGAGAGCCGGCAGGGACTGATAGAAGTCGAAGCTGGCAGCACCCGGAGGCGCGTAGTTCCGCAGCCATTCGTCCCACTTGCGGATCGCGTAGACGGCCGCCGGGCCGTTTGCAGCACCACCGCGGGAAACCGAAGCGCCAACCGGGTTACATGTGCCGGCTTCCATGCGGATGCCCCACTCGTCAACCGGTACGCCGTTCGGCTCGCCTTTGTCGCCTGCACCCGCCATGGACAGCCAGGCATCGGTCATGCGCCAGCCGAGATCCGGTGCGCGCTTGCCGTAGTCCATGTGACCATAGATCTGGACGCCGTCGACTTCCTTGACGTCCTTGGTGAAGAATTCGGCGATGTCCTCATATGCGGACCAGTTGACCGGCACGCCGAGTTCATAACCGTATTTTTCCTTGAAGGCTGCCTTCAGGTCTTCACGGTCGAACCAGTCCTTGCGGAACCAGTAGAGGTTTGCGAACTGCTGGTCAGGCAACTGATAGAGGTCGCCGTCCGGGCCGGTCGTGAACTGGGTGCCCATGAAGTCTTCCAGGTCGAGACCCGGGTTGGTGACATCCTTGGCGTCGCCGTTCATCCAGTCGGTCAGGTTGTAGGCGAGCTGCAGACGGGAATGGGTGCCGATCAGGTCGGAGTCGTTGACATAGGCGTCATAGAGGTTCCGGCCAGTCTGCATCTGGGTCTGCACGGCCTGCACCACTTCCCCTTCGCCGAGGATCTGGTGATTGACCTTGATACCGGTGATTTCTTCGAAGGCCTTGGTCAGAACTTCCGACTCATAGGAGTGCGTCGGAATGCCTTCGGACAAGACGTTGATTTCCATGCCCTTGAACGGTTCGGCCGCATTGATGAACCACTGCATTTCTGCAAGCTGCTCATCTTTTGACAGAACGGATGGCTGGAATTCCTGGTCGATCCACTTTTGCGCCGCTGCTTCATCGGCAAAAGCGGACCCTGCCCCCGCAAGCACAGCACCAGCTGCGACTGCGGTGAGTAGATACTTACGCATCTGCATCTCCTCCCGTGAGATATTAAACGCCGTCATTAACCGGCTACGAATAGATGGTCACAGCATCGCCATGTTGTCAAACTAAATTTTTAGTAGATAATCAAGCCTACTCAAAAGAGTGGCAAAATATTGTTTTCAAAGGCTTTTCAAGAACAGGAACGCCCCCTGCACTCGACCCGAAAACCCGGTCACCTGTCGACCAGCACCGTCAGTGTGGCACAATTTTGACATCAGATGTAGCACGAAATCGGGTTTCGAGTCTTTCATATTTTTCTACATCATACTTCTATTGAGGTTCGTTTTGCATCGCAAAACGAAATCCGAATACTGACTTTGCACTGCAGCGTGGCCTGCTCGCCCGTGTCCCCAGCCTGTCTGCACCCCGGATACGACGTCCGCCGGGCAGGTCTTCACGATCGTCTGTCGCCCATTGGCTGCTGGACGGGCATCTATGGCAGAAAAAATTCCTGTGTTGACGCACACCATCCAGCGGCTATCTCACTGCTTGGACAAGCTGCCGGCACAAGAGCGGCCTTCAAAGGAAGGATGACCAGATCCGATGACCTCTTTTTCCACCGATGCACCGGTCCTGGTAACGGGTGCCACGGGCTATGTTGCCGGCTGGCTGGTGAAGGAATTGCTCGATGCCGGAATTACGGTGCACGCTGCTGTCCGTGACCCGGACCGCAAGGACAAGGTCGCACACCTTCAGAAGATTGCGGCCGGATCTCCGGGCACCTTGCGTTTTTTCAGGGCCGACCTGCTGGAGGAAGGTTCCTACGCCGAGGCGATGGCAGGCTGTGCCATCGTCTTCCACACGGCCTCCCCTTTCACCACATCGGTCAAGGACCCGCAGAGGGAACTGATCGAGCCCGCAGTGAAAGGCACACGGAGCGTTCTGGAAACCGCCACGCGGACTGCAAGTGTCAAACGCGTGGTCGTCACCAGCTCCTGCGCGGCCATCTACACGGATGCAATCGACTGCTTAAAAGCCCCCGGTGGCAAACTGACGGAGGAGGTCTGGAACACCACCGCCTCTCTCGAATACCAGCCCTACAGCTATTCCAAGACGCTTGCGGAACAGGAAGCCTGGAAGAACGCCAGGGCTCAGGATCGCTTCAAGCTGGTCACCGTCAATCCGTCGCTGGTGATCGGTCCGGCCCTTAACGCCGGGCCGACATCCGAAAGTTTCAACATCGTCCGCCAGATGGGCGACGGCACCATGAAACGGGGCGCTCCGAAACTTGGCCTTGGTGTCGTGGATGTGCGTGACCTTGCCAGGGCACATATGGAGGCGGGTTTCCGGGAAGAGGCCGAGGGCCGGCATATCATCTCCGGCCACGACACCAACATTCTGGAACTCGGCAAGGCCTTGATCGAGAAATACGGCGAACGTTATCCGGTGCCTCGCCAGTCGCTACCCAAATGGATCGTCTGGCTGGTCGGGCCGATCGTCGGCGGTATTTCACGGAAATTCGTCACCAACAACGTCGACGTGAAATGGCGCGCCGACAATTCCAAAAGCAAACGCGCCCTCGGCGTAACCTACAGGCCGATGAAAACCTCCATGGAAGAGATGTTCCAGCAGATGATCGATACAGGTGCGTTCGGGAAGTAGCTCGCTTCAGACCACACCATCTGCGTTCGCTGAGATCACGGCAGGGATTGCAGGGTCAAGCCCTGCAATGACGGACGCCGGGCAAAGTATCGCCGTATCCATGCCCTCTATTCTCCCACTCCCTCCCCGTCATCCCGTGGCTCGACCATGGGATCCATGCCGTTGCCCTTGCGCCAAACCACAGCCCCGGCAGGCATGGCCAAGATGCGGATTACAGGGGCAAGCCCTGGAAAGACCGAAGTTAGGTGAGGAGTAATTTCGCCGGCAAAGGTAATTGAACCCAGCCCCATACTTCCTGCGAACCGGGACCTGGAAGCCCCACGATTTCAAAAAAGAAAAAGGCGCAGCCCTGAGACTGCGCCTTTCGCAAAGCTTGGAGAACCCGCCGGGTCTTACATCTTGCACTCGGCTGAATAGGCATCACCATGATCAGTCAGGGCCGTTCCGACGATCTTGTTGGTGTAGACATCACCTTCCTTGATCACCTCGCGAACATAGATGTCCTGGATCGGATGATGGTTCGGGCCGAAGCTGAACTTGCCGCGCACGGACGGGAAGTCAGCTGCTTCAAGCGCAGCGCGGAAACCGTCAGCGTCCGTCACATCCGCTTTCGCCATGGCCGACAGCAGCAGATTGGCCGTGTCGAAACCCTGGGCCGCATAAAGCGACGGCAGGCGACCGTATTCGGCCTGGAAGCTTTCAACGAAGGCCTTGTTGGCATCGTTGTCGATATCCTTGCTCCACTGGCTCGTGTTCTTCACGCCCAGCGCAGCATCCCCGACGGCCTGCAGGATACCCTGATCAAAGGAAAAGGCTGGACCAACGACCGGAAGGCCGACGCCGCTGTCGGCATATTGCTTCAGGAAGGAAATACCCATGCCGCCAGGCAGGAAGAAGAACACGCTATCGGCGCCCGATGCGCGGATCTGGGCAATCTCGGCCGCATAGTCGGTCTGGCCCAGCTTGGTGTAGATCTCACCCGCCAGTTCACCGTCGTAGTAGCGCTTGTATCCGGTCAGCGAATCCTTGCCGGCCGGATAGTTCGGCGCGAGGATGAAACTCTTCTTGAAACCGGCTTCCTTGGCGTAGGCACCTGCGGCCTCATGCAGGTTGTCGTTCTGATAGGCAACACTGAAATAGTTCGGATGGCAGCCCTTGCCGGCCAGAGCGGACGGACCGGCGTTCGGTGACAGATAGAACTTGCCCTGGGCAGTGACAGACGGCACGACGGCCATGGCCAGGTTCGACCAGATAATGCCGGTCAAGACGTCGACCTTATCCGACTGGATCATCTTGTCGGCAAGCTGAACCGCGACGTCCGGCTTGCGCTGGTCGTCTTCGATGATCACTTCCAGGTCCTTGTTGCCGGCCTGTTTGACCGCCAGCATGAAGCCGTCACGTGCATCGATGCCAAGACCTGCACCACCGCCGGACAGGGTCGTGATCATGCCGACCTTGACGGGTTCGGCCTGTGCCGCTCCCGCCAGAAGGGCCACCAGGCTGGCGGCCGCAGCAAATTGTTTCAACATAGGAAATCCCCTCTTCAGTCCCTTGAGCCCGCTTGCGGGGCTCTTGAAACGACACTCTATCGGCACAAACGCCGATGGCAAACATGCAATTCGTCCAAGAATGACGAGACGCAGACTGTTTCAGAGCGCGGTGCGCACATGCCAGAGCTCGGGGAAGAGTTCGACTTCCAGCATGCGCTTCAGGTAACTGACGCCGCCGGTTCCGCCGGTTCCACGTTTGAAACCGATCACCCGTTCCACGGTGGTGACATGATTGAAGCGCCACCGGCGGAAGTAGTCTTCCAGATCAACCAGTTTCTCACCGACCTCGTAAAGGGCCCAATGGGCGGACGGATCCCGGTAAACCTTCTGCCAGAGCGTCATGATCGCGGGAACTTCGAGATGTGGAGCAGAAGCAGGTACCGCAATGGCGTCATCCGGCACATCGAGACCCTGGCGGCGGGCGAAGGCCAGCACGACCTGGTAAAGGCTGGGGCGGGCCAGCTCCGCATTCAGCAAAGCAACGCTTTGCGCGTCGTGCTCGTGCGGTCGGATCATTGCCGTGTTCCGGTTGCCCAGCGCATATTCGATCAGCCGGTATTGCAGCGACTGGAAGCCCGAGGACATGCCGAGGGCATCCCGGAACTGGGTGTAGTCGCTCGGCGTCATTGTCCGCAGCACATCCCAGGCAGAATTCAGTTGCTCCATGATCCGGCTGACCCGGGCAAGAAGCTTCATCGCCTGCGGCATGTGATCATCGGCAATCGCATCGCGAGCGGCGTTCAGCTCATGCAGCATGAGCTTCATCCACAATTCCGACGTCTGGTGCTGAATGATGAAAAGCAGTTCATCGGAAGCATCCGACAAGGGTGCCTGTGCATTCAGAATCTGCGTCAGCCCCAGATAGTCGCCATAGGACATCTTGTCTGCAAAGCGCATCTCGGCGCCTTCCGTTTCCGGATTATAGGCTTTGCCCGGTTCGGCTTCGTCGCTCATGGCTCTCTCCCGCTGGGCTCTTCAAATGGCCCTTCCAAGGCATCTATACCGTCCGGACAGCAGACTTGGATAGGTGAGAATTCAAAGTGTTACGAGAAAAGAAACAACAGCCGTCCACTTCCAGCCGGCACGCCGGTCAACTGCCGGCAGCTTCCAGAATGGCGTCAGCTGAAAAATCGTAGTGGCTATGATTGGAAGACGATTTGCAGAAACGGGCAAAGTCGATCTTGTCCCAATTCCCGTCACCAAGCCTGCTGAGATATAGCTCGACGTTCTGGGCGGTGATCGGCGACATCTTGAACACGACATCGACGAAAACTTCCCCCTGAACACTTCTGAAGAAATGATCCCTCAGCATCACGATCGCCCAGGCACCTGCAAAGAAATGCCCGCCATGTGTCATGGTCAGTTCGTTGGACCGTACCGCATTCATGCCGCGGTTCGACCAGTTCAACCCGGCGAACAATATATCCTTGCCGATGTTCAGCCCGGCATCGGTTGCTGCACGCTGTGCACCGAAAGCAATGTCATCGTTCGCACCCCAGACGACGTCAATTCGCGTACGGTTCAAAACGCTTTTCGTCCGCGCGAAAGCAAGTTCCTCGCTCCAGTCGACCGGAATGGCATGGACCAGTTTGACGTCGCTGTTGTCTGCGACAGCCCGCAACATGCCGAGTTCCCGCTGCAATCCGGCAGGAGTTGTTGAATCGCCTGTCAGGGACAGCAACCGGATTTCCCCTGCCTCAGGGTTGAGCCGCCGCGCTTCGGCAAACAACGACTGTGCCATCTCGTAACCGGCCGTTTCATTGTCCGGAACGACCGAGGCGATAATACCATGAAGATCGATGTTCCTGCGTTCCAGGTCGACCCGTTGCTTCGGCGTCAGCTTGTTGAGCAGGAACAGAACCTTACTCTCCCGGCCCTCCATAAGCTGCATCAGACGGGCTGCCGCCTGGTTCTCGTTCACCAGAATGAAATAGTCCGGCAGCTCCCCCTGTTCCAGCCGGAGGCTGAGAAGCTCTTCCATGCCGTAGGGACGCCGATCGGCGTGCAGGATTTCCAGGTCGACGTTCAGATCGGCAGCAGCCGCCATCATGGTTCTGGACACGTCACCCCAGAAACCGGTCTCACCACCCGGATTGATGAAGGTCACGCGGAAGTCCGCCGCCTGGACCACGCCGGCTGCCACCCAGAACCACACCATGCACAGCAGTCTGACGATCATCATTATCCTTCGCTCTTCATCCTTGCCCGTCCCGTCTTGCAGCTCTTCACGCAAGAACGGCCCCGCTTCAGATCACGGACATTCACCGAAGCACCGGTTGAATGTTCGAAAGCCGAACGGAACCTTGACATGGGGCCGGCCGATCGCACCGAAACAGTGCCTGGTTATGCCCCCGGCGTCATATTAGCCACCACAAATATGTTCTGCAGAAGTGGCAACCACTTACGCACATTTTATTGGCGCATATCCAAAGATTGCCAGAAACCGGTTCCTGAGACATTCCTGCCTGAAACCCGGCCGCAACAGAGCTCATGCCTGCTGGCCGTTCGCTGGCAGCCGGCACCTTGATCCGATTGTGTTAATCAATCCGAAATTAGCACAGGAAAAGCGCTCGTCAGAGCCGGCTTCGCCGGAAGGATTGCATCGTGTTTAACGAACCCTGACCGGCGACACGAGATTTCACCTGGTTTCCGGTCTTCTCCTTTCACAAGATGCTTGCAGCCCATTCGTGAGGCGAAACTGCCTACAGAAAGACGTGGTTATGCGTTTGATTTTGTGAAAACCTGACACTCGCGCTTTGAAACGGACAAATACCGGGACCCTGTAAATGTCAATTCGTGCAAGCATTTATCACCTGACCCATTACCGATACGACCGTCCGGTTACCTTAAGCCCGCAGATTATCCGCTTGCGGCCGGCCCCTCACAGCCGCACCCGGGTCCTGTCTCACTCGTTGAAGGTTTCGCCCGAAGGGCACTTCGTCAATCACCAGCAGGACCCCTACGGCAACTGGCTGTCCCGCTTCGTGTTTCCCGAGCCTGTACGCGAATTCAAGATCGAAGTGGATCTGGTCGCCGACATGGCCGTCTACAATCCCTTCGATTTCTTCATCGAGGAGAGCGCGGAAGAATGGCCCTTCGACTATCCGCCGGAACTTCGCGAAGATCTTCAGATTTACCGTCGCCTCGACCCGACCGGCCCGCACATGACCGCGTTCCTGGAATCGGTCCCGAAGGATCGCCAGAGAACCGTCGACTTCATCGTCGGGCTGAACGCCAAAGTCTCCCAGACCGTCAATTATGTCATTCGCATGGAGCCTGGCGTACAGACACCGGAAGAAACCTTCGAGAAAGGAACCGGGTCCTGTCGCGATTCCACCTGGCTGCTGGTTCAGGCGCTGCGCCATCTCGGTTTTGCCGCAAGGTTTGTCTCCGGATATCTCATCCAGTTGAAGCCGGATCTGGAAGCACTGGACGGCCCCTCCGGCACCGATCACGATTTCACCGATCTTCATGCCTGGGCCGAGGTCTTCCTGCCGGGTGCAGGCTGGATCGGGCTCGATCCGACCTCCGGCCTTCTGGCAGGCGAAAGCCACATTCCGCTGGCTGCGACGCCGCATTACGTCAACGCCGCCCCGATTGTCGGCATGGCAAGCAAGGCGGAGGTCGACTTCGCCTTCGACATGAAGGTGGCCCGCGTCGCCGAACATCCGCGCATCACCAAGCCGTTTTCAGACGATGCCTGGTCGGCACTCAATCAGCTCGGCACCAAAGTCGACCGGATCCTGTCGCAGGAGGACGTCCGCCTGACCATGGGCGGTGAACCCACATTCGTCTCGATCGATGATTTCGAAGCCGCTGAATGGAACACCGACGCGGTCGGCCCGACCAAACGCCAGAAGGCGGACATTCTGATCCGCCGGCTGCGTGAACGCTTTGCCCCTGGAGGGTTCCTGCATTACGGCCAAGGGAAATGGTACCCGGGTGAAACCCTGCCCCGCTGGACTTTCTCGCTCTACTGGCGCCGCGACGAAAAACCGATCTGGCATGATCCGGATTTGATCGCGGAAGAAGGCGACGATACCAAGGCCAGCGCAGATCAGGCCGCAGCGCTGCTGCAGGAGATCGCAACGAAGCTGGAAATCGACCCGGACCACGTGGTGGCCGCCTATGAAGACCCAGCGGTGTGGCTGGTGAAGGAAGCCAACCTTCCGGAAAATGTCACCCCGAAAAATTCCAAGCTGGAGGATGCCGAGGCCCGGCATCGTATTGCCCGTGTCTTCGACCGCGGGCTGACCGAACCTGCCGGACATGTGCTGCCGATCCAGCGCTGGCAATCGAAGGCCGGCGGACACCGCTGGCGATCCGAACGCTGGAAGCTGCGCCGTGATGCGCTGTTCCTCGTACCCGGAGACAGCCCTGTCGGCTACCGCCTGCCGCTGGAATCCCTGCCCCATGTCCCACCGGCCCAATATCCCTACACCAACATCGCCGATCCGACCGTGCCGCGCGATCCGTTGCCGGAGTTTCCTGCGGGCCCGCGCGCTGACCGCAGGCAGGATGTTGCCCATTTCACCGCCAGCGAAGGCCAGCAGGACCGGCGGGAACAAACCCTGACGGACGACGAATTTGGCGGAGCATCGGTCCGAACAGCGCTGTCGGTGGAAGCTCGCGACGGACGTCTTTGCGTCTTCATGCCGCCGGTGGAACGGATCGAGGACTATCTGGAACTCATCTCGGTGGCGGAATCTGCCGCGGCTGACTTGAAGCTGCCGGTTCATATCGAAGGATATCCACCCCCGCCCGACCCGCGCATGAATGTCATCCGCGTTGCACCGGATCCGGGCGTCATCGAGGTCAACATCCATCCGGCATCCAGCTGGCAGGAATGTGTCGCGATCACCGAAGGCGTCTACGAGGAAGCCCGGCAGTCGCGGCTCGGTGCCGACAAGTTCATGATCGACGGCAAGCACACCGGCACCGGCGGCGGCAACCACGTGGTAGTTGGGGGTGCGACGCCGCTCGACAGTCCGTTCCTGCGCCGGCCTGATCTCCTGCGCAGCCTGATCCTGCACTGGCAGCGCCATCCAAGCCTGTCCTACCTGTTCTCCGGCCTCTTCATCGGCCCAACCTCTCAGGCACCGCGCGTCGATGAGGCCCGTCATGACGGCCTTTACGAGTTGGAAGTCGCGCTGTCACAGATCCACCGCCCACATGAGGGAGCAACGCCGTTCCCCTGGCTTGTTGACCGGTTGCTGCGCAACCTTCTTGTGGACGTCACCGGCAACACCCACCGGGCGGAAATCTGCATCGACAAGCTCTATTCCCCCGACGGCCCGACAGGACGGCTGGGCCTTGTCGAGTTTCGCGGCTTCGAAATGCCGCCGGACCCGCGCATGAGCCTTGCCCAGCAGCTGTTGCTCAGGGCGCTCATTGCGCGCCTGTGGCAGCAGCCACTGTCCGGCAATCTGACCCGTTGGGGCACGGCCCTGCACGACCGGTTCATGCTGCCGCATTATGTCTGGACCGATTTTCTCGACGTCCTGGGGGATCTGGAGCATCACGGTTTTCAGATGCGTCCGGACTGGTTCGAAGCCCAGGCCGAATTCCGCTTCCCCTTCTGCGGAGAACTTGAGGTCGATGGTGTTCACCTGGAACTTCGACAGGCGCTGGAACCCTGGCACGTACTGGGCGAAACCGGCGCCATCGGTGGCACCGTGCGCTATACGGACAGTTCCACTGAACGTCTGCAGGTCAAGCTCACCACCAGCGATCCGGATCGCTACGCCGTCACCTGTAACCGGCGGACCTTGCCGCTCAGGAAAACCGAGACCAACGGCGTTTCGGTTGCCGGTGTCCGTTACAAGGCCTGGCAACCGGCCATGGCGCTGCACCCCGTGCATCCGGTCGACGCCCCGCTGACCTTCGATATCTTCGATCGCTGGAGCGGCCGGGCCCTTGGTGGCTGCGTCTATCATGTTGCTCATCCGGGCGGACGGAACTATGACACGTTTCCTGTCAACGGGAACGAGGCAGAAGCCCGCCGCCTTGCAAGGTTCGAGCCGCACGGCCATACGCCGGGGCTCTATCTTCCGGGGCTTGAACGGCCGCATCCGGAGTTTCCGTTGACGTTGGACCTGCGCAGACCGCAGAATGTCTGACGAACCGGCAGCCCCGCCGACTGGAAACGATGCATGAGCTTGGACGAAAACGCAGAACCCGGAGCGCTTCGCTACGGCCTCTTGAAGGCCTATCGTCCCTTTCCGGATGTTTCGGACGAGCTGCTCTTCCCTGATGGCCGGGTAAGACCGGTCTGGCGGCCGTTTCTGGAGCATCTGAGCGCTCTGACGCCGGAGGAAATCACCGAGCGTTTCGCGCGCGGCAATCAGTATCTGAACGATGCCGGGGTCTATTTCCGTCAATACGGGCAGGACGGGGCGAATGAGCGGGAATGGCCGTTGAGCCATATTCCGGTGATCATCAGCCAGGACGACTGGCAGGTGATTGCAGACGGCCTGACCCAGCGCGCCGAACTTCTGGAACAGGTTGTCGCCGATCTTTATGGCGACAACAGGCTGGTGACCAACGGTTATCTTCCGGCAAGCCTGATTGCGCAAAGCCCGGAGTGGCAGCGTCCACTGGTGGGCATCAAGCCGAAATCCGGACATTTTCTGCACTTCCTGTCGTTCGAGATCGGCCGCGGACCGGACGGAACCTGGTGGGTTCTGTCCGACAGGGCACAGGCGCCTTCCGGTGCCGGCTTCGCACTGGAAAACCGGGTCGCAACCGGACGCGTCTTCAACGAGTTCTTCGCCCGCGCCAATGTCCATCGGCTCGCCGGGTTTTTCCGGCGGTTCCGCGACCACCTGGTCGAGCTGCGTGGAGAAAGCGAAAGCCGCGTTTCGATCCTGACACCAGGCCCGCTGAACGACACCTATTTCGAGCATGCCTACATCGCCCGGTATCTCGGTTTCATGCTGCTGGAAGGTGAGGACCTGACGGTTGAAAACGGCAAGCTGATGGTTCGCACGGTCGCCGGACTGAGGCCCGTCAGCGTTCTCTGGCGGCGCCTTGATGCCGCCTGGGCCGATCCGGTGGAATTGAACGAAACCTCTCACATCGGTACACCGGGTCTTGTTCAGGCGGTCCGCAGCGGCGCAGTCACCATGATCAATGCGCTCGGCACCGGCATTCTGGAAACACGCGCGCTCCTTGCCTTTCTGCCGCGTATCAGCGAACACCTGCTCGGCGAGCCGCTGAAACTGCCGAACGTCGCGACCTGGTGGTGCGGTGAAGAGGGAACGAAAGCCTACGTGAAGGAAAATGCGGAAGGCATGATGTTCAGCCCCGCGCTGTCGACCGCGCTGCCTTTCACGTCCTCCCATACCGATTTTATCGGCAAGGATTTCGACAAGTTCCACAAGGGCATTCTGGAAACCTGGATCGATAGCAAGAGTGACAGGCTGGTCGGGCAGGAAGCCGTGACCCTGTCGACGACACCTGCCTATGACAACGGGCTTCTGGTCCCCCGGCCGATGAGCCTGCGCGTCTTCCTGGCCCGAACGACCAACGGCTGGGAAGTCATGGCTGGCGGCTTTGCCCGGATCGGACAAACGGAAGATGCAAGTGCGATTGCCATGCAGGCAGGCGGATCGGCGGCCGATGTGTGGATCGTCGGCGGTCAGAAGCCGCACAAGGAAACCTTGCTCCACCAGACGGAATCGCCGTTCTTCAAATCACAGACCGGTTCCCTGCCATCGCGCGCAGCCGACAATCTGTTCTGGCTCGGCCGCTACGTGGAGCGTGCGGAAGGCGCGGTGCGGCTGCTGCGTGCCTATCATGCCCGGTTGATGGAAACGGCGGACCCGGAAGCCCCGCTTGTGGCATTGACGGCGGAATATCTGGACAAGATCGGCATGGCGCCTGTCGAGCCGGTTCCCGATGGCCTGTGCGACATGCTGCAATCGGCCGTCGCCAGCGCTGCAAAGGTACGCGACCGGTTTTCCGTCGATGGCTGGCTGGCGCTGAACGACCTTGCCCAGGCCGCGAACGGCGCCAAGCGCACGATGCGCGACAATGCCGACGTTACCAGAGCCATGGGCCTGCTGCTGCGCAAGATCACCGGCTTTTCGGGTCTTGTGCATGAAAACATGTACAGGTTTATCGGCTGGCGTTTCCTGTCCATCGGCCGTGCACTGGAACGCGCCCACCGGATGGCTGATCTCCTGTCGGTCTTTACCGACGAAGACGCCCCGGAAGGCTCTCTTGAACTGCTGCTTGAGGTTGGCGACAGCGCCATGTCCATGAGCCGGCGTTATGCGGTCTCTCTCAGCCATGCCACCGTGCTGGACCTTTTGGCGATGGACACCAAGAACCCGCGCGCGGTGCTCTACCAGCTGACCGACATGAAAGACCATATCGGCGTGCTGCCCAACGCGACGGAAAACGGGCATCTTTCGGAGCTGGCCCGCTCCGTCCTGCAGGTTCACACACTTCTGGCAATCGCCACCCCGGAGACACTGACACCGGCTTCTCTTGCCGATCTTCGCGATCAGATCTCCTATCTCTCCGTGGAGCTGACCGATGCCTATATCCGGTAACGGACGGTCGCTTTCACCCGACACGCCCGACGCGAGGCGCCCGTGCATTACGATGTAACGCTTGAAATCACTTACGACTATGCCAGCCCGGCCAACTACGGACATCATGCGCTCCGGCTGATGCCGGCGACCATTCCCGGCGAGCAGAAGCTGATGGCGGGGCAGATCCATATCGTGCCTGGCCCTTCTGAGCGTCACGACCGGACGGACTTCTTCGGCAATGCTGTCACCGACGTTGCCTACCGGCGCAGCCACAGCGAACTCAGTTTCAAGCTGAAGGCCCGTATCGACAGAACAGCGGTGCCGGAAGAACTCGACATTTCACCGCCGTTGCACGCGCTGGCAAGGGAGCTCTCCGGCGTTCAGTCGCTTGCCCCCAGGGCGCCGGTCCATTTTCTTTCAGCCTCACCGCGCCTTCCCCTCGACCCCGCGTTTGCAGTCTATGCGCAGGACCATGTCGTTCCGGGCATGAGCACGATTTCCGCCGTCGAAGCCATCGGCAAGGCCTTGAACACGGACATGCGTTTCGATGCCGAGGCCACAACAGTCGATACTCCGGCCATCGAGGCGTTCGAGCGACGTCATGGCGTCTGCCAGGATTTTTCGCACATCATGATCGCATGCCTCAGAAGCATCGGCATTCCGGCAGGCTACGTCAGCGGCTTTCTCCGGACCATTCCCCCGGAAGGCCAGGAACGGCTGGAAGGTGCGGATGCCATGCACGCCTGGGTCAGGGCCTGGTGCGGCATCGAGATCGGCTGGATCGAATATGACCCCACCAATGCCCTCAGGGTCGGGCAGGATCACATCGTTGTCGCGCATGGCCGCGACTATGGAGACGCGGCACCGGTGAAAGGCGTGTTGCGCACGTCGGGGTCCCAAACCACCGATCACAAGGTCGATGTTGTTCCGCTTTGAAACATGATTTTTCAGGCTGCTCCATCTGAACACCGCCTCCGGAGTTTTATCGCGAGATATCCCCGGCTGAGCAGGGCGAGCCTGTTTCCATCATCGCCGTTTTGCTAAAATGTGGAACGCGACCAAGGGGAGCTGGTTATGCGTTCGTTTCTTCATGCCATCGTGTTTTTGCTGGTATCAGCCGGCACCGTGCAGGCAGGTTACGATCAGTCCAAGGACTGGTTCCATGCCAGGGACTGGCGAGAACGGGTCCGGATCCAGTTCCTGCTGGTCTTTACGGGAGACTACGCCTCACAGGTGGACGGAACCTTCGGCAGGCTCACCTATAACGCCCTCACAACTTTCCAAAAGCACCGGGACTTCACCCCGAACGGTGTGCTCGACGACGAGCAGATGCAGATTCTCCAGCGCGATGGCCTAGACCTTGTCGAACGGGTCGGTTTTGAAACCTACAAGGACGCCGTTTCCGGATTGCAGCTCGGCGTTCCGGGCAAGCTCTTCGAACCGTCCACCCAAACGCCGCGCGGACACCTCTGGCGGGCCTACGACAACAGCATCGAACTGGAAACCCTGCAGGTTTCGGCGGAAGAAACCGACTACGCGGCCCTCTACAAGCGTCTGACCGATACCAGCGACGGGCGGACCGTGGAGCACAAGCAATTCCGGAATGACTACTTCGTCGTCTCCGGTCGGCAGGATGGACGTGATTTCTACCTGCGCATGATGAAGACCTCTTCGGACAGCCGCGGCTTTTCGCTTGCCTGGCAGGCACGCCATGCCGTCTTCATGGATCGCGTGGCAGTTGCCATGTCGAACAGCATGACGTTTTACGACGGAACAGACGAGGAGAAACTGGACGCGGTCACATCAGCTCCCGGCCTGCAGGTTCTGGAAGAGGACAACAGCAGCGATCCGCTTCCCAAGGGAGCACGCAAGGATATTATCGGCCGCAAGACCTCCTCCTCCGGCAGCGGCTATTTCCTGACGAGCGAAGGCCACATCGGCACCAATGCGCATGTGGTCGGCAACTGCCGCTCGCTGGATATTCCAGGCCATGGTACCGCGAGGCTGGTGAAGGCGGACACGGAAAACGACCTCGCGATCCTGCAGCTCGACAACGGCAAGTCGGATCATGTTGCGCAGTTCCGCTCAAAACAGCCGATCGTTCGCGGAGAGGAGATTTTCGTGATCGGCTATCCCTTTGCCCAGATCCTGGACAACAACCTGAACTTCACTCCCGGCATGATCTCGTCGCTGGCAGGCGTCAAGGGCGACAGCCGCCATTTCATGCTGACAGCACCGGTACAGCCAGGCAATTCAGGTGGCCCGGTTCTGGACAGGACGGGGGCTGTTGTCGGCACTGTTGTGTCTCGTCTGGACAAGTTCAAGACGCTCAAACTGGCCGGTGACCTGCCGGAAAACGTGAATTTCGCGGTCAGGGGCAAGCTGATGGCGGAGTTCATGGAAGATCTCGGCCTGGCGCCTTCCTACAACACCATAACCAACATCAAGAGCCCGACCCGGATCGACGAGGAGGCTTCTCGATACACCGTGCTGGTGCTCTGCCGGAACTGAACCCGCCGAAAAGGCCGGGTTCTTTCCGACAGGCAGTCTTAGCGGATGGCCTTGTCTTCGCCGTCGAAGAAATGCAGGCGGCTCTCGTCGAAGGTCAGACCAACACGAGTACCCTCCTCCACGTCTTCGGCACCGCTGATGCGCACCAGGATCGTTTCAAGCCCGTCGAGCGCCACGTAAAGGAAGGTGTCTGCACCCAGATACTCGGCCACTTCCACCGTCCCGGTGCAATGCCCCTCGCCCGGCGTTGCAAGGCTGATGTGCTCCGGACGGATGCCGAGTTTAACCGGTGTTTGTCCGCTGCCGGCATACGGATAAGGTCCGCCGCCATGCCCGCGCAGCGAAAACCGTCCTTCTTCGAGTGAACAGGGCAACACGTTCATCTTCGGCGAACCGATGAACTGGGCCACGAACAGATTGTCCGGCCGCTCATAAAGTTCGCGCGGTGATCCGACTTGTTCGATCCTGCCGGCCTGCAACACCACGATCTTGTCGGCCAGCGTCATGGCTTCCACCTGATCGTGTGTCACGTAGATCATGGTGGTGCCGAGGCTCTTGTGGAGCCGGGCGACCTCGAAACGCATTTCGACGCGAAGCGCTGCGTCCAGGTTCGACAACGGTTCATCGAACAGGAAGGCACTTGGCTCGCGAACAATGGCGCGGCCGATGGCCACCCGCTGGCGCTGTCCACCCGAAAGCGCCTTGGGGCGCCGGTCGAGATATTCGTCCAGCTTCAGCACTTCGGCAGCCGCATTCACCTTGCGGTCGATCTCCGCCTTGGGAAAGCCTGCGGTCTTCAGACCAAAACCGACGTTTTCGCGCACCGACATATGCGGGTAAAGCGCGTAGGACTGGAAGACCATCGACAGTCCCCGCCCCGATGGCGGCAGTGCAGTGACGTCCTTGCCATCGATCTCGATAGCACCACGGCTGGTTTCCTCAAGCCCTGATATCAGACGCAACAGTGTCGACTTCCCGCAGCCGGACGGTCCGACAAAGATGACGAATTCGCCATCCTTGATGTCGAGGTCGATGCCCTTGATGACCTGCAGGTTGCCGAACCACTTTTCAACCTTGTTGAGCTGGATCGCTCCCATCGCGTCCCCCTTAAGCTGCCTGCTCGGCGTGTGAAGGCGAAGCCCAGGTCAGCCAGATGGCCGACGTCCAGGAGAACGATCCGCCACCTGCTCCTGCGCCCGTTTCCGGGCTGAAATATTCCGCAAAGCCCCCGGTTTCGATCAGCCGCGCGGTGTCGGCGCGCAGTCGTTCCGCCCGGACGGCATCGCCTGCTTCGGCAAAACCTTTCGCGATCATGTAATTGATCATCGCCCACACCGGTCCGCGCCAATACCGCAAAGGCTCGTAACTGCGGTGATCGGGATCATAGGACGGCATCAGGTATTCGACCCGCTCCGCGATCCTGTCGAAATGTCCCTGAAGCGCACCAAGGGTCTGCGGATCATGGAGCCCGGCATAGAGTGCCAGGAAGGAAGCACTGGAGATGCCATCTGTCTGCTTGCCGCGACGCTCGTCAAAAGCGACATGTGCCTTGACCTCATCATTCCAAAGCGTCCGGCTGCCTTTTTCCATCGCCGCGATCCACCCTCGGATCTCGTCGGCTTCCGCGCTCATGCCGAGTTTTTCGGCCAGCGCGAGAAGATCCCGGTTTGCGCGCAGGAAGATGAAGGTAACGCCCGGGTCGGCAACGAAGAACGGGCAGGTTTCGGCGACTTTTTCCGGATCCCAGCCAACCTTGCGGCAAGCAGCGACAATGCTGAGATAACGGTCGTAGTCCTCCTTGTGCGGCCGCATGGCCGGATCGACATGAGAGGTGTCCTTCCGCTCATAGGGACCAATGTCCTTGACCTCGACCGCCCGCAGCGCCTCGTCCCAGTCCGGCAGGTTGTCCCGGCCGGATTCCCAGGGGTGAATGACGGCAATGACACCAAGGTTTTTCGGGTCGCGATAGGCAAGATACCAGCGATGCCAGGCCATCAGTTTCGGCAACAAGGCCTTCGCCCGCTCCAGTGCCTTGCCGGTCCGGTCAGCCTCCACCAGGCTATGGACGACGGACGCGGCCACCGGCGGTTGGGAATGACCGGAACTCGGGATCGGACCGCCGTCGGTTCCCCACACGCTCGGTCCGGGAAAATAGCTCGGATCGTCCTTGCGAAACAGGATGTGCGGCACCATTCCGTCGCGCCACTGGCCCTGGAACAGCATCTCGATTTCCTGCCAGGCCCGGTCCTGGTCGAATTCCGCAAACCCCAGGGCGACAAAGACGGAATCCCAGTTCCACTGGTACGGATAAAGACCCTTCGTCGGGATCGTGTACCCGCCCTGGTCGTTTTCGGTCAGGATGGCCTTTGCCGCCTGGTCTAGATCTGCGTGTGCCACAGCGTACTCCCTCGGGCTCTTCAGAGCCCCTTCTCTTGATCGTTCAACCCTTGACGCTGCCGGCCGTCAGGCCCTGGACAAGGAAACGTTCGAACCACAGGAAAATGAAAAGGACGGGCACGGTCGCAATTACCGCGCCCGCCATGAGATGCTGACGTGGCACCTCGGAGGAATTGAGGGACACCACTCCGCGCGACAGCGTGAAGATGTCCGGATCATCCAGGAACATGAACGCGAACAGGAACTCGTTCCAGGCGATCATGAAGACGTATAGGGAAACGGAAGCCAGCGCCGGAAGGGACAGCGGCAGGGTGATCTTGAGGATCACGCCGATGCGCGACAGCCCGTCCATCAGTCCGGCTTCCTCCAGCTCCGACGGCAGACCGCGAAAGTACCCCTGCAGCATGTAGAGCGCGACCGGGATGGTGGTTGCCGGATAGACGATCAACAGACCGGTGAGTGTGTTGCGCAGGCCAAGCTGCGAGAACACCGCATAGAGCGGGATCACCAGCACGATCGCCGGCACCATGTAGATGAGCAGCACGGAGCGGGCCAGGAATGCCTGCCCCGGAAACCGCAGCCGCGACACGGCATAGGCGCCCGGCACCGAGAACAGCAATGTCAGCACGACGGTTGCCACCGACACGAAGGCGGACACCATCAGGTAACGACTGAAGTTGAACTGGGTGAAAAGCTCGACATAGGACCGGAAAAGCCCGCTGATGCCCTGACTGACGTCGATCGACAGGTCCAGCGGATTGGCCAGCAGTGCCTGCTGACTTTTGAGCGAGGTCATGATCATGACGTAGAACGGCAAGGCGACAATGATCGAGAAGACGACGAAGCCGACGCCTTTCGCGATGCGAATATAGACGACCTCACGCTCATAGCGCGACATGGCACCAAGCCGGGCCCCACCGAGGCAGATCGCATTGGCACCGGTAACGCCGGCGACAAACATCACCAGACCAAGTCCCTGCCACAAGGAGTGCTGACCAAGCGACAGACCGAAGGGCGCCGCGAAGGAAGCCACCATCAGGACGACGAACAGGACGGCAGCACAAAGCCCCCTGTCCGCCATGGCTCCAGCGCCCCCGGTCGACTGCCTCCAGACCAGAACCAGAGCACTGACAAGCCCCGCAAGACCTGCCGCCGTTGCCTGCGGCTGCGCCACATCGCCGGTCACCAGTGTCAGCGTGACACCGATGACCACCATGGCAGTCACGCCCCAGATCAGGCCGGTCAGCGCCGCGAGAACGATACTGCCGGGTCTCATAGCCCTTCCTCCTTCGGCGAAAAGCGGATGAACAAAGTGGCGAAGGTGACAAGGACGACAAACACGACCACGGCAACGGCTGCACCGGCGCCGAGATTGGACAGGGCAAATCCCTGCTCATAGACATCGACGGTCAGCGTACGAGTGCCCGCGTTGCCGCCGGTCAGAAGGAAGATGTCGTCGAACTTGTTGAAGGTCCAGATGAAGCGCAGCAGGAACAAGACCGAAAGGATCCCCATCAGTTGCGGCAGCGACAGGTACCAGAACTGTTGCAGCGGCGTCGCCCCGTCCATTTCGGCAGCTTCATACATGTCGGTGTTGATCGACTGCATGCGCGCCAGGATGAACAGGAAAGACAGCGGGAAGTAACGCCAGGCCTCGAAGGCTATCACCGTCGTCAGCGCCAGCGGAAACTCCATCGGAATGCCGAGAACGGAAAACTCGATCGCCCTCTGGCCGAAGAAATTGATCGGATCGGCGACAACGCCCATTTTGGTCAGCAGCGCGTTGAGCGTGCCGGAAAACGGGTCGAACAGAACGACCCAGGTAAAGGCAACTGCGATCACCGGCGAGACGTAGGGAAACAGGAACAGGCCCCGCAGGACACCGCGACCGGGGAAGGTCGTGTTCAGGAGCTGCGCCGCAAAGAGACCCAGCACCAACGCGCCACCCGTCCCGAAGATGGTGTAGTAGAACGTAATGCGCAGCACTGACCAGAACTCGTCCGCGCTGAAGATCCGGCTGAAGTTCTCGAACGTGAATTCGAAGTTGGTCAGCACATTGTTGGCTTCGCCCGAAATAACCGGCTCGCTCGCACGTTCGGGACGGTTTGCATCCAGAAACCCCTGCGACACGGTTCCAACCAGTTCGACATCTCCGCGCCAGCCAGGCGCAACGGTTCCAAGATCGCACGTCAGCGCGGCGCCATTGAGCGAACAGTTTTCGGAATGCGAAGTCACCGTGAAGCCATCGGGCACCACATCGCTCAGCGTCACGTTGCGGACTTCCTCGTCCTGGGACGAATTGCGCAACCGGTATTCCAGCCGGGCCTCGTCGCCTGGTGCTTTTGGCCGGCCACGAACCCGTTCGTTGACGAGCACGGTCGGCGGCCGCAGGTCGGCAAGCTGAACCGGCTTCACACTGATCCAGAAATTGGCAAGCAGCGGTCCGGCAACAATCATCAGGATGATGGCAAATGTCGGCGCCAGCATCAGATACGCCAGCCACATTTCACGCCGCTGCATCGGACCGATGCCTTTCGGCGGCCCTGAGGAAGCGTCAGCTTCGGTTTTGGTGTTCATGTTTCCGCCCGGGGTCTAGATCCCGTTCTGCCGTTGGCGACCGACAAGTCCCAACCGGCAACTTTCTGGAGCCCATCTCGGCTGCCGGCAATGCAGCGGCAGGAGATTGGGAAGGACCGGGCATCCGACAGACGCCCGGTCCGGGCCGTTATGTGCGGGCTTTCCCACCCCCTCGTGGGGTCTTGGGGGTGGAAAGGCGTTACTGGATCTTGGCCAGCTCCTCGTTGAGCTTGGCAACTGTTGCCGCAGCATCGCGTTCGTCGTCGATGTATTCACGCACCAGACGGTTCATCACCTGGCTGTTGATCATCTTGGAGGCAAGCGAGAGCTGGCCTTCCTTGACGCCCCAGCGGCTGGCGGTGTCGAGACCGGAGACGATGGTCTTGATGGTCTCGGCATCGTAGAGATCGGTCAGCGGCGCCTTGCGGTCTACACCTACCGGGAGCTTTGCCCAGCCATCGACGAATTCGGTCGCGTTGTCGGCAGAACCACGACGGATCGGGAACTTGCCTTCCGGCGCGATCGACAGGGTCGACAGGTAGCCCTCATCCATGGAGAACTCGACGAACTGCATCGCCGCTTCCGTGTCCGCGTCGTTGGTGATGCCGAAGTAACGGATGTCGGCCCAGGCTGCCCCATCTGGATTGGACGGGCCGCTCAAGGTGGTGACAACTCCGGTCTTGGAAGCAAGTTCCGTGGAAGTCGGATCGTCAGTGATGGTCGGCGGAGCGCTGTCACGCAGGCCGGCAAGCTCATCCAGGATGAACGGCGACCAGATGATCATGGCTGCTTTGCCGGCAAAATAAAGCTCGCGCGACTGCTTCCAGAAGAGGTCTCCGGGAGGCGATGCCTTGGCGATGGCCTTGTAGAACTCCAGCGCTTCGACAGTCTTCTTCTCGTCCAGCGGATTGAAACCGTCGTCACCGACAGGGCTGACACCATTGGCCAGAAGCACGTGCTCCAGCACCTGGCTCATGAAGTTCTCGTCCACCTTGGTCGCGGCGACGAAACCGAACATCTCGGGCGGGTTATGCAGTTTTTCGACAGCTGCCAGAATGTCTTCATAGCTGTCCGGAGCGGCAAGGCCGTTTTCCTCAAAGAGGTCCTTGCGGTAGATCACCATCTGGGTCCAGCCGTCCACAGGCACGGAGGCGACACCGTCTTCAACGGCAGCCATGGCAACCGCGCCCGGCGCGAATGTGCCGGCACCCAGTTTTTCAAACACTTCGGTCGCAGCTTCCGTATCCAGGATGCCTGCTTCGGCCCAGGGCAGCGCGTATTGCAGTGTGTGATAGATGACATCCGGCAGATCGCCGGCGGCAAAGGCTGCTGTGGCACGCGTGCCGAGATCGGATTCCGTCACCGGAATGACATCCACCTCGATGCCTGTCTTGTCCTTGAACGCGGCGGCCATTTCTTCCTGCTTGGCCAGGCGCTCCGGTTGTTCTTCAGTCGTCCAGAACCGCAACGTCTCGGCCTGTGCGGCCGTCAGACCGAGCGTCAGAACGCCCGCGATGGTCGAGGCCAGGAATGTTGTCCTCCCAAACATATTACTCTCCCTTCCTGCCGGAATGTGGCTGTTGGTTCAGCCGGTCGCGGAGCGCGCTTGCAAGCGCCTCCGATGAATTTGCCGGAGCGCCATCCGAGGCGCGCCGGATCAGGTTTGCCTTGGCAAGGGCCTGCAGATCCGTGGGGTTCTTGCCGTCCAGAACATCGATAAGCATGCGGGCAACCCTGCCGCCTGCTTCCTGGGCGCTTTGCGAAAAGGTCGTCAGCGGCGGGTCCAGATATTCGCCCACCGGCAGGCCGTCATAGCCGACGACGGTAACGTCGGAGCCGACCTTAAGACCGAATTTGCGGCAGTACTGCACCGCTCCGATGGCAAGGGCGTCAGTCACGCACAAAAGTGCGGTTGGCGGCGCCTCCAGCGACAACAGCGCCTCGGCCCCTGCAAAGCCGCCTTTTTCGCTGAGCGGCTGAAGATTTTCCAATGCCGGATCATGTGCAAGGCCCAGAGCCTCCAGACCCTGCCTGTACCCGTTGCGGCGCTGAAGCGCGAAGTTGAGTTCCATCGGACCGCCGATGAACCCGATCCGCTCGTGTCCGAGGCTGTAGAGGTGGCGAACGCCGTCAGCAAAGGCCGCCTCGTTATCAATATCGAACCAGGCATAGCCTGCCGGATCGCGCGTGCGGCCATGGGCGACGAATGGAAAATTCTGTTCCCGCAGATAGGCGATGCGCGGATCGTCCACTTCCGTTCGGGTGACGATGAAACCGTCCACCTTGCGCCGGGCAATCAGCCGCTTCACGGTCTCGATCATGTGTTCGCGTGAATGGGCAGTGGTCACCAGAAGGTCCAGCCCCAGTTCGTCGAGAGCTCTTGCGATGCCGTCGATGAATTCGGACAGGAACGGATCCGCTCCACTGCCGTGACCCACGGGGATGACGATGCCGAGCGTGTCCTGACGTCCGCGCTTCAGATTGCGTGCGGTGGCCGACGGCTGATAGCCCAGATCCTGAACAGCCTTGAGGATACGTTTGCGGGTGGCTTCGGAAATATCGGTGTAATTGTTGAGGACCCGCGACACGGTTCCTTTCGCAACGCCCACATGGCGCGCCACGTCATCAATGGTGACGGAATCGCGAAGTCGCGACATCGATCCTCCCTGCGAGCCCGAAGGGCTCAATTCCCGGCCTGCAGCCTCAAAAGGCAACAGATTGTTTTATTGAGGAAAATTTTTACAAAACCGATTTTGTAAGTCAACAAAATCGGTTTTGGAGATCAAATTTTTATTTTTTGCAGAGCGGGAAGCGACTGACGTTGCAACGAAACATGCCGTCGCAACGTTTCGGAAAACAAAAATGGGAGGAGCATTTCCGCTCCCCCCTCGCGTTGGTCAGTTCTCAGCAATGATTGTGGAGACAGGCCTTGCAGACACCGTCTGCGGCGATTGTCAGAACGGCACGCCGGAAACGAGAATCAGATTTGCATAAGGCGTGCATTCACCGGTGCGAATGACCGCACGTGCCTTCGAACAACGCTCCTTGAAGTCCTCGTGAGACATGCGGACATGCTCGATCGGCTTGCCGGTGTCAGCCGCCCAATGGGCCAACCGTACCTCGATCTGCGTGACGAGATCTTCCGATGCCTCGTCCGCAAAGACCGCCTGCTCGACGATCATTTCATCGGCCAGCGCTTCCAGAACATCGAAGAAGGCCGGAATACCGGGGCTGACTGCCAGGTCGATCACACCAACATTGGCAGGAACCGGAAGGCCTGCATCGGCAAGGACGATCTCGTCCGTATGGCCGAGCGAGGCTACCAGTTTGCTGAGATGCCGGTTTAGAAGCTTCGTACGTTTCATGACCTTGTCCTGAATGTTCGGTGGTGCTTACGTCAGCGAGACCAGAGTTTCGCAAAGCGGCACAGGGGCATAATAGGGTGCGGACGCCTTGCTGACGAGATCGAGCCGAAGCACGGAAAGCCCAAGCGCCTGCAGCCCTTCCGTTTCCTTCTCCGGAACCGCTTGGTCGACGATCACGAAGTTGAGCAGACGGTCGACCGGGCAATCGCTGCCCGCGTCACGCCGCAAGTAGGCAAGCAGGGTCTGCACCTTGTCGGCAACACTCATCGTGCCGGTTTCCGGATCCTGCCCCGTTCCGGGCACATAGACCTTCGGAACGGTGCGTGCGGCAATGGCTTTTCCGACGCCTTTCGGCAGGAGATTTGCGATCAGGCTGGTATAGAAACTGCCCGGCGCATAACAGATGAGGTCAGCAGACTGGATGAGGCTCCGGTTGCGGTCCGGAAACGCTGCTTCCGCAGGGTCCTTGCCGGTCAGCCCCCGATTGAGGAACAGGTTCCTGATCGGCGAGACCAGTGGCGGATGCTCCTTGCCGGTCAGAAGATGCTGGCCGATGACAACCTCGCCATCGTCAAGGTCTGCCCCCAGGTGCAGGTTGTCGTCGGCAACGGCCCGGACGGTGCCCTGAACACCCACCAGCTTGGCCACAAGAAAGATGATCGGTTCAAGTTGCTGGTTCTGGTTGAGGTAACCACCGGCCAGGATCAGGTTGCCGATGCTCGCGCCGCGCAGGTCGAAATCTATCGGGCGTGCGGCGTGAAACATCCCCAGCTGATTCTGGATGAGCGTGCGCATCGGCTGCTCTATCGCCTCCACCAGCGGATGCGTTCCGGCGATCATGCTTTCCAGCTCGGCAGCCAGATCCACTTGCGAGGCTGTTTTCGAAAACCGATGTGTGAACAGGCGAAAAACGTCCGGATGGCCGAGCACCGTTTCGTCGGCGAGTGCCATCAACCGGCTTCTGAGATCACCAATGGCCGGCATGTTGAAGGCAATCCTGAGCCCTTGCGAGCTGCCGCCGGAATCGAACGGTGTCACCAGGTGAATGGAATTATGCGTGTAGCGCTTCAGGCACTGGGCGACACCGTTGAGTGCCGATCCACCGCTGAAGAACAGCGTCCTCGGGCCAAGCTTGGGATTGGACAGAAACCGTTCGATCCGAAACGGATCCGGCAGGCGCGCGACACGGGTGATGGTGATTTCAGTCAAGTCCGGTCCCTTGGGAATTCCGGCGCCATTTGCCGGGTAAAGGATTTGCGGGCGTTCGTCCCGGCCAATGCGCTATCCAATCCATATGGCACGGAAATCATTGACATTCGTCAGTGTCGGCCCGGTGACAACCTGATCTCCGATCGTGTCGAAAAAGCGGTGAGCGTCATTGGTAAGAAGTGCCTCTTCCACATCGGCACCCGCCTTGTCCGCCCTTGCAAGCGTATCCGGGCCAATGACAGCACCCGCTACCTCTGCTGCCCCGTCGACACCGTCCGTGTCGCAAGCGATCGCGTGGATACCTGGAGCCCCACGCAAGGCAAAGGCAAGAGCCAGGGCGTATTCGGCGTTCGGTCCGCCAACGCCCTCGCCGCGTCGGGTCACCGTCAGCTCACCGCCGGACAGGAGCAGCAAGGGCCGGCTACCGTCGGGGCGCTCGCTCTGGCGGCTGAGGGCAAGCTCTGCATGGGCACGCGCCACTTCCCGCGCTTCGCCTTCCAGGGCATCCCCCAGGATCTCGACATCACAGCCTTCTGCTTCGGCAAGTGTCCGGGCAGCTTCCAGCGACTGGGAGGGAGCTGCGAAGATGACATTCGACACACGGCCAAGCTTTTCGTCATCGGGCTTCAACACACCGCTTCCGGCGGCGAGAACCTGTTGCACCGAAGCCGGCACTGCGATCTTCCACTGCTCCAGGATCGCCTTGGCATCGGCCGTCGTGCTGGTATCACCAACCGTCGGACCGGACCCGATTTCAGCAGGATTGTCACCGGGAACATCGGAGATGAGCAGAGCCAGCATCTTTGCAGGATAGGCAGCGGCTGCCAATTGCCCGCCCTTCACCCGGCTCAGATGTTTCCGCACGACATTCATCTGGCCGATTGGCGCACCGGAGGCCAGAAGCGCCTGGTTGACCGCCTGCTTTTCGGCCAGTGAAATTTCTCCGGCAGGCGCAATCAGCAAGGCCGAGGCACCACCGGACATGAGCGCCAGCAGATAGTCGTTCTCACCCAGGCCGGAAACAAGCTCGATCATGCGTTTGGTCGCGACAAACCCCATTTCGTCCGGAACCGGATGCGCGGCCTCCACGATCTCGATCCCTTCGCACGGCCTCGCGTAGCCATAGCGCGTGATCACCAGGCCTTCGCACGGCCCCCAGACCTTTTCGACCGCTTCCGCCATTCGGGCGGAGGCCTTGCCTGCGCCGATCACCACGACGCGGCCCGCTGGTTTCTCCGGCAGAAACGCACCAAGGCTCTGCATCGGGTCCGCCACTTCGACGGCCCGCAGGAACAGCCGTTTCAAAAAATCCTGAACGCTTTCGGCCATGGCACCACTTCTTCCTAAATTCATGTTCTCCTGTTTGAGCGCAGAACTGCAGGAATTATCAAGGCCGAAACGATGACCTTCAACCTGCGAACGCCCAAAACCCAGCGAAACCGTGTGCCCTGCAGCATAGAATTGTTTTGCGTTTCACCGTCACCATCCACACATGAGGGCCAATTCCACGGAGGACCTCATGACTGCGCAGACAATGCCCGCCTTCGATACGGCGATCCGCAACCCGGAAAACCCCGACCACCTGATGGTGATAAAGGACGTACCCCGGCGTATTCGCATCTATCAGGGCGCGGCCCTGCTGGCGGACAGCATCAATGCGGTTCGCGTTCTTGAAATCGGCAAGTCTTTTTATGACCCCGTGATCTACGTGCCGGAAGCCGATCTCAAGACCCGGTTCGGGTATGTCGACAAGTCTACCCATTGCCCCATCAAGGGCGACGCCAGCTACATTTCCCATGACGGTGAGGAGATCGGCTGGGTCTACAGATCGCCGGTGCCGATGGCGGAGAAACTTGCCGGGCACTACGCCTTCTGGCCATCCAAGGTCCGGATCATCGAGGGCGAGTAGAAGGCCCTCGAATGCGCAACCGGTCAGCCTAACGCCGCGCGGCAGCCGAAAACCTGTAACAACGGCTCAGTCCTTGCCGACATCCTCGACATAGACAAGCGCCCGGCCCTGACAGATGCGGGTGCCGTCCTCGGCTTCACAGACCGTTTCCAGATCGACCAGGTGTTTTTCCGGCCGCAGGCGCGTGATGGTCACCGAGGCCGTCAGCGTCTCCCCGACCGGGGCGGGCGCCAGAAACTCCAGGCTCTGCTTCAGGTAGTTGGTTCCTCTCCCCGGCAGCTCGACGCCCAGCAGATAGGAAAAGAGCCCGCCGATCAGTGGTCCCGGAACAGACACCGGTACTTCCGTATCGTTTCCGGCAAGCTGCGCGAAACCACGCATGTCGTCTTCTGTGTAGCTGCGTTTGACTTCCGCGCGCGCTCCGACTTCCAGGCTCATGTCCGCACCCCCAGTTTGCAGGAACCGGACAAGGTCACGGCCCCATCCGCCGCACGGGCGACCTCGATCAGGATCAGGTCCCCATCGTCCTCGCTCTGCGTGAATGAAAACGTTAGCTCCTCATCCGCATAGGCCGGATTGGGAAACATCAAAGTCTGCACGGCATGGCTTCGCCCCGGATGGAGGGCCTCCAGATGCGCAAAGACCCGCGTATAAAGCAGCATTCCGTGGGAGACGGTGCGGCCGAACCGTGTGCGAGCCGAAAATTCGGGATCGACGTGGATCGGGTTGTCATCACCGGACAGATCGGCAAAGGCATCGAAATCCTCCTGACGGGGGATCCAGCTAAACGTTGCGCTGTGCTGCGCGTCAGCGGTCAGGCTCATCGGTTATGCTTTCTCCAGGGAATTGTCGGCAAGGAAGTCGTCTTTCAGAATGTTCTTGCGCACCTTGCCCGCCGCGGTGCGCGGCAGGTCATCAACGACGGTAAAGCTTTTCGGCACCTTGTAGGGCGCCAGCTGCTTGCGGCACCAGTCGGCCAACGTCGTCGTGTCGAGGTCTTCGCCGGGACGCACAATCAGGAAGGCCGCACCGACCTCGCCCCACTTAGCATCAGGCACACCAATCACCACAGCCTCCAGAACGGCCGGATGACCGACAAGAACCTTCTCGACTTCGGCCGGATAGACGTTCTCGCCTCCCGAGATGTACATGTCCTTGATCCGGTCGACGATGTAGTAGTAGCCGTCCTCGTCGCGGCGCCCGATGTCACCGGATTTCAGCCAGCCGTCGACCGTGAAGGTGGCAACCGTCGCTTCCTTGTTGTCCATGTAGCCCGGCGTGATGTTCGGCCCACGAAACTGGACTTCCCCTTCCCCCGGCCCTTCGACGATACCGCCATCGCCGTCGACCAGGCGAACATCCGTCAGGATCTGCGGTTTTCCGACTGAGCCGATCTTGGCGGGCGCATGGCCCTTGTCCATCAGGAACACGGTTGGCCCGGTCTCGGTCATGCCCATGCCGTTGCAGATGGTGACGCCCCGCTCCTGAAACTCCGACAACAGGTGTTTCGGCACAGGCGCACCGCCACAGCCGAGCGACCGGACCTTCGAAAAATTCGTCTTGCCGATCCTGGGTGACAGGGCCAGCGCCTGATAGATCGCCGGAACACCGAAGAAGCAGGTGACGTTTCCGGCGGAAACGAGATCAAGCACGGTCTCCGGATCGAACTTGCGCAAGACAGTCGACATGCCGCCGTTCAGGAAGATCGGCAGCGTCGGCAGGTTGATCCCCGCCGTATGGAAGAGCGGCAGGAAATTGACGCCCTTTTCGCCGATCGAAAGACCCGTTGCCTGGCAGTAGTTGATCATGTTGGCATAGGCCATGCCTGCCGTCTGGATGACCGCCTTGGGCAGGCCCGTCGTTCCGGAAGTGTAAAGCAGATACCAGGGGGCCGAGGCCTTGACCTTGCCGCATCCGATCGCTGCAGGACTTGCCCCCGTCAGAAGACGATCAAGAGCGCTGCCGCCCCGACCCTCGGCGCCCAGAGGCAGAAGGGACAGGCCGGTTGTGGCGGCAAGTTCTTCGGCAATCTCGACAAACGCAAGATCATGAAACAGCAGCTTCGCACCGGAGGCCGCCAAGATGGGCTGCAGCTCGGCAACCGGCTGTCGCCAGTTGAGCGGCACAAGCAGGATGCCGGTTTTCTGAGCCGCAAACAGCAGCACGAAGAAATCCGGGTGGTTATGGCAGAGCACCGCCATGCGGTCGCCCTTGGCAAGGCCGCGACCCAGCAGAAGATTGCCCAACCGGGTGGCGCGCTCGTTGATCTCGCAGAAACTGAAAGATCTGCCGCTTTCATGATCGACAAAGGCTGTCGCCCCGGGCGTGAGCTCCGCCCGTTTTGCGGCCATGTCGGTTAAATATTCCATGCGTCCTCCCAACACCTGGCGGGGCCTCGAGCCAGCGCCCAGCAAGTCGAGGTGTCCGTCTTGCTGTCGCCGTCCTGGTCCTTCGGACGGGCTTCTCCTCAGGCCCGTTTCCTGGTGAATTCCTTCATGCCGTCGAGCGTGCTTTGACAGCTCACCAGGTCCAGGAACCTGGCTTTTTCCTGGTCGAGACGGTCTCGCACCATCGCGCATCTGCGTGCATCCCAAACACTCTGCCGTGTCGTGCGGTGGGTCTGCGCGAAGCCTTTGCCGAGATCCACGACCCAGCCGTCAACAGTTGCAACAAGCTCAGCCCCCGGCACCTGACAGACGGCAAGCCCCAGTTCCACGGCCTCCGAAGCACTGATGCGCGTGTTGCGATACTGGATCGCAAGTGCCTTCGAAGTGCCGATGCGGTCCGGCAGCAAGGCTGTCCAGCCGCCATCCGGACCGAACCCCACCTGATTGTAGTAGGGCTGGACAAAGGCCGTCCCGGACATGGCAACCATGTCTGCCGCCAGCATCAAGCCAGCAGACCCACCCGTCACCGGCCCATTAACCGCCGCCAGCACCGGCACCGGAAAGGACAACAGGTCGAGGATCGTCTCGTGCAAGCTGCCGACAAGCTCGTCCGAGTAGGCCATGAGTGTACCTTGCGATCCGGCATGGTCCAAAAACCCGCCAATATCGCCACCGGTCGAAAAGCTGGATCCGCGGCCCGACAGAACCAGCGCCACCGGTTCGACCATCGCCGCTTCGGCAATGGCGCTCCGCAATTCGGAAACCAGGGCCGGAACCAGAGCATTGTGCCGGTCCGGCCGGTTCAACCATATCCAGATCGCGCCGCCGCGTGTTTCTGCCTCAACGAGACCCATGACATGCGCCTCAGGGTTTGATGCCGTTGGCAATCAGGTCGTAGGCACTGGCAACCAGTTCGGAAATGGGTTTTTCCGACTTGAACACGACCAGCTGCTCGCCAAGGGCCCGGGCGATGCCCATGAGGGCCCAGGCACGGGTTTCCGTGTCCCCCTTGGAGATCTGGCCGGCGGCCTCGGCGGCAACCAGTCCCGACCGGTAACCGGCGGCGAATGTCTTGTAATATTCCTCATAGGCGGCAGGATCGACGAACAGTGCTTCCTGTACGATCCGGTAGAGGTCCGGATGGGCCTGGACGAATTCCAGGAAGGCCCGCAGGCCGGCCTCTTCCGCTTCCAGCCGGTTGCCGATGCCCTGCGTTGCCTCGGCGATCGTATGTCGGACCAGCCGCCCCATTTCCAGGACAAGCTCCGAGAACACCTGCTCCTTGGTGGTAAAGTAGATATAGAAAGTGCCTTGGGCGACACCTGCCTCACTGGTAATGTAGCCGATGGAGGCGTCGTTGTAGCCCTTCTCGCCGATCACCCTTTCGGCAGCGGTCAGGATCGCCTTTCGGGTGGCTTCACCGCGCGCCGTTTTCGGCTGGTTGCCTGCAGCCTTTTGCGGCGCGTCTGCTTCTGCGGCTGGTTTGCGCACCTGCTGTTTCCTCCCAGTTCATGAAACATGAATCAGTATTCATGTTTGAGGGTTGAAAGCAAGAAACTTCTTCAAACCGGGCCGAAGAATGCGGCAATTTGGCCCCATGCACATTCCGATGCCATACCCATGTTTGCCGTGACCGCGAAAATTTTCCGGCAATCACCTTGGGATATTCTTCGGTTTCACCGGGTATTGCGCACTTTTTCCGACAAGGGAACAAGGCCGGTTTTCCTTGGCAAACCACGGCAACGGACACTATGGCGATTGGACGCAGCCGGGGTTTTTGACCTTGATCAAGGCCAAAACTTTGATAAGCAGTTTTGAATGGCTATAAGTTAGCTGCTAGTCTGGAATCGGACGGAAAGGTTCCAGGCAGCAAATTGGCCGCGCGGGACGCGAGTTGCGCGGGCAGGAGAGAGGCGCTGGCAAAGGTGCCCGCGATGAGAGGATCCTGAGAATGGACGTGAACGCGTATCTGGAAGAACGCCTGGGCAAACTGCATGACAACGGCAATTACCGTGTGTTTGCAGATCTGGAACGTCAGGCAGGTGCTTTTCCGCGCGCAACCCGTTACCGCGAAGATGGTTCCGTTCAGGACGTGACCGTCTGGTGCTCCAACGACTATCTCGGCATGGGCCAGAACGAAAAGGTCGTGTCCGCGATGCAGGACGTGATCTCCAAATGCGGCGCAGGCGCAGGCGGAACGCGCAACATTTCCGGCACCAACCACTACCATGTTCTTCTGGAGAACGAGCTGGCCGACCTGCACGGCAAGGAAGCTGCTCTGATCTTCACGTCCGGTTATGTTTCCAACTGGGCAGCGCTGGGTACGCTCGCCTCCCAGGTTCCGGGCATGATCGTCTATTCGGACTCGCTCAATCACGCCTCCATGATTGAAGGCATCCGCCACGCCCGCTGCGAAAAGCGCATCTTCAAGCACAACGACTATGAAGACCTGGAACGCCAGATGGCGGCGGACGATCCGGACGCGCCGAAACTGGTCGCATTCGAAAGCGTCTATTCCATGGATGGCGACATCGCGCCGATCAAGGAGATCTGCGACGTTGCCGACAAGTTCGGTGCACTGACCTACCTCGACGAAGTGCATGCCGTGGGCATGTACGGCCCGCGCGGTGGCGGCGTTGCCGAACGCGAAGGCCTGATGGATCGTCTGACCATCATCGAAGGCACGCTCGGCAAGGCCTTCGGCGTGATGGGCGGTTACATCACCGGTTCGAAGACGGTTGTCGACTTTATCCGCTCCTTCGCCTCCGGCTTCATTTTCACCACCGCACTGCCGCCGGCGCTGGCAGCAGGCGCAGCCGTCTCCATCCGTCACCTGAAGGACAGCCCGTTCGAACGCAAGGCGCACAAGGACCGGGTCGCTCAGGTCCGCGCCGCTCTCGACAAGCGCGGCATCCCGCACATGGAAAACCCGAGCCACATCGTTCCGGTGATGGTGGGTGATGCCAAGAAGTGCAAATGGATCTCTGACATCCTTCTGGACACCTACGGCATCTACGTTCAGCCGATCAACTATCCGACAGTTCCGGTCGGCACGGAGCGCCTGCGCTTCACCCCGACACCACTGCACACGGCCGAGGACATCGAACACCTCGCCAACGCGATCAACGACCTCTGGTCCCAATGCGCACTGGCCCGCGCTGTCGCGTAAGCTCTGGTTAAAAAGCAGACCCTGCAAACCCGCTTTCCGATGGAAGGCGGGTTTTTTTGTTTGTTCATTTCCAAGCGTCGTCATCCCATGGCATGACCATGGGATCCAAGCCCCTGCACCTCCAAACAAAGTGCGTGAACGAGGAAACGCATTGGCATGGATTGCGGGATTAAGCACATCCGAACCTCCATGATTTGTCGTCCCGGTTTGTTGCGTCAGCAGCAAGACCGGGACCCAGTACGCCGTGTCGTATGAGACGAAAACCGCAAAGTCTGTGAGTTACTGGATCCCTGCCTGCGCAGGGATGACAAGTTGCCAGTGCTTGAGTGCAAATATTCTGTGGCGAGAGCTTCCCCGGATACGAGTGGGGCAAGCCGTATTATGACATGTGCAAACAACGACAAACTTCGCGACACGACCATCATCCACCCTGCCATTTTCCCGACCCCGCCCTAGCTACTCTCAAATGCCTTTGCCATGGGGAGACGGTTGCGATGCGGATAATCCTTGCTGTTGTTGTCTGGTGCCTTTTTCTGATCCCCCCAGCCTTTTCCGAAGAACTCGATCTGGAACTGGTGCTCCTGGCCGATGCGACCGGGTCCATCGATGACGAAGAAATTCGGTTTCAACGCAAGGGCTATGCCGACGCGATCACGGATCCGTCAGTGCTGAATGCCATCGCCAGCAACATTTACGGCAAGATCGTCGTCACCTATGTCGAATGGGCGGACATGCACTCCCAGGATGTTGTCGTGGACTGGACAGTCATCGACGGACCGGAGAGCGCCCAGCATTTTGCAACGGAACTGATGGCAGCCCCGCGCCGCGCCTACGGCCGCAACGCCATCGGCGCAGCGCTTCTGAAAGGCAAGGAGCTGATCGACGACAATGCCTTTGCGGGCTTGCGCAGGGTGATCGACCTGTCTGCCGACAGCGCCAACAACTGGAACGGTCCGACCATACCCGAAGCCCGGAATATCGTGGTTTCCTCCGGTATTGTCATCAACGGCCTGGCGGTTCTGTGCCGGCACTGTTCCGGCCGGCCGATTGCCTACGATCTGGAAAAGCGGTTCTACGAGAGCATCATCGGCGGTCCGGCCGCCTTTGTGGTGACTGCCGACAGTCCAGCGACATTTGCCGAAGCAGTGCGCAAGAAACTGATCCTTGAAATCGCCGCCAAACCCGCCGATGCGCAACGTATCCTGAAGCAATTGGCGGCCTTGCAGTAACCCTCACACGGGCCTTTGACCCACCCTTTCCAAACGCATTTTCGCCATTGGCAAATCACGGCTGTCGCACAACCGCGTCATCGCATTATGATTTGAGACGGCAGCTCGCGCTGTCCTAACGTCACAGCGTTCGAGGGGGATACCGTTTCATGACAACCGGCCTGTTGCTTCTGGCGCTGTTTACGGTCTGCTACACGCTGCTGGCCAGGACATTGTCGAAGGGCGTCCTGACAGCGCCGATCCTCTTCATCGGCTTCGGCTACCTGATGGCCCAGACCGGGCTGATGCCTGGAACCGATGCTGAACGCCTTCTGCATATCGTTGCCGAAATGGCTCTCATCGTCCTTTTGTTCCTGGACGCTGCCCAGATCAATCTTCAGGCCCTGCGCCAGCGCCACCAATGGCCCCTGCGCATGCTCGCCCTTGGCCTGCCACTTGCCATAATTATCGGGTCCGTGGCGGCCATACCGTTTTTGAGCGGCGAACCGCTCATCGTCGCCGCTCTTGCTGCCGCGCTGCTCGCGCCGACCGATGCTGCTCTCGGCCAGGCTGTCGTCACCAACAAGGCGGTGCCGGAGCGGGTGCGCCGGGCGCTGACGCTGGAAAGCGGCCTCAACGACGGACTGGCCCTGCCGGCCATCTTGCTGTTCGCGAGCCTTGCCGGGGAAATGATGCAGCCGGGCGCGACAGACTGGCTGATGTTTGGCGCCAAGCAACTGATCCTTGGTCCCCTGGCGGGCGCGGCTATCGGTGCTGCGGGCGGGGTGCTGTTTCTGGCTGCCAAACGCCGGGGCATGACCACCGATACCATCGAAGGCATCGGCGCCATTGCCATGGCTTGCGGCGCTTATCTGGCCGCCGGCGAAATCGGCGGCAACGGCTTCATATCAGCGTTCGTCGCAGGGCTCTTCTTCGGCAACGTCATCAAGGGGCAATGCGCCTTCATCTACGAATTCACCGAAAGCGAAGGCCAGATGCTTTCCTGGGGTGCCTTTTTCCTGATCGGTCTTGCCCTGTTGCCCGATGCCATCGCCCATCTTGATGCCGCCAGCCTTGCGCTCATTCTGGTGAGCCTGTTCGTGGTGCGGCCACTGGCGGTCTGGCTGTCGCTTGCCGGCACGGATGCCGCCCCACTGACCAAGCTCTTTTTCGGCTGGTTCGGCCCGCGCGGACTGGCAACAGCCCTTTTTGCGCTCCTCGTCGTTGACCAGATTGATCACGCAATCGGCGAACAGCTCCTGAATCTGGCCGTTAACGCGGTCTGGATCAGCGCGGTCCTGCATGGTGTCACAGCCGTGCCTTTTGCCAAATGGTACGCTGCTCACATGTCCGGCAAGGACGGGGCAGCGGAACTCAAGGCCATGCCGCCCATGCGGCCGGAAGTGCCTGCCGACTGACTTTCGACCAACCCAATAGCAAGGGCGCATATCGCCAGTAGCCGGGGGAAGACATGACAAAACAGGTTGTTGCCAAACTCAGCGAATTGCCGGACAGAAAACCGACCTATGCCCTCGTCGCAGATGTTGACCTTGTGGTTGTTCGCTTCGACGACGACATCTCCGTCTTCTACGGCCGCTGCCTGCATCGCGGCGCGCTCATGTCCGATGGCTATGTCAGCGGCGACAACCTCATCTGCGGTGTTCATTACTGGGATTACCGGCTCGACAGCGGCGTCTCCGAATACAACAACTCCGAGGCCTTGCCGAAATTCAACAGCTGGGTCGAAGGCGACGATATCCTGGTCGACGAGGACGAGGTCGCCGCCTGGGCCCGGGAGCATCCGCAGCCGTTCAACCGCAACAGCTACCTCGGCCTTTATGCCGACACCAGCCACGGCACAGAGGAAGAACCTTACAACGGCCTGATCCAGCAATACGCCCGCGACGGTCTTAAAAAGACAGGTCATCATGGCCGCGTCGACGCCATGGGCGTGCCGCGCAACCAGTTGCCCGACTGGGACGATATCCAGATCCTGACGGCCCAACTGCAGAAATTCCCGCTTCTGGAGGACGAACCAGTCGGCACCGACGTTGTTGTCGGGCCGAACGCGCAGAAACCGCTGAAACTGAAGATCCCGTTGCTGGTTTCCGACATGAGCTTCGGCGCCCTGTCGGAGCCGGCCAAGATTGCCCTTGCCAGAGGCGCAGACCTTGCCGGAACCGGCATCTGCTCTGGCGAAGGCGGCATGCTACCGGAAGAACAACAGGCCAATTCAAGGTATTTCTATGAACTCGCCTCGGCCCGTTTCGGTTTTGCATGGGACAAGCTCGACAAGGTTCAGGCGTTTCACTTCAAGGGCGGTCAGGGGGCCAAGACCGGCACGGGTGGGCACCTGCCGGGAGCCAAGGTCAAGGGCAAGATTGCCGAGGTCCGCGGCTTGAAGGAAGGCGAAGACGCGATCTCGCCGCCCCGCTTTCCGGACTGGACAGATCGATCCCAGATAAAGGATTTCGCCGACGAGGTCCGTACCCGCACCGGCGGTATCCCGATCGGCTACAAGCTGTCGGCCCAGCACGTCGAAAAGGACATCGACGCGGCGCTGGAGTTGGGTGTCGACTACATTATCCTTGATGGCCGTGGCGGCGGCACCGGGGCAGCACCGATCATCTTCCGCGACAACATCTCCGTTCCGACCATTCCCGCGCTTGCCCGCGCCCGGCGGCACCTCGACACGTCGGAACGGCCGGACATCACGTTGATCATCACAGGCGGCCTGCGCAAGCCCGACGATTTCATCAAGGCCCTGGCGCTCGGTGCCGACGCGGTGGCGCTTTCCAATTCGGCCATGCAGGCCATCGGCTGTATCGCCATGCGAGCCTGCCACACCAACAATTGCCCGGTCGGGATCGCCACCCAGAAACCGCATCTGGTCAATCGGCTGGAAATCGAGAAATCCGCCCGCCAGCTGACCAACTTCTTCGAAGCATCGGTTGAACTGATGCAGGTAATGGCAAGGGCCTGCGGTCATTCGCACCTGAGCCAGTTCACCCTGGAAGACCTGACGACCTGGAAACGGGAAATGGCCGAGCTATCCGGCGTTGCCTATGGCGGCATCGCGTGACCGATCGCGACGTTTAAGGGAGGAAGACCAATGGACGCTCAGGATCTCGACTGGATCAAGGTTGGGCACGTCAAAGACCTGCCCGAAGGCCGGGTGAAAACGGTCACGGCGCGTACAACCTCGATCTGCCTGTCGCATTTCGAAGGCCAGTGGGCGGCGATGGACAATCATTGCCCGCATCAGCGAGGCCCGCTCGGGGAAGGTTCCATCGAGAAGGGATCGGACGGCAAATGCTGGATCCGATGCCCCTGGCACGGCTGGGATTTCGATCCGCTGACGGGCACGCCTCCCGGCGGTCACGAGGACAGTGGCCAGAAGCTCTATCCCCTCAGGATCGACGGCGACGAGATCTTCATCGGCCTGGACCCGGAGCCGCCCCATGAACGCACGGTGACCGACGTCATGGCCGAAACGATGGTCAACTGGGGCGTCAAGCGTGTCTTCGGCATGGTCGGCCACTCCAACCTCGGCCTTGCCGATGCGATACGCCGTCAGGTCGACAAGGGCGCCTTGGGCTATATCGGCATTCGCCACGAGGGCGCGGCCGCCTTCGCCGCCTCCGCCTATGGCAAGCTGACAGGCAAACCGGCAGCCTGCCTCACCATTGCCGGCCCCGGCGCAACCAACCTTCTGACCGGCCTCTGGGACGCCAAGGTCGACCGGTCACCGGTTCTGGCCCTCACCGGCCAGGTGCAGACCCAGGTGTTCGGCCCGGGGGCCTTTCAGGACATTGATCTCAAATCCGCGTTCGAAGCCGTCTCGAAGTTTTCCCAGCCGGTACTCAGCACCTCCAACCATGCAGAGCTAATGTCGCTGGCCTTGAAAACCGCGCTGGTGGAACGGGATGTCGCCAATCTCATTTTCCCCGACGACGTCCAGACCAACCCGAGCAGCAAGGAGGCAGGCAAACCCGAAGGCCGCCTCGGCGGAACCGGCATCACGCCCTCCGGCGAGGATCTCGCAAAGGCCGTTGAGATGATCAACGCAGCGAAACGCCCGGTCATTGTGCTTGGCTACGGCGCCAAGGATGTTCGCGACAAGGTCGTCGCGCTTGCAGAAAAGCTCGGCGCACCGGTCCTGACCACTTTCAAGGGCAAGGGCCTGATCCCGGACACCCACCCGCTGGCGGCTGGTGTTCTTGGCCGCTCCGGGACGCCCATTGCAAGCTGGTTCATGAACGAGGCGGATCTGATCGTTTCGCTCGGATCATCCTTTGCCAACCACACAGGCATCGCCCCATACAAGACAATCATCCAGGTGGATTTCGAGCGCATGCAGCTCGGCAAGTTCCATCCGGTGACCTTGCCCGTCTGGGGCGAGATCGGCAGCTTCTGCGAAGCCATTGTCGATCAGGTGCTGAAACCGGCAGATGCCCCCGACCAGGCGGGAGAACTGGTGGAACGCTGGACAATCTGGCGTGTGGAAAAGGACCTTCGTCTTTCCGAGGACGGCGGCAGGGGCATTCATTCGGCAGCCGTTTTCAAGGCGTTGAGCGATCTGTGCCCACCGGACGCGATCATCCCGGTCGACGTGGGCAACAACACCTATTCCTTCGGTCGGTATTTTGAGCCTTGCGGACAGCGCATCCTGATGTCCGGCTATCTCGGCTCCATCGGCTTCAGCCTGCCCGCGGCCCTGGGCGCCTGGAGCGCGACCCAGGACTTCGAGGAATTCCGGGGCCGCAAGGTGATCTCGATTTCCGGGGACGGAGGTTTTGGTCAATACGCCATGGAGTTCACCACTGCCGTCAAATACGGAATGGATATAACCCATATCCTTTTGAACAATTCCGAGCTCGGCAAGATCTCCAAGGAGCAGCGCTCGGGCGAATGGCCGGTCTGGGAAACGAACCTCACCAACCCGTCCTTCGCCGCTTTCGCGCGCCTGTGCGGTGGTCACGGCCACCGGGTGACCGACCCTGCCGAACTGAAAGACGCCATCGCCGATGCGATCGCTCACGACGGTCCGTCACTGGTGGAAATCATTACCGATGCGGATCTGGTGTGATGGAAACCGTGACAAGGTCTCAATCGCTCCTTTTACGCGGCAAGGCCACTCGAGCAACACCTCCTCCTCCGTCATCCCATGGCTCGACCATGGGATCCATGCCATTGCGGTTCGACATGACGGACCTCGCTCAAGGCACGGAAACGGCATGGATTGCAGGGTCGAGCCCTGCAATGACGGGGTGAGAAGAGAAGAGCGGCCAACTCGGACCGGAAGAATTGAAGAGACCGTTGGCAATGCTTCGTAATGAGCTAAGCTGACACCAATCACATCCAGACCTGGCGGGGGTCCACTTGCAAACAGCAGCCATTCTGATCGACATCGGAAAATACTATCTCATGGCCGGCGGGCTGGTCGCGGTACTCTTTCTTGTCATCGGCATCGACCGGGTGGAGCCATCCGCACGCGGGTCTCATGTCTTCCGGCCCTTGCTCATTCCCGGTATCTGCCTGATCTGGCCGCTGGTGCTCTATCGCTGGTACGTGCTTGAAAAGCATGGGGAGGCTGGCCGGTGAAACGTGCACATCGCAAAGCCCATGCCCGTATCTGGACCGTCCTCGGCCTGCTCCTGCCGCTGGTCTTCTTCACCATTCTGGCGATGCGTCAGTCGCCCCCCACGGACAGACCGGCTGTGCTGATTGAAGCTCCGGTGAAAAGCTCCGGGGAGGCAAGCCAATGAGCGTGCAATACACACCGGTGATCTGGAACCGCAACAAGATAGTCTATGACGCCATCCTGCTGATTGCCGTTGCGCTTTATCTTTACATCTTCATTCGTGTCGGGCCGTTCCATGAGGATGTCACCCGGCCAATCGACGGTGCCATCCTGAGGATGCGTGCCTTCGGCAGTTGTGCCTTTCTGATGCTGACGGTGATCCTGTGCATCGGGCCGCTGGCACGGCTCAATCGGCGCTTTCTGCCGCTGCTTTACAACCGCCGCCATTTCGGCGTGATGACCGCCGGTATTGCGGCTGTCCACGCCAACTATGTGCTTGGCTGGTATTTCAACTTCTCACCGACAGATAGCTATGTCGCGTTACTGTCTTCCAACACAAGCTACGGGCAGGTGATCGGCTTTCCCTTCGAGGCTTTCGGTATCGCCGCTCTCCTGATCCTGTTCGCACTGGCTGCCACCAGCCATGATTTCTGGCTCAGCTTTCTGGGAGCGCCGATCTGGAAGGCGCTGCACATGTTCATCTATGCCGCCTACGCCTTCGTGGTGTTGCATGTCGCGCTCGGCGCGCTGCAAGGCCCGTCCGATCCCATCTTCACCGGCATGGTTGCGGCAAGCGTTGTCATGGTCTGCGGTCTTCACTTTGCAAGCGGACGCCTGGAGGCCAATCGGGAAAAGGGCGATGCCACGGCAAAGGCTTCACTGGAAGAAGCCGGCTGGGTCGTCGCCGGAGAGGTGGACGAAATCGACGACAAATGCGCCAAGGTCGTGACCCTGAGCGAAGAAGAGCGTGTCGCCATCTTCAAGTATGACGGCAAGCTGTCGGCGGTCACCAATGTCTGCGCCCACCAGAACGGTCCGCTTGGCGAAGGCAAGGTGCTGTGGGGCTGCATCACCTGCCCCTGGCACGGGTATCAGTACAATCTGGCCGACGGCTGCGCGCCCGCGCCCTTCACCGAGAAGATCGCCACCTACAAGCTGAAGCTGGTCGGCTCCACCGTTCTTCTCGATCCCAACGCTCTGCCACCCGGCACCTATGTCGAGCCGGTGGTGATCGGAGGTGCGTCATGAGCTGGAAACAAACCAAGGCGGCTCCGTTTTTCGTCGGCTATCTCAACAAGGTGCCGAAGCCACTGGTGGCCTTTCTCGGGGTCTTCTCCCTGTGTTTTGTCGCGGGACTGGGCCTTGCAGCCTTCGCCCTGTCCACCACCCAGAACGATCCGGGCAGCGGCACGTTTCAGTGGGGCAACAGGTTCGAGCAAACCGGCCTGCTCGAACTCCGGCCCTATCCGGTGTTCCGCATTCCGGCGGATGGCGACACCCCTGCCCGCACCTACATGCTGGCAGGCCAGGGCAAACGCGGTGTCTTTGAACAGGCAGAAGCCAATCGCGAGATGCAGGTGACCTTGCGTGGAGTGCCCGTGAACCGGGGCGATCTGACAATGATCCAGGTGGGACAGGTAGCACCTGCTATGGACGATGCGCCCGGCTTCACCCCATCCGAACCCGTCTCGCTGGGGCGCTGGAAACTGACCGGTGAAATCTGCGACGGCAAGTGCTATGCGGGCGCCATGCGCCCGGGCCGGGGCCTTGCGCACAAGGCCTGCGCGGACCTTTGCCTGACCGGCGGCATTCCCCCGGTCTTCGTCTCGTCCGGACCGGTCGAGGGGCGCAATTTCTTTCTTCTGGCAGGCAAGGACGGCCAGCTTCTTGGCGAGGCCATCGATCCGCTGCTGGCGCTTTACATCGAGGTCGAAGGTGAGGTCGAACAGCTGGATGACCTGATGGTGTTCAAAGCGGACCTTCTAACCGCCAGGGTGCTGAAATGAGCGACCAGCCGCAAAAGCCTCTCTGGCAGACCATCCTGATCTCGCTGGTGATGACAGCACTCCTCGCCGGGATCGCCTGGGCTGTGTGGACCTACGCCAACAGCAGCGTCCAGGATTTTGCCCCCGGCACGTTGCTGCGCGACCTCCGGTTCTTCGTCGGCCTGCTCGCCGTGTTCCTGGTTTTGAGCATCCTGGACCGGTTCATTGAATTCGTGAAGGCGAAGCTGGGCGGCGGACACTGAGGAAACGGTCAGGATGGCCGACCCAAAAAGCCAAGTTTGTGCGCCTCAGCCCTTCACCAGGTTCCACAGCAGGCTGTTGAACTTGTCCGGCTCTTCCATGTGCGGCGCGTGGCCCGACGCTTCAAAGCCATGGAAATGGAAATCCGGAACATTGTCCGCGTGCCAGCGATGGACACCCGGGCCGTAAAGCTGGCTGCGCAGACCCGCCACCAGATGAAACGGCACGGGAAAGGCTTTCAAAAGCGGGCGGAAATCCTGCGCGGTCAGTGAGGACCACATCGGTTTCAAGAGCACAGGATCGGCTGCAGCAATCTCTTTGCGGGCTAGCTCCGCAACGCACTCCGGCACGGGCAGGCCTTCGGCGAACAGTCTTCTCGCGATCCGGGCCGGCAGTTTGGCCCAATCCGCCACAATGGCATTCAGGAAATGGTCGTTGAGTTCAGCATTGAGGCCGTTCAGCGTTCCGTTCTGCCAGTCGGGGTCGTTCAGAACCTTCGGCGTCATGTCAATGGCAACGAACTGCGAGATCCTGTCGGCGCCGTGCCGCTCGATCATTGCATAGGAAACCAACGCACCCATCGACCAACCGCAGAGGATTACTTCAGTTAGTTCGCGCTCGGCCAAAGCCGCATGAACCGCATCGGCTGCTGCCTCGATGGTCAATGGCAACCGGCCCGCTGTTTTGCCGTGGCCCGGCAGATCCGGAACAATGCAACGGGCGTCAGTTTTCAGAGCCCCGATCTGGCCTTCGAAGAACCGGCCCGGACAAGACCAGCCGTGGATCAGCACCAGCGGTCTGCCCGTTCCCTCGTCGCGGATATGCAACATATTCCCGCTCACGCACGCCCCGCCCGTAGCCGTCCGACAATGCCCGTCGGGAAAAAATAGACCGACAGAATGAAGAGAACACCCAGCCACAACAGCCAGCGTTCCGGCGCCACCAGCGTCGAGAACACCGGCACCGCGCTGGTTGCTTCTGCAGCAACACCCATCAGGTTCTGCAGATAGGTCTGCGCCAGAATGAACAGGGTTGCCCCGAGCACGGCCCCGTAAAGCGTGCCCATGCCCCCTATCACGACCATCAGCAGAATGTCGATCATGATCTCCATGGACAGCGTTGTTGCCGGGCCGGTGTAGCGCAGCCATATCGCCAGAAGAGAGCCTGCAAGCGCTGCCATGACTGCCGACAGAACGGTGGCCGTGGTGCGATACCAGACCACGCGGTAACCGATCGCCTCCGCCCGGAACGCATTGTCGCGCACCGCCTTCAGCGTGCGGCCGAAGGGGGAATTGACGATGCGCAGCATGACCAGGAACAGGATCGCAGCGGCAAAGAACACCAGGTAATAGGCCAGGATCTTGCCATTGATGCTGACATCGAACACCTTCGCCTTGATAAGCTTGAAGGCGGGCGTCAGTTCGCGCGGGATCTTGTAGTTGAGCCCGTCCTCACCGCCTGTCAGCCAGGACATCTGCGACACCAGAACGGCAAAGGCGCTTGCGACCGCCAGCGTCACCATGGCGAAGAAGATCGCCTTCACCCGAAGCGAGAACAGCCCGATGGCGAGCGCGAAGAGGGCCGCAACCCCCGCGCCCGCCGCCGTGCCCCAGATCAGCGAACCGTAGTTCGGCCCGGTGGTCGACAAGGCAAGCGCGGTCCCATAGGCGCCGATGCCGAAGAACATGGTGTGGGCGAAGGAAACGATACCGGCATAGCCCAGCAGCAGGTCGTAGCTTGCCACCAGCACGATGAAGATGCAGATCCGCGCGGCCGTCTCCAGCGACTTGGTGCCGGGAAAGAGAAACGGTGCAAAGGCGAGCGAGATCAACACGATCAGCAGCAGCGCCGTCAGAAGGCCGCTGCGCGGCGTGTCGCCGGAAAGAAGTCTGGTCAGCATGATCTTGTTCCGTCCCTACTTCGCCTTGACCACCGGATAGAGGCCCTGCGGCCGCCACATCAGCACCACGACCATCAGCGCGATGGTCGAGATCAGCGCCACCTTCGGCGCCAGAAAAGCCGTGTAGTTTGCAAGCAGTCCCACCAGCATGGCGCCGATGAAGCAGCCCTCGACCGAGCCAAGGCCGCCGATGATCACCACGATGAACACCAGCACCATGATCTCCGAGCCCATGTGTGCGGTAATCGTTTCCTGATAGAGGCCCCACATGACGCCCCCGAGCCCGGCCAGCGCCGACCCGGTCATGAACACGATCAGGAACAGCCGGCGGATACGGTAGCCGAGCGCTTCCACCATCTCGCCGTTCTCCACCCCGGCACGCACCAGCAGACCGATCTTGGTGTTCTTCAGGATATGGCGCATGCCGATGAACAGCGCGAGACCGATGCCGACCGCCACCAGGCGATATTTCTCGATGGCCGCTTCGCCGATCACCAGCGATCCCTGCAAGGCTTCCGGGCGGGACATATGCAGCTCGTCCGGCCCCCAGACCACGTAGATCATCTGCTGAGCCACGATCAGCCCGCCCATGGTGACAAGGATCTGCTTCAGATGTTCGCCGTAGACCGGCATCACGATCACCCGCTCGAAGGCAAGACCGAGAAGGCCGGTGACGAGCATGGCCGCAAGGATGGCAATCAGCACGGCGGAGAGATTCATGAAGACGCTTGGCGAAGCCGTCCAGCCGGCCAGCCAGGCCAGAACCGTGAAGCCGACGAAGGCGCCGACGGCAACAAAGGCGCCATGGCCGAAGTTGATCACGTCCATCAGCCCGAAGACCACGGTCAATCCCGACGCCATGATGAAGATCATCATGCCCATGGCCAGCCCGGCCACCGTCAGTGTCAGCCAGCTCGCCGGATTGCCGATGGCAATGAGCCCGACGGCAGCCAGCACCGGCACCAGCAGCACCGGCAGCTTCTGGGCAAGCTGTTCCTTCAGCGGGATCTTCTCAATCCGCGGTTTGATCGCCGTCTCGCTCATTGATGCGCCTCCAGGCTCAGCCCCATGAGTTTTTCCTGCAAGGCGACATCCGCCACCAGTTCGTCCATGCGGCCTGAATGAATGATGCGGCCATCATCCATCACCGCGACCGTGTCGCCGATGCCGGACGCCATCGCGAAATTCTGCTCCACCAGCAGGATAGTGGTGTCGGTTTCCTTCAGTTCCTTCAGCGCATCGGTCATCGCCTTGATGATCGCCGGTGCGAGGCCTTTCGTCGGCTCGTCGATCAGGATCAGCCGGCGCGGCTCGATGATCGCCCGCGCCACGGACAGCATCTGCTTCTGACCACCGGACAGCGTTCCTGCGGAGGAATTCCAGAAGCTGCCGATCGGCGGAAACAGCTCCTTGATCCAGGCAAGGCGCTTTTGGTCCATCGGCCCATTGGCAGCGGCCAGGATCATGTTTTCGGCAACTGTCAGATCGGTGAAGATGCCCATGTCTTCCGGCACGAAGGCAATTCCCCTGCGGGAAATTTCAGGCGTCGACAGTTTGGTGATGACATGATCGCCAAACCGGATATCGCCCTGGCTGGCCGTCCAAAGCCCCATGATGGTGCGTAACGTTGTGGTCTTGCCTGCGCCGTTACGGCCGAGCAGAACGGTCACCCCGCCTTCCGGCACCGCGAGGTCCACACCCTGCAGGATGTGGTAAGGGCCGATATGGGTGTGCACTCCGGAAAGGGTGAGCAGATTTTCCGCCATCACGCAGCCTCCCTGGAGGAAGCCGGTGCCTTGCCGAGATAAGCCTCCTGCACGATCGGCAGGGCAATCACTTCCGAGGGTTCTCCATCGGCCACCAGCGCCCCGTTGTGCAGAACGATGATGCGGTCGGCCAGGGTGCGAATGACATCCATCTTGTGCTCCACCAGCAGGATCGTCCGGTCCATGTCGCTCTTCAGTTTCTGGATCAGCTCCAGGATCACCGGCACTTCGTCGACGCTCATTCCGGCGGTCGGCTCGTCGAACATGAGCACCTGGGGCCCAAGCGCGATCAGCAGCGCCACCTCAAGCTTGCGCTGGTCACCATGGGGCAGAGCGGAAACGGTCTGGTCGGCCTGATCGATCAGCCGAACCTCCGCCAGCACGTGGTCTGCCCGCTCCAGAAGTTCCACATGGCTTTCTGCAACGGTGAAGAGATCGAACCCCTTGCGTGCCTTCGCCTGCGCTACAAGCCGCACGTTTTCGCGCACGCTCAGGGTCGGAAAGAGATTGGTCAGCTGGAACGCCCGGCCGATCCCCCTGTCGGTGCGTTCAGGCACCGACAGTCGGGTGATGGTCTCGCCGTTGAGCAGCACAGCCCCGGAGGTCGCTGCCAGCTGACCGGAGATCAGGTTGAAATAGGTGGTCTTGCCTGCGCCGTTCGGCCCAACGATCGCCGTCAGGGTGCCTCGCTCGAAGGCGCAGGAAACGTGATCGACTGCCACATGACCGCCGAAGCGAATGGTCAGGTCCCTCGTTTCCAGAATCGGGTGTTCCTTGGCCACGATGCGCGTTCCCAGGCTTGATTTGTCGCGAAAACTGTATCGGATGAGTGCCCGGCCGGACGTGTTTCACACCAGCCGGGCAAACTTAAGGGTCTTGGGGCCATGCGGGCGAAGCTGAAGGCTCCGCCGCGTCTTCATTCGGCTTACTGGTTGCGCACCGGGATGTTCATGTCCTCGATTGTCAACTCGCGCACCAGCTCCGGGATGCCCCATTCGACATCCGGGTCGACCTTGATCTTGAAGTGATACATCGACTGCAGAGCCTGGTGATCTTCCGCCCGGAACATCATCTTGCCCTTTGGCGTTTCGAACTCCATGCCTTCCATGGCAGTGATCAGGTCTTCGGTCTCCGTGGACCCGGCCTTGCGGATCGCCTCGACAATGGCAATGCCGGAAGACATGCCACCCGCGGTGAAGAAGTCCGGCGGCGCATTGAAACGCTTCTGGTGTTCGGCCACCAGCCAGTCGTTCACCGGATTCTTCGGGATTTCGTAATAGTAGTAGGTCGCGCCTTCCATGCCCGGCAGTTCCTTGTAGGCCGCCATGGCCGCCAGGATGTTGCCGCCCGTGGCGATTTCGACACCAAAGCGCTCCGGCTCCATTGCCTTGATCTTGCTGATCGGATTGCCGCCACCGGCCCAGATCACGAACAGGAACTTGCGGCCCGGCTCATCCTTCAGGGCATCAAAGACGCGCTGCGCGTTGGCTGTGAAATCCTTGGTATCGGTCGGCGCATATTCCTCGAACACCAATTTGGCACCCGTGCCTTCCAGCGCTTCCTTGAAGGCGGCGACGCCGTCACGGCCGAAGGCATAGTCCTGCGCAAGCGTTGCGATGGAGACGCCTTCCTGCCCCAGTGCGACAGCGTTGGCGATCGCGTCCTGCGACGAGTTGCGCGCCGTGCGGAAGATGTAGCGGTTCCAGTTCTCGCCGGTGATGCTGTCGGCAACCGCCGGCTCCACCAGAAGCACCTTCTCGTATTCTTCGGCGACCGGCAGCATGGCCAGCGCAACGCCGGAGGAGACAGGGCCGACGGCGATATCGACTTCATCGTCACCATAGGCTTCCGCCAGCGCGGCCTTGCCGATATCCGGCTTCAGTTGGGTGTCCTTCTCGATGACCACGATCTTGCGGCCGTCGATTTCCATGGTGCCGTCGGTGGCATATTCGAGACCCATCATCAGGCCGGTATGCGACTGTTTCGCATAGGCCTCCAGGGCACCGGTCTTGCCGTAAACGTGGGCGATCTTGATATCGTCGGCCTGGGCACCGGCGATCCCGGCAGCCGCCACGCTGATGCCAGCCAGAAGCGGCACGGCCCAGCGGAAAACGCGTTTCGTCATGAATTCTCCTCCCGTTGCGCGAAAGGCCGGCAAACCTGCCCGGCCGCTCCCACGGCCTCCACAGGGTAACATCATCGCCTGACGCTGGAATATATGACACATGAATCAGTATTCATGTCAAGGCAAGATGCGCGTTCGAAGTGCCGCCTTTCCGGGATCGTCGTCAGTTAGCGTAACACGAGCTCATGACAGATGAATGCTGCCCGGTCCTGCAAAGACACAGCACCAAGAGCGGCAGCGCAATGCCTGTAGGTAATGTGATAATGGCTGTCTGAAGGATTATGATGACAGAGGAAAAAGATCGGCTCTGACAGGAGAGCCGCCAAAATCGGCAAGAAAACAGACCCGCCCACCAGACGAATGCTGTGCAATCGGCCCGCAGACCAGAGGCCCTGCATCCCGGCTTAAGCGGAAAGGCGTTCTTAGCGCCCTGCGCAATCCGGTTTCCAGCCCCTCAAGGACAAGGCCTTCAACTGTTACCCACAGTCATTCCGGACAAGCGCAGCATAAGCTGCGTGCAGATCCGGAACCCAGCGCATCTGTGTGAGTGAAGCGAACTCTTTTTCGAACGAGGCGACGCGCCAAAGGCACGGCTGATATCCGGTTGCCGGATCGACGTTGCCTCACTTGTCCGGCATGGCGCGGAAGGCGGGCCGCCTGGACCAGTCGCCTCGGCGAGACTACCGCAGCCGCTTTTCCGTCTTCGCATCGAAGAACAGCGCCGAAGCCGGGTCGAAGTCGATGGCGACAGTTCCATCTGAAACCGGCGCATCCTCACCCTTGGTTTCCACGATCACACGCTCGCCCGTCGGGCAGATCAGATAGGAATAGGCAACACCGCCCAGTTGCTCGCACAGATCGACCTTCGCCCCTTCCTGCGCAGGCGAGACCTTCAGATGCTGCGGGCGCAGACCGACCAGCACCTTTTCGCCCTTTGCAGGCAACGCGACGACGGTCGGAACGGCAACGCCGCCGAACGCGGCAACACTGACCTCACCCTCCCCGGCAATACCCTCGACGAAATTCATGCTGGGCGAGCCGATGAAGCCGGCAACGAACCTGTTGTCCGGATCGGAATAGAGCTGCATCGGCGAGCCGACCTGCTCGATATTGCCACCGCGCAGAACCACGATCTTGTCCGCCAGCGTCATCGCCTCGACCTGGTCGTGCGTCACGTAGATCATCGTTGCGCCGATATCCTTGTGCAGGCGGGCGATCTCCACGCGCATGTCGACACGCAGCTCGGCATCCAGGTTGGAGAGCGGTTCGTCAAACAGGAACACTTCCGGTCCGCGCACAATGGCTCGGCCGATGGCGACGCGCTGGCGCTGCCCGCCGGAAAGCGCCTTCGGCTTGCGCTTCAGATAAGGGTCCAGCTTCAGGATGCGACTGGCCTCGGCAACCTTGGACTGGATCTCGGCCTTCGGATGACCGTTCATCTTCAGCCCGAAGCCCATGTTCTCCTCGACTGTCATATGCGGGTAAAGCGCATAGGTCTGGAACACCATGGCAACGCCCCGTTCTGCCGGATCTGCCTTGGTCACATCACGGTCACCGATCTCGATCCTGCCGTCGGTCGTTTCCTCCAGCCCGGCGATCATGCGCAGAAGAGTGGACTTGCCACAGCCGGACGGACCGACAAAAACGCAGAATTCGCCATGCTCGATCTGAAGGTCCACTCCGTGGATGACTTCCAGGTCGCCATATTTCTTGACGGCTTTTGTCAGTGTGACGCCAGACATGTAATTCTCTCTCCCTTGGGATTCTTGTTAGGCAGGGAACTGCCAGTCCTCGACCGCCGCCGCGATCTTGGAGGCCGTATCCAGCAATGCAGGCCGTGCCTCCAGAAGCTGTTCGAGGCTCTTGCGCTGCGTAGACGTGGTAACGGAAAGCGCCCCGACCGGGCGCCCCTTGGACGACAGGATCGGCGCTGCAATGCAGATGATGCCGGGCTCGTGTTCCTCGCGGTCGTAGGACAGCCCCTCTTCGCGGATCTTTTCCAGGTCCGCCCGCAGTTCAGCTTCGCTGGCCAGCGTTGCCGGGGTGTAGCGATAGAACGACTGCTTCTTCAAAACGTGATCGAGGTCCGCAGGCTCCAGAAAGGCCATCAGGGCCTTGCCGACCCCGGTGCAATAGGCCGGACCAACCTTGCCGGCCTGCGAAAACATGTCGATGGCATTGGTCGGGTTTCTCTTGTCGACATAAAGCACCTGCCCGCTGTCGAGCTGTGCCAGGTGAACGGTTTCGCCGACAGCTTCCGACAAGGCGTTGATGAAGGGCCGCGCAATCGGCGCGATGGAACTTTGCCGCCAGGCCGCATGTGCCAGCCGCACCAGGCGGATACCCAGCGAATAGGTCTGCTGGCGCTCGTCGTAGGCCAGCATGCCCTGGCTCACCAGCGTCTGCAGCAGCCGGTACAGCGTCGCCTTGGGATGAGTGCTCTCAGACAGCAGTTCGGAAAAGCGCACAGGACTGCCCACAGCCGCAACCTTGTCCAGCACTTCCAGCGCCTTGCCGACCGTGCCGTCACCTGTCGATGACCCCGCCTGTTTGTTCATGAGCTCCTCCTTCGGCCCGTTTCTTGTCGTCGAGCCTGTTGACAACTTATCGCCATCGCATCAAAGTATCAATATACAAAACTAAGTTTCACATAATGGAACCAAAAGGGAGGACACCATGCGTTCCATGCTGAAAACGTCCGTAGCGGCATTTGCCATGTTGGCAGCCGCGATGGGCGCAGCTTCTGCTGACGGCCTGACAGGCAATCTGAAAATCTTTCTCGACACATCGAACCCGGCGCCGCGTGCGACCATGGAAGAGATGATCGCTCAGTTCCAGGAGAAGAACCCGGAGCTGAACATCGAGACGACGGTGATTGACCGGGAAGCCTACAAGACCCAGATCCGCAACTTCCTGACGGCAAATGCGCCGGACGTTGCCACCTGGTACGCGGCCAACCGCATGCGGCCTTACGTGGAGGCCGGCCTCTTCGAGGACGTGTCCGACCTTTGGGCGGACCCGGCAATTGCCGACAACCTCGCCTCTACCAAGGGTGCGATGACCATCGACGGCAAGCAGTGGGGCGTGCCCTACACCTACTACCAGTGGGGTGTTTACTACCGCAAAGACATCTTCGACGAGCTTGGCCTGTCCGAACCCACTACCTGGGAAGAGGAAAAGGCGAACTGCCAGAAGATCATCGATGCCGGCAAGAAGTGCTACACGATCGGCACCAAGTTCCTCTGGACCGCAGGTGGCTGGTTCGACTACCTGAACATGCGCACCAACGGCTTCGACTTCCACATGGACCTGCTCACGGGCAAGGCGTCCTGGAAGTCCGACGAAGTCCGCAAGACCTTCGCCAACTGGCGCGAGCTCATCGACATGGGCGCCTTCATCGACAACCATCAGACCTACTCCTGGCAGGAAGCTCTGCCGTTCATGGTCAAGGGCGATGCAGCCGCTTACCTGATGGGCAACTTCGCCGTGGCACCGCTGCGCGAAGCCGGTCTTTCCGATGACCAGATCGATTTCTACCAGTTCGTGGAAATCACGCCGGGCATCGCCAAGGCGGAAGACGCGCCGACCGATACCTTCCACATTCCGGCCAATGCCGAGAACAAGGAAAACGCGCGCGAATTCCTGAAGTTCGCGGTCTCGCCGGACGTCCAGACCTGGATCAACGACGGCAAGCACCTCGGCCAGCTCCCGGTGAACGCCAAGTCGTCCGTGGACCAGGACAAGTTCCTGGAACAGGGCTTTGAGATGCTGTCCACGAACTCCCCGGGCGGCGTTGCCCAGTTCTTCGACCGCGACGCCCCGGCTGAAATGGCAAAGGTTGCCATGGAAGGCCTGCAGGAATTCATGGTCAAGCCGGACAACCTGGACAAGATCCTGGACCGTTTGGACCGCGCCCAACAGCGTATCTACAAATAAGGTCTGCCTTCGCATGACCGGACAGGGGGCAACCGCTCCCTGTCCTCTTTTCCGGTATACGCCGACGACTCACGAAGAGTTCCGAAAATGGCCCAAGCATCCGTCGCCGAGACCCGCCAGAGTTCCTGGTGGCATCGCAACCAGCAGCAGTTGACACCCTGGCTGTTCCTGGCTCCCGGGATCCTGTTCTTCCTGTTCTATGTGATCTTTCCGATTTTCCAGTCGTTCAACCTGTCGCTCTACGAGTGGGACGGTTTGGGCCAGGCGGAATATGTCGGGCTCTACAATTACGAGGAACTCTACTGGGATGACGCGTTCTACACCTCGCTGAAGAACAACGTCATCTGGCTGCTGCTCTATCTGCTTGCCATTCCGGCCGGTCTGTTCATCGCGCTGTTCCTGAACCAGACCGTCACCGGCATCCGGCTGTACAAATCCCTGTTCTTCTTTCCCTTCGTGATTTCCCAGGTCGTCGTCGGCCTGGTGTTCACCTGGTTCTACGACCCGACATTCGGCATCCTCAACGTTCTGCTCGGCGCGGTCGGCCTGCCGCCGCTCAACGTGCTGGGGGACGAGAACTGGGTCACCGTGGGCATCATCGTCGCGGGCCTCTGGCCCCAGACAGCCTATTGCATGATCCTCTATCTCACCGGCCTCAACGCGGTTGATCCGGAGCAGATCGAGGCCGGACGCCTCGACGGCGCCAAGGGCTGGCGCATGCTCTGGTACATCATCGTGCCGCAGCTTCGCCCGGCCACCTTCATCGCCTTCGTCGTCACCATCATCGGCGCTTTGCGCTCTTTCGACCTGATTTCGGTCATGACCAACGGCGGGCCCTTCGGCGCCAGCCGGGTGCTCAGCTTCTACATGTTCGAGGTCGCACTCTCCGAATACGGCTTCCGCATGGGCTACGGCGCGGCCATTGCCGTGGTGCTGTTCCTGATCATGCTGGCCTTCATCGCCTATTTCCTCTGGTCGATGTACAAAGAAGAAAAGGCGCGCTGACATGTTCCCGACACCGATCGAACGCACGTCCCGCCCCTGGCAGATCACCTATCAGACGCTGCTTCCGCTGGCGCTGATCCTGTGGCTGCTGCCGCTGATCGCGGTCGCCATCTTTTCGGTCAAGCCGGATTCGGATTTCGCCAACGCCAACTACTGGGGCTGGCCGTCATCCTTCGAAGGCTTCACCAACTACGCGCTGGTCTTCACCGGCTCGGACATGCCGCAGTATTTGCTGAACTCGTTCAAGATCACCATTCCAACGGTGATCGGCGCGGTTGGCCTCTCGTGCATGACCGGCTTCGCCCTCGGCATCTACAAGTTCAAGGCCAATATCTGGCTCTTCTTCATGTTCGTGGCGGGCAACTTCGTGCCGTTCCAGATCCTGATGGTGCCGGTGCGCGACCTGACCCTGCAGATGGGCCTCTACAACACCATCACCGGCCTGGTTCTGTTCCACATCGCCTTCCAGACCGGCTTCTGCACACTCTTCATGCGCAACTTCATCCGTGCCCTGCCGTTTGAGCTGATAGAGGCCGCGCGCGTTGAAGGCGTCTCCGAATGGCGGATCTTCTGGTACGTGGTGCTGCCGCTGATGAAGCCGGCCATCGCCGCGCTGTCGGTGCTGATCTTCACCTTCATCTGGAACGACTACTTCTGGGCCGTGGTGCTGACGCAGGGCGTTGAAAGCCAGCCTGTCACCGCCGGCATCACGTCCTTCAACGCGCAATATCGTGCTGCCTACCACCTGATGAGCGCCGGTTCCATCGTGGCCGCCCTGCCGCCTGTCGCCATGTTCTTCCTGATGCAGCGCCACTTTATTGCAGGCCTCACACTCGGAGCCGTGAAATGATCCGCAGCTGGCATCTTGGAGATGACAGACAGAGCCTGGTCCTGGCCAGCTTCGACGACCGATTGCCGGAAGCCGTCTACTGGGGGCCCGCCCTTCCCACTGGCGAAAACCTGGAGACGCTTTCGGCAGCCGCACTTGCCGACGTCACCGGTGGCATGGTCGACCGCAACGCCGGTCTGAGCCTGTGTCCGGAAGCCTCCGAAAGCTTCCCCGGGCAAACCGGCCTGACTGCAAGGAACGCATCCGGCGCGCCGCTCATGCCCAGTTTCCGGTTCGAAAGCGAAGCCGCTTCGGAGCATGGCCTGACGCTTGTCTTTGCCGACAACAGCCTTGATCTCAGCCTCGTCTTCGATCTCGTCCTGACACCGGAAACCTCCCTGTTAAAGCTTCAGACACGGCTGGAAAGCGCCGATGAGATCACGGTCGACTGGCTGGCGGCTCCGGTTCTGCCGGTCCCGGCTCACACCGGCGAGATGATCGAGTTTTCCGGCCGCTGGTGCGCGGAATTCCTGACCCGCCGCCTGCCGTTTGCGCCCGGTTCCCGTGTCCGCGACAACCGCACGGGCCGCACGGACCACGCCCATTTCCCGGGGCTTGTCGTCTGCAATGCCGGAACGTCCAACACGGCCGGTGAAGCTTTCGCGTTTCACTATGGCTGGTCCGGGGGCCACAAGATGGTGGCCGAGGAACTTGCCGATGGGCGTCGTCAGGTCCAGTTCGGCCACGCCACTGCCAGCCTTGCCAGCGGACGCCACTTCGTCAGCGCACCGCTCTACGCAACCTATTCCGCCACCGGCTTGAACGGTGCCGCCGTTCGGTTCCAGCGCCATGTTCGCGACCATGTGGTTCAGGGAGCCCGCACTCCCCGCCCGGTCCACTACAATTGCTGGGAAGCGGTCTATTTCAAACACGACCTCGACGAACTCAAAGCCATCGCCTCCCAAGCGGCGGACCTGGGCGCCGAGCGCTTTGTGCTGGACGACGGCTGGTTTGGCCGCCGGGATGACGACACCTCGTCTCTGGGAGACTGGGTGATCGACAAACGCAAGTACCCGGATGGCCTCACCCCGCTGATCGACCATATCAAGGCGCTCGGCATGGAGTTCGGCATCTGGTTCGAACCGGAAATGGTCAACGAGGACAGTGACCTCTGCCGCGCCCATCCCGACTGGGTACTCGGTCACGCCGACCAGATCCGCGGACGCCAGCAACTGGTGCTGGACATGTCCAACCAGGAGGTTCGCGACTATCTTTATGCCCACATCGCCGACGTCCTGAAAAACAACGACATCGGCTACATCAAGTGGGACCACAACCGCATCCTGCCCGTGGTCGATGCCGAACAGGCCGAAGGCTTTTACGAGCTGGTCGACCGTCTGCGGTCCGATTTTCCGGCAGTGGAGATCGAGAGCTGCTCGTCCGGCGGCGGGCGGATCGACTTCGGCGTCCTGGAACGCACGCACCGGGTCTGGCTTTCGGACAGTAACGATGCGCTTGAACGCCAGCGTATTCAGCACGATGCCGCCCTGTTCCTGCCAGCCTCGGTAACAGGCTCTCACGTCGGGCCTCGTCACTGCCACACTTCCGGCCGCACGCTGGACATTCGCCTGCGCGCCTGGACCGCGGCTCAACGCCACATGGGCTTCGAGATGGACCCGCGTGAGCTGTCGGAAGCCGAAGCCGAGACGCTGCGCAATGTCACGAGCTGGTGGAAAGCCAACCGGGACTGGATGATGCAGGCCGATATCCTGCGGCTCGACAGCACCGAGCCGGCCGTGATCGCAGAACAGCAGCTTGCCTGCGACGGCAGCCGGTTCGTTGCGTTTGCCGCGCTGACGCGACCAAGTGACCAGATCCTGCCGCGTCCGTTGCGCTTGACCGGTCTGGACCCGCAAGGCAGATACAGGCTATCTCTCGTCAATCGGGACGAAGCGCCCCGGCTGTCCCGCGGTGCGCCTCTCCTGAAACATCAAGACCTTGAAGCCAGTGGACAATATCTGATGTCCCACGGGCTCACGCTCCCCTGGCGGTTCCCAGAAACCGTCTGGGTTGTGGAAGGCGAACGTCTTTGAGTAACGTTACTCAAAACGAACCAATTTCGGCTTAGGCCGCCAAAACAATTGAGGAAGTGCCATGTACGCAACATACCCGGATCTCGACAACGCATCGGTATTCATCACCGGTGGCGGCTCCGGCATTGGCGCGGCGCTGACGGAGGGCTTTCTGCGGCAGGGGGCGAAGGTCGCCTTTGTGCAGCGTTCCGACGCAGCGCCCTTCTGCGACGAGATGGAACAGAAATACGGTCGCCGTCCGCTGTACCTGCCTTGTGACATCACAGACATGGCTGCCCTCAAGGCGGCCATGGATCAGGCAGCCGAAGCCCATGGCCCGATCACGGTTCTGGTCAACAATGCCGCCAACGACAAACGCCACAAGACCGAAGAGGTTGACGAGGCGTTCTGGGACTGGTCCGTGGCGATCAACCTGAAAGCCTATTTCTTTGCCTGCCAGCATGTGGTTGCCGGCATGCGAGCGGCCGGCGGTGGCTCCATCGTCAACTTCTCGTCCATCTCCTACATGATGGGCAATGCGGGCTACCCGGTCTACACGACCGCGAATTCCGGCATCAACGGCATGACCCGCAGCCTCGCACGGGAATTCGGCCCGGAGAACATCCGCGTCAACGCAATTGCGCCCGGCTGGGTCCTGACCCAGAAGCAGAAGGACATGTGGGTAACGCCGGAAGGTCTGGCAGCGCACATCGACCGACAGTGTCTCAAGGTTGAACTGCAGCCGGACGACATGGTTGACCCGGTGCTTTTCCTTGCCTCCAGAACCAGCAAGGCGATGACCGGACAGGCGCTGGTCGTGGATGGCGGCGTGGTGGTGACGGGATGAACACACATCCAAAAGCGTCCTGGATCGCGGCGGATTGGGGCACCACCAATCTGCGCATCTGGGCGCTTGACGAAGCCGGCGGCATCCTTGCCCATCGCAGCTCCGAAAAGGGCATGGGCCGACTGGAGAAACAGGATTTCGAACCCGCTCTGATCGAACTGATCGCTGACCTTCTGAGGGACGGTGAGGTCACACCCGTGATCGTCTGCGGCATGGCCGGGTCCCGGCAGGGGTGGGCCGAAGCTCCCTACATGACCGTACCCTGCGCACCGCCGTCGATCCGGAACGCTACCCGGGTGGACGCAGCCGACCCGCGCCTTGACGTGCGCATCCTGCCAGGCATCAAGCAGCTCACCCCTCCCGATGTCATGCGCGGCGAGGAAACGCAGATCGCCGGATTCCTTTCGGAAAATCAGAACTATACCGGCACCTTGTGCCTGCCTGGAACGCACACCAAGTGGGTCGCCCTCCAGGACGGACGAATTGAGCGGTTCCGCACCTTCATGACAGGAGAGACCTTCGCGCTTCTGTCCAAACACTCCGTCCTGCGGCACGGCCTTTCCGCCGATGACCTCGACAGCACAGCCTTTGCCGAAGCGGCCGAACACAGTTTCAATGCCCCCGAAGCGCTGACTGCCGATCTGTTTGGCGTGCGCGCCGCCGGCCTTGTCGCGGACCTTGGCCCTGCACAGGCAAGCGGCAGATTGTCGGGGCTTCTGATCGGAGCCGAACTGGCCGCTGTCAGCCGTGATTTCGACCTTGGTAACACGGCCCTGCTGGGCAGCGACAAGATCGCCGGTGCCTATCGCAGCGCCTTGACACATCTCGGCCATGCCTCAAGGCAGCTCGATGCGGAAACCATCACCTTGAAGGGGCTGACCCTTGCCTATTCCTTCTACGAACCGGAGCATTCATGAGCCGTAACCTGATAGCCATCCTGCGCGGCCTGACCCCGGACGAGGCTCTGCCCGTTACCGAATGCCTGATTGCCGCCGGCATCACTCGTATCGAGGTTCCGCTCAACTCGCCGGACCCGCTTGTCAGCATTGCCGCCATGGCAAAGGCCTTTTCCTCGAATGCCGAGATCGGCGCAGGCACCGTGCTGGCGCCCGAACAGGTGCGCGACGTCAAGAACGCCGGCGGCACGCTGATCGTGTCACCCGACTGCAATCCGGATGTCATCAAGACGACGAAAGCCGAAGGCATGTCTTCCTTTCCCGGTGTGATGACACCAAGCGAGTGCTTCACGGCGCTGCGCAGCGGGGCAGATGGCCTCAAATTCTTTCCCGCCTCGCTCATCGGTCCGGACGGACTGAAGGCGATGCTGGCGGTATTGCCGAAGGGCACTGCGACCTATGCCGTGGGCGGTGCCGGCCCGGACAATTTCGGGGACTGGATCAAGGCCGGGGCTGCCGGCTTCGGCATCGGAACGGCTCTGTTCAAACCCGGTTTCAGTGTTGCCGAAGTCAGCGAACGGGCCGAAAAAATCGTCGCCGCCTACGACGCGGCCGTTGCAGCATGCAGGTGATGTCATGAGCACAGTTTTCGACGAGCGCCAGTGCACCCTAGGCGAAGGCCCGTTGTGGCATCCCGAGCGCCAGCAGCTGTTCTGGTTCGACATTCTCAACAAGCGCCTGCTCAGCCGCGACAACGGCACGGAAAAGACCTGGCAGTTCGATGAATATGTTTCTGCCGCAGGCTGGGTCAGCCGGACCGAACTCCTGATCGCCAGCTCTTCAAAGCTGTTCCTGTTCAATCTGGAAACGGAAGCCTCCGCAAAGATCTGCGACCTGGAGGCCGACAACGCAATCACGCGGTCCAACGACGGCAGGGCAGATCCCAAGGGAGGCTTCTGGATCGGCACCATGGGCTTTGGCGCCGAAAAGAACGCCGGATCGATCTACCGCTATTACAAGGGAGAGCTGCGCAAGCTGTTCTCCGACATCACCATTTCCAACGCGATCTGTTTTTCGCCGGACGGCAAGACGGCCTATTTCGCCGACACCGACACCCTGACCATTCAGAAGGTCGCCCTGGACGCCGAGGGCTGGCCAGCAGGTGCGCCGTCCCTGTTCGTCGATCTGTCCGCCGACGGGTTCAATCCGGATGGCGCCGTGGTCGATAGCGAGGGGTTCCTGTGGAACGCCCATTGGGGGGCGAACCACGTTGCACGCTATACTGCGGACGGGAAATTTGCCGAGGCCGTTTCCATGCCTGCAAAACAGATTTCCTGCCCGGCATTCGGCGGGGCGGATCTGCAGACGCTCTTTGCCACATCCGCCGCCGAAGGTCTTACTGGCGAGCACGAAGGCAAGACCTATTTCGCACAAGTGAAGGTTCGTGGACAGAGCGAGCACAGGGTCTTGCTCTAACAGGGCCACCGTCCATCTCCCGGGCAAAGTGTTGGGAGCACCGGGACAAAATGCTAGTTCAGTGAACCTTTGAAGGGTCCTCAGGCCCCGCCTTTGCGGGGATGACACGGAATATGTGGCAACGCTTCACCATCCGGATGAGCGTTGCCGAACCATCAAGCAGTGAGCATCCATCATGAAACGTACTCTCGGCACCTGCTATTATCCGGAACACTGGCCGGAAGAAATCTGGGAAGCTGATGCCCGCCGGATGGCCGAGACCGGGCTGACATGGATCCGCATCGGTGAATTCGCCTGGTCGCGCCTCGAGCCCCGCCCTGGTGACTTGCACTTCGAGTGGCTGGACAGGGCCATCGAGACCTTGGGCCGTGCCGGGTTGAAGGTCGTTCTCGGCACACCGACCGCAACGCCGCCGCGCTGGGTTGTCGACAAGCATCCGGACATGGTCGCCGTCGATGCCAACGGCAATCCCCGCAAGTTTGGTTCCCGCCGCCACTACTGCTTTTCGCACGAGGGCTTTCGCCAGGAGAGCGACCGGATCGTGAAGCTTGTCGCCGAGCGCTACGGCAACAATCCGCATGTCGCCGCCTGGCAGACCGACAACGAATATGGTTGCCACGATACGATTCTCTCCTATTCGGATGCTGCCCGAAAAGCGTTCCGGGTCTGGCTGAAGGGCCGCTACGGCTCCATCGAGGCGCTCAACCGCGCCTGGGGCAACGTGTTCTGGTCTATGGAGTATCTCTCCTTTGACGAGATCGACCTGCCGAACCTGACCGTAACCGAACCGAACCCCTCGCACACGCTTGCGTTCCGGCGGTTCTCCTCCGATCAGGTGGTTACCTTCAACAAGCGACAGGTCGATATCATCCGGGCGCATTCCAGCGCACCGATCAGCCACAACTACATGGGCCGGGTAACTGATTTCGACCACTTCAAGGTCGGCGACGATCTCGAGATCGCGACATGGGACAGCTACCCGCTCGGTTTTCTGGAAGACCGTGTCAGCGCGGATGACGCCCATCAGCGGGCCTTCATGCGCCAGGGCGATCCGGACTTCCAGGCCTTCCACCACGATCTCTACCGTGCCGTTGGCAAGGGCCGCTGGTGGGTGATGGAACAACAGCCGGGACCGGTGAACTGGGCCCCCCACAATCCTGCTCCTCTGCCGGGCATGATGCGGCTTTGGGCCTGGGAGGCTTATGCCCATGGGGCCGAGGCCGTGTGCTATTTCCGTTGGCGACAAGCGCCTTTCGCGCAGGAACAGATGCATGCCGGCATGCTGCGCCCGGACAATGCCGATGCACCGGCACTGCTCGAAGCCCGCAAGGTCGCCGACGAATTGCGCGACGCGCCTGACGTCTCGGCCCCACAGGCACCTGTTGCACTGATCTTCGATTATGATGCGGATTTTGCCTGGACCACCCAGCCGCACGGCAAGGGGCTTTCCTATTTCCAGCTTGTTTTCGACACCTACAAGGCGCTGCGCAAGCTCGGGCTTTCGGTCGATATCCTGCGCGGCGAAACCCGCGACTTTTCCGGCTACAAGATCGTTGCCCTGCCTGGCCTGATCTACGTGCCGCAGGACCTGAAACAGGTGCTTGCGGAAACCGAAGCGCTGGTGGTGATGGGCCCGCGCACAGCCGCCCGCAACGCCGACATGGTCATTCCCGTGCCATTGCCACCAGACATGCCCGGGCTTGATCTTGCAGTCTCGCGGGTCGAAAGCCTGCGCCCGGACATGCCGATGCCGCTCAAGGGCGGTGGCACCTTCACCGGCTACCGCGAGGAACTGGAAGGTGCTGGCGAAGTCATCCTGGAACTGGAAGACGGCCAGCCCGCCGCCTACCGCCAGGAACATCTCGTCTATGTCGGTGGCTGGGGTGACGAAACCGTGCTGAAGCGCCTCTACACCATGCTGTGCGAAGAAGCCGGGATCGACACGCTCGACCTTGCCGGCGGTGCCCGCTGCCGTGTGACCGATGGCCTGAGGATCTGGACAAATTACGGCGCCGAACCTGACGACACACCAGCCGGCCGGATCGAAGCTGCAGGAGTGTTGTTCGAAAAGCTGTAAGGCAAAGTTGGTTCTTCCCTGGGAGAAGTTAGATAACCGAACTCTTCCTCCTCCCCGTCATTGCAGGGCTTGTACCTGCAATCCATGCCGAAACAGTGCCGCAAACTGAGGCCTGTGGAGCGGGAACGGAACGGCGTGGATGCCATGGTTGAGCCATGGCATGGCGAAGATATTGGACGATCTACAGGTTATCTTTACGGCTGTTCCGTCAGGCCGCCTTGCCCTTCGTCAGTTCGGTGATGATGGCTGCGAAATTGTCGACGCCCTGTGCGCCTGATACCAGGTGCTGACGCTCGAAGATGACAGCCGGAACGCCGTGAATGCCGTTGCCGGTCCAGAAGGCTTCTTCCGCACGAACGGTTTCGGCAAAGCGGCCGTCTTCCAGAACGGCAAGGGCTTCAGCCCGGTTGAGACCAATGCTTTCGGCCACATCCGCCAGAACCTGATTGTCATTGAGGTCCTTCCGGTCGCCGAAATAGGCCTGGAACAGCGCCATCTTCAACTGGTGTTCCTTGCGGCTCTCACCGGCCCAATGGATCAGCTGGTGCGCCTTGAAGGTGTTCACCATGCGCATGTCGTCGGTGAAGTTGAACTCGAAACCAAGGCTTGCGCCAAGGTCCGTCAGCCGGTCCCGCGCCGCCTGGGACTGCTCCGCGCTGGAGCCGTATTTGCGCATGATGTGTTCGCGCAGGTTCTCTCCCTCGGCAGCCATATCCTGATTGAGTTCAAAAGGATGCCATTTGATGGCGGCCGTAACGCCGGTCCGTGCGATCGCCTGTTCGAGCTGCTTGAAGCCGACGATGCACCACGGACAGACGACATCGGAAACAATGTCGATCTGCAACACATCATCGAGGTCGGTTGTGTCGGTGTCTTGCGAAGTCATGATTGGTTCCTGTTCCGGCGCAGTCAGCCGCGTGTCTGGCTGGCGCCATTGTCTGTCTTGCCCCGCATATAGGAGCCGCTGCCAGCCGGGAAAAGGCAGTGGTTACCACCGGGAAACCTCATTCTTTTGTCGGAACGCTGCTTTCCACCTCCCGTCAGAGCGTCGCATCGCCCTTTGGGGGAGGTGTCCAGCCACGCTCCGATCCTTCAGGGCGATCACCGCCCCTGTCGACTTGCATGATTTCGAACAGGGTTTCGGAATGCGCCCGCATGGCATCGATATAGGAAGTGTCGACGCCACCGTCGTTGAAATTCTCGCGAAGGTCATCGAGCATCGCAATGTCGTGATGACGGAATTCCCGCGCCTTGGTGCGCGCCCGGAACGGATGATAGCCCAGCTCGGTCAAGGCCTGGCGCCCAAGCGCCAAGGCCCCTTCGAAGACCTCCCGCTCAGCACAATGAGCACCGGCATTTTCCAGTTCGTAGACGTGATGCCGGTCGCGGGCACGGGCGAGGATCCGGACATTCGGATAGGTCTTGGCAACGTGTTCCACCAGTTCGGTCTGCTTGTCGCGATCATCTAGCGCGGCAACGAAGAGGTCGGCATCGTCCAGCCCGGCACCGTGCAGAAGGTCCGGCCGGGTCGCATCCCCATAGAAGGTTCGAATGCCTATCCTGCGCAGATTTTCAATCGTCTGCGGGTCATGATCGAGAATGATCACGTCATAGCCACTGGTCAGCAGCAGTCGCGAGACGATCTGGCCGAACCGGCCCATGCCCGCGACAACGACCCGGCCGCGCCTGTCGATGACATCCGGTTCCCGATCCGCTTTCGCCAGAGCCCGTGGAGCGACGATTTTTTCGTAGAAGATGAACAACGCGGGTGTCAGCAGCATGGAAATCGCCACCACCAGGGTCATGGTCTTGATCAGCGATGGTTCCAGCACCCCGCTGCCCGAGGCAAATCCGAACAGCACGAAGGCGAACTCCCCTGCCTGTGCCAGCCCCAGCGCGAACAGCCATCGATCTGGCCCGGTGAGGCGAAAGAGGGCTGCAAGCAGGAACAGCACCAGAAACTTGACTGCCATCAAGCCGAGCGCGAGTCCAAGGATCGATAAAGGGGCACCGAACAGAAGATCGAAATCGATCCCCGCCCCGACCGTCAGGAAGAACAGGCCAAGCAACAGGCCCTTGAAGGGTTCGATATCGCTTTCCAGCTCATGACGATAGTCGCTGTCGGACAGAACAACCCCGGCAAGAAAGGTACCGAGTGCCGGCGACAGACCGACAAAATCCATGACGAGGGCAATGCCAATTACGAGCAACAGCGCGGTTGCCGTGAAGATTTCCCGCAGACGCGCTTCGGCTATGAACCGGAAGACAGGCCGCAGCAGATGACGCCCTGCCAGAATGATGGCGGCTATGACAGCCAGAATGACAAGAGCCTGTGCCCAGCCCGGCAAGGCCGCCAGAGCTTCGCCACCATGACCGGCACTCTCGCCATGCCCATCCGCGGCTCCTTCCCCGCCATGGCCACTGATGGCAAGCAACGGAAGAAGCGCCAGCATCGGAATGACCGCGATATCCTGGGTCAGCAATACCGAGAAGGAACTCTGCCCACCTTGCGTTTTCAGCCAGCCTTTCTCGTTGAGGGTCTGCAAGACGATGGCCGTGGAGGAGAGCGACAGGATCATGCCGAGCGCCAAAGCGCTCTGCCAGTGAAGACCGAACGCCAGACCGGCCGCGGCAAAGACGAGCGCTGTCCCGACAACCTGCAGTCCGCCAAGCCCGACAAGCTGTTGACGCATTTTCCAGAGCATGGCGGGCTGCAGTTCCAGCCCGACCAGGAAAAGCATCATCACCACGCCGAATTCGGCAAAATGCTGCACGTCGGCCGCTTCCGATCCGACGATGCCGATGACCGGCCCGATCACCACACCGGCAATCAGATAACCGAGCACGGAGCCAAGGCCGAGCCGGTTGGCAATCGGCACCGCGATGACGGCCGCGCACAGATAGACGAAAGCTTCGCTGAGCAGCGCCATCAGACCGCCTCCCCTGCCAGCAGGAACGCATCCAGGTCATCCGGCAGCACCGGCGCTGCAGCCGCCTTTGCAAGATCCAATCGATCGCGGACCAAAGCATTCAGAAGCTTTCCATAGGCAAGGCGGTGGGCCTCAAAGCGGTTTTCCTCCAGTGCCCGCCCGGCCCCGAACAGCGCAAAGGGCGCGAGGTAGCGCATGCCGCAAAGGTCCGCCGTCTTTTCGAACGGGCCCAGCAAGCTGCGCAACTCGGCATGGTTCATGCCCGTTTGCGAATAGGCATCCGGTTTGGCACCGGTCGTGACCGCGTTCAGAAACACCTTGCCATGCAATGCCTTGCCGGCATGACCATAGGCAAAGCCATGTTCCAGAACCAGATCCTGCCACTCCTTCATGATGGCGGGTGCCGAATACCAATAAAGCGGATGCTGGAAGACAACCACGTCATGAGCCCGCAGGCGGTCCTGTTCCCGGTCGATATCGATGCTGAAATCCGGATAGTCCGCATAAAGATCGACGGTTGTGATCTCCTTGATCGACCGCGCGGTTTCAAACAGCGGCAGGTTCACCTCCGACCTGTGCGGTCGTGGGTGGGCAAAGAAAACGATTACCTTGGCCAAGAGGATCTCCCGGATCTGAGTAAGCCCGCAGAGCCGGCAAGGTCTGCCGGGCACGGCAGACCAACGGTCTGTATTCTCAAGAGTTTATAGGGATCATCCGCAACAGATAAAGGGCGCGAACAGGAACCGGCCTGTTCGCGCCCATTGAACAATAAAGTGAGCGATAGACAGTGGGATGCTGTCGGCGTCAGTCCGCCCTAGCAACCCGTACCCGGGAGCCCGTCTCTCCGGCTTCGGCAATCGCATGAATGACCGCCTCGAAATGGAGCGCCTCCCGGAATGACGGCACGGCATTGCGCCCTTCGGAAATCGCCTTCAGGAACTCATGAACCTCTATCACCTTCAGATCGTTGAACCCGAGCTGATGGCCGGCGGCCGGAACGAATTGCCCGTACGGCGGATGAGCTGGCCCGCTGAGCAACGTCTTGAAACCCTGTTCGGCAAGCTCACCCCGGTTCTGGTAGAGACGGAGTTCGTTCATGCGCTCCTGATCGAAGGTGATCATGCCTTCCGTTCCATGCACCTCGAAGCCGATGTAGCTCTTGCGGCCCCACGCACTGCGCGAGGTCGATACGACACCATGGACACCGTTTTCGAAGGTCAGCAGCGCAGAAGCTATGTCTTCGTTTTCAACCGGACGCCGCTCGCTTGAGCCATTGCCCATGGGCCGTGTTTCATGAACCGTCCTTGTCTCCGCGACCAGGCTTTCGACCGGTCCGACGAGCGCGGTTGCGAGCGAAATCAGATGGCAGCCAAGATCGCCGAGCGTGCCGAGGCCGGCATCGGCCTTGGTTGCCCGCCAGGTCCAGGCGAGGTCCGGATCAGCCTGGTAGTCTTCATCGACCATGCCGCGGAAATGCACGATCCGGCCGATGGCGCCATCCGCGATGAGTTTGCGGGCATGCGAAATCGCCGGATTATGCAGGTAGTTGTAGCCGACGATGGTCTTCGCACCTGTTCTTTCGGCAACAGCCAGCATCTGTCTGGCGTCCTCCAGACTGAGCGCCATCGGTTTTTCCAGATGCACATGCTTGCCGGCCTCGAGCGCGGCAAGCGCCATTTCCTTGTGCACCTTGTTGGGTGTGGTGATGCAGACGATATCGACCTTCGGATCCGCAATCAGATCTTTCCAGTCGCTCGTTGCCCTTGCGAAGCCGAACTGGTCGGCAAAGGCTTCTGCCTTTTCTGCAGGAACATCGCACAGCACTTCCAGGCGGGTCGCCGGCACATCGCCGAACACCGCTTTCACCGAACCATAGGCAAGCGCATGGCACTTGCCCATGAAACCGGTGCCGATCAATCCGATACCGAGACTTGTCATGTAATCCGATCCTCCCGGAGGTGACGAAGCGGACCGTTCCGCCCTTTAACCTCATCCTGAGGAAGCGCCTTGGCGCTGTCTCGAAGGATGGGCTGCTTGCTCATGAGTGTGCCGCCCATCCTTCGAGACGGACCAGACGGTCCTCCTCAGGATGAGGTCATAGTGGTTCTGACGCTCAGACTTCGTCCATGCCGACGGCGCGGCGTTCGGCGATGGACTTGAGGGCAGCTTCTGCCAGGGCGAGTGCCTTCAATCCGTCCTCGCCACTCGGTGACGGCGCAGTACCGGTTTCGATAGCCTCGACGAAAGCGGTGATTTCAGCCGCATAGGCTTCCGTGTAACGGGTCATGAAGAAATCATGCAGCGGCGGACGGGTGTACCCGGCTTCGGTTGCCACTTCGATGGATACCGGACGCTGGTTTTCCGCACTCACCACACCCTTGGAGCCATGCACCTCGATGCGCTGGTCGTAGCCATAGGTTGCCCGGCGGGAATTGGAGATGGAACATTGCTTGCCGGACGCCGTCGTCAGCACCACCATGGCGCTGTCGTAATCGCCGAGCTTGCCGATTTCCGGATCGACCAGAACCGACGCCGTCGCGTAGACGGTCGTGACTTCATCGCCGAGCAGGAACCGGGCCATGTCGAAATCATGGATGGTCATGTCACGGAAGATGCCGCCGGACGACGTGATGTAGGATGGCGGCGGCGCACCCGGATCGCGCGAGGTGATCTGCACCATTTCCACGTCGCCGATCCGCCCTTCGTCAATGGCTGCGCGCACGGCGCGGAAATGCGGATCGAAACGGCGGTTGAACCCCAGCATCAAGGTTGCGCCAAGGTCTTCTACCGTCTTCAGGCAGGCTTTCACCCGGTCCAGCGACAGATCGACCGGCTTTTCGCAGAAGATTGCCTTGCCTGCGCGTGCAAACTTTTCGATCAGATCGGCATGGGTGTCGGTCGGCGTGCAGATGATCACCGCGTCGACATCGCCGGCGGCGGCGATCTCGTCGATCGTGCTGACACGGGCGCCATAGGCGGCTGCAAGCGTTTCGGCGGCTTCCGGGAAGGCGTCCGCAACAGCGACGAGCGTCGCACCGGCGGCCGCACCAACGGCCTTTGCGTGCACTTTACCGATACGTCCAGCCCCAAGCAGGGCGACATTGACGGCCATGATACTTCCTCCCGGATGACATGTGGCAGAGCGGTTTGAACCAGCGCTTGCCAATTTAGAATAAAAATTCCAAAATCATTTTCGACGGAATGTGTCAAGCCGGAAAAGAAGAAGACAATGAATGACGCCTCGCCCGATCCAGAAAATGAACCCAATCTCGCCAACGCCGAAATCCTTGCGCCCCCGCAGTCGATCGATGCGTTTTTTGCCCGGCTCGGCAGCACCGCCGAAAGACTGCCCAAGCGCCTGAAACAATTCGCGAACTACATCGCCGCCAACCCAGACAAGGTGGCGGTTTCCACGGTTGCCGAACTTGCCGAAGGCGCCGACGTTCAGCCGTCCGCCGTGATGCGTTTCTGCCAGGAAATGGGCTTTTCCGGTTTTTCGCAAATGCAGAAACTGTTCCGCTCGGACTATTCCCAGAAATGGCCGGACTACGCCACCCGCCTCGCCAAACTGCGTGAGCACGGCACCGAGTCACCTTCTGCGCTCCTGGCCGAATTCGTCGAGGTTGGCCGTTCTTCGCTGGAAAACCTGCTGACAACCGTCGACCCGACCGCGCTTCAACAGGCAGTCGATGTGCTGGCCCGTGCCGAAACGATCCACATGATCGGCTTCCGCAGGGCCTTCCCGGTCACGTCGTATCTTGCCTATGCCTTCGAAAAGATGGACGTGCCGGCGGTTCTTCATTCAGGCATCGCCAACATCAACATGGAACACCTGATCCGGCCGAACGACGCGGTCATCGCGGTGACCTTCGCCCCGTACACGGAAATGACCATCGACATGGCCACCAAGGCCCGTGCCAGCGGTGCTGACATTGTTGCCATTACGGATGTCGTGACCAGCCCGCTCGCACGCCTGAAAGCAATCCAGCTACTGGTCTCGGAACTGGACGTAGGCGCGTTCCGGGCGCTGTCCGCAAGTCTCTCCCTGGCCATTGCCCTGGCCGTTTCCGTGGGGGCTCAACGGAACAGGCTGTGATCTTTCTGGAAAAAATCTGTTGCGCTTCGATAAAAATGGAATTTATATTCCAAATGCGGCAACGGCGATCCCGAGCCGCCACAGACTTCTGATGACGCGGGTGGGATTGTTCGAGGCCCGCGGTCCACGTTCTGGGAGGAACACCATGAAGAAGACACTTATTGCAATGGCGGCTGCCGCCGTTGCCTTTACCGGCCTTGCCGCTCCGGCCTCCGCTGATGGCGAACGTTTCGTTCTGGTCAGCCATGCACCGGACAGCGACAGCTGGTGGAACACGATCAAGAACGCCATCACCGTTGCCGGTGGCCAGATGGGCGTTGAAGTGGAATACCGCAACCCGCCGACAGGCGATCTTGCCGACATGGCTCGCATCATCGAACAGGCTGCTGCATCCAACCCGAACGGCATCATCGCGACGATCGCCGACTACGACGTTCTGAGCGGCCCGCTGTCCAACGCGGTTGCCAAGGGCATTCCGGTCATCACCATCAACTCCGGCACTGAAGAGCAGTCCAAGAAAATCGGCGCTCTGATGCATGTCGGCCAGCCGGAATACGATGCCGGCAAGGGTGCAGGTGAAAAGGCCAAGGCGGCTGGCGTCACCAGCTTCCTTTGTGTGAACCACTACATCACCAACCCGGCTTCGGTTGAACGTTGCCAGGGCTATGCTGATGCACTGGGCGTCGAACTGGGCGGCCAGATGATCGACAGTGGCCAGGACCCGGCTGAAATCAAGTCCAAGGTCATGGCCTACCTGCAGGGCAACCCGGACACCAATGGCGTCCTGACCCTCGGCCCGACCTCTGCGCATCCGACGCTGGCTGCGCTGGAAGACATGGGCAAGTCCGGCACCATCCACTTCGGCACCTTTGACCTTTCCGGTGAAATCGCTGAAGCCATCAAGGGCGACGTGATCGCCTTTGCCATCGACCAGCAGCCTTACCTGCAGGGCTACCTGCCGGTCGTCATCCTGACGAACCTGGCTCGTTACGGCGTGGTTCCGGGCAACTCCATCAACTCCGGCCCGGGTTTCGTGACCAAGGGCAACATTGCCCTGGTGGAAAAATACGCCGGCGAATACCGCTAAGCTGAAGGGCCGCCAGGCGCGGCCCTGTGGAGAGGCGGCCCTCCGCCTCTCCCTTGCAACTGACACGCTCGCGCACCCCGAAGGGTAAGCGCTGAATTCCAGAACACTGTTCTGCGGCCGGGCCGCATACTGGACGCGGCCGGCCACCCCGGCACGCAGGAGGAGACCTATGGCTGAGACACAATCGGCAGCCGCCCCTCGGAAAGACGAGCGCATCCGCGAAATGTCGCCCATGCGCAAGGCCCTGATCCGCCCGGAGCTGGGCGCGATCTGCGGCACTATTCTCGTATTCATGTTCTTCCTCGGCATCGCCAGCGACAGCGGCATGTTTGCCCCGGAAGGCATCATCAACTGGGGCACAGTCTCTGCCCAGTTCGCCATCATCGCTGTCGGCGCCTGCCTTTTGATGATCGCGGGAGAGTTCGACCTCTCCGTCGGCTCGATGATCGGCTTCTCCGGCGTCATCATCGCGCTCTTCACTGTTCAGTGGGGGTTCCCCGCATGGTTCGGTATCCTGGTCGCATTTGCCATGGCGCTGGCCATTGGCGGGCTCAACGGATACCTGGTCATCAAGACCGGCCTGCCCTCCTTCATCGTCACCCTCGCCTTTCTCTACATTCTGCGCGGTCTGACGATCTTCATTTCCATCGCCACCACCCGCAAGACCATCATCGGCGGCGTGCGTGAAGCGGCGGAAGGTGATCCCATCGCATGGCTTTTCGGCGGCAAGGTCTTTTCCGGCCTCTTTGTCTGGCTGGCCGATCTCGGCATTGTCGGCAAGTTCGTTGCCGGTCCGAAAGCAGGACTACCGGTGGTCGAAGGCATTCCGATGCTGATGATCTGGGCGATCATCCTGATCGTGTTCGGCCATATCCTGCTCACCCGCACCCGCTTCGGCAACTGGATCTTCGCCGCCGGTGGCGACGCCCAGGCAGCGCGCTATGTCGGCGTACCTGTGAACCGGGTCAAGATCCTCATGTTCATGTTTTCCGCCTTCTGCGCCACTATTTTCGCCACCTGTCAGGTGATGGAATTCGGCTCGGCCGCAGCCGACCGCGGCCTCTTGAAGGAATTCGAAGCCATCATTTCCGTGGTGATCGGCGGCGCACTTCTCACCGGCGGCTACGGTTCGGTGGTAGGCGCGGCGCTTGGCGCACTGATCTTCGGCGTCGTTCAGCAAGGCCTCTTCTTCGCCGGGGTCGAAAGTTCGCTCTTCCGGGTTTTCCTCGGCGTTATCCTGCTGCTCGCCGTGATCCTCAACACCTACATCCGCCGCATGATCACGGGGGAACGCTAAGATGTCCGACAACCTCATCGAACTCGTCGATATCGAAAAACACTTCGGCCCGGTGATCGCCCTCAATGGTGTCTCCGTTTCCGTCAAGGCCGGTGAATGCCACTGCCTTCTGGGCGACAACGGCGCGGGCAAGTCCACCTTCATCAAGACCATGTCCGGCGTCCACAAGCCGACCAAGGGCAAGATCCTGATGGAAGGCAAGGAAGTCAGCTTCAACAGTCCGCGGGACGCCATGGAAGCCGGCATCGCGACCGTCTACCAGGACCTGGCAATGATCCCGCTGATGTCGGTGACCCGGAACTTCTGGATGGGCCGCGAACCGCAAAGGCGCTTCGGCCCGTTCAAGTTCTTCGATTTTTCCGAAGCCAACGAAGTCACGATGACCGAGATGGCCAAGATGGGCATTCACCTGCGCTCGCCGGACCAGGCGGTCGGCACATTGTCGGGCGGTGAACGCCAGACGGTCGCCATCTCGCGCGCAGTCTTCTTCGGGGCCAAGGTGTTGATCCTCGACGAACCGACATCTGCCCTGGGTGTGCGCCAGACCTCCAACGTGCTGGCGACGATCGACAAGGTCCGCCAAAAAGGCATCGGCGTTGTCTTCATCACCCACAACGTGCGCCATGCCATGGCCGTGGGCGACAGGTTCACGGTGCTCAACCGCGGCAAGACGCTTGGCACCGCAGAGCGCGGAGACATAAAAGCGGAAGAACTTCAGGACCTGATGGCCGGTGGCCAGGAACTGGCGGAACTGGAAGGTTCCCTCGGCGGCACCATCTGACGGGCTGAATCAAAAACGGAATGTGCACGTGAAGAAACTCGATGTCATCACGATAGGCCGCTCGTCGGTCGACCTCTACGGAGCCCAGGCTGGCGGCCGTCTGGAGGACATGGCGTCCTTCAACAAGTATATCGGCGGCTCGCCCACCAACATGGCCTGCGGCACGGCTCGGCTTGGCCTGAAGTCCGCGCTGATCACCCGTGTCGGTGACGAACACATGGGCCGTTTCATCCGCGAGGAGCTGGAACGGCACGGTGTCGACACACAAGGCGTGATCACCGACAAAGAGCGGCTCACCGCGCTCGTGCTGCTCGGCATCCGCGACCAGGAACAGTTCCCGCTGATCTTCTACCGCGAGAACTGCGCCGACATGGCTCTTGGCGAAGATGACATCGATCCCGCGTTCATTGCGTCGGCCAAGGCGGTGGTCGCCACGGGCACGCATCTCAGCCATCCGCAGACGGAAGCTGCCGTTCTGAAGGCACTGAGGCTTGCCCGCGAAAACG
>NZ_AXCE01000009.1:0-176602 GCF_000475395.1 Labrenzia sp. C1B70
CCGAGAAATTCGCGCTTACACTTGGGTGACAGACGAAGCGCTAGGACGGATCTCTTCAAACTATTCGTTGGCAGATGTTGCGGCATGGCTCGTAAGGCGGAAATCTGCTCCGGAGATCTCGCTTTTGAATAGCATCCAATCCATGTAGCTCGGGCATCGTAATTTAGCGAAGAACGACCTTGTTCAATGCTATAATGCGTCTGACAAAACCAGTTTCGGAAGCTGGTAAGATACGTAAATCTATATAAATTCATGCACGATATTTTGCAGGAAGAGACAATTGAGAATTAAGGTCACTGGGAAAGCTGTCTTGCTCCATAAAGAGACCGGTGAAATTCATGAGATTGACGCCAACGATATCTACTGGGAGCCGGTCTCCAGCTCGGAAGAAGGCATGGGGCCAAGCACCCTGTGGAAGGCTGATTGGGACGATGGGGACCTCGGCAATATCAGCTGGGAAATGTCAGAGTATCCAGTTGGTTTTTTCAGCGATCCAAAGGTGGATACGAATGGCCATAAATTACTCGAAGATATATCGGTCGAGATCGTGCACGAACCAGAGCCCGAAGAAGAGTTCGATAATGACGTGGACGAGGTAGCAGTCCCAGAAACTTTCGAAGACGCCAAGACCGCCATGAAAGACTGGTTCTTCGAAAACTACGAGGATCCAGCGCAGTCTTTACCCCACGACTCGCGAGAGGGAGGGTATCAGTGGATATATGGCGGCCCCACGACACCCGACGAAGCGCTTCAAGATAATTTTAGCGGCGACTACCCGTTTGAGATCATCCAGGAAGCAGCGCAAGAAATCGTGGACGAAGAGGGCCTTTTCGACTGGTCGCCTATCGCAGATGAGGAGGATTATGACTTTGGAGATGGGCCCAACGAAAATGAGGAGAGTGACGACGCTGAAACCATAAATCAACGCTTGCCGCTCGCAGAAGACCTGATTTTCAACGAAGTAAGCGGTGCATTCGATGTTGTCGCAAGGGAGATCGCCAAACCTGATTTGCTTGGCGCGACACTTGGCCAAGTCTACGATGCCATAGAAGATGTGCTTGCAAACCCTAGCAATGGTTTGAACGAACAGTCCTTTGAGATTCGCAAGTTGCGACGCACAGTCGCCATATACGCGAATGATCCTCAACGTGTCGAGATGGATTTCACATCGGTTCATGCGACTTTAGTACGGCAAATTGCAGTTGGTGAACTTCCCCCCTCTAAAGAAAATGAAGCGCTTATCAATGCGCTTCGGGAAGGTGCTCAAGGTATTCGGGCCACCGACCCCTCGGTTGCCGAGAACCGGGAGATTTTGCAGCAACAGGCGCAGCGCGAGTTAACTGACGAGGACTTGCAGACCATCACCGATGCAGCTCCGGCGCTGGAAGCCATCTCAGAAGGACGCCTTGAGGAGGAACTTCGCGAAGACATACTCTATCTCACGCGAGAGATGCGCATTGGAGCACCGCGCTTGCTCGGTGTTACCCGCGACGATGCCATCATTCCTGCGCCTGATGAAGCTGTAAGACTGTTTGGCCGTTCTGCACGGATGCTTATTTTTTTGCGCCAGGCGCCAGAGCTTGTCGAGAAGGTGCACAACAGCTCTGCATTCAAAGCAATAAGCATTATCGCCGTATTGGCCAGTCTAGTTAGCATTGCCGTAACTTTGTTCTAGATGCTACGCAGCAGCAGCTTGAATTCTGTATGAGGCACCATTTTCACCTCCCAAGGTAGCCATCCAATCTCTGTCCGCTCGTCGCGGCACAGCTTTTATGCAAAGTCGACGTTCATGAGCGAAGGGGAGCTGGCATTGAGTAGCCGCTATATTTGTATGCGCCTTCTTCCCTAATTTTTTAGGTAAGCAGGCCATTCGTGTTCATCGCATCGAACTTCCAGTCCCCACCCATCCCCCCTCAATGGAAATCCCGGCTCGGAAACAGCCGCTTGGCCTGTTCGCGCGGGTGCATGGCGCGGGTGCGTTGTGCGTCCGATTTCAGATGCTCCGGCACGTCGTCGGTCTTGGTGGTTGTCTGGCCCAGAACGTCGTCGTTGGGGTGGCCCAGAAGGGACAGGTCGCGGGAGCGGTCTTCTATGTGGTCGGCGATCAGGTGAACGACCATGCCTTCGCGCTCCAGCCGGCCGGTGACCTTGAGGAGCCGTCCGCCGAGAACGGCGGTCCGGAATTTCTCGTACATCTTCGGCCAGACAACCACGTTGGAAACGCCGGTCTCGTCCTCCAGCGTCAGGAAGATCACGCCCGAGGCCGTGCCCGGGCGCTGGCGGGTGATCACCAGCCCGCAGACGGAAACGCGGCGCGCCTCGCGCGGGGTCAGCGCCGCCAGCCGGTCATGCGGGGTCAGATGCGGGATATGCGGGCGCAGCAGTTCCATCGGGTGGGCGCGCAGGGTCAGCCGGGTGGACAGGTAATCCTCCACCACTTCCTGACCCAGATGCATGGCGGGCAGGAGGACATCCGGCTCGAAGATCGCCTCGCCGTCGATGGGGTCGTTGAAGAGCGGCAGCGGTTTGGGGCTGCGGATGGTCTTCACCTGCCAGAGCGCCGCCCGGCGGCTGAGCCCCATGCCGGCAAAGGCATCGGCTTCGGCCAGTCGCTCCAGCGTGGCCGGCATGACGCCGGTGCGCAGCCACAGGGTTTCCGTGTCCGGATAGCCGTTGCCGCGGGCCGCGACGATCCAGGCCGCGTCCTCCTCGCGCAGGCCCTTGATCTGGCGAAACCCCAGGCGCAGCGCCAGCGCGCCGTCGCTGCGCCGCTCCAGGGTGTTGTCCCACAGGCTGGTGTTGACGCACACGGGGCGCACCTCCACCTGGTGCTCGCGGGCATCGCGCACGATCTGCGCCGGGGCATAAAAGCCCATCGGCTGGGCATTCAGCAGCGCGCAGGCGAACTCGGCCGGGAAGTGGCATTTCAGATAGGCCGAGACATAGGCCAGCATGGCAAAGGCGGCGGCATGGCTTTCCGGAAAGCCGTATTCGCCGAACCCCTCGATCTGGCCGAAGCAGTTCTGGGCGAATTCCAGCTCGTAGCCGCGCTCCAGCATGCCGGAGATGAACTTGTCCTTCAGCTGCCCGATGGTGCCCATGCGCCGGAAGGTGGCCATGGAGCGGCGCAGCTTGTCGGCTTCCGACGGTGTGAACCCGGCGGCGACCACGGCGATCTGCATCGCCTGTTCCTGGAACAGCGGCACGCCAAGCGTCTTGCCCAGCACCTCCTCCAGCGCCTTTGAGGGGAAGGTGACCTTCTCCCGGCCCTGGCGGCGGTTGATGTAAGGGTGCACCATGCCGCCCTGGATCGGGCCGGGGCGCACGATCGCCACCTCGATGACAAGGTCGTAGAACTGGCGCGGGCGCATGCGCGGCAGGAAATTCATCTGCGCCCGGCTTTCCACCTGAAAGACGCCGATGGCATCGGCCACGCACAGCATGTCATAGGTCTTCCTGTCGGCCTGGGGCACGGTGCCGAGTGTCAGTTCCTGGCCGTGGTGGGTGTCGATCAGCTCGAAGCACTTGCGGATGCAGGTCAGCATGCCGAGGCTGAGCAGATCCACCTTCAGGATGCCGAGCGCGTCGATATCGTCCTTGTCCCATTCGATCACCGTGCGGTTTTCCATGGCCGCGTTCTCGATCGGGCAGAGCGCGTCGAGCCGCCCCTGCGTGATCACGAAACCGCCGACATGCTGGCTGAGATGGCGCGGAAAGCCGATGATTTCGCGGATCAGCTCGATGGTCTGGCGAACGCGCGGATTGTCGAGATCGAGCCCGATCTCCTTCATCCGCGTTTCTTCCGGCCCCTTGCTGGAGCTGCCCCAGATCTGCCCGGCCAGCGCGGCGGTGACATCCGCATTCAGGCCCATCACCTTGCCGACCTCGCGGATCGCCGCGCGGGTGCGGAAGTGGATCACCGTGGCGCAGAGCCCGGCGCGGTGGCGGCCGTATTTTTCATAGACATACTGGATCACCTCCTCGCGGCGCTCATGCTCGAAATCGACGTCGATGTCCGGCGGCTCGCCCCGGTGTTCGGAGATGAAACGCTCCGACACCATGGTGATGGTTTCCGGCCCCACATCGGTGATGCCGAGCGCATAGCAGATGATGGAATTGGCCGCCGAGCCGCGCCCCTGGCACAGGATGTTCTTGCTGCGGGCAAAGCGGATGATGTCATGCACGGTCAGGAAATAGGCGGCGAAGGCAAGTTTGCGGATCAGCTTCAGTTCCTTTTCCGCCAGCGCCAGCGCATGGTCCGGCACGCCCGCGGGATACCGCCTCTCCAGCCCCTCGTAGGTCAGCCGTTCCAGCCGCTCCTGGGGCGGTTCGTTGCCCGTGATCTCGTCCGGATACTGGTAGGAAAGTTCGGACAGATCGAAGCTGCAGCGGGTGGCGATCTCAAGGGTCCGGCGAAGGGCCGCCGGATGGTGGCGGAACAGCCTGGCCATGTCCTCCGGCGCCTTCAGCCGGCGTTCGCCATTGGGCAGGGCCCGTGTGCCGATATCGTCGATGGTGCAGCCTTCGCGCAGGCAGGTCAGCACGTCGGCCAGCCGGCGCCGGCCGGCATGGTGCATCATCACATCGCCGACGGCGACCATCGGCGCGGCAAGCGAATGCGCCGCGCGGGCGCAGGTGCGGAACCAGGCCTGGTCGGTGCCGTCATAGCGCGGCGCCGCGCCCAGAAACACATGTCCCGGCGCTTCCTGGCGCAGGCGGCGAATGTGATCCTTAGCCGTCTCACAAATTGTCTCGCGCGCCATCTCCGGCTGCGGCAGGGCAATCAGGATCATGCCCTTGCAGGCGTTCATCAGGTCGGAGAAATTCAGGTGACACTCGCCCTTTTCCGCGCGTCGCTTGCCGAGGGTAAGCAACTGGCTCAGCCGCTCATAGGCGGCCCGGTCGGTCGGCAGCGCCACCCAGTGCAGCGGGCTGTCCTGCAGGCAAAGCCGCGCACCGACGATCAGCCGCGGCAGCTTCAGCGTCTGCGGGGCAGGCAGGGGCGGGCTCGTGTTCGTCTCCTTGCGGGAGGAGGTGTCGATCTGCGAATGCGAGCGGATCTGAACGCCTTCCTCGGCCGCCGCCCGCTTGATCTCCTTCAGCGCCGAATAGGCCCGGACAACCCCGGCCAGCGAATTGCGGTCGGTAATGGCAACCGCATCGAGATTGAGCATCGCGGCACGGGTCACCAGCTCCTCCGGATGGGAGGCCCCCCGCAGGAACGAAAAATTCGACGTCACGGCCAGCTCCGCATAGCGGACCGGCTCGGGCCGGAAATCGTCAGGCGACGGAAGCACGCTCATCGGCAAGCCTCCCTGTTCTTTCCAAAGCTGTCCTTGCAGGACAGATGCGCGGGATGCCCGTGTCCCCGCGTGCCGTCCTGGCAAAGCAAAAGCGCAAAGCCCGGTCTCAACCGCCGGTCCGCTTGCCCTTCAGGCACCGGAAGCCCCTGCCGGTACCGCTCTGCAAATGAGTGCACCCCGGGTCTTGCGATGCTCGTCCGGGAGGGCACCGGGCAAGGGGCGGGGAGAGCCGGAACAACAACCTTCTTCTCCGCCGTCATCCCGGACGCAGCGCAGCGGAGATCCGGGACCGGGGAGCCCAGGATCTGCGAGCCCAGGATCGGGGAGCCCAGGACCGGGAAGGCGATAGAGGCGGGGCGCAGACTGCGGAAGACCATCAGCCGAACTCCCCTTGCACGAACCAGGCCGGGTGCTGGGGCGTGTGGAACAGCCACAGGCGCTGGCCCTGGTGGGTGGCAATGCGCCAGTAGTCGCGCAGGCCCTTGGCCCAGCTGTCGTCCAGGTCCCACCAGGCGGGGGTGATCCGTTCCGGCCCCTCGGCCTCGAACACGGTCAGGGCCCGGCCGCGCCAGCGAAAGCGCCGGGGCGGTTCGAAGCCGGTGCCGGAAATCGGCTCGGGCGCGAACAGGCGGATCGGTCGCGGACGGTTGGCGGGCCAGGCTTGCGCCGGGCGGCTGTAGGCGGCGGGCACCAGCTTGAAGCTGCGCTCGGGAATGTGGCTGTCGACCGGCTGAAACCGCAGGATGTTGTCGAGGCCCACCCGGTTGCCGAGCTGGGTGATGAGATCGTCGAGCCCGTCCTTCTCCAGTCCCTCGGTGCGGTCCAGCTGGCGCATGCCGAGAGGTTCCACCTCGGTTGCCTCCAGGCGGATCATGTCGATGCCATAGCCCGCATCGACCGCGCTGACCCCGCGCTCGAACAGGGCCAGGATCCGTTCCGGGTCGCGCATCGGCCGGGCGAGTTTCAGTTCCACCGCCTGGTTTTCCTGATCGACCCGGCGAAAGGTCAGCTTCAGGCTGCGTGCGCCCTTCTGCGCGGTGTCGAGCCGTTGGCACAGATGCGCGGTCAGCCGGCGGGCGGCGGCCATGACATCGTCCAGAAGGCCGATCGGGTCGGGCAGGGTCATGCGCACGGCAAAGCCCGGCTCCTCGCCAAGGGGAGAAATCTGCTCGGGCAGCGCCCCCAGCGCCTGGTCGAGACGGCGCAGGACATCAGGCTCGTATCGCCGGGCAACAGTGGCGCGCGGCAGATTGTAGAGCTGCGAAACCGTGGCGATGCCGAGCCGTTCCAGACTGGTGCAGGTCTGGTCGGACAGCCGCAGGGCCGACAAGGGCAACGGGCCGATGCGGGCAAGGGTCTCGCCGGTCCCGGCAATGCCTTCGGCAAACCGGGACAGCGCCCAGGCCGTTCCCGGGGTATCGGCAAGGCCGAGCCGGGCGGTGAGCCCCGCCCGGGCGAGCCGGGCACGGATATCGTCCAGCAGCGGTTCCTCGCCGCCAAGCAGATGGGCCGAGCCGGTGATATCGAGAAAGAGGCCGTTGCGCCCGTCAAGGCCCACCCATGGGCAGTAGCGGGTCGCCCACCGGGCCAGCAGCCTCAGGAAACGCTGGTCGGCGGCCGGGTCCGCCGGGCGGGTCAGCAGACCGGGGCAGAAGCTGCGCGCGTGAACCAGCGTCATGCCGCGGTTGAGACCGAAGCTTTCGGCACGCGGGCACAGGTCGTAAAGGCGTTCGGAATTGCGGTCGAAGAGGCTCAGCGCAAAGGGTGCGTCGACGGGCCGGGCACGCAGGGAGCGCTCAGCCGCCAGCCTCGGAAACCACAATGACACGATGCGCCGCTGCATCCCAACGTACTACCCATTCCGACAATGTTCCTATTTTGTTCTTTATAAGCGACCAGCGCCAATGAGTCGAGTCGTGACCATTTTGACGAGGCTCCGGTGCAAGACCGGAAGAGGGGGCGGATTGGGCCGGAAGACAGGTGCTGCGCCAGCGGGTTTCGGCGGCATTGCTGCCCGCGCCTTCCGGGATCAGCAGGATGGCCGTGGTGCGTCCGGCCTCGGCCGCCAGCTGCAGCCGGCGGCCCTCCGTCAGTCCGACGGTGCCGGAAAGTTCAGCCACCACCAGCCCGGCGGCGCCGGACCTGAGCGCGGTTTCCGCACTTGCCAGAGCAGTCAGCTGGTTGCCGGCGCGGGTCAGAAGCAGCCGGCCCGGATCGCAGTAGGCCGCAAGGCCTTCCGGGTTCACCGTCGGGCGCCAGTCTTCCGAAATCCACACGACGGCCCCCTTGGCCATTCCGGCGGCGATCGCGGCAAAGCTCAACGCGCTGTCGCCGCACACTTCGTGCGCGCGGGCGTGTTTCAACGGAAAGACGGAGGAAAATTTCAAGGACATGCAAGGATCGTCTGTAGCAATCGGTTGAGCAAAGCCTAACTCATGGAAGCCGTTTGCGGAACCGGATACGGTCAGTATCCATTCCAAACAGCCGTTGCCGGGCACGAGCCGGGTTGCTATACGCCCGGCACAACAGGCAGGAAAGCACCAATGACCAGCAGCCTTCTGGACGGCCGGAAGATCAGGACGATTTCCATCGTCGGCAACGGACCGATTTCCGAGGCCGATGCGCCGGAAATCGACAAGGCGGACCTGGTGCTGCGCTTCAACAGTGCGCCGGCCCTCGGGATTGCGGGCCAGCGGGTCGACGTTCTGATGCTCAACCGGGCCCGGGTCTATATGTCGAAGCGGATCAACCCGCTTGCCCTGGAACGCGCGCCGGAAGTCTGGGTGAACGACATAAAGGAGAACGGCGAGGTCGACTGGCTGTTCGCGCGCGAATGCAAGCCGCGCTATCTCGGGTTCGGCCCGACGAACAAGGCGCGGGAACACCTGAAGAGATTCGATCCGTTCGACCGCAGCAACCCGACATCGGGCGCGTCCATCATCGCCGAATTCCTGGATGTTCTGCCGGACGCCGAAATTCACCTCTTCGGCTTCACCCATCAGGGCAAGCAGCACACCCACGACTGGGATGCGGAAAAGCAGTGGGTCCAGCAGCTCTGCGACGAGGGGCGGATCCACAAACACCTGACACCAGGGCCGAAGCCCCGGCGGAGCCTCAAGGGCAAGCTGGAATACGCCTTCCGGTTTCTGGAGAAGCGGGCCAAGCATTATCTCCACAACAAGATCCTGCATTCTTCCGAAAGCACGAAACGCCGGATCTTCGGACAGGACGCCTGAGGCGCCAAAAGCATCATCAAGGTATCTGACAAGCACCCGCAAAGTGCCTTGCCGTGTCCGCAGCTCCGGCTTCGGGCCTGCAAGCGATTGAAAAAATCTGCACTTTCCACAGGCCGGTGAATGTCACCAAGAGTTCATATGAACGACTGAACAGTTTCATATGAGCCAACTAAATTCTGCAAAAAGTCCAGCATTAGCCGGGATTGCGGCAAGGGTGGAGCCGTGTCCGGGGGCACGCTTTTACTGTCGGACGAGAACTTGGCTTCCGCCGGAAATGCAGCCCTGGATCCCATCAAGGGTCGGGATTCTTCAAATTTCCTGCGTTCCCTCTTGCGGACGCGGTCAAGGCGTCTTTTAATGTTCATATGAGCGTCATATAACGTTCATATGAAAACAATACGAAACGCAGGCGTTATCGTTTCGGGTGCCGATGAAGCCATTTCGGCACCGAGAGAGAACCAACTGCTGACCGGGGCAAAGACGCCCTGCTAGATGGGAGCAAATGAACATGGCTTATCGCAAGACCGTCGCCAGCCTCGTGGCTGCGGCCGCCCTCCTGGGCACGTCCTCCGCTTCTTATGCGGCCACTGACATCACCTGGTGGCACGCCATGGGCGGCAAGCTCGGCGAAGTGGTTGTCGAAATTTCCAACGGCTACAACGGATCCCAGGACGCCTGCCAGATCACGCCGGTATTCAAGGGCACCTACGAAGAAACCCTGACCGCCGGCATCGCAGCGTTCCGCGCTGGCGAACAGCCGAACATCCTGCAGGTGTTCGACGCTGGCGCCGCCACCATCATCGGTGCCAAGGGTGCTGTCGTTCCGGTTGAAGACCTGCTCAACGAGAGCGGTGCCGAGTTCAACATCGAAGATTACATCGCCGGTGTCCGTTATTTCTATGCCGACAGCAACGGCAAGATGATCGGCATGCCGTTCAACTCCTCCGCTCCGATCCTCTACATCAACGACGATGCGATGAAGAAGGCCGGTGTCGAAGCTCCGAAGACCTACGAAGAGTTCGAAGCAATCGCTCCGAAGCTGAAGGAAGCCGGTTACGTGCCGCTCGTTCAGTCGCACCTGCCGTGGGAATTCGTCGAGAACTTCAAGTCCCGTCATAACCTGCAGTTCGCAACCAACAACAACGGTTACGACGGCGCAGAAGGCACCGAGCTGGTCTTCGGCGAGCCGATCAAGAACCATTTCAAGGCTGCCAAGAAGTGGCTCGACGAAGGTCTGTTCGGCTACTACGGCACCGGCTGGGGTGACAACCAGACCCCGTTCAACGAAGGCAAAGTGGCTCTGTGGATCGGTTCTTCCGGGTCCTTCGGCGGCATCGCCGACACGGTCGACTTCCCGTTCTCCGCAACCTACCTGCCTTACTGGGAAGCAGTTGAAGGCGCCAACAAGGCTTCCTTCATCGGTGGCGCGGCTCTGTTTGCAATGTCCGGCAAGCCGGCTGAAGAAAACAACTGCGTTGCATCGTTCTTCGAATATCTGACCTCTCCGGAAGTCCAGTACATGTGGCACAAGGAAACCGGTTACGTGCCGGTCACCGAAGCTGCCTATGAGCTGGCCAAGAAGGACGGCCACTACGAGCGCACTCCGGCAGCTGAAGTCGGCATCCAGCAGCTTTCCCTGGAAGGCGGCGAGTGGACCAAGGGCTACCGCATGGGCTTCTACGTCCAGATCCGCGACGTCATGAACCGCGAACTCGGCAAGGTCTTCTCCGGTGAGACCAGCGTCGATGACGCATTCGCGACCATCAAGGCCGACGGCGACAAGCTCCTTGAGCGTTTCGCCAAGACCACCAGCAACTAAGCTCGACTTAGTCGCCAGACCGATAGGGGCGCCTTGCGCCCCTATCGACCTTTGAGCGTGGCTGTATACGCATACCAATTCAGTCGAATATCATGCGTTTATGGCCCGGATCGACCGACATTTAGCCAGAGGGGTCTGGGTGGTCGGATGTCGATCCGCAGCGAAATGAATGAAGCCTCCGGCATTAGATCCAATGCCTGATGTTTCGGGCAGGTTGTCCCACAAGGGGAGGCCGGCGCCAATCGTTCCCGGTGGTCGAGAAACGAAATAATGAAAAAAGTCCAGTTTCAGTCTCCGTGGCTGCCTTACCTGCTGCTTTTGCCGCAGCTCGGCATCGTGACGGTTTTCTTCCTGTGGCCGGCCGCGCAAGCGATCCAGTCCTCCTTCTATCTCGAAGATCCGTTCGGTTTCGGCTCGACCTATGTCGGGCTCGATAATTTCAAGGACATGATCACCTCGACCGACTACGGCCGGGTGGCGCGGTTCACGGCGGTCTTCACCTTCTTCGTGACGTTCCTGTCGCTCGGGCTTGCTCTTCTGCTGGCGGTCAAGGCAGACAAGGTTCTGCGCGGTGCGTCTTCCTACAAGACCCTGCTGATGTGGGTCTATGCGGTTGCGCCGCCCGTCGCCGGCCTGATCGGCGTGCTTCTGTTCGACCAGCATGTCGGCCCCATCGTTGACTTGTTCGCCCTGTTCGGCTGGAAGATGCAGATCGGCGTAAGCTATTTCGACACCAGCTTCGCCATGATCGTCACCGCCGTCTGGAAGCAGGTCCCGGTGAACTTCATCTTCTTCCTGTCCGGTCTGCAGGGTATTTCCAAATCCGTTCAGGAAGCCGCCAGCATCGACTGCCGGTCCGGCTTCCGGCGTTTCTGGACCGTTACCTTCCCGCTGCTGGCTCCCACCGGCTTCTTCCTGCTGATCATCAACATCACCTACGCCTTCTTCGACACGTTCGGCATCATCGACGTCATCGTGAAGAACGAGCCCGGCAACAACCCGGTGACCCTGGTTTACAAGGTCTACCTGGACGGCTTCCGCGGCAACGACCTCGGCGGGTCCTCGGCCCAGTCCGTGATCCTGATGCTGATGGTGTTCATCCTGACAATCATCCAGTTCCGCCTGATCGAGCGGCGCGTGCACTACACGTAAGGGAGGCGACGATGAAAAAACTGCAGATCTCGGATCACGTCATTCTTCTTCTCGGCGTCTTCTTCATGGTCACTCCTGTCGTGCTGGCGTTTCTGACCAGTACGCACGATGCGATCACCATCTACAAGGAAGGCATCCAGTTCACGCCGGGTGGCAAGTTCTTCGAGAACTATCAGACGGTCCTGTTCGAGGCCGGTGGCTTCACCAAGGAAGTCGACGGCTTCGTCATGCTCAAGAACTCGATGATCCTCGGCCTTGGCTTTGCCATCGGCAAGATCGTCATCTCCATGCTTGCGGCCTATGCCATCGTCTATTTCCGCTTTCCGATGGCAACCCTCTGCTTCTGGGTGATCTTCGCAACGCTCCTGCTGCCGCTGGAAGTGCGCATTTTGCCGTCTTACGAAATCGTCCAGTCCCTCGGCATGGTGAACACTTATTCCGGCTTGATCGTGCCGCTCATCGCTTCGGCAACCGGCACCTTCTTCTTCCGGCAGTTCTTCATGTCGGTACCGGACGAACTGCTGGAAGCCGCCCGCATCGACGGAGCCGGTCCCTGGAAGTTCTTCAAGGACATCCTGGTACCGCTGTCGCAGACCATGATCGCGGCAATCTTCATCATCATGTTCGTCTATGGCTGGAACCAGTACCTCTGGCCGACGCTGATCACCACCGACGAGAGCCTGTTTACCCTGGTTCGCGGCATCAAGCAGATCCTGCAGGTCTGGGTCGGAGCCCAGATCCCGGACTTCAACGAGGCCATGGCACTGGCGATCCTCGCCATCGTGCCGCCGGTGCTCATCGTGGTGATTTTCCAGAGCTGGTTCGTCAAAGGGCTCGTCGAGAGCGACAAGTGAGGTTTTTAGATAAATGGCAACGATAACTCTCGACAAGGTCCGCAAGGTCTACGGCGGCAGTGTGGAAGCGGTCAAAGGCGTTTCCATCGACATCGCGGACGGTGAATTCATCGTCCTGGTCGGCCCGTCCGGCTGCGGCAAGTCCACACTGCTGCGCATGATGGCAGGCCTTGAGGAAATCACCACCGGTGACATCAAGATCGGCGACCGCGTCGTCAACAACGTCGATCCGGCGGATCGCGACATCGCAATGGTGTTCCAGAACTACGCGCTCTATCCGCACATGTCGGTCTACAACAACCTTGCCTACGGCCTCAAAAACCGCGGCATGGCCAAGGACGAGATCGACCGCCGGGTCAAGGAAGCCGCGCGCATCCTGGAAATCGGCGACTACCTGGAGCGCAAGCCGCGCGCACTTTCCGGCGGCCAGCGCCAGCGCGTTGCCATGGGCCGCGCCATCGTGCGCGAACCGGCGGCCTTTCTCTTCGACGAACCGCTGTCCAACCTTGATGCCAAGCTGCGTGTGCAGATGCGTGTCGAAATCAAGCGCCTGCAGCGCTCGCTCGGCACCACCAGCGTCTACGTCACCCACGACCAGCTGGAAGCGATGACACTGGCAGACCGGCTCGTGGTTCTGAACGGCGGCAACATCGAGCAGATCGGCGCGCCGATCGATGTCTACGACAAGCCGGCCTCCACCTTTGTGGCCAGCTTCATCGGTTCGCCGGCCATGAATTTGCTGAAGGTCAAGGCGGATGGGAACGGTCTTGCTCTTGCAACCGGTACCGGCCTCAAGGGCGCCAATGCCAAGGGCCGTGATGCCTACACCATCGGTATTCGGCCGGAGCATCTCGAAGTGGTGACTGCACCCGGTGAAGGCGAAGGCCTTCATCTGGAAGCCAGCGTCAACGTGCTCGAGCCGGTCGGCGCGGAAAGCTATCTCTATTCCAGCTTTGCCGATGGCGGCGACGAGATCCTGGTTCGCGTGTCGAGCCATGCCCGTCATGAGCCGGGCGAGAAGCTTTATCTGCGGGCGGCTCCGGAAAACGTTCACTACTTCGACGCTGAAACCGGACGGCGGATCGACTGATCAGGAAACGTCAGGCGAGGCGGTTTAACGAGGGCCGCCGGACCAGGACAGAGCCACCCCGGGCAACCGGGGTGGCTTTTTGTTTTTGGCCATTCGAACATCCTCCTGACGGTGCTTGTCAGGAGAGCGGCAGGAGATGTCTGGAACTCCTTCCGAAGCTCTGGCAAACACCTCGAAACCGCTTCAGGGAGAAACCTTTGGAACCCTTCAAGAACAACATCTCACCGGATCTGGTGCGCTGCATCGGCGGCCATGTTGCGCAACATCATGCCGATTTTGACCGGTTGGGCTTTGAAGCGGATATCCTGGAAGAGCTGGACAGCCTGGAACTCAAGCAGCGTGCCGCCCTGATCGCGAGGCATCTGGATCATCATCTGCCACGGGAGCTGCCTGCCCGCTTTGCCATCCTGCAGGCCATGCTGCATCCGATGACGGAGGTCGCCTTCGACAGGGGCAGCGACGAGCAGGGTATCCGAGGATGGGGCATGATGCCGCTCGGAATGGTCGTTGCGGCAAGTGGCCTGGAGGATTTCGAGGCTTCGTTCGTGCTGCTGAAGGAAATGACCAAGCGGGCGACGGCCGAATTCGACGTGCGCCCCTTCCTGGCCAGGGACCAGGACCAGGCACTCGCCATCATGGCGCCCTGGGTGAAGGACGAGAGCGTCCATGTCCGCCGGCTGGTTTCCGAAGGAACCCGGCCGCGCCTGCCGTGGGGCATGCGGCTCCAGGCTCTGGTGGCAGACCCCACACCCACTCTTCCGCTTCTGGAAGCCCTGAAGGACGACCCGGAGGACTATGTTCGCCGGTCCGTAGCCAATCACCTCAATGATATCGCCAAGGACCATCCTGAACTGGTGGCCGATATCGCGAAACGTTGGCTGAAGGGGGCGGACAGGAACCGTGAAAAACTCGTACGTCACGCCTGCCGGTCGCTGATCAAGCAGGGCCACACGGCAACACTGGAAGCCTTCGGGCTCAATCCGCCGGAGATCCGGGTCGAAGGCCCGCAGGTCCTGACGGCCGAGGTTGCTTATGGAGACACCGTCGGCTTCAACATCGAGCTGGTTTCGACCAGCAGGAAAACGCAGGATCTGGTGATCGACTACCTGATCCATTTCAAGAAGGCCAACGGCACACTGGCGCCCAAGGTGTTCAAATGGACCAAGTTGACACTGGCTCCAGGGGAACGGCTGACGCTGTCCCGCAGCCACGCCATCCGGCCGATCACAACGCGGGTCTATTACGGAGGCACGCAGGCGGTCAGCCTCCGGATCAACGGGAAGGATTTCGGATTTTCCGAGTTTGAGCTGGTTTTAACTACGTAAATCAGCAAAAAATGGAACAGCAAGTCAATAATATTGCCGATATACAAAAAATATTACTACCTCGAAAATATTTCCATAAAATAAAGCTATATTAATAATAAATTTTCTGGGAGGAGATGAAATGAGCGAGCCCAAGAAGCATCATTACATACCTGTATGCTATTCAGCAAATTTCACAAACACCGAAAATTACCTCCAGATCATGGATCTATGGGAGGGATCAAGAACATTTCCCAATAAACCAGAAAAAGCCTTCACAGCAAAATACATGTATTCTCAGCCTGTTTACGCGGAAAGTAGGTTCGACAATTCTATTGAACACCTTTTCTCGAGAGAGGTGGAATCGCAATGGACGCCTTTTATTAATAGGATGTTGGTAAAAAATATTTTGACGAAAGAAGACTGGGGTTATCTTGTTCGGTTTATATGTTCAATGCTTGTTCGAGTTCCGATAACTTTTGACGCGATAATAGAGCTGTTGAAAAGGCATGTAATTGAGTGCGTCCCGGACGATATTGCGCCGCCGGATGAATTGATTAATGTACATTTGAAATCAACTGGTGGTAATGATGGAGAAAAAGTAACTTTCGAAGATTTAATAAACTCGGGAACTATTGATTTAAATATCGATCCCCATAGGTGTGTGACATCTATGTCAAAGATTATTTCAAATATTGAACTATTTCAACCTGGATTTCCTTTTGGTGGTCCAAAGATTATACATAATAAAAGTAAGGTGAATTTCCTATCTAGTGACAATCCTGTTTGTTTTTTCACGGGTTCTATAAATAACAATAAGTTCCTCCCTTACCATATCCAGCGAGGGAAGCCTCTTAAATTTATTTTTCCCATTAGCTCAAGTATGGCGGTTGTTAATAACGATTTTGTAAAAGGAAAATCTATTCACGTTGATGTAAAAGATTCAGAGCTAATTGCAAAGATGAATAGAGTTATATGTAAATTTTCTTATCGATATGTTTTTAGTGATCAAGTAAATAGACTGGCTTGTGCAAAGAAGTATCAAAATACGTGCCCCCGGCCAATATATGAAAAATCGGTGGTTGGGAATGGCGAGGTATATAAAATTGCATACAAATTTGGATTGCCAGAGAAAATAAATAATTTCTGGAAATATGATATTTCGAGACAAGCGAATTAGAAGAATTTTCGTGAGTTCTCCCGATCGAGGCAATTTCAGTACTTACAGTCGCTTAAGCCTGAGCATCCCCAAAATCCCGAATGCAGGGCCAATCGCCATCAGGACAAACACGCCGGGCCAGCCGATCAGCTCAGCGCCAAGCGGCGTCAGTTGCACCGTGAAGAAAGTCAGCGCGAAGCCTAGGGCGGTCTGGAAGCTCATCAGGCTGCCGGCCTGGTCGGGCGGAGCGTAGTCGGCGACAAGGGCCGAGAACTGGGCCGAATCCGGCAGGATGGAGGCACCCCAGATGAGGACGCACAGGATTGTCAGCCAGACGGGACCGCCGAAGGTGAGGGCCGAGGCGAGCGCGGCGGTGCCACTGATGACCATGGCGGCAATCGCGATGTTCGCCTTGCCGACGCGGTCGGCCATGATCCCCGCGACAACGCAGGCAGCACCACCCGCTGCAATGGTCAGAAACGCGATCAGGCGAGACAGCGGGATCGCGGTTTCTGCGGGCATATGGGCGGAGAAGGAAACGGCAAGGGCAACGCCGATCCAGGCCCACATGGCGTAAAGCTCCCACATGTGGCCGAGATAGCCTGCATAGGCATAGCGGATCTTTGGGTTTGTCCATGCGGTGAAGATGGCCTTCATCTTCATGCGGGGCGCCTTGGCATGGAACGGCCCGAGGCCGGCAAAAAGGCACAGCACGCCTCCTGCAGCGGACGCAAGAGAGGCAACGCTCAGGCTCCAGCGCCAGTCGGTGCCTCCAAGCAAGGCCAGAAGATGAGGGGCGGCGGACCCGAAGGTGAGCGCGCCGACAAGCGTGCCGACCAGAAACCCGCGATCCTTCTGGCCCCAGCCGACGGCGATCTTCATGCCGACCGGATAGACTCCAGCCAGCAGCACGCCGGTTGCAAAACGCGCAAGGATAGAGGTCAGCCCACCCGGCTCGACCACCAGCAGGCTTGCGTTGAACAGGGCAGCGGTGATCGCGCTGAAAGCGAAGAACCGCCGAGGGTCGATCCTGTCGGCGAGGCCAAGAAAGGCCGACGCGACGGCGCCGAACACGAAGCCGATCTGGACGGCGCTGGAGAGAGCGGCTTGGGCAAAGTCGGATATGGGAAATTCACGGGTCAGATCGGGCAGGATCGCTGCGGACATGAACCACAGGCTCATGGCGGCGATCTCGGCCAGCATCAGCAGGCCGAGTGATCGCCATTTGCCCGCCATCTCACCCGGCAAGACCCAGTTCCTTCTGCTGCTTCCTGGTCAGCTTGGCCGCGATGATCTTGTGCGCTGCTTCGATATAGGCCTTCAGGTCCGCATCGGACAGCGCGCCTTCTTCTTCCATCTGCACCCATTTGGCACGGGCAAGATAAGGCGCGGGGATCATTCCTTCCTGCTGGATGAGCAGGGAATAGGAAATATCGGAGCATTTGAAGCTGAACCGCGGAAAATCGCCTTCGCCCCAACCAGAGCAGATGGCGAAGATCTTGCCGCCAACCTTCCAGACCGATGCATTGCCCCATTGGATCACATGCGTGGTTGCCGGAAGCTTTTTGCAGAAGGCGTCAAACTCGTCGCGGGTCATTGGCGTGCTCGTAAAGTCGTGGGACCGGAAACGGGGTCCGTCGGCAGGAGCGGCAGAGTGGCTTTTCCAGCTGAATCACGCAAGCTGCATCGCAATGAAAAAAACGTGTCACACATTCCAGCCCCGCGCTCTCTAACATTACGAGACACCAAGAGACGGAACACGACATGACGGCAATCAGCGTAAAAACGGAAACGGTCCAGGCGGCCCAGGAAGGTGACAGGATTGCTCTGGAACGGGTTCTGGAGGGCGTACAGGACCAGATCCATCATCTGGCCCGCCGCATTCTGGTCAATCCGGAAGATGCACGCGAGGCGACGCAGGAAATTCTCATCCTGATCCTGACCAAACTTTCAACCTTCAAGGGCGAGAGCCGGTTTTCGACCTGGGTTTACCGCGTGGCCGTTCGCTACCTGGTGAGCGCCAAGAAGGTTCGCGACCGGGATCTCGGACTGACATTCGATGCTTTTGCCGCCGACCTTGAAGACGGCCTGGTGGCGGAACCGCCCAAGGCGCCGGACGATGTGCTTCTGCTGAATGAACTCAGGATTTCCTGCACCATGGCCATGCTGCTTTGTCTGACCATGGACCTGAGACTGGCCTATGTGCTGGGCGATATCCTGGAACTGGAACACGGCGAAGCTTCCAGCATTCTGGAAATTGCTCCTGCGGCCTACCGCAAGCGGTTGTCGCGGGCACGGGAGGAAGTGATGGCGTTTACCTCGCGCCACTGCGGCATCGTTTCGGCAAAGGCGAAATGCAATTGTCCGAAGCGGCTTCCTGCGGCCGTCGCTTCCGGCCGAATTCAACCCGGATCCTATCCCAATTCCGCCGGAGGGGCGCAAACCTATCACGACGCCCGGCGGCAGGTCGCATCGGTGATCGACGGTCTGAAGGCCTTTGAACTTCAGAATGCGGTTCCCCGGCAACGTTGCCCTGAAGACATCCGCGTTCAGCTGACCGAGATCCTGTCCCCCGGCCACTGACGCAACCAGACCCGCCAGTAATCGCACAATGCATCAACCAGCCCGGCAACGGGCGGGACTGGCACCGCCTTGCCGATCGAAAGGAAGACCTCCGTGACCCAGTTGAAACAGCTCGCAGCCATGGCGGCCACCGTTGCCGTCGTCACCTTTTCCCAACCCAGCCTCGCAGAAGGAAAGAAAGACATGAGTTCGGAACAACAGAACGTCATCACCCTTATCGAAAAAATGACGACCTCCTTTGAAAAGGGAGACATCGATACGGTGATGCAGACCTATGAACCAAGCCAGAGCATTGCGTTCGAGCCCGGAAATCCGGTGTCCGACAGCACCCTGGCGCGCGAACTGTTTCACCAGTTCCGCTCCGTTTCGCCGAAATTCACCTATTCCGGCCACGAAGTGATCGTGGAAGGCGATCTTGCTGTCCACATTGCGCCCTGGACGATGACCGGCACCGATCCGGAAGGAAAACCGGTGGCAGGCGAAGGCCTTTCCATCGCCGTGTTGCGGCGGCAGCCCGATGGCAGCTGGAAGATGGTGATCGACAATCCTTATGGCAGCCGCCTGATCCCGGTCGCGAACTGAGCCGCGTCAGGTAGCCGGTACTGCCGGAGAAACGGTGACACGGGCCTGGCCTGCGCAGCCGCGATCTGTTGCGCGTTTGCCGGACGGGTTGCCGCAAGGGGCCTCGGAGATACTCCGGGGCCTCTTCCGTCTGTGGGGGTGACCAAGGCACATCCTCAGGAATCTCATCACGGCCAGCCGACGACGTTTACGGGCCAGCCTCTTTCCGAGTTTGAGCAGCCGGACATGTTCGGGGATCTGCTGAGGCCAGAATTCCGCATGATGCGGATAGAGCGATCTGACAGGATCGTCCCAGGCGGGCAGGCGGCTGACACAGTGTTTTATTTGCAACGGCAAGGAATAGGGAATGAGCATATGCTGCTCCCTTCAATTTTGATTTTGTTGAAGAGGTATTTGCAGATAGTCTCACGAGACGCGCCTATTCCCATGTTTTCTAATTGAAAACGAGATTTCAAAAATGAAACGAAATATCGATTGGGAAGATCTTCGACTGTTCCTGGCTGTCGCGAAAGCAGGCGGCCTTGCTGGAGCGGCTGACAAGACCGGCGTCAGTTCCGCAACGCTCGGCCGCCGGGTTGCCGCTCTGGAGAAAAGCCTCGACGTTCGCCTTGTGGAGCGCGAGGCGCGAGGTTACCAGCTGACCGCTGCCGCACACGATCTCCTGCGCTACCTGGAAGATATGGACCAGACCGCCCGCAGCATCGATGCGTGGAAAGAAGGAGAAGGCCTTTGCCGGAGGATCCGGATATCGGCGGGAGACTGGACCGCGCGGCTGCTCATCGACAACCTGTCGTCCTTCTGGACCCCTGACGCCGGCTGGCTGCCGGAAATCCTTGCGGATCTCAGAAACCGGGACATTGCTCGCCGGCAGATCGATATCGGTATCCGCAACAGCCGGCCCAAACAGGCCTGGTTGGCAGGACAGAAGGTTGGAAAGGTCCAATATGCCGCCTATCAGGCTGCAAAGGTTGCAAAGGGTGCAGAGCTTGGTTGGGTCGGGCTAGTGGAAGACGATGCCCATTCGCCGACGGGCCTCTGGTTGAAGGAGAACCATGGCACTGATGCGGTAGTCACCGTCAACAAGGCCTCGCTTGCTCTTTCACTCGTTCGCAAGGGCAATGCCCGCATGCTGTTGCCGACCTTTGTCGGCGATGCCTATCCCGATCTGATGCGCATCGAAGGCCCGTTCGACACCATGGAAACCGAGCGATGGCTGGTCATGCATCAGGACGAGCGTCATGAACCAACAGTTCGCCAGGCCGTATCCGCTCTCACGAAGTTCTTGAAACAGAACCCGATTTTGTCTTCGTTCTCCTGAATAATTCACAGAACAGTGAAAGCAAAAATGGGTGAAAGCCTGGCTCCTTGAATCAATTTTAACGAAGCTCCATATTTAATCATGAAAGGAACCAGTTGGTTCCGGTCCGGATGCCTTGAAAGGGTCCGGGCGCAAGGTCGCTTCGACAAGGACTTTGAGGATGTCACGCATGTCAGCGTTTTCTAGCCCGTTCATGCTCGGGTTCGACGATATCGAGCGCGTGCTCGATCGCGTCTCCAAGGCCGCCAACGACGGTTATCCGCCCTATAACATCGAGAGACTTCCGAAAACAGAAGAACAAGGCGATGTCATTCGGATCACCCTGGCGGTGGCAGGGTTCACACGAGAGCAGCTTGAAGTCTCGGTAGAAGAGAGTCAGCTGGTCATCCGGGGTCGTCAGGTAGACGACAAGACCCGGCAGTATCTGCATCGCGGCATTGCCGCCCGTCAGTTCCAGCGGGCCTTTGTCCTGGCCGAGGGGATCGAGATCCTCGGAGCCGACTTGAAAGATGGGCTCCTGTCCATCGACCTGGCACGCCCGGAACCGGAGCGTGTCATCAGAAAAATAGAAATCTCCAGCGGCGAATGAACGCTCGTCGGCCAACATATGGAGAATGACTGATGCAAAACCCCAATAGCCCGTCATGGGCAGACCGCACGCTACTTTCCGAATTCATGTCGGTCGATGAACTGACCGAACTGGGCACCGGAGATGTCGCCTATATCAAGCCGATCAAGGCTCGGGATCTGAAGGAAATGTTTCCGGATGTCCCGCCGCTGCACGACAACATGACGCTTTACGCGCTTCTCAATGCAGACGGTACGCCGATCCTGCTGGCAGACAGCCGCGAAGCTGCCGTTGCCAATGCCTTTGAAGCAGAACTGGAAATGGCGTCACTGCACTGACGTCAACTGACAAGACTGCAAAACGAATGCGACACCGGCCATCTGGCCGGTGTTTTTGTTTTTGAGGCCCTGTATGAGCGGGCACCGGTCTCACTGCTTCACAGGTGAGCGCTTCCAAATGGTGAAGCCCGGGGCCTTTGGTTATCGAATGAAGGTATTCCCCACAAACGAAACGCCCGCAGAAGCAGGACTTCTGCGGGCGTTCTTGTGTCGGGCAGGAGGCGGGCGCCTGATCAGGTGAGGGCCGGTTCCCGGGTTTCGGCCTTTGCCTTGGCTGCAGGTTCACCGCCATCTGCGGGAGGCGTCTTCGGTCGTTCGGACGGTCCGGTGGAGGAGGTCGCAGGCGGTTTGCGCCAGGGTTGGCTCTTGTACCAGCCAGCCACATAGGCAACGGCAATCAGCGCCACGAAACCGAGCAGGTTCGACAGGATCTGCGGAAGCCATTCGCCGCGGCCCCAGACCATGTCGCGCAGGATGCCCGCAGCCTGGGCAATGACCAGGCTTGCCATGAACACGGGCAGTGACTGCTGTCCGACCTTCTGGACAACACGCACGAAGCGGCCCCAGATCTCGCCATGGCCGAGCAGGCGTCTGCCGTGCTCACCTGCGGCAACCCAGGCCAGATAGGCAAGGGCAAGGAAGTGCAGGTAGCGGAACAGGCCGAATTCCGTCTTGATCCAGAGCGGCTTGATGATCTCGCGGATTTCGCGGGCCCAGACCAGGTTCAGGTGATTTTCCTGATAGGCGCGGAAGTAGGCGAAGGGAACCGTGGCGACAAGCACCACCGCGCAAAGCACGATCAACGTCTTGCTGACGGGAGGTGCCGGTATCCAACCGCGCATGAACGCAAAGCCGGTGAAGAACAGCATTTGCCAGGCGAAGGGATTGAAGAACCATTCCCGGTCCGACCAGGGCTCGGCCGGCAGGCTCAGAAGGTCGAACTGGGCAGCCAGCCACAGGCCGATCGACAATGCGAAAGCGCCCGGCACGGAATATCGGGCGACAAGCATGATCGCCGGGATCAGCGACAGGATCACCACATACATCGGCAGAATGTCGAAGTAGTTGGGCACCCAGGTCATCGTCAGCAAGCCGGGCAGGGCCATTTCGGCGTTGTCATAGAGATGCAGGAGGTTGAGCGAGGCGACATAATTTTCTTCCAGGCCGCAGCACTCAGCCAGGTAACCGCTGTTCTGAAGCATGACAAGGCCGACGGCGAGGACCAGGAACTGGCCGATATGCGCCCAGTACACCTGCCACATGCGGTGCAGGATGCGTGCTGCCCCCATGCCCCAGCCATGAACGTCGAAGATCTTGCCGAAGGCAAGCGCGGAGGCCATGCCCGAACAGAAGACGAAGATTTCGGTGGCATCGGAAAACCCGAACCGGGCGGGAATCCAGAGCGTCCACCAGTTCCAGGGCAGGTGGGCAACGTAGATAATGAACATTCCAAGGCCGCGGAAGAAATCTAGCCGCGGATCGCGTGGGCGTTTCGTTTGTGTGTGAGCGTTCACGTTGGGTCCAGAGATAATTGGTCAGTCGAGTGCCGGCAGTGGGTCAGACCGAGCCGGTAGCCCTGAGTTTTTGGTCTTCCATCACTCGGTGGGCGCGGTGCATTTTGTCGCATATTTCAAGACGTTGTTCGGCGAATCTGTCCAGTGCACCGCGTTTGTGCGTCCGGCTGTTGAGCAGCCGTTCCGCATCTTCCGGCATGCCTGCCCGCAGGGCTGCATCGATTGTGATTCGCTCGAAGACATCGCGCTGAGCGTGCGAGCCGCCGACCATGTATAGATTGTCTCTCGCCGAGTCCAGCAGGGCAAAGGCGGAGGCATAATTGCCTTTCCGGTACTGTTCCAGGCCGAGGCCGGTCGGCAGTCCGGTTTCCGCGGTGATCCGGCCAAGATCCGTTTCGGTTTGCGCCCGTTCCTTCAGTCCGGTCAGCAACCGCTCGGCACCCATGCGGCGGCCACCGTTCAATAGGGCCAGCAGGTAATGCAGGTCGGCGAAGACATTGCAGCCGTCTTCGGCGCGCTTGTCGGACAAAAGCGCCAGCTCGTCCCAGCGGGGGCCAGTATCGACCCCTTCAAGCTCCAGGCGAACAAGCAGCGAGGCCGCATTGGAAATGTCCCGGTAGTCGTCGGTCTTGTCCTTGCGGATGTCGGTGTCATAGAGCGCAAGTGCCTTGTCGGCCTGGCCCTGGTCCAGATACATCAACGCCAGGTGCCACCAAACGTGATAGCCGAAGTTGTTGCAGTGGGCCCAGCCTTCCGGCTGTGTTTCCAGCCAGCCAGCCCCTTCTTCGGAGCGGCCGGTCATGTCGTGCACATGGGCGACGGCGTGAAGGCCCCAGGCATCATCGCGGGCAAATTCCAGTCCCTTGCGGCCGGCAGCTTCTGCCAGGCGGTAGTCGCCGGTTTCTTCCAGAGAAAACGCCCGGCAGCCAAGCATGTAGCCATAGGCCGGGTGGGTTTCGCCATAGGCCGCATGCACCCGCTCGATCGACTGGCGCATGCCCGTGGCATCGCCCAGCACGAAGCGGATCGCGTGAACCAGTTTCATGATCAGGGCATCTTCGGGAACCGTTACCAGCACGGTATCTAGAAGGTCGGCAGATCTTGTGGGATATCCCTGCAACCACGATCCGAGGGCGTCGACCACGGCAAGTTCGCGTGCCGTGACCGGCGTATGCTGGACCGAGGTTCTGGCAATCGCCAGGCATTCCTGTGCCGTCGCGGTCAGTTCCTTTCGGCCGAGCAGCAGGCAGAAAATCCCGCGTGCTGCATGACCAAGCGCAAAGTCCGGCGCCAGGGCGAGGCATGTCTCGAGATGTTGGGGAGTAGTCCTGCCATGCGCCAGAAAGGCTTTCACGGTCTCGTTCCAGGCGGCCAAGGCTTCCTTGTCCGACAGGGTAAGCTCATATCCGAATTGATCAGTTAGACGCATAACAGGCCTTTTTGTTTCTCATTCCGGTCCTCTGAAACCGGGTCCCGCCAACTGCGGCTGTAAATGGCCGGATGGCTGAATATTCCTATCCAAAATCCGCAGGCGGCACTTGAACTGCAAAACACAAAAAGGTGTTGGCAATGTGTAGGTGAAGAAAAGACACCTTCGTTGCGAAATTAAGGCGGGAAGTGCAAGTCTTCGTATCGGGGTTTTAAAGTCGGATCTGCGCGGGAGCAGGAACACATGGCCTTGGCCGTCGGGAAAACTCAAGCAGCCGTCGTCGCCATTGCGGGCGGCCTTCTGGCCATGGTCGCACTGGGTGCCTATGGCGAAGCCGGACCGCGCCAGGCCGTGGCGGTCCTGATCGGCGGTCTCGCAGGCCTGTCGCTCTATCATGCAAGCTTTGGCTTCACGGCCGCATGGCGACGGATCGTGACCGAAAAACGCGGCGGTGGGCTCAGGGCGCAATTCGTTCTCATTCTTCTGACCAGTGCGGTTTCCTTTCCCCTGATTGCCTGGGGGCATGCGCTTGGCTGGCCCACGGGCGGCTTCGTCTTTCCCTTCGGGGTGGCAGCTGCCTTCGGTGCCTTCCTGTTCGGTCTCGGCATGCAACTGGGCGGCGGCTGCGGATCCGGCACGCTGTTTACCGCCGGTGGCGGTTCCACCCGCATGATGATTACCCTGGCGTGCTTTGTCCTCGGGTCAGTGGCTGCCACGGCGCATCTGCATCTCTGGGGCCGCTTGCCCAAATTGCCGCCGATGTCCCTCATCCGGGAATTCGGCCCGCATGGCGCTTTTCTTCTGACCGCGCTCATCCTCGGCCTGTTGGCAATTGCAACCATCATCATAGAGCGGCGCGCTCACGGTTCGATTGCCCAACCGAAGCCGACAGTTTCGTTTCTCAGCGGCCCGTGGTCCCCCATGATGGGTGCGGTGATGCTGGCGATCGTCGGCATTGCCACATTCGTGGTGATTGGACGTCCCTGGGGCATCACCTCTGCCTTTGCGCTTTGGGGCGGCAAGCTTTTTCACGCGGCAGGCGTGCCGGTGGACAGCTGGCCCTACTGGACCTGGCAGCGCGGAGCTTTGGAAAACCCCGTGCTGCGCGACACGACGTCCGTCATGGACTTCGGCATCATTCTGGGTGCAATGGCGGCAGCGGGCCTCGCCGGACGTTTTGCTCCGGTCTGGCGTCTGAACCGCCGCGACGTGCTGACGGCGATCGCGGGCGGGTTGATGATGGGCTACGGCGCCCGCCTGGCGTATGGCTGCAATATCGGTGCTTACCTGGGCGGTCTGGCGTCGGGCTCGCTGCACGGCTGGCTGTGGCTGGTCTTTGGCTTCCTTGGCAGTCTTGCCGGAACCCGCGTGCGCTTGCGGCTTGGCATGGACTGAAGACGTCCTGAAGCACACCGCATTGTGACGCGTTCGTGAGGCAGGCCCCGCTAGAGTGCGCGGCATTGCAACATCGCCTGCGGGAGAAAGAAGATGCGTCTGTTTGCCCTGGTTGTCGTCACAAGCCTGTTTGCCGTCGGATTGGCCAGAGCGGACAGCCTGACCGATCGCGAAGGCTGGCAGGTCCTGCCCACGACCAAAAGTTACCCTGCGCTGGTTGATGATCTCAAAAGTGCGATCGAGGAAGAAGGCATGTTGCTGGTAACCCAGGCCAGTGCCTCGGACGGTGCGAAGGGCAGGGGAATTACCATTCCCGGCAACCGCATCATTGGCGTCTATCGCAATGATTATGCCGTCCGGATGCTGGAAGCCTCCGTTGCCGCGGGTATCGAAGCACCAATCCGGTTCTATGTCACCGAAAACACCGACGGCACCGCAACGCTTTCCTGGAAAACGCCCGGTTTTGTCTTCGCACCCTACATGGACGAGGGCGGCTCGGCCTTGCAAGAACTTGCAAGGGAACTCGATCAGGTCTTCACCTCTATCGCCGACAAGGCTGTTGCCGCACAGTGACAGTCCTGTGAATTGCGTAATCGATTGGCAACCACGCCTTGTTTTTGGGCTTGTGAAACTGTCTGGGCGACCCCACACTCATAGTGTGTTCAACAACTGAAAGGAGGTGTGCCCATGTCTAATGAGTATCGGTGCGTGGCCCAAGTGTCTGGGCGGAATCGAACGGTGCTGGAGCAGCCTCTGGTAGTGAGAGATTTCGCTGGGATCTGATCCGGGACTTGTGTCACGTCGATCTCATGGGAGGGCCGCTAGCGCGGCCCTCTTTTGTTTTTGAAGCCTCGTTGGCCTGTTGAGGGCCTACCTCGTTCCATATTTCAGAGGGTCATCCCGGACGCAGCGCAGCGGAGATCCGGGATCTTGGGGGCTGGACAGCCGACCGGCGTGCTGACGGAACTCAGATCAGGCCGACAGACTTGCGTACATCCTCGTCGCGCAGCGAGCAATCCACACCACGATAGGCATCGCCCGCGGGCGTGCATAGCCAGCAGATGGCTTCACCGACCCAACTGGCCGGAATATGCACCGACGGATCCAGCTGGCTGACCGGGTTCAGTCCGGAGGCCTTGATATCGACCTGCATCTGCGTTGCGACCGTGCCCGGGCTGAGGCCGACGATACGCAGGCCCTTGTCACCGAATTCCTTGTCCGCACAGCGGGTGAGGGAAAGTGCAGCCGCCTTGGAAGCACAGTAATGGCTCCAGCCTTCCAGCGCACTGACCGCAGCTCCCGAGCTGATGTTGACAACGGTACCGGCGCCCTTGGCCAGCATATGCGGCGCCACGGCACGCAGGCCGTAGTAGACGCCCTTCACATTGATATCGATGACCTTGCCCCACTCCGCCGGATCACTGTCCTCGATCCGGGAGATCGGTTCGATCACGCCGGCATTGTTCACCAGGATGTCGAGGCCACCATAGGTGTCGATGGCCGTCTGTACTGCCTTGACCACCTCGTCATAATCCGCGACGTCGCAAACGACTGCCGTTGCATCGCGGCCTTCCGCGCGGATTTCGCCGGCGATGCGTTCGATATCTGTGCCCGAGCGTGCCGCCAGAAGGACCTTGGCACCATATTTCGCCAGGCTGCGGGCGGCAGCTTCTCCAATGCCTCGGCTCGCGCCCGTCACCAGGGCAACTTGTCCCGACAAATCAAACATGTAACGTTCCCGTTCTGGATGGGCCTTTACGGCCTCTGGACCTGCCGGTATTCGCGGACGTTTGCACAAACGTCGGAATGCGGGCGGGTTCTGACAAAGGTTCGAGCGTCCTGCATTCAGCGGAATTCAGGAGGCTCTGGTTGATCGACAGCGGACATTAGTGCGGTCGGCCGTGAGAATAAACAGCTTGTTTGCAACAGCATCGTGCGGCATCTGCACGAATGATCCAGCCAGCGCGCACAGCGTATGCCGGTCAGTTCGCAAGGAAACAGGGGAAGCCGATGGCGGACACGAAGCGGAGTTTGCAGACGATCCTGCGCCAGCTCTATTTTGGCGACACGGTCGGGTCGCGGGCGTTCCGGTATGCGCTTTTGCTGTTCGATCTGGTCACCATCGGTTATTTCATCGTCTCGTCGATGATCGACAAGGACCGCATCCATCATGAGCTGGATTATGCGATCGCCGCGGTTCTTGCACTCGACTATGTTGCGCGTCTGATCGCCGAAAGACGGCGGACCAAATACGTCTTCAGCTTCACATCGCTTGCTGACCTTGTGGTGATCGTCTCTCTGGTCGCTCCGGCCTTCTTCGAGAATTTCGCCTTCCTGCGCGTTGTGCGCATGTTGCGGCTGATGCGCTCCTATCACCTGCTGAAGGAGCTGCGCCAGGCGTCGAAGTGGTTCCGCCGCAACGAGGAGATTTTTCAGTCGGGCATCAACCTGATCGTCTTCATTTTTGTCGTGACGGCCCTGGTCTTCGTAGTCGAGAACGACCGCAACGCCAACATCAACAACTATCTCGACGCGCTCTATTTCACCGTAACCACGCTGACGACAACCGGCTTCGGCGACATCACCATGACCGACAGCGTCGGCCGGCTGATGACGGTGGTGATCATGATCTTCGGCGTCGCCCTGTTCCTGCGACTGGTGCAGACGATCTTCCGCCCGGCAAAGGTCAATCTGTCGTGCCCCGATTGCGGTCTCAACAGGCACGATCCGGATGCGGTGCACTGCAAGCATTGTGGCCGGGTTCTCAATATTCCAACTGAAGGCACGTGGGACTAGCCACCTTGCAGGCCTGAAGCCCTCTCGCCGATTTGTGAAGACGAACCGCTGGACAAACGCCGTCCGGGAGCCATCCTTACCGGCGGAGCGGGGCAATGGTTTTTACCGTGCAAGGAGCACTTCATGTCATTGGCGACAGTTACCGGTTTTTCCAGACGCCTCGGCCTGCTGGCGGGCGCCGTGGTTCTGGCTCTGGGCGCATTCGGCGCACCATCGCAGGCGGCAGGCACCGCGGCTTGCGGCGAGGAAAAACCCTGCAACGTCACGAACGGCGAATATTTCATCCACCTGCCGGAGAACCAGCCAGCCGACAAGCCTCTGGGTGCAATCTTCTTCCTGCATGGCCATCGCGGCAAGGCGATCAACGAAATCCGCAACCAGAGCTTCCGCAAGATGGCGGACGATCTGGGTGTTGCCTTCGTTGCGGTTCAGGGCATGAACGGCACCTGGTCTTTCCCGACAGCGCCGCGCAACCTGCGGAACGAACCGGCGTTCTTCGACAGCGTCCTTCAGGATCTGTCCGACCGCTTCGGCATCGACCGAAGCCGCACCATGCTGTCCGGCTTTTCCTCCGGCGGTTTCATGACCTGGTACATGGCCTGCGAGGATTCCGGCATGTTTGCAGGATATGCACCGATCGCGGGCGCCTTCTGGGAACCTTTGCCGCAGTCCTGCGTGACGGAGACCCCCTATCTCTTCCACGTGCATGGCACGTCGGACACGGTTGTGCCGCTCGAGGGACGCTGGCTTGGCGGGGGCAAGTGGAAACAGGGGGACGTATTCAAGAGTTTCGACGTCTGGCGCCGCAAGGACGGTCTCTCTGAAACCGCGCCGAAGACCCATACCGAAGGCAACCTCACCTGTGAAACCTGGCAGCCGAAACACGGCTTCCTGGAGCTCTGCCTCCACGACGGTGGCCACAGCGTGAGCGCCAGCTGGATCAAACGCGCCTGGAACGAGCTTGCCGAGATGAAGGGCTGGACGACCTAGGCAAGAACGAGGCGTGCGCTGAGCCAAGTTGGATTTCAAGGCATGACGAACTGGATGGGGGGCACCAAAGATGGTTGGATATTCATAGGGTTGGAAACTGACCTGCCGCAAGAAAACCCTCTCCATCGTCCTCCTAGGCGAGCACCACGAGACCCGGGGCCTACTCGTTTCCAGGGCATCAATTGTCTCGCAACCGCTTCTCCTGGCACTTAGGTGCGTTGATCCCGACACTCCCTTTGCCCGGTCTGGGCCATTCCTCTGCCTGCCAGACGTTCTTTTCCGAAAGCCCCTCCTTTCCGTTTTCTAACGAGAAAGTGAGGCGGCTTGTCTGGGGGGGCTGATGCTGGCTTGTTGACGGCGCCCATCAGCCTGTGGCCTTTACCGGGAAACGTCATTTTGAAGGTGAGCCTTGTCCCAGCCGTCTCCTGCCGCATCCGGCGCCTTGTCCGGCCTTGTTGTCCTCGACCTTTCCCGCATTCTCGCCGGACCGACCTGCACCCAGATCCTGGGCGATCTCGGTGCGGAGGTGATCAAGATCGAACGGCCGGTCCGGGGGGACGACACGCGCGGTTGGGGACCGCCCTTCCTGAAAGATGGTGAGGGCAGGGAGACCGGCGAAAGCGCCTACTACCTTTCCTCCAATCGCAACAAGGCGTCCGTCGCCATTGATCTCGCCAGCCCCGAAGGGCAGCAGCTGATTGCCGATCTGGCGGCAAAGGCCGACATTCTGGTGGAGAACTTCAAGGTCGGTGACCTGAAGCGGCGCGGACTTGACTATGACACGCTGAAGGTTCGCAACCCGCGCCTGATATACTGTTCCATAACCGGCTTCGGACAGACCGGCCCTTACGCACAGCGGGCAGGATATGATTTCCTGATCCAGGGCATGGGCGGGATCATGTCGCTGACGGGCTTTGCGGATGAGGACGGCGGCACGGAAACCAAATGCGGCGTCGGCATCGCCGACGTCATGTGCGGGATGTATGCGACCGTCTCCATCCTCGCTGCACTCAACCACCGCAACAGCACCGGAGAAGGTCAGTCCATCGATATCTCGCTGCTGGATGCTCAGGTCTCCTGGCTGATCAACCAGGGTGTGGCCTATCTTACCTCCGGCAAGGTGCCGGGCCGCCTCGGCAACGGCCATCCCACCATCGTTCCCTACGAGACTTTCCCGGCAAGCGACCAGTCCTTCATTCTGGCGGTTGGCAATGACAGCCAGTTCTGCAAGTTCTGCAAGGTTGCCGGTGCGCCGGAACTGGCCGCAGATCCGCGTTATGCCAGAAATGCCGACCGGGTGCGCAACCGTGCGGAGCTGGTCCCGAAGATCCGCCGTCTGACAATCGAGAAGGCCGCGGCAGAGTGGATTGCCGAGCTTGAAGCTGAAGGCGTTCCCTGCGGCCCGGTGAACGATCTGGAACAGGTTTTTGCCGACCCGCAGGTGCTGGAACGCCAGATGCGGATCACCCTGCCGCATCCGCTTGGCGGCGACGTCGACCTGATCGGCTCGCCCATCAACCTGGAAAAGACGCCGGTTGCCTACCGCAGCGCGCCGCCGCTTGTGGGAGCGGATACTGCGGATGTTCTGACCCGGCTGCTCGGACTTAGTGCAGACACCCTTTCCGATCTTGCCGGCAGAGGCATTCTCGACCTCGGCCCAACCCCGCCAGACACGGCGACTGAAGGACACAGCAGCAAATGACCACCGGTGCGGATATCATTGCAGGCAAACTTCACGCGGCAGGCTGCCGTCACGCCTTCGGCATTCCGGGCGGCGAGGTGCTTGCCCTCATGCAGGCGCTGGACGAGGCAGGCCTCAACTTCGTGCTGGTGAAGCACGAGAACGCGGGTGGCTTCATGGCCGAAGGCGGCTGGCATGCCGACGGCGCGCCAGGCGTGCTTCTGGCAACGCTCGGGCCGGGAGCGGCCAATGCGGTCAACGTCGTTGCCAATGCCTGGCAGGACCGGGTGCCGCTGATCTTCCTCACCGGGTGTGTCGACCACGGAGAGGCGGAAAGCTACACCCACCAGGTGTTCGATCATCAACAGTTGCTGCGCCCCATCGTCAAGGCCAGCTTCTCTGCTCGCCTGGGGGCGCTGGACGTGATGATGGAAAAGGCACTGGCCATTGCGCTCGACGGCCAGCCTGGCCCGGTGCACATCGACGTACCGATCCGTGTTGCCGAGGGGCACACACAGGAAGCCTGGAGCCGTGTGTTCCAGTCTTCACCGGTCGCAACCGCACCGGTGCCCGGCCCGGATCTCGACACTGCGCTGGACCTTTTCAGAAAGGCCGAACGGCCGATTGCGATCGCCGGTGTCGATGCCGTCAACGAGGCAGCTTCGGCTGCAATTTCCGAATTCTGCGAAGCGTTTCAAATCCCCCTTGTCACCAGCTACAAGGGCAAGGGCCTGCTTGACGAAAACAATCCGCTTGCCCTTGGCGGAGCCGGCCTCTCACCCAAGGCCGATGGCCTGCTGCTGCCGCTCATCAACAAGAGCGACTGCATTTTGCTGCTCGGCTACGACCCCATCGAGATGCGCATCAACTGGCGCAATCCGTGGGATGCCGACGCGCCTGTGGTCGACATCACCCCGGTGCTGCGCACCCATGGCATGCACAGTGTACGGTCAACGCTGCGCAGCGCAGTGCAGCCGGCGCTTGATCTATTGGGCGCCGCGCGCCAGCCGGCAAAGCCCTCCTGGCCGGAAGGAGAGCCCGCCGCCGTCCGGGCCGAGCTGGACAAGGCCTTCGCACCGGAAGCGTCCGGCTGGGGCCCGGGCACGGTCTTCCACACGCTGCGCGCGGCCTTGCCGGCCGACACGGTGGCAACTGCCGACAGCGGTGCTCACCGCATTCTTGTCAGCCAGATCTGGCGCTGTCCGATGCCTCGCCAGATGCTGCAGTCTTCCGCGCTCTGCACCATGGGCTGCGCCGTGCCGCTGGCCATGGGCCACCGCGTGGTTGAAGGGGCATCCCCGGTAATTGCCTTTGTTGGCGACGCAGGTCTGGAAATGTGCCTGGGTGAACTTTCCACCCTGCGTGACCTCAAGATCCCCGTCATCATCTGTGTGCTGGTCGACACAAGCCTGTCGCTGATCGAACTCAAGCAGCGCTCCAGCCAACGCCCGAATGTGGGGGTCGATTTCGGCGAAACGGATTTCCCGGCCGTCGCCAGGGCCTATGGCGGCCACGGGGTGTGGGTGGAGGATGCAGAAACTTTGCACCGTGAGGCCGAGGACGCGCTCACCCGCGAAGGTTTCACCCTGCTGGCCTGCCGGATTGAGCGGCGGGCATATGATGGGACGTTTTAGAGAGGGCTAGACCCAGCTGAGTTTTGCGCAATGTCTCTGGACGTCACGATTTGATCAGCCAGCGGAAAGCATCCCGGAGAAAGGCCTGGCCGTTTTCGGACACCGGGGTGCCGTGCGCGATCAGAACCCTCTTGCTGGGCCAGTCCAAGATTTGCCGCACGGCAAACCGGGCGGCATCCCGGTTCGTGAAAGCGAGCCGGAATTTCCGTGGAACGGAAGGCGTTTGCCTTGTCATCAGGTCGAGGCGAGCAACCAGGGCACGCCATCCCTTGAACCAGCCGGGTGAAAACTGCTGCAGCAGATCCGCGAAGATAGCCGTGCCACTGGCCCGGTGGAACAATACGGCTTCGCTGGTAATCCGGTTTCCTGGAACCACCACGACATCAATCTCCGTCTGCCAGCCGGGCACCGTGATGCCGGCGAGCTCGCCAGCGAAGACAAGATCAGGTCGCTTTTTTCGCAGACCCGGTGGTGCGAGAATTTCGGCGTCGGGATAGGCCTGCTGCCATTCGGCAAGGAAGGTGTCATGCAGACTGTTCGGCGGAACGATGTAGCGGACCGTGCCGAGCGCATCGACGGCAGAACCGAGCTCCGGAGAAAAGGCAACGGGCGACCAGACGACTAACCCTTCGCTGGAAAGGCGGATGATCGCCATGCGCGTGGGATAGTGAAATCCGGCAGCGGCTCTCACCGTCGGGCCTTTCGCAATCCAGATTTCCGGTCCGAATTCCTCGAGCATCGCCTGGCTCCATTATTTACACGAGTATAAAATTACACTAGAGTATAAAAATGACAAGTCTGAAACGCACCGAGCGCTCGCGCGTACTCATCCTCGATGCTGCGGAAATCGCGTTTCGCGAACTTGGGTTCGAAGGGGCTACGGTTCATGTGATTGCCGAGCGCGCAGGGCTGACGCGCAAGACCGTCTATAATCTCTTCGGGTCGAAGGAAGACATTGCTCTCAGCCTCATAGCGCGGGTGGAAGCCCGGGACACAGACTATCGTGACCGCATGGCCGAGGGACAGCACGCGGTAACGTTGCTCGAAGCGGTGCTGATAGACAGTGCCCATTGGTGCATGGCCAACCCCGCAGTGGCGCGGCTTGCACTGGTGCCGGTTCAAAGACCTTCCCTCGAGCCACCGTCAGACCGCCCCTCGTTTCAGGGGCTCGTGCGGGACATCCTGGCTCTCGGCCAGGCCCAGGGGCTGATACGCAAGGATGAAGGACCGGAATTCATGGCCCTGATCGTGCTGGGTGTCTATGGACAAGCCATGCTGAACGGTTTGCAGGCTGGCGTGGTTCCAGAGGCAGACATTCGCAAGATTGTGCGTCTTGTGGTGGAGGGCATTGGCGGAGTGACTGCCTGATGCATCCATGTGTAGCGACGTTGCCATTATTACCTAGTTCGCCAGCCTCCACGACAGGGCGAATTTTAATCAGTCTGGCAAGAACCCCTTAACCATCGAGCCTGAAACCGCCTGCCAAGCATTGTTACCCACTATCGGTGGTCGTGGGTGTCACACAATTTCCCCTATTCGCTGTGTCTGATTCACTTTCCGTGGGATGAGGAGTGATTGATGACGGAGAAGCGTGCCAGAACTGGCTACCCCTCTTTGGTGGTGGCCATATGTGGTTTTGTTGCACTTGGAGGTGTGATCGCGGTCCTCAGTGCCTGGTCGTTCGTCGGCCAGCGGCTGAAGGAAAGCCGCGACGCTGCACTTGCGGAAGCCGTCTCGGTCAGGGCCAGGGGTGTTGGGCTGGATTTTGCCCGGGAACTTCACCAGGATTGGCGCAATCTTCGGCTTGTTGCGGTTGAGATGACAGGGCGCGGCGAGCCTGCCGTCAGAACAGCATTGGATCTGATCGTCGCCGAAAAGGAGCGTATCTCCTGGGCCGGTCTTGCGTCGGTCGATGGAAAGGTCCTGACGGCCTCGTCCGGCATGCTGGAAGGCGCCGATGTTTCTTCTCGTCCGTGGTTCACGAACGGCCTTGGCGGAGATTTCGCCGGGGATGTTCATCCGGCCGTTCTTCTGGCGGAGCTGCTGCCACCCATTGGAAACGAGCCTCGCCGCTTTCTCGATATGGCAACGCCTGTAACGGATGAATTCGGGTCGGTCGAAGGGGTGTTGGCCTTCCATATCAATCACCACTGGGTCGAGCAGTATCTGACTGAAACCGCCCATTCCATGGGGCTGGATGTCTATGTGATCGACCGGACAGGGAACATTGTTGCACGAACAGATGGCCTTTCCGAGCCGATCGACAAGCTGCAGAGTTTTCGGTCCGCAATGACCGGTGCCCGGCAAACCGGGGTGGAGAAATGGCCGGATGGTGCAACTTACTTCACGACAGTGATCCCGGTGCTCGGCTATGCGGACCTGCCCGCATTCGGCTGGAGCATGATTGCGCGCATCAACAACACTGCGCACCCCATCGGCGAATTCACGAGCCTTTTCATCGTCTACTTCGTGACCCTCGGCATCGTCCTTGCCGCTCTTACGGCCTTGTTCATCCTGATTTTCGTTCGGCCTTTTCGCAAACTGGCAAAAACCGCCAGGGCTGTCATGCGCGGTGAGGACATCTACCCCTATGAAGCAAGGACCACGGCGGAAGCGAGCGTGCTGAGCGCTGCTGTCGCGCGGTTACAAAACAAGATGCAGCCGTAAGATCTTGTGCTGTCAGCGTTGTGGAGCTGACAGTCTTTGTGCAAGGTCACCAAGCAACGCGCGGTAACGCGTTTTGGTTACGCCCGGGGCTTCTCCCGTTGTGTAGAAGCGGCGTAGCAGGGCTTCATGCTGTTCCGGTTGCGGCTCCAGCAGGAGGCGGGCGCCGTCGTCGTCCGGCATCGTCACGATGGCATTGACGATGCCAACACCGTCGATTTCGATCCGGACCGGGGTATCGTCGGGTATCGACGCACCACGGATCCTGACGGAGTTCTGCGTCAATCCCACGATCCAGACCCGGGTTCTGCCAGTGTCTGAATGAAGAATGGCCCGTTCGGGTTTGTCCTGGAAATGGATCTCGCGCCTGGGAAGTTCCACGCAGACAATCATCGTCACGCCAAGGACAATCAGGTTGTAGAACGTCCAGAACATGATCACGAGCTTGCCATCGCCCGCGTCATTATACGCAAAGTGGTCGGAGATGATGCCGAGCAGCAAGCCGATAATGGTCAGCAGGAAGAATGTACCGAAGAGGCCAATCAAGCGCCACTGAACGACCACCCGGCTTCTGTCGCCGCCTTTTGCGGTCACCGAGAAGGGATGTCCCTTCGGAAAGAACAGTCCCGTGAAGGCGGCCCTGGTAATCGGCACTGCGCCGAGCAGCTGGCTGATGTCGTTGACGATCGGAACGACCAGGCCTCCGGACACAAAGTTCAAGGTGATCAGGATCCAGAGGTAATAGGTGCCGAAATAGCGCAGCACTTCCTGCAAGGTCGCATCGACGACCATGATGTTGAAGTACCAGTAGAGCAGCGGGTAGACGAGGATTGCGATCCGGAACGGAAAGTTCGTCGTCCAGTAAAGCACGCTGTCGATCACGCTCCATCGGTCGGCAAGCCCCAAGCGATTGTCGGAAAAGGGGCCGAACCGGCTGCGGGCGATCTGCATCATGCCGAGACACCATCTGGCGCGCTGGCTGATGTATTCCTTGAGACCTTCCGGTGCGAGGCCCTCGGAAAGGGCTTCATTCAGGTAGACCGTGTTGTAACCGGCATCCTTCAGGCAAAGCGTCAGAAGGAAATCCTCTGTAATGCTTTCCGTCGAAAACCATCCGATCTTCTGCAGCGCGTTCCAGCGGATGACGGAAGAAGTTCCGCAACAAAAGGCAATGCCCCAGGCATCACGCGACGGCTGCAGGTAGTCGAAGAAAAAGCGTTGTTCGTCCGGATAGGACCGGCTGAGGCCGAGATTGTGCTGGATCGGATCCGAGTTGAAGAAATGTTGCGGCGTTTGAACCAGTCCAACCTTTTCATCCTTGAGAAGAGCGACCGTTCTTTTCAGAAAATTGCTGTGTGGAACGAAGTCTGCATCAAGGACGGCAATGAAACTGGGCGCTGTATCTTCTTCGGCCATTTGGCGAAGCGCATGGTTCATGTTGCCTGCCTTGGCCCCCGTGTTTTCGGGCCGGCTGACATACGTAACCCCTTGCGCGACACAGTAGTCCTTCAGCCAGTCGCGCCTGCTGTCATCAAGCACATGGACGCTGAAATCCGGATAATCGAGGGCAAGTGCTCCAACGATCGTCCGTTCCAGAACGTCCCGCTCTTCGTTGTAGGTGGGAATGAGAACGGCCACCTTTGGAGCGGGCTCCGGTTCCCACCAGTCTTGCTGCTGGTCCGCCTCCTGTTTGCGGTCGCGGTGCCTCGACAGGATAAGAAACGCACTGAGCGAGGACAGGCACGCTGCGCATTCGATCGCGAAGAAGGACCAGCTTGCGAGGCAGTCGAAGGTCAGATCCAGCGGTGCGAGCGTGTAGGCGGCGCGCCAATACAGATACCGCGCTGTCAGCACGGCGCAGACTGCAAAGAGCAGAGCCCTGTGCCAGGTTTTTTCCCGGGACAGAAGCAAAGGAACAAGCATTCCAAGCGCCAGCACAAGGTTGAGCTGCACGATGCTGGAAACGGTGTCGCTTAGGTAAAGGACCGGGAACATCTCAGAGCCAGAGGGTGCGCAGGAAATCGAGAGGTCTTGCTTCGAAGAAAACCCGGCCCGTTCTCCCGATCGCACAGGCGAGTGCCGGATCTTCGCGGATTGCGGGCACGACAAGCGTCACGTCGAAGCGTTGCAGGTGTCTTTCGCTGGGCGCAACGGCAAGGTTTCGGTAAATCGTCTCTGCCCCGGAACCGGCCAGACGCGTGATCGTACCCTCCAGAACCTTCTGGTCGTTGCTCACGCGAAACTTGGCAAGGTCTCCGATCTTGAGGCGGTTATAGACGGATTCAGCAACACTCAAGGTGATGATCGTGGAGGTGCAATTCACAAGGCGCATCAATGGCTCGCCTCGTTCAACCGTCTCGCCGTTTGCCGTCAGCACTTCCCAAACGGTTCCGTCGACGTTCGAAATGAGTTTCGAGGAGGCCAGCCGGTTCACTCTCAGCCGCTCGACATTGATGCGATTGTCCAAGGCCTTTGCCTTTTCCTTTTCCGCATTGAGCAAGGCCTGGTTTTCGGATTGTTCCAGTGTCAGTTCCGAAATGCGTTGTTCGGAGTAAGGAGCATCATTGTAACCATCGCCCAGAAACGTTCCGTCTTGAGCCGCCTGCAGTTCGATCTCGACAACGGCCGCCCGCTGGCGTGCACTTTCCAGATCCTGCGCTGCAACCCTTTGCGTCGCTCTGATCCGCTCGAAGGAGGCTGAAGCCTCCAGGCCGCGATCTGTCAGCTGTTTGGAGCGCTGGAAAGCCGCCTCCGCCTCATCCCCCCTGGCTTCGGCGGCACCGATTTCGAAGGTCAAGGCACGCAGCTCCGCTTGAAGCTGCAGGATCCGCTGCTGCTGATAGCGCTCCGATCTCGCCTGCAAATCACTGACGGACTGTTCGATCGCGGCTATCACGGTCGACAGCCGGTCAACCTCGGCTGTCGCAAACGCCTTTTCGCGGATCATGTCGTTGAGGTAGATGTTGTCGACAAGGGGATCATCGATCGACCCCAGTTGTTCGCCCTCTGCAACAGACGATCCGAGCAGCCGGTGCTCCAGCGTCAGTTGTCCGGCTGTCGGCGCCCGTACCGTTGTGAGCCTTGCATTGATAACCGCATCTGCGCTGGTGCCTGACAACTGCTCCCCTGCAATCACAAACCCGGCGGCGACGATGACCAGGCCTGCAAGCAACAATCTCAGAATCCGCATCTGACCTCTCAAATGAGTCTGTCGAGAATGAATGCCCCCAGCGCAAACTCCCGTATCGCGTGAAGCGTGTAAAGGGAGCTTCTTTGCATTAGTTAATATCCCGGGCCTGTGGAAAGAATGCCAATCTATTCAATCGACAAGGAGACTTAGGTGAATTCGATCAAAGGTTGTGGAGGGAGGGAAATCGAAGCATTCCTGCATCCCGTGGCGCAGGAGCGAGGCACGTCCTGATCCCGAAGGACAGTTTTGCAGACCCTTCCAACCGACCTGACTTCACAGGTTTTCTGGCAATTGCAGCGGTTTAAGACGCAAGGCAATTCAAGCGTCAATTCATTGAGTATCGACTTCTTGTAATCAGCCCACCCGTGCGGCGTTCCAATCCGCAAGGTGCCGCAGGATTGGCACCAGGGCGAGGCCATCGCGTGTCAATGAATAGCCGGTTGCAACCTGTGCCGATCGGGACACCAACCCATCTTTTTCAAGTTCGCGCATTGCTCGAACGAGCACTCGACGGCTTGCAAATTCTAGGCGGCGCTGAATGTCCGGTAGGCCGCTATCCTTCTCGGACAGTACAATCAGGATCGACGCTTTCCACTGTCCGCTCACGGTCTGGAGGCCGGCTGCAAGATCACACCATCCGTGGAGGTTCCCTCGGTTTCGCTCCTGGATCGTCGACCAGGTCCGGCGGGCTGTGTCAAAATTGTCAGACTGGTCCATGCGCGGGAAACTCCGATAGGTGTCTCCCGAAACATGGAGACCACGCGATGTCAGTACAAGTTTTCACCGGATTTCATCACTCTGCGATCCGCTCCCCGGACCTTCAGCGCTCCGTTTCCTTTTATGAGGAAATCGGTTTCCACCAGGTGCACGACTGGAGACTGCCGAGCTATGGCATCGATCGCGCGATAATGATGCAGGCACCCGACAGGAAAAGCTGGATCGAATTGTTCGACCTGAGGGCCGAGATCCCGATGCAAGGTGTTGGTGCGCAGCAAGGGCAAAAGGTTTCGACAGGTGCGCTCGCACATCTCTGCTTGAGCGTGACGGATCTTGATCAGGCTTGCGTGCGGATTGTCGAAGCCGGTGCGAGGCATCTGCACGGCCCGGAAGCACTGACACTTGGCCAACCCGAAGTGCGGGTCCGCAACGCAATCTTTGAAGGGCCGGCCGGCGAGATCATCGAACTCTTGCAGCCGGTCCGCTTCCCTGGCGACCAGCCGGCCTAGGGAAAATCAGAAACTTCCACGACAGCATTTTACCCCACGCGGTGGACAGCGGGTCCGCCGCAGTTGACCCCCATGATGGTTCCGGCAATCCTTCATCCTGACGCGGGGATTTTCGCTGCGGTGAGGGGGAGATGTGCATGAGCCGGGAACGCATCACGGAAACAATCGCCTGGCAGTCGGCCGATCCGCATCTGACCGGCAATTTTGCGCCAATCGGCAGCGAGATCGATGCGGAGGGGCTGGAAGTGATCTCCGGGCGCATTCCGGAAGATCTGCTGGGAACATATATCCGCAACGGCCCCAACCCTCGCTATGAGCCCGTCTCCTACAATTATCCGCTGGAAGGCGACGGCATGTTGCATGCGATCCGCTTTGAAGGCGGAAAGGCGAGCTACCGCAATCGCTATGTGCGCACCCGCGGTTTCGAGATCGAGCATCAGGCAGGTCACGCGGTCTTCGGCGGCGTGATGACGCCGCGCCCTGTTGATCCTGCCTTGCTGGGGCCGGAGGACGATCCGGACAATCCTTTCAAGGCGTCCGCCTTCATTGGCGTGATGCAGCACGGCGGCCAGTTGCTCGCCCTTGGCGAGTGCGAACCGGCCTGGGAGATCGGCCCGGATCTGGAAACGCGCGGCCCTTGGACGGCAGGCACCGATGCGCCGATCCTGATGGGGGCACACAACAGGGTTCATCCGGTTACCGGCGATCTCTATGCCCTCAGTTACGACTTCGCCTCGCCCACGGTCACGCTTCATCACGTTGGCCGCGACGGCAAGCTGCGCCGAAGCTTCGACATCACCCTGGCAGCACCGAGCATGATCCACGACTTCGTGCTGACCGAGCGCCATCTGGTGCTGCTGATCGGCCCGCTGGTTTTCGACATGGAAGCGATGATGTCCGGCGGATCCATGCTGCAATGGAAGCCGGAGATGGGAACGCGCATTGCCGTGCAGCCGCTGGATGGCGGTGCTGTGACCTGGTACGAGGCCGAGCCGTTTTTCGTCTTCCACTTTGCCAACGGTTTCGAGCGCGGCAGCGACATCGTCATCGACTATGTGCGTCACCAGAAACTCTATCTTGGGTATGGCGAACCCAACACCCAGCCGCCGACACTTCAGCGCCTGGTGCTGGACACGGGAACGGGCCGAGTGCGTGAGCAGGCCTGGTTCGACAAGGTGGCGGAGTTCCCGAGGATCGATGACCGCAGGAATGCGCTTGCAGCACGCTATGTCTATTCCCCGACCCTGACCGACACGTTGACCGGTGGAAACGGCGCATCGGCGACATTCAACTGCCTGTTGCGGATCGATACGGAAACCGGGGACGTCAGCGCTCATGACTTCGGCAACCGCATCGCCGGTGAAGCTGTGTTCATTCCGCGTGGTGAGGCCGAAACCGCCGGCTGGCTGGCAACCTATCTCTATGATCCCGAAACGCAGACGAGTGAATTCGTGCTCCTGGACGCTGAAGGGGTCGGCGACGAACCGATCGTCCGACTGCGTCTGCCGCAACGGGTGCCGCAGGGCCTGCACGGAACCTGGGTCCCGGGCTAGGCGCGCGCGTCGAGGCCCGTTAATCCCGCCCCTTGTCCCAGGCCTTGAGCTGGTCTACGGCCCGTTTGGGGCCAAGGGTCAGGCGGTAGAAGTCGAAGAGACCCGGACGCACCGAGGCGAAAAAGTAATTGAAGTGAAGCGCAAAGAAGCGAAAGCGCAGGTAACGGAACCTCTTTGCGGTCATTCGGTCCGGAATGCACACGCTGTACCGTCTGGGTTCCGGCAACGTCTCGCCCGATGTGTTCTGCTGCGCATACCGCGCCACGGGCGTGGTGCGGCCACCGCAGAGCGGGTCATGCGGACCGTAAAGATCCGTCCAGTCGACACCGGACCGTGCCACCGCCGTCATGGCATCGCCAAAGCCGTCTTGCGCCCCGAACCCGCCGAGGCAATCGAACGCCGGTCCCATTGTGACAAAAGAGAAGCCGCCTGGGCGCCGAACGATGTCCGGCTGCCGGCGCAGGACAGCTGCAAGAATGTAGATCGCCACGAACGTCCCGCAGCTGTGCGACACGAACACCAGGTCGGTATCTTCGTCCGCTTCTGCGGCTGCGGCAACGATGAGGTCGGCGCTTTCTTCAATACGGGCGACCATTTCGGGGTGGTTGTTCCGGGCAAGCCGGGCCATGAAGTGCCAGCTGTTGACCAGGTACCGGAAGTAGGACTTGGGTTCCAGCCAGGTCATGAGCAGGTAAACCGCGAGCATCCACGCCGCGCTGCCTCCCAGCAACACGGACCAGGCGATTTCTTCGGCATGGCCTTGCCGAACCGCCGCGCCCACATCGCGCAGAATGACCGGTGCCAGAAGAATGGGTGGCAGCAGGCTGGCCAGGAAATAGAGGAGCAGTCCAACGGGGGGATAAAGACAGAAGACCCCATGCGCCCAGTTGCTTTTCAATGCAGCCCGATATCCACCCGCCTGGGCGATCATCATGAAGGACCGGATGGCATCTGCAATCGTGCGTGGCCAGGAGCGCCGAAAATCGGCCTTGATGACGTCCCGCCAGCCAAGCTGCACAAACGTTGTCTCGACACGGCTGTCCGGCCAGTCGACATGCCCGCTCCAACTGGCCGTGGTGCCGCCGGGATCAAGACCTTCGCTGAGCTGGGAAAGGGCACCGTTCACCTTCCGGATCTTCAGGAAGGTGTCGAACTCCTTGCGGAGCAACGGGAAGCAGTAACGGGCCGGACGCAAATCATAGCCAGGAAAATAGATCACCAGTCGGTTCAGGCGGTTCTTTATTTTTCTCTCCTGACAATACTGCTCGTTTAGCCGGTCTTTGCGAGCCGGCTATTATTCTTGTTCGGACAGGCTCCATCGACTTCCCCAGCCTGCGGATCCAGCATGCACCAAACGACATGGAGGCGGCACCTGGCAAGGTCTGTTCCCCTCTTTGCCCACTGGACTTTCGTTTCGCCGTCATTATGCTGCACCTGCGAAAAGAAACCCCGGGCGGGAAACGGGGTCGCGGGAGGATGAAACAGATGATCATCTGCCGGACGAAGGCGGAGATGCGCGAAGCCGTGCGAGGCTGGAAACGCGCGGGTGAAACCGTCGGGGTGGTGCCGACAATGGGCTATCTGCATGAGGGCCATCTCGGCCTCGTGCGCATGGCGCGGCAAAAGGCAGACCGCGTGGTTGCCACCATTTTCGTCAACCCCACCCAGTTTGGCGCCAATGAGGATCTGTCGACCTATCCGCGTGATGAAGCGCGTGATCTGGCGCTTCTGGAGGCGGAAGGCACCGACGCAGTGTTTCTGCCGAGCGTTGAGGAAATGTACGGCGCCGGCGGAGATGCCTTCGTTGAGGTTCCGGGCCTCTCCGCCATTTTGCAGGGCGCTCTCAGGCCCGGTCATTTCCGGGGTGTCTCTACGGTCGTCACCAAGCTCTTCAACATTGTCACGCCGGATTTCGCTGTGTTTGGCGAGAAGGACTATCAGCAGCTCACCTTGATCCGGCAGATGGTTCGCGATCTCGACATGCCGCTGGAAATCGTGCCGCACAAGACGGTGCGTGAGGAAGACGGGCTCGCGATGTCGTCGCGCAACGTTCGCCTGACTGCGGAGCACCGGGTCGACGCTGTCCAGCTCAGCCGGTCGCTCAGCGCTGCGGAGGAACTCGCGAAATCGGCCCCGGCAGTTTCGGTGCTGGAAGCTGCTGTCCGAAAAAGCCTTGGGGAAGCGCCCTCGGGAAAGGTGGAAAGCGTCGACATTCGCGATGCGGAAACCCTTGAAGAGCTTTCCGGCATGCTTGACCGCCCGGCCGTGGTGCTGCTGGCCGTGCGCTTCGGCACCGTTCTCCTGATCGACCAGCGGGTGATTGCACCCGCCGCCTGATAATCAGTCTCAAGCCCCTTATCGAAAGGACGCCGCATGAGCACCCAGAAACCCGTTCGCCGCATCACGGCTCCGCAGATCACCCGCCGCAAGGGCGGTGATCCCATCGTCTCGCTGACCTCCTATCACGCGCATACGGCGGCCATCGTCGACAAATACGCCGATTTCATCCTGGTGGGTGACAGTCTCGGCATGGTCATGCACGGCATGGAATCCACCGTCGGCGTGTCGCTGGAACTGATGATCATGCATGGCAAGGCCGTGGTGCGCGGCACAAGCCGGGCGCTGGTGGTGGTCGACATGCCGTTTGGCACCTATGAGGAAAGCCCGTCGGTGGCCTTCCGCAACGCTGCCCGTGTGATGAAGGAAACCCAGTGCGGGGCCGTAAAGCTTGAAGGTGGCGCCCGCATGGCCGAGACCATCCGCTTCCTGAGCGAGCGAGGCATTCCGGTGATGGCCCACATCGGTCTGACGCCGCAATCGGTCAACGTCATGGGCGGTTTCAAGACGCAAGGGCGCGACGAGGACAGCTGGGCCAGCCACGAGGAAGACGCAAGAGCCGTTGCCGAGGCCGGTGCTTTCGCGCTGGTTCTGGAAGGCATGGTCGAGCCGCTGGCGGCGAGGATCACCAAACAGATCGCGATACCGACCATCGGCATCGGAGCGTCCGCGGAGTGCGACGGTCAGATCCTGGTGCTGGAGGACATGCTCGGCCTTAACCCGACGCCCCCGAAATTCGTCAAGGTCTATGGCAATCTTGGCGGCCAGATCGAGGCAGCGGTGAAAGCCTATTCGGAAGAGGTCAAGGACCGCAGCTTCCCTGGTGAGAGCGAAGTGTACCGGTAGAGGCCAGTTTCTCACCTCTCGGCTTGTCATCCCGGACGCAGTGAAACGGAGATCCGGGATCGGGGCACCAGTGCCTTGCCCTTTGAGCGCGTGCCCACGCCGACCGCCGGAGGCTCTCCGATCCCGGCTCGCGCTGCGCTTGGCCGGGATGACGATGGAGTGGGTTTGCCATGGTGTTTCACGAAATATCTGGCCGCGTGACTTCTCACCTCTCGGTTGGTCATCCCGGACGCAGTGAAACGGAGATCCGGGATCGGGGCGTCCGTGCCTTGCCCTTTGAGCGCATGCCCACGCCGTGCGCCGGTGGCTCTCCGATCCTGGCTCGGGCTGACGCTTGGCCGGGATGACGATGGAAAGGTTTGTTTTCCGGCGCTATCCGATGGAATGAAATTAACGCCCGATTTCCGGCTGCAATGAATTCTCGCCAGGCGTAAAGTCGGGTCATGCTTATGACCCGACCCAGTTTCGACACGCTCTATGAAGCGCTTCTGAACCGTGATCCGTCCTACGACGGACGCGTTTTTGTCTGTGTAGCTTCTACCGGAATTTTCTGCCGGCTGACCTGCCCGGCGCGCAAGCCGAAGCGGGAGAACTGCAGCTTCCATGACACCGTGTCCGAATGTTTTGACGCCGGCTTCCGCCCTTGCAAACGCTGCCGTCCAACCACGCCGGAGGCCACTGCCGACCCGGTGGTGAAGCCGTTGATCGAGGCACTGGAAATGCGTCCATCCTACCGCTGGGGCGAACCGGATCTCGTGCGCATGGGGTTCGACCCCTCAACGGTGCGCCGGGCCTTCAAGCGGCATTTCGGCATGACCTTTCTGGAAATGGCGCGCCAGCGGCGCCTGCAGGAAGGGTTCTCGACGCTTGCCGACGGCGGCAAGGTGATCGATGCGCAGATCACGGCCGGGTTCGACTCGCCGAGCGCGTTTCGCGAAGCCTTCGCCAAGATTCTCGGCCAGTCTCCCGGGGTCTTTTCCGCCAAGCCCCTGCTTTTCGCCGACTGGGTGGCGTCGCCGCTCGGTCCGCTGATTGCCGTCACCGACAGGACCCAGCTGCATCTGTTGGAATTTCTCGACCGAAAGGCCTTTCCGACAGAGTTCAGGAAGCTGCAGACCTACGCCAAGGGTGAGATCGGCTTTGGGCGAACGGAGGTCACCGACCAGATCCAGGGAGAACTCGATCGTTTCTTTGCCGGAACCGGCGGTCAATTCCAGACAAGGCTTGCTCTACACGGTTCTGCCTTCACCCGGGATGTCTGGCGCGAGTTGCTGACCATTCCGCCTGGCGAGACACGCAGCTATTCCGAACTGGCAAGGGCGCTGGGGAGGCCGGAAGCTGTGCGGGCGGTTGCCCGGGCCAATGGCGCCAACCAACTTGCTCTCGTCGTGCCGTGCCACCGGGTCATCGGCGCGGATGGCTCCCTCACCGGCTATGGTGGGGGGCTCTGGCGCAAGCAACGCCTGATCGAACTGGAGCAGAGCTACCGGCAGACCCCTGCTGCTTGACGGTGCTCGCCTTGCCCTCGTTTTGGCTCGGCGTGTTAGCGGTCGAAGCGGACTGGCACCTGCATGTTCATGCGCGCAACGCGAATATCACCCGGAAACTTTGGCATGGGCGAAGCCCTGCGCACCATGTCGAGCGCGGCCTGGTCCAGCACCGGGTGCCCGGAAGACCGGGTCACGCGAATGCCGGAAACAGCGCCGTTGGATGAAATCGTGAAGCCGACACTCACCGTTCCCTCCAGCCTCTGACGTTTCGCTTCACGGGGATAACGTTTTGCGCGGCGCAGTTTGGCCACCACCTTGCCCTGATAATTGGACGTTGCTTTGGTGCCGCCATCCTTGGTACGGGCATCCGCCCGGCCATTGGTGTTGGATTTCGCGCTCTGGCTGGTGACGCGTTCACCACCCTTTCGGGCGCTGGTTTCCGCACCCTTCCTCTGCGCTTTCACAACCTTCCTGGGTTTTTCCTGCTCTTCGACCTTGGGAGCTTCCGCATTTCGCACCGGTGGCTTGGGCTTGCGGTTCGGTGTCTGCGTGACCTCGGCCAGCGGATCGGCAACTGGCTGTTGCACTTCGGTTTGCGTGTCCACCGGCTGAACTGTTTCAACCGGTGCGGCTGGCTCCACCCGTGCAACTTCGACAGGTTTTTGCTCCGGTGCCGGCTCGACTGGGTCGACCGGCTTGATCGGTTCCGGTGTGACACTGCCCTGCAACGTTTCTGACACCGTCGCCACCTGCGGCGTTGTCGCCGGCGCTTTCACCGGATCCAATGAAGTAACGCCTGCGACCATCGGAACGGACGGAACAGGTTCTGAAGCTGGCGTGTCAGGCACTGCCTCGGCGACGGCCGGGCTTGGCTGCACTTCTACCGGTTTTACCGGCGTGCTGGACCGCACCTCGGGCTTTGCGGTGTTCACCTGTACTTCTTCGATTGGCTCTACGTCCGGCTTCACGTCCTCGACAGGCTGAGGATCGGCTACGGCATCCACTTGTGCTCCGGCTACAAGATCCTCGATGGACCCGATCACCGAAACGCCGCCGCCTTCAGAAGCTGCAATGGAGATCTCATTCGGATCTTTCGCGAAAAAGGCGGCGCCGGTGCCGTGCAGCACCAGAGAAAGGATGGCCCCGGCAGCCAGGAAACGCGCGAAACTCACTTCGAGCCTCTTCTTGTTATGAGCACGATGTCGGTGCGTCCGGCATCCTTCAGCTCGCGCAACACCTTTTCCAGGGCATCCGCCTTCAGCGTGCCGTCCGCAGCCACCTTGATCGGGCCGTCTTTGCCGCCTGGCTCTTCTTGCTGCGCAAGCCAGTCGGCAACGCCGACTTCGGCCTCTCCGGCAAAGGTGCGGCCTTGCGGGTCAACAATGAGTGCGCCGGTGGACCGGATGGTCTCGTCTTCCAGTATGTTCAGCGGCGGTTCGATTTTCCTGGCATCGTCCCGGGCAACCGACCCTGCAAACAGGAAGAAGATCAGCATCAGGAAAACGACGTTGATCAGCGGAATGGTGTTTTCCGGCGGTTCGCGGCGCTGTGGGGATTTCATGCGCATGAGGTCACCTATTGTCCCGTCACCAGAACGCTCTTCAGCCCGCTTCTGCGAACCTCGGCCATGACATCAACCACGTCCTGGACGTTTGCATCCGGGCCGGACCAGATCGCGACGACACTGTTTTCCTTGAGCGCGGAAAACAGTTCCGCCATGTCCGCCTTCATCAGGGGGCGGCCATTCAGGTCCAGCTTTTCCGAGGTGTGAATACGCAGGTAGGCGGGCCTTTGCGCCGCGCCGCCACCTTCAGCACCGCTGGAAATGTCCAGCGACTGGTACCGTGTGAAGCTGGACGCCAGCATGAAGAACAGCAGCAGCAGGAAGATGACGTCGATCAGCGAGGTCAGGCCGACGGGCTTGCGCCGCACTCTTGCTTTAAACTGCATGCCTCGTCTCCGAAGCCTCCAGGGCCACGATCCGGGCCGCACCGCGTTCGGCGATCGCCCCGGTGAAGAACGCCGTGACCAGCGCTTCCATCTCGGATTGCTCCGCCTCGATACGGCTGTCAAACCAGCCGACAATGGCCGACACGGGTATTGCGACCGAAAGACCGACGGCGGTCGTCAGCAAGGCTACCCAAATACCGCCGGCGAGAACGGAAGGGTCCACCGCCGCGCCGGCGCCCTGCATGGCCTGAAAGGCCTCGATCATGCCGAGTACGGTCCCCAGAAGGCCGATCAGCGGTGCTGTCTGCGCGATCATGTCGAGCGGGCGAAGGTATGCCCTCAGCGTGTTGATCCGCTGGATACAGATCCGCTCGACGTCCTCTTTCAGAAGCTCGGTCCTGGTGTTGCCGCAAGCGCTGCCCTGCACGAGCTTCAGCATGATGTCGGCAACCACGGATTTTCCACCGGCCGCCATCGTTTTCGCTTCCTGAGGCCGGCCGTCCAGCCAAAGGTCCAGCGCCCTGCGGGCAGTACCGAAACGCCCGACACCCAGATACAGGAACTGCAAAAGCTTGGCGGCAATCAGCGCTGCCGCCACCAGGGAAAGGGCAAGCAGGAACAACACCACCGGGCCGCCCTGATCGACGAGGCCGGTCAATGGAGACAGGAAGTGCGGCAGGGCCGCGGTAGGGACATCAGGCATTTTGATCACGCTTGGGTTTTCATCAGAGGATCAGGTCGATTTCCGACCGCGAGTCGATCCGCAGCAGCGGCAGACAGTCCTGTTGGGCGGTGTCCTGAAGGTCACAGGCGCGCACCTCGTTCACAAGGACGCGAGAGATGCCGGTACAGTCTCCCTTGGCAACGTCATATTGCCGGACACGCGTCTTGCCGGTGGGGAGATCGCCGAAGTCGATAGCCGCATAGCCGGAAACGCCGTCGGACGTGTCGAACATCACCAGGTCGAGACCAAGGGCGTTGACGGGTATTGGCAAGGTGTTGCGGATGACGAAGGTCAACCGGCAGGACCCGTCGACCGTCTCCGCATCGTTCAACTGGACGGCGATCGCTTCGCTTGTCTTGGAGGCGGTTTGGGACGCTGCCTGAGACGCCGATTGCGCGTTGGCTGCGGCAGCGAACTGACTGCTCAGCATCAAGGCGAGCGCAACCGCCCGAACCGGCGCCGAAACCAAAGATCTCTTCATCCCTTCGCTCTCCCGTAGCGGCTCGCGGCCTGGTTCCGGATAAGAACCCCGGCCGCGCGCCATTCGAGTTAAAGACTTGTCTCCAGGGCAGCACGTGGGTGGCATCGGCGAAGCCGGATGGAGGTATCAATCCGCGAAAAGGGCTGTCCCGTCGGGACGCACGAAACGCACGATTGGCTTTCAGAACTGCTGGAGATTTTTGAAGGCTGAGGCGGTCTGCGCGATCATCATCAAGACCGTCGCTGCCCTGGCTAATCGATCTTTACACCGAAAGCAGCGAGTGAGGGAACCGGTCCGGATTAAAAAAGTTGAATTTTTAGTTCAGAATTTAAACGGGTCACAGGCGATGCCGGGACACAGACCATTTCAGCGCCCGCCAAGCGAACCCACGGGCCGCAGACTTGCCGTCTTGAAGTACCTTTCAGAGCACTCGTCAGAAGAAGGTAGATGAAGGTCGGCGGAATGGAGAGCGCTTGCGCTACTAAACCCGATCGAAGCACGCAAGCTGCCAGTTTGCTGCTGACCCTGGGCGGACGAACCGTTGCCAGTTATCCGTTGTCATCGATCACCGAAATGACGGAGAGCAAACCAAGTCTCTCTCTCGAGAGAGACGGCATTGCGGGAAGCGTCAATTCTCTTCTCGTTATACCCAAATTGAAAGAGAGTGGATTTACAGGTCACATTTAGAGTTTATCTTGCGGCGAACCAAAAATATTCGCCCAAATGGCCTGCGTTCAATCCGGGTCGGTTTCAATGGGCATATCAGCAAAGGGAGCGGCATGCCTCTGATCAATTACGTAACCCGGGTCCAGTTCGGTTTTGGCGAGCTTGCCACGTTGAAGGAGGAACTGGCGCTCGCCGGAATTTCGCGCCCGCTCGTAGTGACGGACAAAGGCGTGCGCGGGCTCGGATTTCTCGACAAGATTGAAGCCGTCCTCGGCAAGGAGCTGGCAGGCGTCTACGACGAGACCCCCGGAAATCCGAATGAGGCGGCCGTTCGTGTCGCGACTGACTTGTTCAAAGAGGTTGAAGCCGACGGAATTATCGCCATTGGTGGCGGATCGGCGATCGATCTTGCAAAGGCGGTTGCCATCCTCGCCGCACATGGCGGCGCCCTGAAGACCTATGCGGTCATCGAGGGTGGCCTGCAAAAAATCACGGCCAAAACCTGGCCGACCATAGCTATTCCGACAACGTCAGGCACCGGTAGCGAAGTTGGACGCGGGGCGATTGTGATACTGGATGATGGCCGAAAAGTCGGCTTGCTGTCTCCATTCCTTGTTCCGAAAGCCGCGATTGTCGATCCGGAATTGACCATGACGCTGCCGCCCGTTTTGACTGCAGCCACCGGAATGGACGCTATCTCGCACTGCATCGAGACCTATCTTGCCCCGTCCTTCAATCCGCCGGCAGACGGCATCGCACTTGAAGGACTGCGCCGCGCCTGGGCGAATATCCGCAAGGCGACGGAAACACCGGATGACAAGGACGCCCGCGCCAACATGGCAATCGCCGCAACCATGGGCGCGATGGCCTTCCAAAAAGGGCTGGGCTGTGTGCACAGCCTCAGTCATGCGCTCGGCGGGCTCAATCCGAAACTGCACCACGGCACCTTGAACGCGGTGTTCATGCCTGCAGTTCTGGAATTCAACAAGGCGGCCCCGACATCCGTCAGCGAAAACAAGTATGCCCGGATGGCCGATGCCATGGGTCTGGCTACCGGAACGGATATCGGAGCGGCCATCAAGGAGATGACGGCGGCCATCGGGTTGCCCGTCAGCCTGTCGGAGCTGGGTGTTTCGGAAGATCTCTTCGACCGCATCATTCAGGGTGCATTGGCCGACCACAGCCACAAGACCAACCCCATTGACGCAACCGCCGACGACTATCTCAGGATGCTGCAAGCTTCTTATTGACGGGACCGTCTCTGAAACTCCCTTGAGCGCTCTCCGGACCACAGCACCACCCAGAATCGCCCAGAAACGCGGTGTCGGTATTTATGGAAGCTGGTGGTCCGGAATGCGTCCCCATTTTGGTCGTTCGTCGGCTTTCCGTTTGCTCCCAAAAGCCATCATTCATCGCATACGGATTGACCGTTCATTTCGCGTCGGGTGAAGGTGCTATGGGTAGGACCTTCTAAACCTTACCAGGTGCGCTATTTTCAAAGGCAGGGAGTTACCGACAATGCGCGGATCACATATATTAGTCTGAAGCATGAGCGACCAGAAAGAGACCGGAGACTGATGTGTCACCAAGTAAGGGCCGCGTTGAAAGACTGATTGACAGGATAGGCGCTGAATTTCAGTCTCATCTCATCGACTTGCGGAACACCTCCACAGTCTTTGATATTCAAGACGGCGCCGTTCAAAAGATGATCTCACGCGAAGCGCCATTTGGTGTCATTGGGATCAAGATCCTGGTGCGCAATCCCGGAGACGTAAATCGTCTTTTTGAGCACCAATGGAATTTCAGTATTGGGATCACCGGATGTGAATTCACGCTTTTGGACGTCGATTACCAGAACGACGTTTTGGTTGGTGATGCGAATTCAGCCGAATTCGTTGGGCACGAACACATTGCCTACAAGTCGGTTGAACACATGATTGCCTTTCATGGCGATGAGTTCGGCATAGGAAAGGTCTTCATCGAAAAAATTGGCACTTTCTGCCCCAGCCTGCTTGAAAAGCCACCATTGTTTTTTCGAATGCCGCGCAGGGCAGCACCCGCCTACAGATACACAGAAGCACCCCAGGCCATTCGCGAGGAGGTGGGCCTATCGCTTGATGGCGGCATGCTTCTGATTGAGGCGATGATCAAAGAACATGGGATTGCCCCTTATACGATCCTTCTGTCCTTCCATTCTGACGAAAACTTCTGGCTGGTTGACCTCCCAGAAACGCTTGTCGACCGGTACCAGCACGGCCTCATTGATCCGAGCCTTGGTGAACACCATTCAAATCTTGAGGTTGGGGTATCCATTACAGCGGAAGCCCTGAGGAACAGGGTTCGGCAGAAGCCAAACAGCGCTGAGCGTGATAATGGCGTCTTTTTCTCCATGTCCGGAAGCGGTTCTGCGTCAGGTTATTTGAGCGGACTGAATTGACTTTCCGTTGGCTGGGGTCATCTCTGTTGCAGTGAGAAGGCGCGCAATTCCCGACAACCTATTCTCTGACACGATCCGGACCTTGGCTGCGTGGCGCACCAATGTCCGCTTCGCTTATCGCTGCGGCCATTACCCGACGGTCCGCTGCCGTTCATCGGTGGAACTGCATGCTGCGCGCCGGCCCGCCACACCACCCATCCACTGCTGCGTTATCTACCTCACTTCCAAGGCCCACTTAGGGGACTTGGCTGCCATCTACATTGTCGCGGGCAACGTCTGCTTTCTCACTTCGACGAGGCTTGCTGGAACACCTCGTACTGCGCGTCGAATGCTCGCTTGTAGGCGGGTCGCTCTGCCGCACGCGCGATGTAATCCATAAAGATTGGATACTCTTCCAGTATGCCCGATCCCTCTAACCTGCGGATCGCGTGAACCATAAGGATATCGGCTGCGCTGAAAGGTCCGGCCAACCAGGTCGGCTCTCCCAAGGCGGCGGCGAGTTGATCCAGCCGTGTTCGGATGCGGTCATCGACCATGGCGAACCGTTCCGCTTGCCAACTCTTATCGGCCTCGAAATACTTGACGTAGTCGCGCTCGACGATCGGAGGCTCAACCGTGTTCAGGGCAGCGAACATCCAGCTTATCGCCCGTGCGCGTCCTGCTCCATCGCCGGGCAGCAGGCCAGCGTGACGCTCCGCGATGTGGAACACGATGGCCCCAGATTCGAACAAAGCCACGTCACCGTCTTCATAGGTTGGTATCTGACCGAAGGGCTGGAGGGCGAGGTGCGCTGGCTGCTTCAATTCTTTGAAAGTCACCAGTCGCACATCATAGGACTGGCCGGCTTCCTCAAGCGCCCAACGGACACGCATATCACGCGCAAGGCCGACACCTTTGTCGGGAGATGATTTGAATGCGGTGATGGTGGGCACGGGTTCTCCAACGCGAATTTTGGATGGGTGCGTTTAAGAAAAGTCTCTTACAAAGCTGACTTTGCTGCAAAATGCAGCATTGGTCAAAGCGGGCTCCAGGCAGCCTTTCGCCGTCGTGACGCGCCTATCCCTACCTCGTGGTGCTGGTCGACACAAACGGCCGAATCCGGACATTCACCTTCGATTGGTTCAATGGCGGCTTCGCGGCCCCACATAGGTCGTTTAGTTCCGTATGCAAGTTTCCCTGAAGCAGACATAGGCAGCGCAACTCCTGTCGGGAATTGATTTGAATTCCAGCAGCTAACATTCGATGTCTTTTAAGAGGTAAGCCACTTAGGAAGTGTTGTACCTCGAACCATTGAACAATACGCCGTTCGTGTATTTGAGGCCGCTGTCACAAGCGACTGTAACGACGGTCGCGGTCGGTCCGAGTTCTTTGGCGAGCTCGATTGCTGCCAGCACGTTTATTCCAGTCGACGTTCTCTTCGCTCGCCAGACGCTGACATACAACGCGGGCCTGGCCTCCGGCACGCTGCGTGCGTCTTGGTTGCCACCTACGCCTCAAGCGATAAGCAGCGATGCTTCAGGTTGCAGCGGAAATAGCGAGGCATGAGCATAATTTGGACAGATTGTGGAATGACCGGGCCTGCCATGGCCAGAATGATGGGTTGAGCGATAGGCCAACCTTAAAAACAAAAAATTTCAATGTCTTGGAAAGAGAAATGGCGGACAGAGAGGGATTCGAACCCTCGATACGGTTGCCCGTATACACGCGTTCCAGGCGTGCGCCTTCAACCACTCGGCCACCTGTCCGTCGCAAGCGTCACCCGCTTGAGTGGGGCGCAATATACCCATGGCGCGATCAAGTGCAAGCACTTGAACAAGTTTTTTTTTCGGTGCCTCGCCGCTGTGGATTGTCGAGGGGTTGCGGGGCTCGGACGAGCTGCAAAAAACGGCTGTAACGTGCCATGCAGCCGGCAATGCCTGGACCGAAAAAATCTTTCCTGTCGTGGCAGTACCAAGGCGGTTTGTCTGGGGCTGGAGGCTGGCCGGGCGCATGTATGGCCGCGCAGAATCAGCGTCTGGTGTTTTCGAGGGTCGAGAGACGTCTCGCCGGCAAGATCATGGCACGGCTTAGTCTCTGTGCGGGAAGATAGCCTCGCTTGGGGTTCGGCGTTGCGATAGGCCGGGGAGACGAGGCGGCCACGGTGTGACACAAGTCTGAGCAGGCGGCTTTGTGCTTGCGTATTGGGGAAATGCTGCACTGCAACTACCGCGCTGCCTGAATTTATTTCGAAGCATTTGAAACGAAAGCACTTGCGAAAGCCGGGAACCAAAGTCACAAGAATGTGTTGAATATCAAATCTTGTTCCTGCGCGGGGTGATATTACCCTAAAGGAATGCTCAACATCCGGCGGCTAATATTTGAAGGCCTGACTGGAGCGAGCGCTCCGTTTAATATTTTGGCAAAGCTGAAAGCAAAGCGATGATCAGTGTTTTGAAGTTTTTATTCCGCATCCTCGGCTACGGCTTTGTCGCCGTCGCGATTATTGCCGGCATTTCCGATGCAAGTTCTTCCATTGCCCTGTCCGAAATCCGTCTGGCCCAGCTTGGCCAGGTCTGGCAGAACCTGTCGCCCGCCTCTCTCGAAATGGCGGAAGCCCACATCGTGGCGTCTTTCGACCCGACGGTCTGGCAGACCCTGAAAGAGACTGTCCTGACCTGGCCGGTCTGGGCGGTCTTCGCTCCGATCGGCCTGGCGCTGCTTTGGCTGGGAGCCAAGCGCCGCAGCCAGCGTGCGCTTTACGCCTGACGCGGCTTCTTGCAGCACCAGACGAGGTGTCGCAAAACGGCAGTTTCCGCTCACACGCGAACACCGTTGCGTGACGGGCCTCTTGGAAAGCGGGCGCAGCTGCGCCACATTAGCTCCTGAAATAAGCCGACTGCTTCCCGGGATCCTCGAGAGGCTTTGTTGGCATGTGTGGGAGAAAGCCATGTCGTTCATGACGATGCTGACCAAGAAATTTTCGCTGCCGGCCAAGGACGAGGCCCTGCCGGGGCGTTCCGAGGCGATCCGGCCGGCTGAGCCGCATTTCGTCAACGGACGGCCGCTCGCGGGCCCCTATCCGGACAACATGAAAACCCTTGTGGTCGGAATGGGCTGCTTCTGGGGCGCTGAACGCCTGTTCTGGCAGCTGCCCGGTGTCTATGTCACCGCGGTCGGCTACGCGGGTGGATATACGCCCAACCCGACCTACCATGAAACCTGCACCGGGCGCACGGGCCACACGGAAGTGGTCCTGGTCGTTTATGACCCGGCGGAGATTTCCCTCGGAGATCTTCTGAAGGTCTTCTGGGAAAATCACGATCCGACCCAGGGCATGCGCCAGGGCAATGATACCGGTACCCAGTATCGCTCGGCCGTCTACGTGAGCGAAGGCGACGACCTTGCCGGTGCCGAACAGTCGAGGCAAGCCTATCAGGCTGCCCTGAAGGCCGGTGGCGTGGCAAGCTCCATCACGACGGAAATCCGGGAGCTGGATACCTTCTATTTCGCCGAGGATTACCATCAGCAGTATCTGGCCAAGAACCCGGCCGGCTATTGCGGGATCGGCGGCACGGGCATTTCGTGCCCGGTCGGGCTGGGCCAGACTGCCTGACGGCTGTCCGATCGCTAGCTTGGTTCCGGTTGAGTTCCAGACGGGGCAGTGCCAGTGACGGCGCTGCCCCGTCTTTTTGCATTCTCCGGCGCCTGAAGCCGGCAGTGTTTCAACCGTTTCCTTGCCGAAGTTGGCCATATTGAAAGTCAGCTGGCGCGGGTCAAAAAAGTCAGGATCTACATAAGTACAATTTCGTACATAGCTTATATCTTTCAATACTCTAGGGAAGTTTCAGGCTTTCTTAAATTTGCGCTGCGAGGATAGACCTGACGCATGGGCGTTTAAGGATCGACTTCGTGAGCCGTTCGGCAAAAATTTTCGCGACAGGATACTTCCTGGCCAGCTGCCTGTTGATGCTGGTCGGCTCGTTGATGCCTGCCCGCGAAGGGCCGGTCGCGGTATTCGCATGGCCCTGGGGTGAAAGCGCGGTCAGTGTCATCGCCAGATCGGGTGGCCCGGTACTGTTCGTCGGGGACAGAAGCTGGGTGGCGCTCACCGAAGCCGGTGAACAACAGTCCATCGCAAATCTTTACCGGTCAGGCGCCGGTTTTGTGGCGTCTTCCTTCATCGCGCAAGCCTGTGCGCGATTGAGCGGTGTCTCCCTGGAGCAGTTGAAATGAACGGTGTGGAAATGTCTCAAGCGGATCAGATGTCGGGTCAGCTTTCCGGTCTGGACCAGTTTCGGCAGAAGTTTGCGCGGATGCTGATCCATTTTATCTGGGTGAATGTCTTCCTGGTCATGGGAACAGCCTGGTGGGTTGGCTATGTTTCTCTCGTGGCGGTTTGCGGGGCAGCCTTGCTCCTGGGTGTTGCGGCCACCGGTACATGGATCAAGTTCGGAGCCGGCGTCGAAACGCGCCTTGCCACCTCCATGTCCCTTGCCGGGCTGGTTGCCCTGTTCGTGGCCGCTCTGGCTACACCGGATGGTCAGATCACCTATCAGCTCGACGCACATATGTATTTCTTCGCCGTTCTGGCGATCCTGGCCAGCTGGGTCGACTGGCGGGCGCTGGTTGCCTATGCGGCCGTCGTCGCCGTGCACCACCTTGTCCTGAATTTCGCCATGCCCTGGGCCGTTTTCCCCGGTGGGGCGGATTTCAGCCGCGTGGTCTTTCATGCGCTTGTCGTGGTTGCGGAAGTCGGCGCACTCTGGTGGATGACCGACAGTCTTGCACGAGCGTTTGCCGCTTCCGACAAGGCACGCGAGGAGGCCGAGGCCGCTCGCGCCCAGGCAATGGTGCTGCAGCACCGGACCGCTGAAAATGACGAGATGGAGCGCGCCAAGCAGAAGGTCATCAACGAACGCATCATGGCGTTTGAAAGTGATATCGCTGCCAAGCTGGACGGTGTCGGCCTGAAGGTGCGCGAAATGCGGGATGCCGCAACCGAGCTGGGAACCGTTGCCGAAAACACCTCGTCGCGTGCAGGCTCCGTATCGGATGCGTCCGAAACGGCGTCCTCAAACGTGCAAATGGTTGCTTCCGCCGCAGAAGAGCTGTCGTCCTCGATCGCGGAGATTTCGCGCCAGGTCGAACAGACCACCGGCATCGTCAACCGGGCGACGGAAAATGCGCAAACCAGCAACAGCAAGGTCGCGGGCCTTGCGAATGCGGCCAATCGGATCGGCGAGGTCGTCACGCTGATCCAGGCGATTGCCGAACAGACCAACCTTCTGGCTCTCAACGCCACCATCGAGGCGGCCCGCGCGGGCGAAGCTGGCAGGGGCTTTGCGGTTGTTGCTGCCGAAGTGAAGGAACTGGCGACACAGACGTCCAAGGCAACGGAAGAAATCGGCGCCCAGATCGCGGCGATCCAGGCGGAAACCAAGGACGCGGTGGAATCCATCGGAGTGATTGCGACGACGATGGACGAGGTCAACAGCTATACGGCCGCCATTGCTGCCGCTGTTGGTGAACAAGGCGCGGCGACCCAGGAAATCTCGCGCAATGTGGCGGAAGCCGCGGACGGCACGGGCCGGGTTGCCAACAACATCGACGGTGTGCGGGAATCTGTCGAACGCACCAGCCACTCGGTCGGCTCCATGGTCGAGGCGGCCGAGACCCTCGATGTGGAGACCCAGGACATGCGCCGGGCAATCACCGCCTTCCTGAAGGATGTCGCGGCCTGAGAGTACGGCCGCAACAGATCGTGATCTTCTGAAACCGGCGGCCAGTCCGCCGGTTTTTTCGTTCTTGGGGTGCTCTCCTGTCCTGCATGCTTGACCTGATGTCGCTTGAATGCCATGAGCCGCCCCTAACGAACCAGCGTTGCGGATGAAAACGTGCCACGCTGGCAGCATTCTTCACCCTTGCGGACACTAACGCCAAACGATGCCTGCATCCTCCTTCGCGCCCGGAACGGTCCTGCTGCTGGACCTGTTGAAGCAGCGGTCTGCGCTGTTGTTTCAGGCGCCGGATGAGGTGATCACTTGCTCCCGGCTCGAGGAGGTTCAGGGCTGCCTCGAACAGCTTGAGGCCGCCCAGGCGGACGGGCGCTATGCGGCAGGCTACCTTGCCTATGAACTGGGTTTTGCCTTCGAGGAAAAACTGCGGCAACGGTTTCATCAATCAGAAGAGCCGTTGCTCTGGTTCGGGCTGTATGGCGCGCCGGTGGAACTGGGTCTGGACGAAGCCAAAGCTATGCTGGAAAAGGTGGCTGGCGACGGCGAGGCTGCCATCGGCAAGCCGGAGTTCGATATGGACAGGGCCGCTTACGATACGGCCTTTGCCCGCGTCCGCGACCATCTGGCGAAGGGCGACATCTATCAGGTCAACCTGACCATGCGCGCGCGGTTCCGGCACCAGGGGGCTCCGGAACGGATCTTCCAGACCCTTCTGCGTCGCCAGCCGGTGGAATTTGCCGCTTTCCTGCGTCTTGAAGACCGGACGATCCTGTCTCTCTCGCCGGAACTTTTCCTGGAGCGCCGGGGCACCTGCCTGCGGACCAAACCCATGAAGGGCACCGCGCCCCGAGGACGTTACGCTTCCGAGGACGCCACGATTGCGCGCACGCTCTCAAGCGATCCCAAGCAGCGGTCCGAAAACACCATGATCGTCGATCTGATGCGCAACGACCTGTCGCGCATCGCCGACACCGGCACGGTCAAGGTGACCAAGCTGTGCGAGGTGGAGCGCTACCAAAGCCTTCACCAGATGACCTCGACAGTCGAAGCTGAAGTTCCCGATGACGTCGGCTTTGCACGCATCGCCGAACATCTCTTCCCCTGCGGTTCGATCACGGGGGCTCCGAAACTCAGCGCCATGCAGATTGCCCAGGATCTGGAAACCGGCCCACGTGGCGTCTACACCGGTTCGATCGGCTATCTCGCGCCTGGAGGCGATTTCCGGCTGAATGTCGCCATCCGGACGCTGGTGCTGCGAAACGACGGTAGCGGCGAAGCTGGAAGCGGGTCCGGTGTGATCTTCGACAGTGGCGCGTCTCCCGAATACGACGAATGCGTCTTGAAACTGAGGTTCATGAGTGAAGACACGCCCGGCTTCGATCTGATCGAGACGCTGGCTTATCACCCGGGCGACGGCTACCTGCTTCTGGAACGGCACATGCAGCGCCTGCAGGCCTCAGCGGCCTATTTCGGCTTTCCTTTCCGCGAAGAAGACGTGCGTGAGGAGCTTCTGCAGCATGTTCGCACCTTTGCCGGTTCAAGGCGTGTGCGGCTGTTGCTGTCGGCGGATGGCGGCATTTCGGTCACGTCGACGGATCTTCCGCCGGCCGGTCAGGAGGCCGTTTTCAATCTGGTGATTGCGCAAGAAACCACTTGGTCAACCGACAGGTTCCTGTTCCACAAGACCACCAACCGGGCCTTCTACGATGACACGCGCCAGCGGTATCAGGCGGAAACCGGTTGCCAGGAGGTGCTGTTCCTGAACGAGAACGGCTATCTCACCGAGGGCAGCTACACCACTCTATTCGTGAAACGGAACGGCAGCTTGCAGACGCCTGCGCTTCGTCACGGGCTTCTCCCCGGCACCTTCCGGGCGGGGCTTCTGGAACGTAGTCTGGCAAGCGAGGCAGACCTTACGCTTCAGGATCTGCAAGAGGCCGAGGAAGTCTACGTCGGCAATTCCGTGCGCGGTCTGATACGCGCTCGCCTGCTTTCGGAACAAGCGAGTGGTTCGTGGCACATGGAAGCCGGGCAACACAATGAAGCCACCCGCAAGGCAGGATGATAACCGGTACGCTAACAGAGCAGCTCAGGCATTGTCCCAGGGAATGACTGTCAGCTCCGGCCAGAGGGCCTTCATCCGTGCCGCCTTTTCCGCATAGGTTTCCGGGTTCGGCTGTGTGTAATTGGGCACCAGCCGCATGCCGAACAGGTTGGCAAGGCCGAAAGGCGCATGCAACACCATGTGCCCGTCCTCTTCGAGCCGTGCCGCCACCGAATGGGTGCGCGAGGCATAGGTCGTCAGCGAATCCATGGCACAGTCGAGAGGGCGGTAGGGCCTGCCGAAACGGCTCTCGTACCACAGGTGGACGCGAGCCTGATTTCTCAATTCCAGAAGGCTCGCCAAGTCGGGCAGGGCCTGGTTGACCTTGCCGATAACAGCGTCCTCAGCCTCGTAGGATAGATCTGTTCCGTCGAAATAGATGATGTCGAAATCCTTGATGCCGTGCAGCAGGGGGCGGTTGGTGAGGGCGTTCCAGACAGTCTGGTAGATACCGCCCGACACCAGCCAGGCATCAGGAAGGGCAAGGTTGCGGACGGTGGTCAGGATTTCCATTACATGAGGCACGGTCCTGAGGATCTGCTCAAGACCTGCCAGCCGCGTCTCCTCACTGGCGGCATAGGGATCGCCCAGCCTTGCGTCGCGTACATCCATCTGCAAATCGGCGGTCATTTCCGGATCCTCTTTTCGCGAAGGGGCAACCTATCCGATTCTCAAGGTATCGCGCGCCGTGCATGATGAGGACCATGCATGCGAATGTGTCCTCCGCAGATACGCGCGCTACCGGATGAGGGGCACCGACTTGACATGAAGCAGGTAGGCGCCATCTCCTTCGGAGACGTTTGGTTTTTTCAGGAATTGCCGATGTACCTCTTGCCACGCACACAAATGATCGCCGCACTGGCCGCTTGCGGGGCGGTGCTTGTCACCGCTTTGCCATCTGCGGCCCAATCCGGACGGCCGAATTCCACCGCCATGTCCTGCGGACAGGTTCAGTCCATGATCAATCAGCGTGGGGCCGTCGTGCTCAGCACCGGGCGCTATACGTTCGACCGGTATGTGGCCAACCGGAGCTACTGCCAGCATGGCGAGGTCACGCGCCGGGACTACATTCCAACGAGGGACAATGCGAAATGCTACGTGCTTCGCTGTATCAATCCCCAACCCTGGCGGTATGACTGAGCCGTATCCGGGGCGGTTGCCCTCCCGGACCTCAACAGGAGACGTCATGTGACCCGACTTTCCAGAAACGCATGTTTCGGCTTCCTGGCGTTTACCTGGCTCGGGGGCACTGCCGCCGTAGAACCGGCCATGGCCCAGGCCGGGCGTCCGGACACGCGTTCAATGACATGTGCCCAGGCTCAGGAACTGGTCAGGAAAAGCGGCAGCATCGTCCTGACGACCGGCCAATCGACCTTTGACCGCTTCGTTGCAAACGGCAGCTATTGCCGGCCGCAAACGGGGCAGGTCCGTGCGAAATTTGCTCCCACGCGAGACAATCCGCAGTGCTCCGTCGGCTACAGGTGTTTCCAGAACCGGACGCAGCGGTAAACGGGATCCTTCTGCAAAAACAGGATAAAGAGGCACAAGTCTTAACCGCCTTGCAGGCTTTTCTTGCTATTTCATGCGCGGACGGGGCAGCGCTGTGTTGCATTTGGAAACCGTTTCACAAATATGAAATACGGATTACCTACTGCTGGAAATCATAGCCATTTAATACATGACTTCGCCTGAATACTCAGGAAAGGCCTTGCGATGAACGAGAATAATACAAGAAAACAACTGTTAATTGCGAAGTCCGCACTTCAGGCAGGCCTGTTTATGTGTGCGGCTCTTGTCCCTGTGCTGCAGGCGGAAGCGCAAACCAGGCGTCAGCCCGATACCACGCAACTGACCTGTGACCAGACGCAGGACCTGATCAAGAGATTCGGGGGCATCAATCTGAAATCAGGCCCTTACAAGTTCGACCGGTTTGTCGTCGGCCGGAACCAGTGTTTCTCGGGCCAGACGGTGCGCCCGACATTCGTGCCGACCAAGGACAACCCGAAATGTTCCGTCCTTGTCTGTGCAGAGATGGGGCAGGCCCGCCAGTAAAAAGGCCGCGCGATGGTGTTCGCGCAGCCCCTTTTTTCAGTCTTGTGAAACGCCGGTTCAGCCTCTCAGCGTGCCACCGGTTGCCTTCTCGACATTGGCAATGATCTTCTTCGCCACGGCGTCGATTTCCTCGTCCGTAAGGGTCTTCTGACGCGGCTGCAGTGTCACGTCGATGGCGACTGACTTCTGGCCTTCCGGCACACCCTGACCTTCGTAAATGTCGAATAGCGTGACATCGCTGATCAGCGTCTTTTCCGCGCCACGAGCTGCTTTGAGCAATGCCTCGGCCGAAATGTCCTTGCCGACAAGGAACGCGAAGTCGCGTTGCACCGGCATGAGGCCACTGACATTGAGGGCCCCCTTCGAACGGCCACCCTTGCCTTTGGGTTCGGGCAACGCATCAAGGAAGATCTCGAAGGCGACCAGCGGTCCTTCGATGTCGAGCAGCTGCAGCGTGCGCGGATGAACTTCACCGAACACCGCCAGAACATTTTTCGGGCCAAGCTTGAGACAGCCGGACCGGCCCGGGTGGAACGTTGCCGGGGCATCTGCAGACACCATCAGTTTGTCTACCGGCGCGCCGATGGCCGCCAGCGCTGCTTCGGCGTCCGCCTTGGCGTCGAACACGTCAACGGCCTGGGAAACGCCCGACCAGTGCCGGCCTGAACCCTGAAGCTTCGCAGACCCGCGGCGCACGCCGGTTGCGACCATCTTCTGGCCTTCCGGAGTATCGTTCTCGAACACCTGACCGACTTCGAACAGGGCGACGTTGCCATAGCCCCGGTCGGCATTGCGCTGTGCCGCCAGCAAAAGGCCTGGAAGCAGGCTCGGGCGCATGTCGGACATCTCGCTGGAAATCGGATTGGCCAGCGCAAGCGCAGCGCTGCCGCCACCGAAGAGTTCAGCGTGATCCTTGGCAATGAACGACCAGGTAACCGCTTCATTGAAGCCACGGGCGGCCAGTGCCCGGCGCGCCTTGTTGCGGCGGATCTGTCCGGTGGTCAGCACCTTCTGGCCGACGGTACCGGTGCGCGGCAGTGGTGTGAACGGAACACGCTCCAGACCGATGATGCGCACCACCTCTTCCACGAGGTCGGCCTTGCCTTCGATGTCCGGTCGCCAGCTGGGCGCGGCCACCTTGACCGTGTCACCAGCGCCGGAGATCCAGAAACCGAGCGACTTCAGGGTGACGTTTGCTTCAGCGGGCAGAACATCGACGCCGGACAGGCGCCTGATTTCCGAATAGGGGAAATCGATGATGTTGCTGGTATCCGGCACGGAACCGGCCTGCACCGTTTCGGACGGCTCGCCGCCGCACAGGTCCATGACCATGCGCGTGGCATATTCCAGACCCGGCATCATGTAGTTGGGATCGACACCACGTTCGAAGCGATAGCGTGCGTCCGTATTGACGCCGAGCTTGCGCCCGGTGGCGGCAATGTCGTCCTCGTCCCAAAGGGCGGATTCGATCAGCACGTTGACAGTCTCTTCCGTGCAGCCGGAAGGCTCGCCACCCAGGATGCCGCCGAGACTTTCAACGCCGTTGTCGTCGGAAATGACGCAGATCGTGTCATCGAGTTCGTAGCTCTTGCCGTTGAGGCCGTCGATCTTCTCGCCCTGCTTGCCGCGGCGGACAACCAGGTTGCCGTGAACCTTGTCGGCGTCGAACACGTGCAGCGGCCGGCCCTGATCGAAGGTGATGTAGTTGGTCATATCGACGAGGGCGTTGATCGGACGCAAGCCGATGGCGGTCAGGCGGTCCTGCAGCCATTTCGGCGAGGGGCCGTTCTTCACGCCCTTGACCAGGCGCAGGCCGAAGGCCTTGCACATCGGCTTGGTGTCGCCGAAGTCGAGCGTTACGTCGACCGGGCAGGGGAAGCTGCCGCGAACCTGTTCGTTGCTGCGTTCCTTCAGCTTGCCGAGGCCGGCTGCGGCAAGATCACGGGCAATGCCGTATACGCCGGTGCAGTCCGGGCGGTTCGGCGTCAGGCCGATTTCGATGACCGGCTCATCCAGGCCGGCCCATTCTGCATAGGCCATGCCGACCGGCGCATCCGCCGGCAGGTCAATGATGCCGTCATGTTCGTTGGAAAGTTCCAGCTCGCGCTCCGAGCACATCATGCCGAAGCTTTCCACGTCGCGGATCTTGCCGACGGAAAGCGTGACATCAAGGCCGGGAACATAGTCGCCCGGCTTGCCGAGCACGCCGACAAGGCCGGCGCGGGCATTCGGCGCACCGCACACAACCTGCACCGGGTCGCCCTCGCCGGTGTCAACCTTCAGGACGCGCAGCCGGTCGGCATTCGGGTGCTGTTCGGCTTCCAGAACCTTTGCGATTCTGAACGGCTTCAGGCGGTCGGCGCGGTTGGTGACTTCCTCGACTTCCAGGCCGATCAGGGTGAGACGTTCAACGATCTCTTCCAGGCTGGCGTCGGTTTCCAGATGCTCCTTGAGCCAGGAAAGGGTGAATTTCATCTTTCGATCTCTTCAAACTTGGTGCGGTCTCAGGACCGCGAAACGGGACGTGGAGGCCTCAGTTGCCGAGCCGGTCCACTTCGGGAATGATGGTCGCAGCGCCGTAGTTTTCGGCAAAGCGGCGGCCGATGTCGGAAAAGTCGCGGGTCCAGCCGCGCACGATCTCCGGCGTGATCTGCTGTTTGGTGGCAATCGCCTGGGCAGCTTCCGTCTCGATCCGGTCCCGCAGGATGCCGAGTTCGACCTGGGCCGCATATTCGGCCCGGTACTTGCCGAGCCAGCCCATGGCCACAATCAACACCATCACCAGAAGGGCCGCGGTGCTGGTCAGGCCGGCCCACTTGGCGGTACCGCCGATCCGCCGGTCGCTGGCGATCAGCACGATCGAAGCAATAGTCAGGAACGCCACGATATAGATTGCCTGCAGGAAGCTCTGGTACTTCTCGGCCGAGCTAGCCTCGTGGCCGGCACGCAGACGCGTGATCCGGTCACGGAGGTAAAGCAGCGCGTCGGCTTCGGTGCCCAGCTTCTCCCGGAAATAGGTATCGCAGAACCGCAGCCGGCCCCGGTTCTCGATCTTGTCCGCGCAGGCCTCGAGGAACGAGGTCGGTGTCGCGACGCGTGTTTCCTGGTCGCTGGTCTGCGCGGCTGCCGGCAACAGGGCGGCAACGGTCAGCATGGCGGCAAGAACGATGCGGATCAGCAATGACATGATGGCGCCCCCAAATTCAGGCGGTTAACTGGACAGACCGCCGAACAGTGTCGGCAGGTCGAGTGGGCGGAAGCCGTAATGCTGGATCCAGCGGACGTCGGCGTCGAAGAAGGCGCGCAGGTCCGGCATGCCGTATTTCAGCATCGCGATGCGGTCGATCCCCATGCCCCAGGCAAAACCCTGGTAGACATCCGGGTCGAGGCCGCAGTTGCGGATGACGTTCGGATGAACCATGCCGCAGCCGAGAATTTCCAGCCAGTCTTCGCCCTGGCCGATCTTCACTTCGCCGCCGGACCGGTCACACTGGATGTCGACTTCCATGGACGGTTCGGTGAACGGGAAGAAGCTCGGGCGGAAGCGCATCTTGATGTCGTCGACTTCGAAGAAGGCCTTGCAGAATTCCCGCAGCACCCATTTCAGATGACCGAAATGGCTATCCTTGTCGATCACGAGGCCTTCCACTTGGTGGAACATCGGCGTGTGGGTCTGGTCACTGTCGCAGCGATAGGTCCGGCCCGGAATGATGACGCGGATCGGTGGTTCCTGATTGCGCATGGTGCGGATCTGCACCGGCGAGGTGTGCGTGCGCAGCAGCAGCCGTTCGCCGTCTTCCTTCGGATCGAAGAAGAACGTGTCGTGCATCTCGCGCGCCGGGTGGCCTTCTGGAAAGTTCAGCGCGGTGAAGTTCAGCTCGTCGGTCTCGATGTCCGGGCCTTCCGCAATGGAAAAGCCCATGTCGGCGAAGATCGCCGTCAGTTCGTCGATGACCTGGCTGACCGGGTGAATACGACCGGTCTCCGCCGGTGTTGCGCGCAGCGGCAGGGTGATATCCACCTTCTCGCTGGCCAGCCGTGCTTCCAGGGCCGCTTCCGCCAGCACATCCTTGCGGGCGGCGATGGCGTCGGTGACCTTCGCCTTGAGGCCGTTGAGGGCAGGGCCCATCACCTGGCGCTCTTCAGGCGTCATCTTGCCGAGCGTTTTCATCTGCTCGGAAATTGAGCCCTTCTTGCCAAGGGCGGCAACGCGGATGTCTTCCAGGGCGGCTTCGGTCCCGGCGCCTTCGATGGCGGCCAGAAGATCGGATTCAAGTGTGTCGAGGTTGGACATGCGTACTCGGTCGTCGGTTCGCGCGGTGCGCGCGGAGGTGTCGAAACAGAAAGTCGGGGTCTTTTAGCGAATAATGGCGGTGATTGCCACGGCCTCATGCGCATTATTGCGTGAGTTCCCGAAGAGAAGAAAAGCGCCGGAATTAAAGCGCGTTAGCGCGTAAATCGACCGCAGGCGGGGCCCTGCAGCTCGATGAGGCGCACGTCGATCCCGGAAAGAGGCTGAGAGCCACTGCAAAGGCCGGAACGGCGGATATGTGCGGTAAGGTCGCTCATGGGGCGTCAATGTAGCGAAAGGCGAGGCGTTGGCAAGCGGAAAAGGAGAGGCAGCCTTGCGCCTCAATCTGGCCAACGCGTAGCGGCGAGCCCCAGGCACCGGAACTCAATCCCCACCCGGGCGTTTACCTTTGAACTCCCTGCTGTTTGCCAACGTCCGTGGACAGAAGGGCGTGGGCAGGCAACTGAGGGGGTAACATGGCACGTGGAAGAGATGCGGGCAGTCCGGAAAAGATCCCGCCAATGGGCTGGTTGGATATCAGCTACCGGGTGTGGAACGCGGTCCAGCGCGACCACATCGACCTGATCGCCGCCGGCGTTGCCTTCTACGGTCTTCTCGCGATCTTCCCGACCATAACTGCGTTCACGGCGCTGTCAGGGCTTGTGGTTGAACCTGTCGAGGTCAGCCGTCAGCTTGAAATGATCGAGAACTTTCTGCCGAAGGAGGCGTCGCAAATCATTCTGGCGCAGGCCGCAGATGTAGCAGGCAGCGAGAATGCGGGGCTCGGCTTCGCCTTCGTCATCGGCCTGGGCATCGCGCTCTATTCCACCTCTAAGGGCATGGCCAGCCTCATGGAAGGGCTTAACATCGCCTATGACGAGGTTGAGAAGCGGGGCTTCATTGCGCTGAAAGCCCGAACCTTCGTGATGACGATCCTGCTTGTTTTCGCTCTGGTCTTGGGGTTGGTGTCCGCCCTTCTCCTGCCGGTTGTCTTCAGTTATCTCGCCTTGCCGGACTGGTTGGAGAAGGTCCTGTCATCGGCCCGCTGGATCATCCTGGGATTTCTGACCGTCACTGGTCTTTCCTTCGTTTACAGGTTCGGGCCGTCTCGAACCGATGCCAAATGGAAATGGATCACGCCCGGGGCAGTCATCGCCTGCCTCTTGTGGCTTGCCGCATCCTACGGATTTTCGGTCTATGTGGCGAACTTTGCCAGCTACAACAAAACGTTCGGCAGCCTTGCCGGCGTCATCATCCTGCTGATGTGGCTCTGGATTTCGGCATATATCATCTTGCTCGGGGCCGAGTTGAATGGCGAGATGGAAGCGCAGACCCGCCGCGACAGCACCGTCGGTCCGGACCGGCCAATGGGCACACGTGGTGCCGTGAAGGCCGACATACTGGGCAAATCCATTGCAGGTGCTGAGTAGAGCTGCGCGATGAGCGAAAAACGCTCACGCCTCCACCATATCGGCTCCTTTCGGTCTGCCGATGGAGCCTTGCAGCTCCTCCCGCAGCCAGTCGCCGAAAGCTTTCTTGGCCTTTGTCTGAGGGGCGTTTTTACCGCTGACCAGCCAGTAGGCGCTGCCCGTGGCGGGGCGCTCGGGGAAGGGGGCAATCACCTGGCCGGACTTCACTGCATAAACCGCAAGCGTTTCCCAGGCCAGAAACACCCCGTGGCCGGCGATTGCCGCATCCAGGCACAGCGAACCGTCTGAAAAGGTCGGGCCATCCTGCAGGATGCTCTCATCGAGGCCGAAGAGATCAAGCCAGGTTTTCCAGGTAAACATTTGTCCGGGGTCACGGATGATCGGCAGCTTGCCGATGTCCTTCGGCTCCTTGATCTGTCTGGCCAGCGCCGGGCTGCAGACGGGAAACACCCGCTGGTGCAGCAACTGCTCTGCCTTGACGCCCGGATAGGGTCCCTTGCCGACACGGATACACAGATCGACATCGCTCATGTCCGGATCGACCAGGTCCACCGTCGCTTCCACCCGAACCCGGATGCCTGGATGCATCTTGTTGAAGTTCTTGAGATGCCAAACCAGCCATTTTCCGGCGAAGACCGGGGCAACCGAAATCGTCAACGCATCTTCCCGTCCGCGCTGGGTGGTGGCGATCGCGGTCGAAAGCGAGGACATGGCGCTGGTCAGATGTGGCTGCATTGCAAGCACATGAGCGGTTGGCAACAGCAAACGGTTCTGCCGCTCGAACAGTTGCACGCCAAGCTGGGCCTCGGTCTTGTGAACCTGCTGGCTGACGGCGCCGACGGTTACGCCAAGTTCGTCCGCGGCCGCCTTGACAGAGCCCAGCCGGGCGACGGCTTCCACGGCGCGAAGACCGGAGAGGTGAATGCGATTGAGGTTTTTCATTTTAGAAAAGCTAAACTGAAAATCAGAATAAGTCGATTTTTTTAGCGAGTAGTGGCGTCTATATAAGGAGCATAGCTAAATTCAAAGAAGGAATTTGGCCATGCAAAAAACAATAATAAGGAGAATGAAACTCATGATGAAACTGTTTATGCGCCGACACCTGACGGCTCGTCCGGCTTCCGCATATGACCGCACCGACCCGATGTCCCATCCGGCAATCGTGCGCATGTCCCAGCGTGAACTGGCCGACCTTCCGCTCAACCGGCGCTAAGGCTGAAGACCGGCTGAAAGGCCGGTCCCCAAACCTTCCGATCGACCCTCCGCAAGGACAGGCCGGTTGGACAAGACTACCAAACCAGAAAACGGCGCCTGGGCGGCAAGCCCGGCGCCGTTTCTGTCTTTGGGAGGCAATCCCGCATTTTAGTGCGTTCGCTATCTTGCCTGGTGATCAGGTCGACCGGCTTCCTGTCCGGTTCGGATCAAACGGCGACCGGTTGCCTGTCGGCATATTGCGCGACGCCATGGCCGAACGACCAGTTCTCAAGCCTTGTCTCGACCAGGTTGATGAAGATGTCTTCGGAACGGATGCCGACTTCGCGGGCCAGGCCCTTTGCGATCCGGGCAAACAGCGCTTTCTTCTGGTCGACGCTGCGCGTATCGCTGACGGTCAGCTGGATGATGATCAGGTCGTCCGACCGGTCGATGTTCATGAAGTGGCGGCCGAACAGGAAATCTTCGCGTGGATGTTCGGTGATCATCATGAACTTGTCGTCCTGCGGCACGCCGAAGGTCTCGCGCATTGCCTGATAGATCTCGTCCAGGATTGCTGATTTCTGCGCAGCGGTCCTGGAGCCTTTCAGCAGGGAAACATTGGTAAGCGGCATCTTGTCCTCCGTCATTCGGTGATGCTGCCAACCTTATTGCGGCATCAAAGATAACAGAAACAAATCTTTGATATTTCAAAAATCATAAATTAGAATGATTGCATGACCGATCTCGACATGGATCTCTTGCGCGCTTTTGTTCGTGTTGCCGAAACAGGCAGCTTTACCCGGGCAGGGCAGATGACGGGGGCAAGCCAGTCTGCTGTCAGCGTCAAGATCAAGAAACTGGAAGACCGTCTCGGCAGCTCCTTGCTCAGCCGATCGCCCCGGTCCGTCCGATTGACGAGCTTCGGTGCTCGTTTTTTAAGTGACGCCCGCAGTCTGATCGACCTGCATGACAGGGTAACGGCCCGCGTTTCAGGTCCTTCCGTTCAAAAGCGGCTTCGGTGCGGTATCAGCGATCACGCCGCGGGAGGCCGCCTCCCGGAGATTATCGCATTCCTCAGCAAGGCCTTGCCGGAACATCGTCTCCATGTTGCGGTCGGTTATTCCGATACGCTGTACAACGACTTCAAGGCTGGTCTGTTCAGCGCGATCATGGTGCGCTCCGAGGACGTCGAAGGCACGGGTCATGTGGCGTTCGAGGAAAATCTCGTCTGGACAGCCGCCAGGGATTTCACCTGGGAAACCGGTACGCCGTTCCCCTTGGTGGCGCTTTCGGAAACCTGCGCCCTCCGGCGCCTGGCAACTGGCACGCTCAAGGATGCGGGGATCGTTTTTGAAGACGCCTTCACCGGCACCGGTGTCGGCGCCATACAGGGGGCGGTCAGCGCAGGGCTCGGCATTGCCTGTCTCGACCGGCGAAATATTCCGGAGGGATGTCGCGAAGTCGGGGAACTCTATCGGCTGCCCGAATTGCCGAAAACAAGGATGACGCTCTTCTGCCGGGAAGACCCGACAATTGTTTCGGCTATCCTTCAGGTCTTCCGGGAGGCGGCGTAAGCGCTCTTCCGGGGCGTGTTGATCAGCTCAGAAACGAGCTGATCAGGCCTTCTTCACGAACTCCGTCAGGATGACGATCCGCTGATCGTTCACGCGGCCTTCGATCTGGGAGGCATTGTCCGCAACAAGGGAGATGTTGCGCACGGCGGTGCCGCGCTTGGCGGTGAAGTTGGCGCCCTTGACCTTGAGATCCTTGATCAATGTCACCGTGTCGCCCGCGGCAAGAACAGCGCCGTGCGTATCCTTGTGGACCACGCCGTCGTCACCTTCGCCCGCGCTGCCGCCAAGGCCGGCCTTGGCCCAGGCAAGCGTTTCGTCGTCCAGATACAGCATGTCCAGAAGATCACGCGCCCAGCTCTCGTCGCGCATTCTGGAAAGCATGCGGTAGGCGACAACCTGAACCGGGGGAACCTGGCTCCAGGCGGCTTCGTTGAGACAGAGCCAATGCTTCGGGTCGATATCGGCGGTACCTGAAATCTGGTCGGCACATGTGGCGCAAGCCAGAACCGCCATTTCAGCCGTGCCAACCGTATCGGGGCCGACATCCAGCGGCCGCAGCGCCTCGGTAGCGCCGCAGAACTCGCAAACGTTGCCGGCGCGGTCGGAAAGGGTCTGTTCAATACTCATGGCAAGGCCTTGCTGGGAGTGGCGCGGCGCGCCAATCGGTTTCTCACTCGTCCATCTTCAGGGCCTGGATAAAGGCTTCCTGCGGGATCTCGACCTTGCCGAACTGACGCATCTTCTTCTTGCCGGCCTTCTGCTTCTCAAGCAGCTTGCGCTTACGGGTGGCGTCGCCGCCGTAACACTTGGCGGTCACGTCCTTGCGCAGGGCGGAGATGGTCTCGCGGGCGATCACGCGGCCGCCGATGGCTGCCTGGATCGGGATCTTGAACATGTGCCGCGGGATCAGCTCTTTCAGCTTTTCGCACATGGCGCGGCCACGGCGTTCCGCCTGGCTGCGGTGCACGAGCACGGAAAGCGCATCCACCGGCTCTTCGTTGACCAGGATCGACATCCTGACCAGATCGCCGGCCCGGTAGTCCGAAATCTGATAGTCGAACGATGCGTAGCCCTTGGAGATCGACTTCAGGCGATCGTAGAAGTCGAACACGACTTCGTTGAGCGGCAGGTCGTAGGTCACCATCGCGCGGGAGCCGACATAGGACAGGTCGATCTGAAGACCGCGCCGTTCCTGGCACAGTTTCAGGATACCGCCCAGATATTCGTCCGGCGTCATGATGGTTGCGCGGATCCAGGGCTCGCGGATTTCGGAAATCTTCACCACATCCGGCATGTCGGCCGGGTTGTGAAGTTCGACCTCCGCACCGTCCGTCAGGGACATCTGGTAGACCACCGACGGCGCGGTCGCGATCAGGTCGAGGTCGAATTCGCGGTAGAGACGTTCCTGGATGATTTCCAGGTGCAGCAGGCCGAGGAAGCCGCAGCGGAAGCCGAAGCCGAGAGCTGCGGATGTTTCCATTTCGAACGAGAACGAGGCATCGTTGAGGCGCAGCTTGCCCATGGCAGCGCGCAGATCCTCGAAGTCGTTCGCGTCGACCGGGAAGAGACCGCAGAACACGACCGGCTGAGCCGGCTTGAAGCCCGGAAGGGCTTCCGTGCAGGGTTTCTTTTCCAGGGTGATGGTATCACCGACACGGGTGTCGGCCACTTCCTTGATGGACCCGGTGATGACGCCGATCTCGCCGGCCTTCAGCTCGTCCACTTGAAGGAATTTCGGGGTCATGACGCCGACGCGGTCGACATCATAGGCCGCGCCCGTACCCATCATCTTGATCTTCTGGCCCCGCTTCAGGGAGCCGTCGATGACACGGACGAGCACCATCACGCCGAGATAGGTGTCGTACCAGCTGTCGACCAGCATCGCCTTCAGTGTCGCTTCCGGGTCACCTTCCGGAGGCGGCAGCTTGGAAACGATCGCTTCCAGCACGTCGTCGACACCAAGGCCGGTCTTGGCGGAGATCATGCAGGCTTCTGACGCATCGATGCCGATCACGTCCTCGATCTGTTCCTTGATACGGTCCGGTTCGGCCGCAGGCAGGTCGATCTTGTTGAGGACGGTGACGATCTCATGATCGTTGTCGATGGCCTGATACACGTTGGCGAGCGTCTGGGCTTCCACACCCTGAGAGGCGTCGACCACCAGCAGTGAGCCTTCACAGGCCGCCAGCGAGCGGGACACTTCATAGGCAAAGTCCACGTGGCCCGGCGTGTCGATCAGGTTCAGCGTATATTGTTCGCCGTCCTTGGCATTGTAGATCAGTCGCACTGTTTGCGCCTTGATCGTGATGCCGCGCTCGCGTTCGATGTCCATCGAATCGAGCACCTGCTCAGTCATTTCGCGGTCGGTCAGCGTGCCGGTCATCTGGATCAGGCGGTCGGCCAGCGTCGACTTGCCGTGATCGATATGAGCCACGATGGAAAAGTTGCGGATGTTGGAAAGCTTCTTCGTCGTCATGGCCGCCCCTTTACCATTGCAATTCGATTTCGCCTAGTAGATTGAAGCCTTCGGGCGTTGAATTCCGGTGCTTTTTTGCACCCTCGGGCGAATGCCGGGTTTCGCCGCTCCGGCAGGGATATGGCGCCTCCGGCAAATGACGTAGCCCGCAGGTGACATTTGTCGTGGCAAATCAACCTCAAAGTGTGATCTAGATTGTATCGGCACTGATGTGTCCAGCAGCCTGACAAGAGAGCATGATGTTGATCCGTAATGCAGAACCGAAGGATGTCCCGTCGATCCTGGCGCTTTATAACCAGGCTGTGCGCGAGACGACGGCTGCCTGGACAAATCGTGAGGAAACGCTGGACGACAGGCTGACCTGGTACGAAGGCCGGGTGAAGCAGGGGCTGCCGGTTCTGGTGGCCGTGGACGATGCAGATACTGTTCTCGGGTTCGCCAGCTTCGGGCCGTTCCGGCCTCGCGAAGGGTACCGTCTGACGGCGGAACATTCCGTCTATGTCGACCCGGCGGCACAGCGGCGCGGCATTGGGAAGGCGCTTCTGGAGCGGTTGGTCGAAATTGCCGCCGACATGAAATTACATGTGCTGGTCGGCGTCATCGACGGGGACAATTCTGCCTCCATCGCCCTTCACGAGAAACTTGGTTTTCATGTTGCCGGCCGTCTGCCGGAAGCCGGCACCAAGTTCGGCCGCTGGCTGGATCTGGTCTTCGTTGCCAGGGTTCTGGGGCCGATGCAATCGCCGAACGCCTAGGCGTCACCCAGCCGGTCTCAATTGGCCGTCAGCACCGACCGGCAGTCATTCGGCAGGGCTGCCAGAGCCATGGGCCGTTTCTTGACCACCTTCGGAGGTTCTCCGGGCTTGGGGGGATTTTTGGGAACCCAGGGTTCGTCGGACAGCCAATAGGCAAGGTCCGCGCCACAGCCATCGCCCGGGGGTGGCGGGTTCTGGTTCTTGCAGCCGGCACTGCCTGCAGGGCAGGAAAGGCGAACGTGGAAGTGATAGTGGTGCCCCCACCAGGGCCGCACCTTGCGCAACCAGGCGCGGTTGCCGCCCTTCTCGAAATCGCACAGAGCCTTCTTGATCGTCGGGCTGACGAAGATGCGTGCAACACGCTGGTCGGATGCGGCGCGCCGGATCAGCCGAGCATGGTCATCTGACCATTTCCTGGGGTCGACACGCCGGTCTGCACCCTTGACGTCCATCGGACCGATCAGCATCGAAATAGCGGAGATGTCTTCGCGTTCCTGGGCGGTCAGTCGCCGGTTCGGCATTTCCGTCAGCCAGATATCGGCATCGAGGCCAATCTGATGGCTGGCATGGCCGGATGTCATCGGCCCGCCGCGCGGCTGCGCGATATCGCCGACAAGCAGACCGTTCCAGCCGACCTTGGGGGCATCGCTCGCCAGATCCTTGAGATAGTCGATCAGGACAGGGTGGCCCCAATTGCGATTGCGCGACAGGCGCATTGCCTGCCAGGTCGGGCCATCCGTCGGCAGTTCAGCTCCGCCTGCAAGGCAACCCTTGGCGTAGGATCCGATCGAGCGGGCTTTCAGTTGAGCAGGTCCGGTGGCGGCGCCGAAATAGTCTCGTGCTGGCTGGTCCCCATAAAGCACCAGCTTGGGCTTGTTCGCGACATAGCCTTCCGGCACATCGCGTTTCTTTACCGGGACAGGCACACCGGCCACCAGTTCGACGGTCGGCGAATAGTCCTCGGAGACAGGATCGGCCGGTTTGGCTGTCGGTACCGGCGCGGCTGACGCAACGAGACAGGATACCTGGAACGCGGCTGCAAATGCCATGAAGCCGGACACCGAAGGTGCCCAGCGATTTCGCTTGCCTGTTTTCCCCGTTCTCACGTCGAAACCTCGTGCGCCAGTCTGGGTGTTCCGCCGTCGTTGCTCCCGCCGCGACGATCACCTCACTCGTCAGGCAGCATGCACCAAATCGGGTGCTTCCGCATCCGATTCGCTATTATCCACATGCGCTGCGATCATGTCGGCGAACGCGTCGAGGAAAACCGTGTTGTCGCGGATCACCCTGTCTGCAGCACCATTCAGCGTGATGATGTTGCCGGGACGGGCGTTGTCGATGTCTTCGGCTTCCGGTGGAAGATCGGCGTCGAGCCTGTGATAGGTCACGTTCGGCAGTTCTGCAAAGAGCTGCCGTGCCTGATCGGAGGTTGTCTGGCTTTGCGCATCGGCCAGGATCGACATCAGCGGCGCGCCCTTGGAGGGCTGCAGCCAGCCGAGGGCACCCCAGCCAACGGCGTCCTTGTAAAGGAACGACCGTGCCGGTGCCCGGCCGGTGCCAAGCGACAGGATGACGATCTCGTCGTCGCCCCAGCCAAGATTGCGGGCTTCCAGATACGCTGCCACTGTCGGGTCTTTCATGAAGACCGTTCCATCGATCAGGGCTTCCTCGCGCCGGCGGCTGAGATTTTCAACGCGTGCCGGTTCGAAATACGAGGGGGTGGCGGTGGTCGCACGAACAGCTTGCCAGAAGTAATAGTCATCCGGCCGGCCGCTGCTGGCTTCAAGGCCGTTTGTCAGGAACACAGGCTTGCGCTGTTCCAGATCGTAGGCGGTCAGGACAAGGTGGGTCAGGCCACTGGCCATGGAGGTCCAGCCGAAGCGTTCCTTCAGCAGCTTTTCAAGCGGCCGCGGATCGTAGGTTTCATCGAACAGGCCAAGCGAACTGGTGACGGTTCTGGCCAGTCGTGCCGAGATTGATGATTTGAAGATTTCCCGCGCGTCGCGTTCGAAGAAGCTGCGCAGCTCATCAATGGTCGCGGCAGGTGCGCCGGCGGTGCCGCCTGGGCGCGGGGCGGATAGGCCTGCAGCAATGAGGCCGCCGGTAGAAGAACCGGCCATCAGATCGAAAACCTGGTGCAGCGGCTCGCTAACGCCGCGCTGGCTCAATCGGCTTTCAAGTGTCTCAAGCAGCCGAAGCGGAATGAGGCCACGAATGCCGCCGCCGTCAATGGAAAGAATAAAACGTTTTTTCTGGGTCATGGGATTCCCCGGGATCGTCGCAATGGAAGGCGCTACATCTCTCCGAGAAGACGGGAGACGCTTTTTGCTTACCTTTAGAATGTTGTCATCAATTGCGACACTGCAATGGCAAAGCGAAAAACAGGTGGACGATTTTTCGAAATTGGCGAGCAAGAAGTTAAACCGACTTCGCTAATCTGCGAAGACCGACCGCAGTTTTCCTTTTCTTGCGACGGCAAGCAGCCTGCCCGGGTGCTGGATCACGAAATATTCACCAGGAAACTGGAAATGGTTTCAACCAGCAGGTCCGGGCATTCCCTGTGAGGCGTGTGCCCTCTTCCTTCCAGGATGACCTTCTGTCCGCCGGTGCTATTGGCGATGTGTTCCGGGTGGCGGGTTGATCCGTATTCGTCCAGTGCGCCGTGGATCGCAAGGGTGCTGCAGCGGACACCGGCAAGCGCATCGTCAAGGGACCAATGGGCGAAGGCGGGCGAAAGCCAAGATTCCGTCCAGGCATCCAGCACCCAGCGCGCCTTGTCGCCGTGATAGAGCGCAAGTCTGTCGAACGCGCCGGGATCGGCAAACGCGGTGCGTGCTTCGCGCACACCTTCCAGGGTGCGGTCCTCGATAAGCGCTTGAGCGGCAATCGTGACCAGGGCCGTGACCTTCTCGGGATGCTGTGCGGCCGTATGCACCGCCATGCCACCACCGACGCTGTGCCCACAGGCGACAAATCGCGTGAGGTCCAGCTGCTCGCACAGCGCGGGCACAACCGTTCTGCCTTCATCCGCAATGAAGCTTGCGGGCAGGATGTCTTCGCGCACCGACGACTGGCCGAAGCCGGGCCTGTCATAGGCAATCACGACCCGTCCGCTGGCCACGGCAAGGCGTTCGGGAAAATCACGCCAGAGGGCGATACAGCCAAGAGAATCGTGAAACAGGAGCACCGGCACCTTGCCGGGCAAACGATCTTCAGGTGTCCAGCAGCGAACGTGAACGGTGGAGTTGCCGACCGTGACGGCGCGCGTTTCGACATGGACGGTGCCGGACAAGAGAGTGGTCAAAGAAGAAAACCTTTCCATTCGCATTGAAGGGCTGTGCCGGAAAACGGCGGAACGGTCTGTCAGGATTCGCATGGGGGATGCGGTTTCCTGCCGAGGCTTATCGCAGGCCATGCACCTGCAACAAGCCTCTCTTTTCGAACTAATCTGTCTTGGCTCTTTATCCCGCGCGGTCTTTCGGACTAGGATCGTGCCGATTTTCCAACCTTCACAGGAAGTTCCATGAATATCGATCTGCTTCGCCGACTTTGCGAAACGCCGGGTGTACCGGGTCACGAACACCGGGTCCGCGACCTGATTCAGGCGGAAATCAAGGGCTTGTTCGACGAGGTTACCGTCGACCCGATGGGTTCGCTGCTTTGCCGCCGCGACAGCCGCAAGGCTTCCAAGAAGGGAACCCCGAAGAAGGTCATGCTTCTGTGCCACATGGATGAGATCGGCTTTCTGGTCTCACATGTCACGGACAAGGGCTTCGTTCACGTGCAGCCGGTTGGTGGCTTCGATGCCCGCAACCTGTTCTCCCGCCGCGTGCTGGTGTCTACCGATGAAGGCGACTTCAAGGGTGTGATGAACCCGGGCGGCAAGCCGATACATATCTCTTCTCCGGAAGAGCGCAAGAAGGTGCCGGAGCCCAAGGAATTCGTCATCGACATGGGCCTTGGCGAAAAGACCAAGGAGATCGTCAAGGTCGGCGACATGGTGACCATGGACGAGCCGCTGATCGAGATCGGTGACAAGGTCGTCTCCAAGGCGCTCGACAACCGTATCGCATGCTGGCTCGGCATCGAGGCGATCAGGGGTCTGGGCAAGGCCAAGCATGATTGCGAAATTCATGTCGCCTTCACCTGCCAGGAAGAAGTCGGCCTGCGCGGCGCGCGCACCGCGTCCTTCGCCATTGCGCCGGACATCGGGCTTGGCATAGATACCACGCTTGCCTGCGACACGCCGGGCGTTCCCGAGCAGGACCGCACCACGGTGCAGGGCGAAGGCTTCGGTCTGCACGTCAAGGATTCCAGCTTCATCGCGGACCGCGATCTGGTGAAGGAAATCGAAGCCATTGCGGTCAAGGAAAAGATCCCGTTCCAGCGCACCATGCTGGCGGCTGGTGGCCAGGACGGCGCGGCTGCCCAGCAGGCGGCTGCCGGTGCCAAGGCAATCGGCATCGTCGTCGGCACCCGTTACATCCACACGGTCACTGAGATGATCGACAAGGGTGACCTTCAGGCGGCTCTGGACATCATCGTCGCCTACCTGAAAAAGGCGTAAGGCACGGAAAAGGGGAGCTTCGGCTCCCCTTTTAAGTCAGGTGTCAGATCTGGCTCTTTCCCGCCCGCGTCATTGCCGGACTTGATCCGGCAGTCCGGTCCAGCCCACGTCCCAACCGGAGCGTACGCGGAAGGGCTTCCTGCTCAGGCTACCAGGCCGAGGAGGTTCGAAACCTGGTCGCCGGTGCCTGCATAAAGCTCGCTGACGGCAGCGCTCTGGTAGCTGAAGGAGCCGTTGTCGAAGTTGCCTTCGATGGAAGAGGCGTTTGCGGAGCGGACGGACAGCCCGGTTTCGCTGTCGTAGGACACCCGCTCGAAGGATACGAACTGCGCGGAAACGGTTTCACCACCGATTTCGGCTTCAATGGTGGTCGTTGAAATCGTCGCGCTTTCATAGGCGACATTCGCCGAAGCGCCGCTTTCCTCTTCACCAAGAGCCACCTTCAGTTTGCCGGCGGTCTTCTGATAGTCCTCAACGGTCGCCAGCGCGCCGTCCTTTTCCTTGTCGTCGTCCTTGCCTTTGCCTTTTTCGACCGCATCCTGAAGGGCGGCGATCACGACCGCGTCTTCCTCGGCCTGTTTGCTGGCTGCTTCCAGAGCATTGACGGCGGGGGACTTGTCGTGGCCATTCCGCTGGCCGATCTCGTGGCCGTAGGCGTTGCCCTTGGGATCGTTCTTTTGGCCTTCAGCGCCGCCATTCGAAAAGGAAGCCGTAAAAAGGCTCGCGCTTTGCGTAGTGGTTTCGATGGAAATCTGCATGGCTTCGGATCCCGGCTTGTCCGGCCCTTTCTGGTCCGGCACAGTTGCAGAAAGCATCCTGCAAAACCGTTAACAGGCTATTAACCAATGCAAGGTCGTCTTCAGACCGGCATTGCCGGGCCAAATGCCTTTTCCAGAAACCGCCCGCCCAGCACCATGCCGCGCTCGTCAATTGAATGGCCGAGGCCGGCCAAAAGGTGCAGGCTTGAGGAAACCTCGGCATCGTCAAGCGCCTTTTGTGCTGCCTGGGCATGATAGCTGGCAACGACATCGTCTTCCTCGCCATGGACAATCAGCACCGGGCTTTGCGTGTTGACCGGACCCAGCTGGCCGGCTCCCGGCAACAGTCCGGAATAACCGATCAGGGCCGCTGGCGGAGACGGGCGGCGCAGGCCGCATTGAAAGGTCATCATGGCTCCCTGGCTGAAGCCGACCAATGCTAACGCGCTGCCGTCCAGCGAATGGCGGGCCAGTTCGTCGTCCAGAAACCGGTCGAGCAACGGTTGAGCGGCCTGCGCGCCGAGGCGGTATTCATTGGGATCGCGCTCCTGGAGTGCAAACCATTGCCGCCCGCCAAGCGCTTCGAAGGGAAGATGTTCAGGAGCGTTCGGCGCAACGAAAGCCGCATCGGGAAGCTGTCCCTGCCAGGCGCGCCCGAGGTCGATCAGGTCAAGACCATCCGCGCCGTAGCCATGCAGGATCACAACCAGCTGACGGGCGGGTTTGCCGGAGGCCGGTGCAAGACGTGGACCGTCGAGAAGGGGAGGAAAGGTGCCAGTCACTTTTGGGGAACCTGATTATTCGGCTGGTGTCTTCCGGTCTGCCGCATCGGAAGGTGACGGCAGTCTTTCCTGAAGACGCATGAAGGGAAGGGCGATCAGCATGGCGGCGAGGATCAGCACGCCTGCCAGGGCAAACGGCGCGCCGGGAAAGGAAATCGCCGCCTCAGGACCTGAAAACGTGGCAAAGACCTGGGTCATCACCAGCGGGCTCACCACCATGGAAAGGCCGGCGGCACTGGCAATCAGACCCTGCAATTCGCCTTGCGCATTGTCAGGGACACGGACCGACATCAGACCGGTGAAGGCAGGCGTCGCCATCGCACCAAGCGCCGCGAACGAGATCAGCAGATAGGCCATCCAGCCGGTATCGGCGACGGCGAGGCCGGCAAAGGCCACGAGATTGGCGGCCAGCCCGATGAAGAGGGTCCGGCCGGGCCCGAGCTTCGGTTCCAGGACACGGATCAGGTATCCCTGAACGAAGGCAAACCCGACACCGACGGCCGCAAGTGACAGACCGATGTCTCCGGGGCTCCAGGCGAAGACCTCCTCCGCATAGTAGCTCCAGACGGACGGGTAGACGTAATGGGCGATGTCGAACAGGAAGATGGCCAGAAGCAGCGTGCGCACCGCCGGATAGGCGGCGATCTGCTTGAAGGCCCCGAATGGATTGGCCCGTTTCCAGTCAAAATCTCTTCTGTTTTCGTCCTTCAGCGTTTCCGGCAGCATGAAATAGCCGAAGAGGAAATTGACGAAGGAAAGGCCTGCGGCGGCATAAAAGGGCGCACGCGGTCCGTATTCGCCGAGATAACCGCCGATCATCGGCCCGAGTACGAAGCCGACACCAAATCCAGCCCCGACAAGGCCGAAGTTCTTGGCCCTGTCTTCCTTGGACGACACGTCGGCAATAAAGGCTGATGCGGCCGAGAAGGTTGCTCCGGCGACACCCGACAGGGTTCTGCCGATGAACAGCACGGCCAGATGCCAGGAGAAGGCCATGATCAGGTAGTCGACGGCCATGGCGAACATGGACACCAGCAGCACCGGACGGCGGCCAAAGCGGTCGGACAGATTGCCGAGCGTCGGACCGAAGGCGAACTGCATCAAGGCGTAGACGACGCTCAGTGCACCGCCCCAGCGGGCGGCTTCGCTCACGGGCAGCGAGGTGAGTTCGGTCAGGAGCGAGGGCATGACCGGCATCATCAGGCCGATGCCCATGGAATTGAGAACCAGCGTGACCAGGATGAACCCCAGCGCGCTGCGTTTGGAGATACCGGACCGCAACTCTTTTCCCGCCAATCCCGTCAGCTGAAGGAGGGTGACCTTGTCCGATTACTCGGCGGCCACCAGCGCCGGCTGTTCCCAGTTGCCCTTTTCGATATCGGCAATCTGCTTGTCGATCTGGGCAACCACGAACCGGGAGAACGGCCCCAGGTGCACATAGAGCGCAAGCATCATCATGACCGGCTTGATCGCCCTGAAATTGGTGAAGGCGGTCTTGATCAGGGTTTTCCAGAAGGGCCCGCGATAGGTGGTTTCCTTGAAGGTCATTGCCAGGATAAGACGGCCGAACAGCTTGATATCGTGGAAGAACCCGGCGCCGAAGATTGAGCCGTTTGCGCCGCTCATGTCGAGCATGGAAGCCACCTTCTGAACGCGGCCGAAGTAGGCTTCCGGACCATAGACCCGGTCGATGACCTGCTTGAAGTCTTCCAGGATCTGCGCGCGCGGGCGCACTGTGGTGAAGTTGAGCCCGGCGGTGCACTGATCGCCATGTTCCGTATCCGGATCATCGGTGGCGAAATCCGCATGCAGACGGCCTTCCTTGGCGAGCCGGCGCGTCAGCTGGGTGTTCGGCAGGGCATAGAGCAGCCCGGTCATCGCAACAGGGATCGCGGCTTCCTCGATCAGTGCCGAGATCTCGTCCGCCACCTTGTCGCTTTCCTCGTCGAAGCCGACAATGAAGCCGGCCAGCACGAAGATGCCGGCATCGTAGATCTTGTGCACGCTCTTGGCGATGTCGCGGCGTGTGTTCTGTTTCTTGCGTGTCGCGACCAAAACGTCCGGGTCCGGGCTTTCGATGCCGATGAAGACCGAGAAATATCCGGCCTGCTGCATCATCTTCAACAAGGCTTCGTCATCCGCCAGGTTGAGGGAAGCCTCGGTCGACATTTCGAACGGGTAGCTGCGTTCCTTCTGCCATTTCGCCAGTTCGGGCAGGAAGCCCTTCACGGCCTTCTTGTTGCCGATGAGGTTGTCATCGACGAAGTCGACGTGACCCCGGTAGCCAAGTTCGTACAGCCGGTCGAGTTCGGCCAGCATCTGGTCGTTGGTCTTGGTACGCGGCACCCGGCCATACAGCTCGATGATGTCGCAGAATTCGCAGGTAAACGGACAGCCGCGCGAATATTGCACGCCGATCTGGACATAATCGTCGAATCTCAGAAGGTCAAAGCGCGGTACGGGACTGGAGGAAACGTCTGCCTTGAATTTCTCGGCCGAGAAACGGCCGTTGCGGACCCCTTCCTTCCAGGCGTCGACGAAGGTGGTGAGAATGCCTTCGGCTTCCCCAAGGACCAGGAAGTCGGCCGTTTCATAAACTTCCGGAGAAGAGGTTGCATCCGGACCGCCGACCACGACGGGAACATTCTTTTCCTGCGAACGGCGGATGACGGCGAGGCAATCGGCCTGCTGGGGCAGCATGCCGCCGGTCATCACCATGTCGGCCCAGGCGAGATCGTCGTTCGTCAGGGCGCCGGTGTTGCGGTCGATCAGGCGAACATTCCAGTTCTCCGGCAGCATTGCCGCAACTGTGATCAGGCCGAGAGGAGGAGCGGGATATTTGGCGCCGACCATTTCGCAGGTCGCACCATAGTTCCAGAATGACCCGGCATTGAAGCGCGGATACACCAGCAGAACATTGCATTCCGACATTAACGGTCCCTCCAAACGGACACTCGTTCCCAACGGCGACACCGTAACAACTTTACGCCCCGGCACAACCGCTTTGAATGTCCTTGCACGAATTCACTTGCCGTCCGCGCGGACAGACTGTCACGTCTGGCTGGCGCCTGGCTTGCGGATGTGAAAAACGAGCCCATTCACATCCTTGCCGAGTTCCTTGCGCAGAATATCCCGTTTTTCCCGCGCATAGAGAAGGCCCGCGGCCTCCGCGCAGCGCTTTAGATATTCCGGCCGGTGGGCGTAGCGCCCCGTAGCATCCACGCGGTAGTCCGGCCCGTCCGACGTATCGAGATGCTCGACGCTCGCGACGAGCATGCCACCCGGGGCAAGGGCTCCTGCAAGCGCCCGCATGAAAGGCTCCAGATCGCCGAGATAACACAGCGTGTCGACACAGACTGCCAGATCGAATTGAGCCGGCAGGTCGGAGGACAGAAATCCAACGAGCTCTCCCTCGACCAGGAAGTCGTAGACCTTCAATGCAGCGGCCTTGCGCAGCATGCCCGGTGACAAGTCGATGCCGGTGAGCCGGGCACAGTGGTCGCGGATCAGTGGTCCGCAAAGGCCGGTCCCGCAGCCAAGGTCGACCACATGGGCAAACGGCAAGTCACGCTCCCTGGCCAGCTCCGCGACTTCCTCGGCAACAAGCTTCGGCGCCTGGTAGCCGAGCCCGTTCAGGACGTCGTCAAAGCTTTCCGAAAAGCTGTCGAAATGATCCCGGACATAGTCCGCAGGTGCAAGCGACAGGTCTTCTCCGCGGATCGCAGCAAACTGATAGCGGATGACCGGGTCGTCCGGGAAGGTTGCGACAAGCATCTCCATATGCCGTGTGGCGACTTCGGCCCGTCCAAGCGCGCACAGTACGCGCGGATGCCAGCCCTTGTCGCTCCAGACGTCTGGCGGGAACTGCAGACACCGTTCGAAAGCGTCTGCCGCTTCCTCTCTTTTGCCGGCAAGCATCAGCGATATGCCGAAGTTGTGCCAGCCGCTGTGATTGTTCGGGTCGAGGCGCACGACTTCTCGCAGCATGGGCAGAAGCTCGTCGTTGTTGCTGGCTTCCTGCAGCATCATCGAGATGTTCTTCCAGGCTTCCTCGTGGCGGACTTCAATTTCTACTGCGCGCAAATAGGCCTTCAAGGCTTCGTCCTTGTCGCCTGAAAGCTTCAGGATGTTGCCGAGGTTGTTCCAGGCGGAGAAATTGCGCGGGTTCCTTTCCAGGGAGGCATGGATAAGCGCAACCGCATTGTCCGCCTTGCCGGCATCGAAATGGAGCAGCCCCAGGAAATGCAGGCCGTCCGCATGGTCGGGATCTTCCGATAGAACATCCTTGTAGGCGCTGAGGGCGGCTTCCAGATTGCCGCTGCGGTGGGCGGAGATGCCCTGTTGTAATCTCTCGTCAATTTGCATCTGAAAAAAATCCAATAAAAAAGGGCGGTCGAACCGCCCTTGTACCCGGTAATGACCTGTAAGTGACCTTACAGGACTTTCAGGTCTTCAGCCACCATTTGACCGCGGCGCCACTCCAGATCGAATGCCACAAGCTGGCCTTCCTTCAGAGTGTCAATACCGGACCGGCGCAGGGCCGAGATGTCGACAAGGATGTCCTCGCCGTCCTGCGGCTCGATCGTGCCGATACCTCGGCGCTGATCAAACCATTTCACGTTTCCATGTAGCATGGAGTCTTCTTTCCAATTCTTGGCATCTTGGCATACGACGGCTTCCATAGCTGCCTTTTTCAACGCCTTGATGACAGTGTTGATGATAATACTAAAGTACTTTTCAGACCCTGCTCGGAACTGGACATCGACGTGCGCAGTCTTTTCGCGACTGCCTCACTTCAAGAAGCCGTTCCATTTGGCGGAGGTCTGGTTGCCCGGTAAAAACACCCGGGCTTTTCCATAGTGTCTATTAGTATGGTAATGAAATTGTTAATTTCAAGACCTGCTCACCGATCGAGCTTCCCAAGTATAACATATTTGAGGATATCGACGACTTGTTCGGAGGTCTCGGCGACCGCAAGAGCAGCTGCGTCAACTTCCTTGAGCGGGTGGGTCAGCGACGGGTCATGAACGACAATCAGAGACTTGCCGAGCGCGGCAGCATAGCCGGCATCGAAGGCTGCGTTCCATTGCTTGTATTTATCGCCGAAGCGGACCACGACGATGTCGGCTTTTTCCAGCAGCGTCCGCGTGCGGATCGCGTTCACCTTCGCGCCCTTGTGGTCGTACCAGAACTTGTTGTCCTCACCACCAAGGATGGTCGCGCCACAATCGTCGCTGGCATCGTGATCCGTCACGGGAGAGGAAAATTCCACCGGCAGCTTGAGTGCGGATGTACCTTCCATGATCCTGTCACGCCAGTCGGTATGGATTTCGCCGGATAAGTAGACGCGCCAGGTGGTCATAAGGTTCTCCCATGCAAGCTTTTGAATTATGTGGCGAAAATCCCCGCCTTGTTGTGATTCGAAACTGGGGGCTGAACCAGGCAACGTCAACCCCTGCGTTCATTTGCCCCTCGGTGGAATGGGCCGGGAGACTCGACAAGCCTGCGCAAAAACTGAAGGGTAAACCGCCGCAAAACTGAGATTGCGGTCCGTAATTTTAAGGAGCTCATTCATGTCTGCACTTTTGCTCGGAGACGAGGCACCGGATTTCGAAGCCGACAGCACGGATGGTCCGATCCGTTTTCATGAGGCGATCGAAGGGTCCTGGGCGGTTCTGTTTTCCCACCCCAAGGATTTCACGCCGGTCTGCACCACCGAACTGGGAATGACCGCCAAGCTCAAGGACAAGTTCGCAGCCCGTGGCGTCAAGGTTTTCGGCGTTTCGGTCGATCCCATCGAGGATCACCATGCCTGGGTTGGTGACATCGCCGATACGCAAGGCGTTGCCCTGAACTTCCCGCTGATTGCCGATCCGGATCGTAAGGTGGCCACCGCATACGGCATGATCCATCCCAATGCCAATGACACGCTGACCGTGCGGTCGCTGTTCGTTATCGGCCCGGACAAGAAGATCAAGCTCAAGATCGAATACCCGGCCTCCACGGGCAGGAACTTCGATGAAGTCATCCGTGTGATCGACAGTCTGCAGCTCACCTCCGCCCACAAGGTCGCCACACCGGCCAACTGGGTGTCCGGTGAGGATGTCATCATCGTCCCGGCGGTGAGCGATGAAGAGGCGAAGGAGAAATTCCCTGAAGGCTGGAAAACCCTGAAGCCTTATCTGCGCGTCGTGCCGCAGCCCAAATAACGGCTGAAATGAATGGATGAAACGGCTGGCGGCGCACGAAAAAAGGCGCCGCCGTGTCAGGGTCTGGTCAGGGCAGGGACCTGCGACGGGATCACACCGTCTCCAACAAGGCCTTCAGGGCAACACGGTAGTCCGGATAGCGGAATGTAAACCCAAGCTCGTCCTTGAGGCGCTGGTTGGAAACCCGCTTGTTTTCGCCGTAGAAGGACCTGGCCATCGGTGTGAGATCCGCGGTTTCGAACGGGATCTCGGGCGGGGCTTCGACGCCGAGCAGCTCCGCGGCAAAGGCCACCACATCCTGCGGCGGGGCCGGTTCATCGTCCGTGACGTTGAAAACCCGCGTCGACGGCTTTGCCATGGCAGCCTTCAATGCGCCCGCAATATCGGCAACGTGAATGCGATTGAAGACCTGACCCGGCTTCACCAGCCGCCGCGCCGTGCCCTTCCTGAAATTCTCGAATGCATTCCGGCCCGGGCCATAAATGCCCGAAAGGCGGAAAATCTGCACCGGCAGGTCATTCTGTTCGGCAAATGCCAACCAGGCCACTTCTGCCGCAACACGCTGGACGGAGCGTTTGGAAACGGGGTTGAGCGGAGTTTCCTCATCGACCCAGGCACCGTCGTGATTGCCGTAGACACCGACTGTGGAGAGGTATCCTATCCAGCGCGGTTTCGCGCCGGCAATCTCATTGGCGTACTGGTTCAGCACCGGGTCGCCGGCTTCATTCGGAGCAATCGAGACCAGTATATGCGTCGCTTGCTTCAGTGCTTCGGCAACGCCGTCGCCTTGGGAGTTGCCGTCGAAGAGAAACGGTTCGACACCCAGTGTCCGGAGCGTCTCCGTCTTGTCCGAAGAACGCGTTGTGCCGCCGATCCAGTCGAACTGGTCGCGCACTTCTTCCACGAACGCCTTGGAGGAAAACCCGGTGCCAAAGATGAAAAGACGCATAGGTTCTAAAGCTCCAGATGCTTGCGGCGGATTTCATAAAGCGCAACGCCCGTGGCAACGGCCAGGTTCAGGCTGTCGGCCTGTCCGACTTGCGGAATGCGGATCAAGGTACGGCAGGCGGCTGCCATGTCGTCTTCCAGGCCCTTCTGCTCGTTGCCCATGACCAGCAGAACCGGCTCGGCATAGTCGGGCGTGCGATAGTCGACCGATCCCTTCAGGTGGGTGGCCGCGACGGTGCCGGGCCACTTTTCGGCCAGTGACTTGAATTCGTCCTTGCCGAGTTTGGCCAGCGGCACATGAAACAGCGAGCCCATGGTGGCGCGCACCGCTTCAACCGCGAAGGGATCCGTGCAATCGCCGACCAGCATGACACCTGCGCCACCGACCGCATCGACCGTGCGGATGATCGTGCCGAGGTTGCCCGGATCGCGCACCCGGTCGAGTGCGACCCAGAGCGTGGTGCCGGCGGGATCAATGTCGCGGGCTCCCAGAAGCTTCTGCTCGTAAACACCGACAACCATCTGCGGATTGTCCTTGCGCGTCATGGCGGACATGACGGCGGTCGATGCTTCCAGGATCAGGGCGCCGCGTGCCTTCGCGGCAGCAGCGGCCTTCTGCGCGACAGGATTGTCCCGCGCTTCAGGCCCGAGCGCGAGATAACGCACGCCCCAGCCGGCTTCCAGCGCATCGGTGGCCAGCTTCAGGCCTTCGGCCACGAACAGGCCCGACTGGCTGCGGTGCTTGCGCTGCGCGACGAGCCCCTTGATTTCCTTGACGATCGGGTTGGAATGGCTGGTGATCTGTTTCACCGCCCCCTGGCGTTTTTCGATCATCTGCTGCTCCAGCGTGAAAAGAGCGACGTGGACAGTGCGCGCTTGCCGTCCTCCTCGCGGATGACCAGTTCGCCGGATTCCAGCAGGCCGCCTTCGGTGTCCAGGGTTTCTGCCATGAGTTCGTGAATGGACACGAAACTGGAGCGGATCGCATAGGCGGTCAGGATCATGAACAATGCGTCCTTGTCCAGAAGCTGCTTCAGGTCCGCGAGCATGCCGGGCAGGCTGGTATAGATGTCCCAGACCTCGCCCTTCGGGCCGCGGCCGTATTTCGGTGGGTCGAGAATGATGCCGTCATAGGTGTTGCCGCGCCGCACTTCGCGGGCAACAAATTTCGAAGCGTCCTCGCAGATCCATCGGATCGGCAGATCTTCGAGACCTGACATCTCCTGGTTCTCGCGGGCATAACCGATCGCCTTCTTGGAGGCGTCCACATGGGTCACCTGCGCCCCTTCCGTCGCCGGCAGTAACGAGGCAAGGCCGGTGTAGCCGAAAAGGTTCAGGATCTTCAGCGGCTTTTCCGGTGCGCGCTCGCGTTCAGCGCGGATCTTGCCGTTGACCCAGTCCCAATGGGCGGCCTGTTCGGGGAAGACGCCGACGTGGCGGAACGACATGAAGCGACCGTTGTAGCGAACAGGGCCGTATGACATCGGCCAGGTTTCCGGCACGCTTCCGGAAAACTTCCAGCGGCCCGGGCCTTCTTCTTCCGTGTCGCCGGAAAAGACGGCATCGGCACGGTTCCAGACACTTTCCTTCTGCCGCCGGGCCCCCATGGCCTGCGGTTCCGGACGCACGATGGTGAATCTGCCATAACGCTCCAGCTTCTCGCCCTGGCCCATGTCCAGAAGCCGATAGTCCTTCCAGCCCTTGGTTTCCAGGATCACCGGCCAGCTCTGGTGTGCAGGCTCGCCGGACGGGGCATAGGTGGAGGCACTGGTCTGATCCGCCACGGGTCTCACTCGTTTTCTGTCAGGTTTGAAGTTGTTCCGCCATAGAACATCCTGCCTTCTTTTGAAAGTAGATTAGACGTTCCTGTGTGGTCGAAAAGGTTTCCTGGCCGGCTTTTGAACCCCTCCGGTCCAAAGGTTTCGTGACCGGCTACAGCAGCACCGCAAAGGCAATTTCCCGCTGCCGTCGGCGATCCTGTCGAGCGCAAAAGAAAAGGGCGGGGAGCCGAAGCTCACCCGCCCTCTTTGGTCAGATGTGTGCGATCAGGCCGCGGCAACCTCGGAGAGGAACTGCTCGACTTCACGCTTCAGTTCGTGGGTCTTCTGGGTCAGTTCTCCGGAAGCCGACAGCACCATGTCCGCAGACGAGGAGGTCTGGTCAACGGCCTGCGAAAGCTGCGACATGGAAGAGGACACGGCACCGGTTCCTTCCGCCGCGCGCTGCACGTTCTGCGAAATCTCCGCGGTGGCGGCGCCCTGCTGTTCGACAGCCGATGCGATGGCCGTGGTGTAGGTGTTCACCTCGGTCATGGTCTCTGCGATCTCGCCAATGGCAACGACGGATTCCTTGGTCGCGTTCTGGATCTCGGTGATCTGGCTGGAGATCTCCTCCGTTGCCTTGGAGGTCTGGGTGGCCAGCTCCTTCACCTCGGCAGCAACAACCGCGAAACCTCTTCCGGCTTCACCGGCGCGTGCCGCTTCGATGGTGGCGTTGAGGGCCAGAAGGTTTGTCTGTTCGGCAATCGCCTGGATGAGGGTCACCACTTCGCCGATCTTTGTGGCGGCTTCCGCCAGTCCTTCGACCTTCTGGTTGGTGATCCGTGTTCCGGTGGTGGCCCGATCGACGATTTCTGTCGTCTGGGCAACCTGGCGGGAGATCTCGCCGATCGAAGCCGCCAGTTCTTCGGCGGCGCTTGCCACGGTCTGAACGTTGTTGGTGGTCTCGTTTGACGATGCCTGGGTTTCGCTGGCGTAGCCGGCGCTGTCCCGGGCGATTTCCGTCAGGGCCTGTGCGGTGTTGTCGAGGCCGCCCGCGGTGGTTTCCACGGAGCCGAGCGCTTCTTCCGCCTTGGTGCGGAAAGAATGGATCAGACTGTCGATACGGGCCTGGCGTTCCTGGCGGGAGGCTTCCTCGCGGGCATTCTGCTCCTGCAGCTGAGCGCGTTCTACAGCGTTGTCGCGGAACACCTGCACCGTGCGGCTCATGTCGCCGATCTCGTCGCCACGATCGATGCCCGGGATCACAACTTCATTGTTGCCGTTTGCCAGGCGGTCCATGACGCCGGTGATCGTGCGGATCGGACGCGTGATGGCCAGGTTGAGAATAAAGGCAAGACCGATGCCGCCCAGGATGGCGAGCAGGATCGTGACGGCAATCTGGACCTTTGCAGCCGTGGCGGCGGAATTGGCGGCCTGCGACTGTGCAGCGGAGATGGACGTGATGTCGGCGCTGACCTTGCGGGTCAGGTCGTCAAGTTCCACTCGTTTGGCAGCCAGATCTGCCTTGGTGACAAGCATCTCGCGGAAAGACTTGTCGAGCGTTGCAACGGATTCAGGGATCGCGTTGATTGCGTCTGCGGCGGAGGGAAGGATCATGGCGTATTTGACCATGTCCTTTTCCAGGCCCTGCAGATTGGCGATCTGTTCTTCCACGGCCGACTGGTCGCTGACACCAAAGGCGCCGAAGAGGTAGAGTGTTTCCGCGCGGGCGGCCAGCGCCATCTCATTCAGGCTGGTGGCTTTCTCGGCAATGGAGCGTACCGTTGCAAGGCGGGTGGAGGCGGTCAGTGCGTCGGTCTTTGCCTTGGAAACGACCGGGTGGACTTGCCCGAGAATTTCTTCTGTAAAGCCGTTCATCCCGTCGATTGCATTGCCGACGGCCTGGCGTGCTTCATAGGCTTCGGAAAAGCCGAGATCCTTGGTGAGGTTCTCCAGAGCTGCATTCAGCTTGTTCGCCTGCGAGGCCAGCTTGCTCACGGTCTTGCGGTCGATACCGTCGATCTGCTTGTACTTCATCTGCTTCGTGGAAGAGACGAGGTTGCGTGCGGTGTCGATGGCTGAGGTAAGATCTTCACCGTCAATGTTGCCGCTGCCCTTCAGGTAAAGCATGTGAACCTTGACGACTTCGTCTTTCAGTTCGAACACGGTTCTCTGAAGCTGGTTGGCATCGTCCAGCTGGCTGTTCGCCGCGAAAGCTTCGGCGCTGATGCGTTTTTCTTCCGTCAGAACGGCGTCACTGATGTTGGTCGCCAGTGCTTCCAGATCATTGGTGCTTTTCTGAAGTGTCGCGATACGCTCGGCCTGCTGCACCGTCTGCTCGGCGACCTGATCGAAAGTGGTCGAGAAACTGGAGACCGCGTCCTTGGCCCCCGCAACCTGAGCTTCAGAGGCGGTGTCGCCCGCAATCTCGTTGGTCAGGAGGTCCAGTTCGCCTTGCAGCGTCGCCACACCTTCAAGCACGGAATTGCGAAGGTCTGCCGAAGGATTGTTGAGATAGTCTTCACGAAGCAGGGACGTTGCCTGGACCTGTCCGGCAACCTTGGCCGCCTGATCGGCAACGACGAACCGCGCGGACAGACCATGGATGGCCAGAAATCCCACGCCACCTACGACTGCCGTCAGCAGCAAGACAGCCAGAAAACCGCCGCCGACCTTGAAGCCAAATTTCAAGTCGGTCAGAACTTTCAATATTCGTTTCATTTTATCCCCGCACAGCCGGAACAACTGCATTGTCGTTCTGTCAGTATTGCGGAGCGCAATGAACATTAGGTAAATCACGCATTTTTAGCTTCAGGTAATATTTAGCTGAAGAAGAAATGCGCCATTATGAAAGTCAGGTTTAGGTGCCGCAAATATATCGGCAAGCTAGAAGAGGGGCGGGTTGTATAAATGATTTATACATGCTGGCCGCCGTTGATGTGAATTTCTGCTCCACTGACGTAGGAAGACTTCTCGGAGCACAAGTAATAGATCGTGTCGGCAACTTCATTCGGCAGGCCAAGGCGGCGGAGCGGAATGTCTTCGATCATCTTTTCGGTGCCAGGTGACAGGATGGATGTATCGATTTCGCCCGGTGCGATTGCATTGACGCGAATGCCGTGCGGACCGAAGTCGGCCGCCATCTCCCGCGTAAGCGATGCGAGGGCCGCCTTCGAGGTGGAATAGGCGGTGCCGGCGAAGGGATGCACCTTCATGCCGGCGATCGACGTCACGTTGACGACCGACCCCTTGGCATTCTTCAGTTCTTTGAAAAGGCCCCGGCCAAGAAGGATGGGGGCAAAGAAGTTGACCTGAAAAACGGTTCGCCATTCGTGCATGGCCGTTGTCAGCGAATCCAGTCGTTCTCCGTCGGGGCCCTTGGGGCTGATCCCCGCATTGTTGACCAGCGCATGAAGGCGCGAACCGTTGGGCTCCAGACGCTTGCGGATTTCCTGGGTGGCAAACCCGAGGTTTTCCGGATCGGAAAGATCCACCTGGATATGGTCCTCAGGCCCCATCGGCCAGGGACACTTGTCCGAAAACGCCTGCCGGGAGCAGGTGATCACCCGCCAACCTTCCGCGGAAAACCGCTTGACGGTGGCATGTCCGATGCCGCGGCTCGCGCCTGTCAGCACGAGTGTCGGACGCTCGTCGGGGATACCCTGGCCGGTCATGTTATTTCCCTGCTGGCGTGCAAAAGTCGTGGAAAAAGTTGACTCTTGCAGTCGAGTTTCGTTATTGCGCTGGAATTCGTCAATGCCAATATGTTCGCATATGAGGACGCGCGCCGGATCCTACAATGATCATTTGCTCCTGTAACGTACTGTCTGACAAGCAACTTCGCGAAGCCGCGGAAGAAATGCGTGCAGACCCGAATGGCAAGGTGCCAACGCCCGGAGCGGTGTTCCGTCATCTGGGGTGCAGGCCGCGTTGCGGAAGCTGTTTTCCGTCGGTCATTGACATCATTCACGAAAAAAGTTCTGAAGAGCAACCACAGTCGGAAGAGTCGCCTGCAGAATTGAAGCAGGCTTCAAACCGCTAGGACTTACCGGCCCCTGCCAGAGAAAAGGCTGGGTCCGGAACATGGATTTCGATCAACATCCGGGCACATGTCCAAGTGACAGAGCACCCCGGGGGGATCTCGCAGGGAGAGGGTCATGAAGGGCGAAGCGCGCGTAATCGAGTATCTCAACAAGGCCCTGCGGCACGAGTTGACGGCAGTGAACCAGTATTGGGTCCATGCCCGACTGCTGGCCGACTGGGGCTTCGGCAAGCTGGCCGACAAGGAACTGGCGGAAGCTGAAGAAGAGCGTCAGCATGCACAGGATCTGATGGACCGGATCATCTTCCTGGAAGGTCTGCCCAATCTTCAGACCCTGGACCCGCTGCGGATCGGCCAGTCGGTCAAGGAATGCCTGGAAGGCGACCTTGCAGCGGAATACGTCGCGCGGGCCCTTTACCACGAAGCCCGCGAAGTCTGCCGCGAGCTCGGCGACTATGTTTCCATGGCGCTGTTTGAACAGCTTCTGAGCGACGAGGAAAGCCACATCGATTTCCTCGAAACGCAGCTCGAACTGATCGAACGGATCGGCATCGACAACTACTCCCTGCTGCAGGCCAAGTCTGCGGACACCGCCGAATAAGCACCAGGGTTCACAAACCTGATTTCCGTCTGCCGTCGTCGGAGCGAACCCGGCAACGGCAGACATCTTCTGCCTGCCATCAGAAGACTATTTAGGCGGCTCAGATCTTCCGCGCGTTTTGGCCGTACGCCCTGTTCGCCGACAATTGCACCTATGTGACCCCTTCTCAGGCGCAGCCGTTGCCTGATCCGCTTTCATCAAGAAAATGTACCTTGCCACCGGCTGCGTCAGCGTCTTCCTCGTCGTGCGTGACAAGCAGGACGGGCAAGCCCTTTTGTCTGGCCGCGTCAAAGACCAATGCCCGGATGTCGGCTCGCCGGGCCTTGTCGAGACTTGAGAAAGGTTCGTCCAGCAGCAGCGCATGCGGCTCGGCAAGAAGCGTTCGCATCAAGGCGACGCGGGTCTGCTGACCGCCGGACAGCGTCGCAGGGTCCCGGTTGCCGAAGCCGGAAAGCCCGACATCGGCGAGGGCCTGTTGAGCCATGTCCCGCCGGAGGGATCTTTTACGGATTGCAGCGGGAATGGCGAACATCAGGTTCTGCAGCACAGACATATGCGGGAACAACAGCGGCGTCTGGAACATCAGGCCGATATGCCGCTCCTGTGCAGGCAGAGGTGTCAGATCCTTGCCATCAAGCATCACCTTGCCGCTCGCCTTGAAATCCGGCCGGAGGAAACCGGCAATGAAGTCGAGCAGGCTGGATTTGCCGCTGCCGCTTTCGCCCATCACGGTGAGTACTGTTCCCGGTTCTATCCGGCAGTCGATCCCAAGCAGGGGCGCTCCGTCCAGGTGGAGGGTGACGTCCTGAAGAACGAGGCCCAATGTCTCGTTTGGGGTCTGCATTGCTTGCCTCACCTTTCCAGCCGCATGGCGGCCCGGTTGCGATGAAGCAACGCCGGTAACAGTGCGGCCAGCGTAAATCCGGCCAGTGGTATGCCAAGTTGCAGCAGGGCCAACAGCGCAGTTGCCTGCCGGCTGCCTCCGCTGGCAAGAGCGACGCTCTCGGTCGTGACCGTGGCGATCCGTCCAGCACCGATCATCAAGGTCGGCAGATACTGGCCGACGGAAACCGCGGCTGCCACGGCAAGCGTTACCAGAACTGGCCGCAGCAACAATGGCAAACGGATCTGCCAGAAGATGCGGGCACGCGACGCGCCGATGGAGGCTGCGGCCTTGGCAAAACGCGGATCGAGCCGGGCCCAGGGATCGCTCAAGGCCAGGAAGGCGTAGGGCAGGACGAAAACCAGGTGGGCCAGCAAAACAGCGGAGAATGTGCCGCTGAAATCCGCTGACAGGAAAAGCAGCTGCAGACCGAACAGAAAGCTGATCTGCGGCAGCAGCAGCGGCAGGAAGACGAGTGTCTTGAGACGGCGCGAAGAGGTCGACTTGCGGTGATCGCGCGCTTCCAGAACCCAAAGTGTCAGGGCTGTTGCAACAAACGCGGAGGCACAGGCCAGAGCGACAGTCGTACCGAGAAGCCCGAGGCTCATGCCGAGGGTGTCGGTCATTTGCATGACATTCCAGGCCTGCGGCAAAACAGAGGGAAACCACCACGAGCGGGCGGCAGACCAGATCCCGAGCAGAAGCAGCGAGAGGATCATGGCCACGATGATGATTACCATCACCAGAAGTCCGCCATATCTTGCCGCACGCTCGCGCAAGTGACGATGCCCGGTGACGAGACGGCGCCTGGAGGCCGAGGCGACCAGCCGTTCGCCTGCCAGATAGGTGGCAAGAGCAGTCGTGCTGACGGCAAGTTGCAGCAACGCCCCGGCAGATGCCATCAGACGTTTGGTCAGATCCGGGTCGTTCATCCAGCTGACGAGACGCGGGGCGAGGGGAGCCGGTGTCGTCGGCCCAAGGATAGCGGCGACATCAACGACGGATGTGGCATAGGCGACCACTGCCAGCACCGGTAGGCGGATGAGCGGGTAGATCTGCGGCAGAACGATCTTGAAGAAGGTTGCGACACGGCCATAGCCAAGGCTGGCACCTGCCTTGAAATACTCCTGAACGTGAGGGCGGTTTAGCGCGGCGAGCGTCATCAGGAACAGAAAAGGCACTTCCTTGGCGACAAGACCAACCGTCATGGCGATGCCGAACGGATCGTTGAGGATCAGAACGTCGGGTGGCCTGGTCCAGCCAGTCGCCCAGGGCGAAACGAGGCGAACCAGAAAGCCCGATGGCGCAATCAGAAAAGCAAGACCGATGGCCGCCGCCGCGTGCGGCACTGAAAGCAGTGGCGACAGAAACCGGGTCAGGCGCCGGAACGCCGCCGTTCCGGACCAGCCCGCCACGAACAGGAGCACGATCACCAGCGACACGATCGAGGCCGTCAGGCCGGTGGCAATACTGAGCCAAACGGAAGTCAGCAGACCGGGTTGTTGGAACAGGTGCCGGACAGGTTCAAGGGAGAAGCTGTTGTGGCCCAGCGCGGGCAGGTAACCGAAGGCAGGCAGGATCGTACCCGCCAGGCCGGCAAGAACCGGCCCGGCCAGAAGAACCGACACAAGGATGATCGGTATGGCCGGGACGGCTTTCGGTTGGGTTGCCACGTACTCCGGCTCACTCGGCGCCGTAGCGGGTGGTCCAGGCCTCTTCAAGCGCACTGACCCAGCTCGGATGCGGCTCCGGCAGGACCGGGCCGAGCTGTTCGGGCGTCAAGGTCGCAGGCCCAAGGTCGAGCGTATCGAAGAGAACCTTTTCGGTTTCAGGCAGTCCGGCAACGTTCAGAACCGTCGGGTCGCCCCAGATACCGGGATCCTGCTTGCGGGCCTGTGCCGCGGGTGACAACAGGAAGTTGGCGAAGACCTTGGCGCCTGCCTGGCTGGAACTGTTGAACGGAATTGCAACGAAGTGGGTGTTGCCGATGGTGCCGCCATCCAGAACGAAGGTGCGCACGCTGGGCGGCAGTTCGCCGTTGGCAATTGCGCTCGAGGCATCGGACGGATTGAAGGAAAATGCAATATCCAGTTCTCCGTCGGCAAGCAGCTGGCGCATATGCGCTGCATCCTTCGGGAAAGCGCGGCCCTGGCGCCAGAGCGAACCGTTCAATGCGTCCAGATAGGCAAACAACGGTGCGGTCATTTCTTCGAAGCGGGCTTCATCCACCGGTTTCGTCAGAGCGGCCTTGTCCGGAACCGTGCTGACGAGAACCTGTTTCAGAAAGGTCGTGCCATAGAAATTGGGCGGTTGCGGATAGGCAAATCGGCCCGGGTTCGCCTTGGCGTAGCTCAGCAGCGCATCGAGTGTCGCGGGTGGGGTGTCCAGGCGGGCACTGTCATACATGAACACGAGCTTGGCCATCCCCCACGGGCTTTCCTGGCCATCCGTAGGCACGGTGAAATCCTGGACGACAGTCGGCTTGTTTTCCACGTCGACGTAATCCCAGTTCGGCAACGTCTGCGCCCATCCAGGTGCTGCCAGCAGGCCCTGTTCCTTCATGGCCGCGAAATTTTCGCCGTTGATCCAGACCAGATCGACCGCGCCGCCAGAGACCTTGCCAACCGATTTTTCGGCAAGCACCTGTGAGACCACAGATGCGGTGTCACTGACCTTCACCTGAAGGACGCGAACGTCAAATTCATTTGCCACTTCCCGGGCAGCCCAGGCGATATAGGCGTTGATGCGCGGCTCGCCGCCCCAGGCGTGGAAATAAACGGTCTCGCCTCTGGCCTCATCCAGCACTGCCTGCCACGCCGGATCATTGGCCGCTTCCTGTGCAGAAGCAGCCACCGGTGCCATCAGTGATCCGATAAGACCAAGCGTTGCGGCAAGCATGCGTTTCATCAGAATTTCCCCTGTTGCGGATCGTGTCCGTTCCTCGTTCCCTCGCGCAAGGCGCATGGCACGGTCAAGACAAGGCTTTGTGAACGATGAGTGTTCGTGCCCGTTTGATTTCAGCGCAAATCAGACCGGCAGGATATGGGTGTCCTTGATCTCTTCCATGACGGCGTAAGTATGTGTTTCACGCACGCCCGGCAGCGCCAAAACCACATCAGACAGGAAGGCCCGATAGGCTTCCATGTCCTTGACGCGGCTTTTCATGAGGTAGTCGAAGCCGCCTGCCACCATGTGACATTCCATGATGTCGGTCGAGCGTTCGACGGCAATCTTGAAGGCGTCGAAAATTTCCGGTGAGGTGCGGTCAAGCCGGATTTCGACGAAGACCAGCAAGCCCCGGTCCACCATCTTCGGATTGAGGCTGGCGGAGAAGTGCTCGATGTACCCTTCGCGCACCAGCCGCTTCATGCGTTCGGCGGTCGCGGTTGCCGAAAGATGCACCCGTTCGGCAAGGTCCGTATTGGTAATGCGGCCGTCCTGTTGGAGAACCTTCAGAATCCTCCGGTCTGTTGCATCAAGCATGGCGAATTTCCCTAGAAAAAAGAAATTTGCAGAGAAATACACGGAGATTGGCTTCAAAAACAGCGAAAAGCGGACTTCGATTCAAGATATTTTGGAGGCATCTAGTGACCTGGCCCCGCGGGGCCCCTTTGGGAGGCTCTCATGACCGCAACTGTTGCAGCCATGAAGACAATCAATTCGACCGAACTCGAGCCGTTTCGCCCGGCGTACGCCCCCGATGACAAGACGCTTGTCGAAGCGCTTCTGAAGGAAGCCAACACCGACCCCGTGGTGGAGAAACTGATCGACCAGCGTGCCCGCGGTTATATTCAGGACATGCGCTCGGTCCAGGTCGGTCTCGGTGGCGTGGAAGACTTCATGCGCGAATTCGGTCTGACCACCCGTGAAGGCCTGGCCATGATGGTGCTGGCGGAAGCTCTGCTGCGCGTTCCGGACGCAAAGACCGCGGACAAGCTGATCGAAGACAAGCTGGCGGCAGCCCGCTTTGACGATCCCTCAGGCCCGAAATCCGACACCTGGCTTGTCTCCGCCTCTTCTTGGGCGCTGGGCGTCACCTCACGTCTGCTGCATCCGGGCGACACGCCCCAGTCGATCCTGTCGAGCCTCGTCAAGCGCATGGGCATGCCGACCGTGCGTATGGCAACCCGCAAGGCAATGCGCCTGCTCGGTCATCAGTTCGTGCTTGGCGAAACCATTCAGAAGGCTCTGGAACGCGCCAGGACCCAGGAAGCGAAGGGCTATCGCTATTCCTACGACATGCTGGGCGAGGGCGCGCGCACCCAGAAGGATGCGGAGCGTTACTTCCAGTCCTATGCCAAGGCGATTGCCGCCATCGGCAAGGCCGCCGGTGACAAGAAGCTGCCGGACCGTCCGGGTATTTCGGTGAAGCTTTCCGCGCTGCATCCGCGCTATCAGGCCGTCAACGGCGAACGTGTGCGCGACGAACTCCTGCCGAAGTTGCGCGAACTGGCGCAGATGGCCAAGGACCACAACCTGAACTTCACCGTCGACGCTGAAGAAGCCGACCGGCTGGAGATCTCGCTGGATATCATCGCCGCCATGCTGACCGATCCGGTCACCGAGGGCTGGGATGGCTTTGGACTGGCGGTTCAGGCCTATCAGAAGCGCGGAATTCACGTGATCGACTGGCTTGTCAACGCAGCCCGCAAGACCAACCGCAAACTGATGGTGCGTCTCGTAAAGGGCGCCTATTGGGATACGGAAATCAAGCACGCTCAGGAAGGCGGCGCGGAAGGCTATCCGGTGTTCTCGCGCAAGGCGGCGACGGATCTGTCCTATCTGTGCTGCGCCAAGCGGATGCTGGCGGCACGGGATGTGCTCTACCCGCAGTTCGCCACCCACAACGCACTGACAGTTGCCCAGATCATCGAACTCTCCGGTGGCAAGGCGGAAGGGTACGAGTTCCAGCGCCTGCATGGCATGGGCGAAAGCCTTTACAAATCCGTTGTCGAGCGCGACGGCTTCCCGTGCCGGATCTATGCCCCGGTCGGTGGTCACAAGGACCTCTTGGCCTATCTCGTCCGCCGCCTTCTGGAAAACGGTGCCAACTCCTCCTTCGTCACCATCGTGGGCGATGCCTCCGTGCCGGTTGAAAAGATGCTCAAGCGGCCGAAGGAACTGCTGGATAGCGGCCACCATTCCATCAACCGGTCGATCCCGCTGCCGAAGGACCTTTACGGCGATAGCCGGCAAAATTCCGACGGCGTGGAATTCGGCTGTGCGGCAGAACGCAACCTGCTGACGTCCGGCATGGCGAAAACCACAGCACCGTTCACCGAGGCCGCCCCGCTTGGAGCGGGGCTGAAACCGTCGGGCGACGCCAATCCGGTGTTTGCCCCGATGGACGGCTCGACCAAGGTCGGCACGGTGCGCTTCGCGGACAGCGAAACGGCCCGCCTTGCTGTCGAAAATGCCCAGAAGGGGTTCGAGAAATGGTCGCGCAGACCGGTTGAAGAGCGGGCGGCTGCCATCGACAAGGTAGGCGATCTGCTGGAGGCCAACCGGGACCGTCTGATGACGATCCTCTCATTGGAAGCCGGCAAGTGCCTGACCGATGGCATTGCCGAAATCCGCGAGGCAGTCGACTTCTGCCGCTACTACGCGGCCGAAGCCAGAAACCTTTTCGGTGAAGGCAAGCTGATGCCCGGACCGACAGGCGAGGAAAACCGCTACCGCTATCGTGGCCGCGGCGTCTTCGTCTGCATTTCTCCCTGGAACTTCCCGCTGGCGATCTTCCTCGGTCAGATCAGCGCAGCTTTGATGGCGGGCAACGCCGTCGTCGCCAAGCCCGCGGAACAGACACCGCTGATCGCTTATGAAACAGCCAGGCTGATGTATCAGGCCGGTGTCCCGGAAGATGTCTTCTACCTGCTCCCGGGAGAAGGCGATGTCGGTGCGGCGCTGACGTCCCATCCGGCTGTTGCCGGGGTGGCCTTTACCGGATCGACCGAAACCGCCTGGCTGATCAACGGCACGCTGGCCGCAAAACGCGGCCCAATCGTTCCGCTCGTTGCCGAAACGGGCGGCATCAACGCGATGATCGTAGATGCGACGGCCCTGCCGGAACAGGTCTGCGATGACGTTATGATGTCCGCCTTCCGCTCCGCCGGTCAGCGCTGCTCGGCACTGCGTTTGCTTTATGTGCAGGAAGACGTCGCCGATCATCTGCTGGACATGCTGGAAGGCGCAGCGAAAGAACTCAGTTTGGGCGACCCGCGGCTGCCGTCGACAGACATCGGTCCGGTGATTGATGAGGAAGCACGCGACAACATTCTCTCCCATGTCGACGACATGAAGGAGAGCCAGAAACTGCGCTACGCCGGCAAGACGCCACACGGCAAGCTGGCCAACGGTTCCTGGGTCGCCCCGCACATCATCGAGCTGGACAAGGCCGAGGCCCTGACGCGGGAAGTCTTCGGTCCGGTCCTGCATGTGGTCCGCTACAAGGCAGGCGACCTGGACAAGGTGCTGAACCAGATTGCCGGTACCGGCTACGGTCTGACACTCGGTGTTCACAGCCGTATTGATGCAACGGTGAAGAAGGTGGTTGACCGGCTCTCTGTCGGCAATGTCTATGTCAACCGCAACACCATCGGCGCGGTTGTCGGCACCCAGCCCTTCGGCGGCTCCGGCCTGTCCGGCACCGGCCCCAAGGCCGGCGGCCCGGCCTACCTGACCCGGTTTGCCCTGGAACAGGTGGTCTCCATCAACACCGCGGCTGCCGGCGGCAATGCCAGCCTGGTGGCAGCCTCGGACGATTGACGAGCAAGGCCTTCTCGGAGCTAAGCATAGTCCGATTTGCAACCTGGATTTCGCCCATATACGGACCGGTTCCCTTCCCCCTTGTGGGGAAGGGGTAGGGATGGGGGTGAACCGCAAAGCGGTAACTAGGGCCGTGGCTTCATACCCCCACCCCTAACCCCTCCCCACAAGGGGGAGGAGGACTCGGCTGCGGCAAGGTGTGGGACAGGGGACTTCTGAAGCGTCAGTCCCTCCTGTGTCTTCCCATATTCGACCACGGGATTCATGCCGTTTTCTCTCCTGAAGGGAAGGCCGTGCGAGGCTGAAATGCGGAGCTAGTTTCCCCGCGGCTTCGCCCTGCGCGTTGCCTCGGCTGCGGTCGGGTCGTCCGGCCAGGGGTGCCTGGGGTAGCGGCCTTTCATGTCGGCCTTTACATCCGCCCAGGAGCCTTGCCAGAAACCGGGGAGATCCTTCGTGATCTGGATCGGGCGCTGGGCAGGGGAAAGAAGTTCCAGGATCAGCGGCAATCTGCCGTCGCAGACGCTTGGGTGCTCCTTGAGGCCGAAGAGTTCCTGCACGCGAATGGACAGCGTCGGACCTGCGGCCGCACCATAGTCGATGGGCACCTTGCTGCCTGTCGGGGCCGTGAAGTGCGAGGGGGCAAGGCTGTCCAGCCGTGCAGCCGCATCATAGGGCAGGAGCACTGCAAGCGCATTGCCGAGAAGCGCGGTGTCGATTGCCCCCAGGCTCGTGCAGCCGGCGAGGTAGGGCTGCAGCCAGGATTCCAGTGTCTCCGTCAATGTGCCGTCGGAAAGGTCGGGCAGATCCTGCGCGCCGTTCTCAAGGGCATAGGCGACACGTTTCTTCAGGCGTTCCTGATCCTTGCTCCAGGGCAGGCGGGAGACGCCGCGCCGGCGGATCTCGGCAATCAGGGCCCGTTCGACAGCTGCCGGATCTGCTGACTGGATCTGGACGGACTTCAGTTCAACCGCCTTGTAGCGGGTGACACGCCGCGCCTTCAGCGCACCATCTCCTGTCAACTGGACTTCATCCTGCTCGACGATGTCTGCAGCAAACAGATCCTCGATATCGGATTTGGAAATTGGCGCGCAGAGCTGGATACGCCCGCTTGCCGCCTTGCCCTGAATATCGGCAACAGTCAGGAAGGCTTGCCGGGAAAGGGCATGTTCCGCCTCCAACTCCGCGCCCCGGCCGTTCGCAAGGCGGAAGCGTCCTGTCTGCCCGCGCTGCTGGGCCACCCGGTCAGGATAGGCAAGGGCGAGCAGAAGTCCGGCGCTTTCCGGATCTATCTCCCTGCCTGTGCCGCCTGCCTGCTTCAGCCAGCGCTCGGCAAGTTGGCGGCCGTCTTTTACACGTTGGCTCTTGTCGTGACGCAAGGACTGCAAACGTGCACGCAGGTCCGGGTCCCGGCCGCCAAGACCCGGTTCGGACAGCACCAGCGCGATCATCGCGGCGGTAAAGCCGAGATCGCGGGCAACACCTTCGATCACCATGTGAGCCAGACGCGGATGCAGCGGAAGCTTCGCCAGGGCCTTGCCGTCGCTGGTCAGACGTCCGTGGCCGTCCAGTGCATGGAGATCCTGAAGCAGCGTCCTGGCTTCAGTCCAGGCAGCTTTTGGCGGCGGGTCGGCAAAGGCGAGAGCCTGCGGATCGAGCGTCCCCCAGGCCGCAAGGTCCAGCACCAGCCCGGTCAGATCCGCTTCCAGCATTTCAGGTGCCTCGGCTTGCGACAGGGCCGTTGTCTGCGCTTCATCCCAGAGCCGGTAGCAGACACCGGGCTCGGTACGTCCAGCGCGGCCCCGGCGCTGGTCGGCTGAAGCGCGTGAGACACGGACGGTTTCCAGCCGTGTCAGCCCGGTCTGCGGCTCATACTTCGGCACGCGCGCCTGACCACTATCGATGACGACGCGCACGCCTTCGATGGTCAGCGAAGTCTGGGCGATGGCACTGGCCAGCACGATCTTGCGGATGCCGGCATCGGCCGGCCGGATGGCTGCGTCCTGGGCTTTGGCGTCCAGTCCGCCGTAAAGTGGTGCCACCTGGCAGCCGGCCGGGAGCTTGCCCTCCAGCATCTCAGCGGTGCGGCGGATTTCGCCCTGGCCTGGCAGAAACACCAGAATGGAACCTCTTTCTTCCACGAGGGCTTGCCGGATCGCCCTCACCATCTGCGGCTCCACGCGCTCGTTGGGTGTTCGCCCCAGGTAACGCGTTTCAACCGGGTAGCTGCGCCCCGTGCTTTCGATGACCGGCGCGTCGCCAAGCAGGCGTGAAATGCCGGCGGCATCGAGCGTTGCGGACATCGGCAGCAGACGCAGGTCGTCGCGCAGTGCAGCCTGCACATCCAGCGCCAGCGCCAGCCCGAGGTCGCCGTCAAGCGAGCGTTCGTGAAATTCGTCAAAGAGAATGGCGGCAACGCCCGTCAGTTCCGGATCGTCCAGGATCAGCCGGGTGAATACACCTTCCGTGATGACCTCGATCCGGGTACGGGCGCTGACTTTCGTTTCCATGCGCACACGGTAACCGACGGTCTCGCCGGGCTTTTCGCCAAGTTCGGCTGCCATCCGGCGTGCAGCGGCACGGGCAGCTAGACGCCTCGGTTCCAGCACCAGGATCTTGCCGTCGCCGCGCCAGGTCGCGTTCAAAAGAGCCAGCGGCACGCGGGTCGTCTTGCCCGCGCCCGGTTCGGCAACAAGAACCGCGTTCAGCCCTGTATCAAGCGTTGCCAGAAGCTCCGGCAGGACACCGTCGATCGGCAGTGGTGCCGCGAAGGCTGGGGCAGAGGACATGACGGGCCCGGGTCAGCTCGCGCCCGATGCGGCGCCTGCGGTCCATTGCCGTCCTTGCATGTCGACGGCAAAGGCTTCCGGCGCGCGTGCGAAGGAGGCAAGGCCTTCCAGGGCCGGATCGGGATGCCGGACGATGAAGGTCGGTATCTTGGCCATCAGGGCCTCGTGGGGCGCCTTGGCCTCAAAGGCGGCGCGGAAGCCGCCGTCCGTGAGGAAGCGTGTGATCCGCGACGTGACACCGCCAGTCAGATAGACGCCGCCCCGTGCCAGAACCGCGAGGGCAAAATCACCGGCCACACGGCCAAGGGCCCTTGCAAAGACCTCCAGCGTCTTCACCGCTACCGGATCGTTTTCCTCTGCGGCCGTTGTGATGCTTGCCGCCGTTGTGAGGTCGCGGTCCGCGCCCATATAGGCGGCAACACCGCGGGCAAGGCGGGGAAGGCCGGTGCCGCTAAGGATCTGTTCGGCGCCAAGCCGTCCACCGACGAGTTCGATATGCGGCCAGATGGCAACGTCTTCCGGGGTTACCGGCCCGAGTTCCACATGGCCACCTTCGCCCGGAACGGGAACCCAGGTCTGGGCGGCATAGATCATTGCAGCGGCGCCGAGGCCCGTGCCCGGACCGAGGACGAACTTGGCGCTCTCTTCGCGGATCGTGCCGGAGCCGACCTGTTCGATATCGCTGCCGCTATATCCTGGCAAGGCCAGGGCCTGCGCTTCGAAATCGTTGAGCACGATGACTTCGTCCAGACCGAGGTCGGCGATCATCTTCAGCGGCTCGATCACCCAGGCCGCGTTGGTGAGGGGGATCCTGTCACCGGTGACGGGACCGGCAACCGCGATGATTGCCGTGCGTGGTTTCGGATCGGTTTCCGGCAGCACCACTTCGCGGATCGCGGAAGAAATGTCGGGATGATCCGCGGTCGCCGTCTTGCCGCACATGCGGGTGGGCGCCTCAGCGTCGTCAACCAGAGCGAAACGGGCGTTGGTGCCGCCGATATCGGCAACCAGAACCGGATAGGCAAAGGATTTGGTGTTCTTGGAAAAACTCATGAGGACAGGGAGCCAACTTCAGGTGTCGCGGATGTGGTCTTGAGGCCCTGCAGGCGGGCGGAGCGCAGCAGGATATCCGCAGTCGACGGATTGAGCGCCATCGGCATGTCATAGACCACTGCAAGGCGCATCAGGGCTTTCACATCAACATCATGCGGCATGGGCGACAGCGGATCGACGAAGAAGAACAGGCCCTGGAGCTTGCCTTCGGCGATCATCGCGCCGATCTGCTGGTCGCCGCCCAGCGGGCCGCTTTTCAGCCTTGTGACCTTGAGATCCGGACAGGCTTCCAGAATGCGGCCGCCCGTGGTGCCTGTGCTGACAAGTTCGAAAACCGCGAGTTTGTCCTGGTGCCGTCTGGCGAACTCGACCATGGCGTCTTTTTTGGCGTCATGCGCGACAAGCGCAAGAGTGGGCGTGGCAGGCATCAGCGGTCCTCTGGGGTCTATGCAATCCAGATCGATTGAATAGCCGAAAGCTGATCGAAACCAAAGTCCCGGGAGACCAGTTCGTCCCCGGAGGGAACCGGACGAAAAGGCACCCTGGCAGGAAGCGACAGCGGCGGGGAAGTGTTTAGCCGTTCAAAGCGCTTTAGGCAAAGGAAGATGAACGGGCGGGCGCAGAACCTGTTCGCCGTGGGCAGATCATTGGCAGGGAGCAAAAGAAAATGCCGCGTCCCGGCCCGGAACGCGGCAGGCAATAAGGAGAATGGAGACGTGGCGATCAGTCGAACAGATTGCAGCGGATCGGTTCGCGGCCGGCAACGCGCTGGAAGTAGGGATCGGGTTCCGGCAGATGCAGCCCGGCGATCTCCATCACCAGCTTCATCCGGATCGCGTCTGCAAAGCCTTCCTGACTGCGAACGGGGATGGCGAAGGAGCCCGGGCCGCCGATCACACAATCCTCGTAATAGTGGTCGAGGTTGAGCATCGCCTGCCAGGTGTTCTTGTTCGACTTCATCATCAGAGGCAAGCCGTTGATGGTCACGCCAGAGGCAACCATGCGATCACGCATGGCAGTTACGGAGCCACCCTGGTTGTTCGGGCCGTCACCGGAAATGTCGATTACGCGGCGCAGGCCTTCATACTGGTTGTTTTGAACCAGAAAGACGGACTTTTCGAGCGCCGAGGCGATGGAGGTGCGCTGGACCTGCCGAAGCGGGGCCTCGGCAATCTTGGAAGCGAAGTGTGCTGCCGAGCTTGCATCCTGGATCACCGTCCAGTCGGCGACGATGAAATGCTCATCAACCCCGCCCCATTCCATGTAGGTCACGGCAACGCGGCCGATCGGACCGACCTGAATGGCGTCAAGAAATTCCCTGGAGGTGAGAGCGGCAACATAGCCTGCGCGCTGCACTTCCTGTTCTTCTGTATCCATGGATTGGGAGATGTCGACGGCCAGGACAAGTTCGACGTCCACTTCGTTGGCCGGATCATAGCTGTATTGTGAAGAAGCCATCAGAGCCGGACGGTAGTCTCGGGCTGCGGCTGGGGCGGCGAAAAGAAGTGCCGCACAAATAAGTGACAGTAAACTTGTAACCGTCAGTGCACAGTCTGTTTTGGTTATGTCGAGACGCATGGTTTTTCTCCTTACTTCAGCCTTGCGGCTGGGTGGCCACGTCTCCCCTGTTTATTTTGTCGTTGAATTCCTTATCTTTCCGTTTCTCGTGATTCCTAACAAGGCATTGGCTGAATGCCTTGGATGAGCTTGGAAATTTACTTAGCAAGCTACATGCCAAACGTAGCGTAATATTCCTTGGCTGGCAAAAGTAATGTGCACGGAGTGCATGTTCTATCCACAGGCGCGGGATATCTTCCGGATTTGCTAGGCAAATTTTTCATCCGTGGATACGCGTTAAGCTTTACGTATAGGTAAGGTGGGTATTTCTTGAGTTATTTCAATCCGCCTTGTCGGTCACATTTTTGCGCGAAACTGTGAGAAACTCGGGCGAGAGAACCTGGTTGAGACCCAAAACAGCCGACGTTTCAGCAACTTCTGAAGCGCCTGACATGCGCGTTCCGATTAGCTGTTTTTCGGTCGGAAAGACGCAGGTTTTCAAAGTGGGGGACAAATCCACCGGCAATTATTGCCGTGCAGCTAGGCAAATTTTGCCGGGTTATTTCTGAAAATCTGCGGCTTTGGGCAGAATTTGCCGCCGTTCAGAAGTGGTACTCGGCGCTGATTGCTGCTCAGAAATGCAGCAATCAGCCAGAAAATTGGCAGTTTTTTTAGTTGACGGCAAAGGCAAGGCTGGTCATGATCTGAAGAAATTCTCACTTGGTGAAGAATTTTTCGGTCGGCCTTCGCGGCCCCGGAAAACAAAAGCTCCGAAGAGAGCAGGGCATAGCCGGACCGTTGCGGTCAACCGCTTCGCATGGCTGGACAGGCGGGTGTTTCATCTTGCGGGATGCAATTCCATCAAGCCGGGCGTTTTGAGAGTGGTTGAGTATCCTGTCCGCCGGAAGGCGTGCGCAAGGGCTCTGGAGGGGAAGGTTTCGACGCGGAATGCAGACACGCGACGACGACTGGACATCATATATGGCCATCCGGGCGGCCTGGCTGTCCTTTGTTGGTGGCCGTACGCAGGGCGAAATCGCCTCGCAGCTCGGCGTTTCGCCTGCCAAGGTGCATCGCCTGATCGCTCATGCGCAGAAAGCCGGTTTCGTCAAATTCCAGGTCGATGGTCGCCCGATGGAATGCCTCCAGCTTGAAAAGGAGCTGACGGAGCATTTCGGCCTGACGAACTGCATCATTGCTCCCGATCTTGGTGGCGGCGACGACGACAGCGCCCTCAGGGCCGTCGCGGTGTCCGCGGCACAGTTCCTGTCCGGGATGCTTGGTGGGTCAAACGTCACGCGTCTGGGCGTTGGCATGGGCCGCACGCTGACCGCGGCCGTCGAAGCGTTGCCGAAAGTGGCGAGAACCGATCTCGAAATCATGTCGATCTGCGGATCCCTGACGCGCACGCTTGCTGCCAACCCCTACGACATCGTCCAGAAGATGCAGGAGCGCACAGGCGGCATCGGCTATTATCTGCCGGTTCCCTATTTTGCCGAAAACCAGGACGAAAAGGCGATGTTCCTGACCCAGCGCAGCGTGCAGGACCTGATGGATCGCGCGCGCCAGTCGGATGCCTTTCTCATCGGCATCGGTTCGGTCGAGAACGAGGGCCATCTTGTCCAGCGCGGCATGATTTCCAAAAAAGAACAGGAAGATTTGCTGTCGGGCGGCGCCGTCTGTGATTTGATGGGGCGCTTTCTGACGATCGAGGGAAAATTGGCCCCGGATCCGCTCGGCGATTGTGCCGTGGGTCTGCATTTCGACGAAGTGCGCGGGCGCCGCGTGATTGCGCTGGTAGGTGGGGAGAGCAAGGTGGATGCCACGCTCGCGGCCCTGCGTACCGGTGTCATTACCGACCTTGTGGCAGACGAGACCCTTGCGAGGGCTCTGACGGCACGGGCCGGATTGCAGCTGGCACAGTCCGCATGATGCGGCTGGGTCACGAGGGGAAACGGGCCGGCCAAAAGGCAGGCCCCCGCATGTCGGAGGACATATAAGTGAAAAAGCTTCTTACCATCGGCACCGCGCTTGCCGGCCTGGCCTTTACCGCCGTGGGCGCATTGGCAGCCGATATCAAGCCGGCAGTGCTTTACGATCTGGGCGGCCGTTTCGACAAGTCGTTCAACGAAGGCGCATACAACGGTGCTGAAAAGTTCAAGGAAGACACCGGCGTCGAATACCGCGATTTCGAAATCCAGAACGACAGCCAGCGCGAGCAGGCCCTGCGCAACTTTGCCAAGCGCGGCATGAACCCGATCGTCGCCATCGGCTTCTCCCAGGCAAACGCCGTGGAAAAGGTTGCCAAGGAATTCCCGGACACGCAGTTCGCGATCGTTGACATGGTCGTCGACCTGCCGAACGTGCGCTCCATCCTGTTCAAGGAGCAGGAAGGCTCCTACATCGTCGGCATGCTGGCTGCGATGGCGTCCGAAACCGGCAAGGTCGGCTTTGTCGGCGGCATGGACATTCCGCTTATCCGCAAGTTCTCCTGTGGTTACAAGCAGGGCGTGATGGCTGCAAACCCGAAGGCGGAAGTCTTCGAGAACATGACCGGCACCACCGGTGCAGCCTGGAACGATCCGGTCAAGGGTGGCGAACTCGCCAAGTCCCAGTTCGACCGTGGCGCTGACGTTGTCTATCACGCTGCCGGCGGCACCGGCATCGGTGTTCTGCAGGCTGCTGCTGATGCAGGCAAGCTCGGCATCGGCGTCGACAGCAACCAGAACAACCTGCATCCGGGTTCCGTCCTGACCTCCATGCTGAAGCGCGTCGACATTGCCGTCTACCAGGCGTTCGAAGATGCGGCCAACGACAGCTGGTCTTCCGGCTTCGAAGTCCTTGGCCTCAAGGAAGGTGGCGTCGACTGGGCGCTGGACGACAACAACGCCGAACTCGTCAACGACGAGATGAAAGCAAAGGTCGAAGAAGCGACCCAGAAGATCATCTCCGGCGAGATCGAAGTTCACGACTACATGGCCGATCAGTCCTGCCCGATGTAAGGCAGTCGTTTTGGACCTCCGCGCGATAGCGTGCGGAGGTCCACCTGTATTTCTAGCGTGCCCAACCCGTTTTTTCGGAGGACAGGATGCTCCGTCTCACATCAGGCGTCATTGCTGCGGCCTGCGCTGTCTTCATGACAACAACCGCAACTCTGGCCGAACCGGCCATCGTTTATTCCGTCGGCGGCAAGTTCGACGGGTCTTTCAACGAAAGCGCCTTTGCCGGCGTGAAACGGTTTCAGGACCAGGGCGGCGACGTCAGGGAATTCGAGTTGGAGCGTGATGCGCAAAGCCTGCAGGCACTGCGGAACTTTGCCAGCCGGGGCGCGTCTCCCGTTGTCGCAATCGGTTTCAACCAGGCCAACGCGCTTGGCCAGGTGGCTCCCAATTTTCCCAAGACGGATTTTGCCATCGTCGACATGGTGGTCGATCAGCCGAACGTGCGCTCCTATGTGTTCAAGGAACATGAGGGTGCCTATATCGGCGGTCTGCTGGCCGGCATGGCCTCCAAGAGCGGCACCATCGGTTTTGTCGGCGGCATGGATATCCCGATCATCCAGCGGTTTCTGTGCGGCTACAAGCAGGGCGGCCAGGCCGCAAGGGCGGATATCAGGGTTCTGTCCAACATGACGGGCGATACGCCGGCCGCTTTCGCGGATCCTGTTCGCGGCGGCGAACTTGCCATCGGCCAGATCAATCAGGGCGCCGATGTGATCATTCAGGCAGCGGGCGGAACCGGCATTGGTGTGCTGCAGGCAGCTGCCGACAAGGGCGTCCTCGGCATGGGCACCGACAGCAACCAGAACGGCCTGCATCCGGGCAAGGTCCTGACGTCCATCCGCAAGCGCGTGGACAACGCCGTCTACGACAGCTTTCAGGCGGCGAAGGACGGCACCTTCGAACCCGGCATAAAGGTGCTGGGCGTCGCGGATGGCGGCATGGACTGGGTGCTGGACGAAAACAACAAGGACCTGATCACGCCGGACATGAAAGCGGCGGCGGATGCCGCCGTTGCGGCCATCTCCGACGGCACCGTCAAGGTTCATGACGTCGTCACCGACGGAGCATGTCCTTTCTGATCGGGACACCGCGAGGCAGCGGCGAGGGGCAATAACAATGACAAAGAAAAACAGTCAGGCCTGGGGGAACGCATGAGCGATACGCCGGCAATCGAACTGCGCAAGATCAACAAGCGCTTTGGCCCGGTTCACGCCAACAAGGACATTGACCTTGTGGTGAAGAAGGGTTCCATCCACGGTATCATCGGAGAGAACGGGGCGGGCAAGTCGACGCTCATGTCCATTCTCTACGGTTTCTATCAGGCCGATGACGGCGACATCCTGGTGGACGGCAAGAAGGTCACGATTTCGGACTCGAAAGCCGCCATCGGCATGGGCATCGGCATGGTGCATCAGCATTTCATGCTGGTCGACAATTTCTCTGTCCTGGAGAACGTGGTTCTGGGCGCCGAGGACAGCGCGCTCCTGTCCGGCGGCATCAATCGCGCCAGGACAGAACTCAAGCGGCTGGAAGAAGAATACGAACTGCGAGTCGATCCGGACGCCCTGATTCAGGATCTGCCGGTCGGTCTGCAGCAGCGGGTGGAGATCCTGAAGGCGCTCTACCGCAGCGCGGAGGTTCTGATCCTTGACGAGCCGACCGGTGTCCTGACGCCAGCCGAAGCCGATCACCTGTTCAAGATCCTCGAAGTTCTGAAGAACGAAGGCAAGACGGTTCTCCTGATCACGCACAAGCTGCGCGAGATCATGGCGGCGACCGATACTGTTTCCGTCATGCGCCGCGGCGAGATGGTGGCAACGCGCGAAACCGCGAACACTTCGATGGAAGAACTCGCCGAGCTTATGGTCGGCCGCAGCGTGCTGCTGCGTGTCGACAAGAAGCCGGCGCAACCCAAGGCTCCGGTGATGGAGGTCGAGAACCTCACGGTGACAGACAGCCGCGGCGTGCAGGTGGTCAAGGACGTTTCCTTCAATGTGCGTGCGGGAGAGATTGTCGGGATCGCCGGTGTCTCCGGCAACGGCCAGTCGGAACTGCTGGAAACGCTTGCGGGCATTCGCCGCGCCACCAGAGGTACGCTGAAGATCAACGGCGAGACGATCGATCTGGGAACGAGCACGCTCGACGCTGCCGACATGCGCGCCAAGAACATGGGCCACGTGCCGGAAGACCGGCACCGGATGGGCCTGATCAATTCCTTCTCCGAATACGAGAATTCGATCCTTGGCTACCACCGCGACCCGGCCTACTCCCGGGGCCTTCTGATGGATCTTGCCGCCATCAAGAAAAACGCCGTGGCCGAAATCGAGAAATACGACATCCGCCCGCCGAACCCGATGCTGAAGACCGCCAATTTCTCGGGCGGCAACCAGCAGAAGATCGTGCTGGCGCGCGAGATCGAGCGCGATCCGGAAGTGCTCCTGGTCGGTCAGCCGACGCGCGGCGTCGATATCGGCGCCATCGAGTTCATCCACCGCCGGATCGTGGAAATGCGCGATGCCGGCAAGGGCATTTTGCTGGTGTCGGTGGAACTCGACGAAATCCGGGCGCTGTCCGACCGGGTGCTGGTGATGTTCGACGGCAAGATCGTCGGTGAACGCGGCGGCGATGCGGAAGAAGGCGAACTTGGCCTGCTGATGGCCGGTGTGGAAGATAACAACAAGATGGCTGTTGAAGGAGGCGCCCGATGAGTGCCGGTCAGCTCCCGCGCTGGGTCGATTACGGCCTGATCCCGTTCCTGAACCTGGCCGCCGCCTTCCTGGTGTCCGGCCTCGTCGTTGTCCTGATCGGGGAAAACCCGCTGGACGCGGTGCAGCTCCTGGTCTGGGGCTCCATTGGCTATGGCGAAGGCATCGGCTTCACGCTGTTCTATGCCACCAACTTCATCTTCACAGGCCTGGCCGTGGCCGTTGCCTTTCATGCCGGGTTGTTCAACATCGGCGGTGAGGGCCAGGCCTATATCGGTGGTCTCGGGGTCGCCATAGCCTGTCTGGCGCTGGACCACATCGTGCCGTGGTACATCACCTTGCCGTTTGCCATCATCGGCTCGGCGCTGATGGGGGCCGCCTGGGCGTTCATTCCGGCCTGGCTGCAGGCCACCCGCGGCAGCCACGTGGTGATCACCACCATCATGTTCAACTTCATCGCCTCGTCGCTGATGGTCTATCTGCTCAACAACGCGTTGAAGAAGCCAGGCTCCATGCAGCCGGAAACGCGAACCTTCGAGGACGGCGGCCGTCTGCCGTTCCTGAACGACATATTCCCGTCCTTCGGCTTCGGCTATGCGCCGGTCAACCTGTCGCTCTTCGTGGCGCTGGCGGCTTGTGTCCTGGTCTGGGTGCTGATCTGGCGCACAAAGCTCGGTTTCGAAATCCGGTCCTTCGGTGCCAACGCCACAGCCGCGGTCTATGCCGGCATCTCGCCGGTGCGCACCATCGTCATCACCATGCTCATATCCGGTGGTCTTGCAGGCATGATGGCGATCAACGAGATCATGGGGTCACAGCACCGTCTGCTGATCGATTTCGTGACCGGCTACGGCTTCGTCGGCATCGCGGTTGCCCTCATGGGGCGGGCGCATCCGGTCGGCATCGTTCTGGCCTCGATTCTGTTCGGCATGCTCTATCAGGGCGGCGCGGAACTTTCGTTCGAAATGCCCAACATCACGCGAGACATGATTATCGTCATCCAGGGCCTTGTGATCCTGTTCGCCGGTGCCCTTGAGCACATGTTCCGCCCGACCATCATCAAGCTGTTCACGCCCTCCCGGGCTCTTGCCGAGAAGGAGGCGTGATCATGTTCGAGATCGTGATCCTGACACTTGATTCCACAGTCCGCCTGTCGACACCGCTTCTGCTGGCCTGTCTGGCAGGGCTTTACTCTGAACGCTCCGGCGTGGTCGATATCGGCCTGGAAGGAAAGATGCTCGGCGCAGCCTTTGGGGCGGGTGCGGTCGCCTACATGACCGGAAACGCCTGGATCGGCCTTCTGGCGGGCATGGCGGTTTCGATCGGCCTGGCGCTGATCCACGGCTTTGCATCTATAACCAACCGCGGCAACCAGATCGTTTCCGGCGTCGCTATCAACTTCCTGGCAGCGGGCCTGACCGCGCTGCTCGGGCAGACATGGTTCCGCCAGGGCGGTCGTACACCCTCACTGCCGGAAGGCGGACGGTTTAGGGACATCGTCTGGCCCTACGCGGAAGAACTGCGCGATGTTCCGATCATTGGCGGCATCTACAGCGAACTGCTGTCAGGCCACAACATCCTGGTCTACGCGGCTTTCGTGGCCGTGCCGCTGACCTGGTGGGTGCTGTTCCGCACCCGTTTCGGGCTGCGCCTGCGTGCGGTCGGGGAAAACCCGGCGGCCGTTGATACGGCCGGCATCTCTGTCACCTGGCTGCGTTACCGGGCGGTCATCGCCTGCGGTGCCCTGTGCGGTGTAGCCGGAGCATATCTTTCCATCGCCCAGTCCTCCGGCTTCATCAAGGACATGACGGCGGGCAAGGGCTTCATCGCGCTGGCGGCCCTGATTTTCGCCAAGTGGAAACCGGCCAACGCGATGTTGGCCTGCCTGTTGTTCGGCTTCCTCGATGCTGTCGCCATCCGGATGCAGGGTCAGAAATTACCCGGTATCGGCGAAATTCCGGTGCAGTTCTTCCAGGCACTGCCCTATATTCTGACCGTGATCCTGCTTGCAGGTTTCATCGGCAAGGCAATCCCGCCGAAGGCGGCTGGCATTCCGTATCTCAAGGAGCGTTCATGAGCGATCTGGACGCGTTGTTCGAGGCCGCAAAAGCGGTTCGTGAAAACGCATATGCACCCTATTCAAACTTCCTGGTCGGCGCGGCCTTGCGTGCACCGGACGGCACTGTTTTCATCGGCTGCAATGTGGAGAACGCTTCCTACCCGGTGAGCGTTTGTGCAGAAGGTGGGGCGGTCAGCGCCATGATTGCCGCCGGTTACCGCGAAATTGCGGAAGCCGTCGTCATTGGCGATGCGGCCCTGTGCACGCCCTGCGGCATGTGCCGCCAGCGTCTGAAGGAATTCGGCACGGACGATCTGGTCGTCCATGTCGCGGATCTCGACGGTATCCGGCGCAGCTTCACGATGGATGAGCTGCTGCCTGCCGCCTTCGAACTGGAATACACGTCAAAATAAGAAGGACTGACCCACAATGAGTGGTTTCGGCCGTGAATGCGCGGAGATCGTCCGCGCAGCCCGGGAGGGCTCGTACAAGATTGGCATGATCCTCGGCTCCGGCCTCGGCGCGCTCGCCGAGGAAGTCGAGGACGCTGTTCGCATTCCCTATTCGCACCTGACCGAATTTCCGGTCTCCACCGTTACGTCCCATTCCAGCGAGCTGGTTGCCGGCACGCTGTCCGGGGTGCCGGTGGTGATCCTGTCGGGCCGGGCCCATTATTACGAGGGTGGTGATCCGACGGTCATGCGCACGCCGGTGGAAACGCTGAAGGAGCTCGGCTGCGAGATCCTGCTGGCAACCAATGCGGCTGGTTCTCTGCGCCAGGAAGTTGCTCCCGGCTCGCCCATGCTGATTTCCGACCACATCAACTGGTCGGGCATGAACCCGCTGATCGGTGAAGAGGACGAAAAGCGCTTCCTCGACATGAGCACCGCCTACGATGCGGACTTGCGTGCGGCGATGAAGAAGGTTGCCGAGGAAACCGGCGATCCGGTTGCCGAGGGCGTTTACATGTGGTTCTCCGGCCCGTCTTTCGAGACGCCTGCCGAAATCCGCATGGCCAAGACACTGGGTGCGGATGCGGTTGGCATGTCAACCGTGCCGGAAGTCATCATGGCCAGGTTCCTGGGTATGCGCGTCGCGGCCATGTCGATTATCACCAATTACGGCGCAGGCATGCAGACGCACGCGCTGTCTCACGACGAAACCAAGTCCGTCGCCTTGCAGGGTATGGAACGCATGAAACAGCTGGTGCGGGCATTCGTGAAGGAGATCGGCCAATGACTGACATGATCGAACACGCCAAACGGGCCCTCGGGCTCGTCGACCTGACCAACCTCAACGACGACTGCACGGCGGCGGATATTTCCAAGCTGACCGGACGGACCGTGACGGATCACGGGTCGGTTGCGGCTGTCTGTGTCTGGCCGCGGTTCGTGGCGCAGGCCGCGCAGGAACTGACCGGCACGGGCGTGAAGGTGGCGACCGTGGTCAACTTCCCTGAAGGTGGCGAAGATACGGAAGCCGTCCTGGCCGAGACGAAGCAGGCACTTGCCGATGGAGCCGACGAGATCGATCTGGTCATGCCCTACAAGGCTTTCTGCGCTGGCCGCAAGGGCTTTGCGGAAGAGCAGATCATCCGCGTGAAGGCGGCCATTCCGGAACCGGCACTGCTCAAGGTCATCCTGGAAACGGGTGAAATCAAGGATCCGTTGCTGATCCACGCAGCCTCCAACATTGCCATTGGGGCAGGTGCGGATTTCATCAAGACCTCGACCGGCAAGGTTGCCGTCAATGCAACGCTGGAAGCAGCCGAGATCATGCTCACCGTGATTGAGGAAGCCCGCCGCGACAACGCCGAGCGCGTGATCGGCTTCAAGCCGGCCGGTGGTATCCGCACCGCCGAGGACGCAGCTGCCTACCTGGCGCTTGCCGACAAGATCATGGGCCAGAACTGGGTATCGGCACACACCTTCCGCTTTGGTGCCAGCGGTCTTCTGGATGCGCTGATCTCGACGATCGAGGGCCAGGAAATCGTGGACCACTCCCACCACGGCTATTGAGACGGCTTCAAGAAGGACAACAAATGCTGCCGCAAGAACTCATCAGAAAGAAGCGCGACGGTGGAACGCTGGACGCGGCGGAGATCCAGTTCTTCGTCAAGGGCCTGGCAGACGGCTCGGTCACGGAAGGCCAGGTGGCTGCACTCGCCATGGCTGTCTTCTTCAAGGGGCTGACCGTCGACGAACGTGTGGCTCTGACGCTCGCCATGCGCGACAGTGGCGATGTCATGGACTGGTCGGGCATCGACGCGCCGATCCTGGACAAGCATTCCACCGGCGGCGTTGGCGACAACGTCTCCTTGATGCTGGCGCCGGCGCTTGCCGCCTGTGGCGCTGCAGTACCGATGATCTCCGGTCGTGGCCTGGGTCATACGGGCGGCACGCTGGACAAGTTCGACAGCATCCCGGGTTATCAGACGCAACCGGACAATCTGCTGTTCAAGAAGGTGGTCAAGGAAATCGGGTGTGCCGTCATCGGCCAGACCGGCAACCTTGCTCCGGCCGACAAGCGTTTTTACGCCATCCGCGATGTGACCGGCACGGTGGAGAGCATCGACCTGATCACCGCGTCGATCCTGTCCAAGAAGCTGGCAGCCGGTCTGCAGGGACTGGTGCTGGACGTGAAGTGGGGCACGGGCGCTTTCATGGCAACACTTGAAGATGCTCGTGCGCTTGCCGAAAGCCTGGTGCTGGTCGCGAACGGGGCGGGTTTGAAAACGACGGCTCTCCTGACCGACATGAACGAGCCGCTTGCGTCTGCCGCCGGCAACGCGGTTGAAATGCAGAACGCTGTCGACTTCCTGAAAGGCACGGCAATCGACAACCGCCTTTGGGATGTCACCGTGGCACAAGGCGGCGAACTGCTTGCCTCGGGTGGCATTGCCGCTGATGCAGAGGCCGGTGCCGGCATGATGCGTGAAGCGTTTCAGAGCGGCAAGGCGGCTGAGAAGTTCGCCCAGATGGTTCATGCGCTTGGCGGACCTGCCGACTTCATGGAAAAGGCGGAACTTTATCTCGCCAAGGCGCCGGTGGAAGCGCCGGTCTATGCCGAACATGACGGCGTCGTTACGGGTGTGGATGCCCGGGCAGTGGGCGTTGCGGTCGTCGCGCTTGGCGGTGGACGCCGGGCGGCGGCAGACGTGATCGATCCGTCCGTCGGCCTGACCAGCCTTGCCGGTGTCGGCAACACGGTCGACGCGGATGCGCCCTTGGCGATTGTCCATGCCAGAACCGAGGCAGAGGCCGAAGAAGCAGCCGTCGCGGTGCGCAAAGCCTACACCATCGGCTCCGCAGCCGATGTCATCGACAGGCCAAGCGTCGTCGAGCGCATCGCGCCCTGACCGGGAAAATGCGTGCCGGGCGAATGGTCGCCCGGAACCTCTCCGGCCGAACCGGCCGGCAATGATAAATTTGAGGAGATGTCCATGCCTCGTGCAATTCTGTGCGTTCTGGACAGTTTCGGTATCGGCGGTGCCGCGGATGCGGAAGCCTTTGGTGATGCCGGGGCCGACACTTTGGGCCACATCGCGGCGCGTTGTGCAGCCGGTGAGGGCGACAAGGACGGTCTGCGCTCCGGCCCCTTGAACGTTCCCAACATGGACCGGCTCGGCCTGGGCGCGGCAGGGCGTCTGTCCACCGGCAAGGACGTGCCGGGCCTGGATTTCGATGGCGAGCCGGAAGGCCTGTGGGGCTATGCTGCTGAAGTTTCCAACGGCAAGGACACGCCGTCCGGCCATTGGGAAATCGCCGGTGTACCTGTGCGCTTCGACTGGGGCTATTTTCCGGAAACGATCCCGACCTTCCCGGAAGAGCTGATTGCAAAGATCAGCGAGAAGGCAGGCCTCAACGGCATCCTGGGTGACAAACACGCCTCCGGCACGGTGATCATTGCCGAACTTGGCGAAGAGCACATTCGCACGGGCAAGCCGATTTTCTATACGTCGGCAGATTCCGTCATCCAGATCGCCGCCCACGAAGAACACTATGGTTTGGAGAAGCTGTACGAACTTTGCGAGATCGCGCGTGAATCTGCCGATCCCTACAACATCGGCCGGGTGATCGCGCGACCCTTCGTCGGCGAAACTTCGGACACTTTCCAGCGCACCGCCAACCGGCGTGACTATTCGGTGCTGCCGCCGGAACCGACCTTGCTCGACCGTCTGACAGAGGCAGGGCGCACGGTCTATGGCGTCGGCAAGATATCCGACATCTTCGCGCATCAGGGCGTTGCCAGAGTGCTGAAGGGCGCAGGCAATGACCAGCTGTTTGACAAGACGCTGGAAGCCATGGATGAGGCTGCCGATGGCGACCTGATCTTCGCCAATTTCATCGATTTCGACTCCCTCTATGGTCACCGCCGGGATGTTCCGGGATATGCAGCCGCACTGGAGCATTTCGACCGCCGCTTGCCGGAAATGATTGCCAGGATGAAGGACGGTGATCTCCTGATCCTCACGGCAGATCACGGCTGCGATCCGACCTGGCGTGGCACGGACCACACCCGCGAACATGTCCCGGTGATCGCAACCGGTCCGGGTCTCGAAGGCAGAAGCGTCGGTGGTCGCAAGACCTATGCCGATATCGGTGAAAGTATCGCCGATCATCTGGGCATCGCGGTCGGTCCGAACGGCACGAGTTTTCTGTAACCGCATCCGCATTCCGGCAATCCGGTGAATCGGGCACAATAACCGCGGGCCACTCGTCCGTCCTTTCTGCGGAAAGACGGAAAACCGGCCCGCCACACACTCGAATGAGGACCCGCGGGACATGAGCGACGCCATCACGGTACCGAAGGCGGAATTGCATTGTCATATCGAAGGCGCCGCGCCACCGACCCTGGTCAAGCGCCTTGCCGACAAGCGCGGCGAGGATGTTTCGGCCGTCCTCGACGGTAACGGCAAATACATCTGGTCCGACTTCACCACCTTCCTGAAAGCCTATGACGTTGCAAGTTCGGTGTTCAGGACACCGGCGGACTACGCCCTGCTTGCAGAAACCTATTTCCGCATGCTGGCGGCGGAAGGGGCAATTTACGGCGAGATCTTCATCTCGCCAGACCATGCTCAGGCCGCCGGCCTGTCCTACCGCTCCTATGTCGAGGGACTGGCCGCCGGGATCGAGCGCGCCAAGACAGACACTGCCATCGAAGGCCGAATGATCGCGATCGGCGTCCGCCATTTCGGTTCGGCCTCCGTCGAACGGGTCATCAAGGAAGTGATCGGCAATCCGCATCCTCTGGTCACGGGCTTCGGCCTGGCCGGGGATGAACGCTCCGGCCACCCGGCCAATTTCGCGAAGGCCTTCCGCATGGCAGCGGATGCCGGACTGGGCACGACGGCACATGCGGGCGAGTTCGGCGGTCCGGACAGTGTGACCGCGGCACTCGAATTCCTGCGTGTGAAACGTCTCGGCCATGGTGTGCGGGCAATCGAGGACAAGGATCTGGTCAAGCGCCTTGTCGACGAGGAGATCGTGCTGGAGGTCTGCCCCGGGTCGAACATCGCTCTGGGCGTCTACACTCACCTGCGCTTCCACCCGGTCAACATGCTGCGCAAGGAGGGCGTGAAGATCACGCTCAACTCCGACGACCCGCCTTTTTTCGGCACCACGCTCGGCAAGGAATATTCATCGGTCACCGAAACCTTCGGATGGAGTTTCGATGATCAGATGGAAGTCACCCGCACGGCCATCGAAGCCGCCTTCTGTGATGAGCCCACACGCAAAAGGCTCCTTGTACGACTGGAAAGCGCAAAGCAGGCGCCGACGGGTTGAGGCAGGTCTTCTGCAACATGCCGGATGCGCCGCACGCTGAGTGCACGCCAGATTTGTTTCAGGCGAGGTCGCTTCGCTCACGCTGATGTCTGGTTTCCGGACCGGCGTACAGCTTTGCTGCACTTGTCCGGAATGACGTCGGCCATAGGCGCGGCTGCTTTGCATTGGCTTGGTTCAGCGAGAACTCTAGTGAGCTTTCTCGCCTTTCGCCCTCTCATCCCCAAAACCTCATCCTAAGACGCCGCTGAAGCGGCTCCTCAGAATGAGGGGAGAAGGGCGATGAATGCCGAAGGTAATGGCTTCAAGCCCCCTCAGATTTCCCCACCGGTCTCGTCCACTTCCGTGCGCGGATCGAGGCTTACCGTTTCCGGGGTCGTAATCTGCGCGGTCGAGACCGCCATCACGAAATCGGACTTGTCTTCCTGCGGAAGCGAAGCACGCTGACGCATGCGCCAGAGGGCAAAGAGCATCATGGAAAGATGCGCTGCCGCCGTCACCTGGAAGAGTGCGCCCGGATAAGTGAAGGTCATCAAGCCCGAAGCGAGCAACGGTCCAAGCATTGTACCCGCCCCGAAGATAAGCAGAAGACCGCCGCTGATCCTGAGAAAGTCACCCGGCTCTGCGTGGTCGCTCGCGTGGGCGACGATCACCGGATACATGGAATAGACCACGCCGCCGAAACCTGCGATCAGAAGAACCGTGAGGGTCGGATCGGTGCCGCCGAAGAACGACAGGCTGGACCCGAAACTCATGGCGGTTACGGCGAGACCGACCAGCACGAGGCGCCGGTCAAGCCTGTCGGACAGCATGCCGACCGGGATCTGCACCACTGCGCCGGCCAAAAGCGCCAAACTCATCATGATGGCAATCTCCGGTACGTCCAACCCGATGCGAAGTCCATATACCGCACCCAAGGTGCCGAAGGACCCGTTTGAAATGCCGACCATGAAAACCGCGACCACTGCGATCGGTGAATTGCGCCAGAGTTTTTTCGGATCCAGCCGCGCCTGTGTCAGGGGCTGGGGCGATGCGGCGGTGGACAACGCTGTCGGCAGCAGCGACAGCGAGTAGATGATCGAACCGAGAACGAAGAAGAAGAAGCCGGTCGGATCGCCAAGCGTCAGCAACATCTGTCCGGCGGTCGTCGCCCCCAGGTTGATCATCGTGTAGATGCCGAAGATCCGCCCGCGCGTTTCGCTGGTCGAACGTTCGTTCAGCCAGCTTTCCACGATCATGGCAGCGCCGGAAAAGCAGAAGCCGGTGATCGCCCGCAGCACGATCCAGACAGCGGCATCCATGAACAGGAGGTTCAGGAGAACCGAGATGCCCGCCAGCGAGGCAAGCGCCCCGAAGGCCCGCACATGGCCCACACGCTTCACGATGACCGGCACGGCCAGACAGCCGCTGACATATCCGACTGCCCAGCCGGTGCCGAGCAGACCGAGCGAGGCATCGGAAAAGCCGTTGGCGAGACCGGCGAGCGGCAACAGGAGGCCGTGAAGGCCGCCGGCGAGCAAAAGCAGTCCGGATCCGACGAGAAGGGCGGCGATTGAGACAACGGCAGACATGAAACTTCCGGTGTGGAGTGGTTGAAAGGCTTGGGTTCAAATCACACAGATGATGACCAATGACGAACCGGTTTGACAAGGTTATGGTGGGCAGATAGGCGAGGGCAGCGTCTTTTCACACAATCCTTTCCAGATCCGGCGATCTCCATGACCGATACCCAACCAGCCTTGTCCCTGTTCCGGCCGCAACATGTTCGGGAAAAGGCCTATGAGCTTTTGAAGCTCGCCACAGATGGCAAACTCGCCCATGTCGAAGCGGTTCCGGACCTGCTTGAGACAGCCCTGGCCAAGGTGCTTGAAACAACTCGGGAAAACTATCCGGATTTTCACATTCCACCCTATGGCATCTGGCGGAATTACGAGGCCGGCGGCATCGACCGCTGGGGTGCGCTGGCAAATGCGCGCGAATTTGAAACCGCCGAAGAAATGCTTGCCGCTGCAGCCGACCTTGCCATCCTGGGTACCTACATGAAAACCCGTCACCCCGAGGGCTGGGTCTTTGAAGACCGGATGACGGACACCAAGGCGACCGGTCAGGAGGCTTCGGCACTGGCCGCCTTTCACATGTTCGCGGCAGGTTCCTTTTCCGGTGAAATGACCGATCCCTATCGCGTCGATGCGCAGACGCTCGTGCAGATGGACCGGATGGAACTCTCCGAAGGCCTGCAGTGGGACGCAAGGGAAGATGACGACCTGCTCGAGGCGATGCAGCGCCATCTGAAACGCTTCGGTGAAGCGCTTGCCCTGCGGCCGGATCTTTTCGGGGAAGGGGACGAGACCCGTCCCGGCCGTCTTGCAGTCCGGATGGCAAAGGAAAGCGATGGCGTGGTTTCGGCAAGGGATCTGCTCGACCGCGTGCTGGAATCGCTTTGTCCGCTCTGGGACGGCGGCGCTGGCGACGGCAACATGGTCTATGGCGACAGCTTCGAACATTACCAGCGGGGTGCGGTTTCCGAGAGAACTGTTGTGCCGTTCCATCAGGCTGCCCAGGAGATGGTCTATTCACTGATCGAACCTCTTGCCTGGGCCGGGTTTGAAGTCTCCGGACTGGAGGCACTGACGCCACCGGCCGATCCTGCCCACGCGGCCCTGTTCCTCGACGCCGGTGTCCTGAAAATTGTTGAACCGGACACGGCACTGTCAGCAGAGGCCGAACGCGACCGGATGGTCGAAATCCGCGCTGTGGCGCTTGCCCTGACCGACAGGCTGGCCGAACTGCTGCGGCACGAGCTCAAGGTTCATCAGGATCAATTGCCGCTCACCTGCATCCTGGAAGGTGGAACCAGCCGGGCTGGCGGCATTTATTTGCAAGGACACCCGCAGGAAGCGAAAAAACTCGGGCACTTCATGAACCCGGGGTCTGTTTTTTGGTTGCCGTTCGGGGCATAGGTCCCGAACATAAAAAATCATGAGACCGGGCCGGTGTTATGGCCCCATTGAGAAGAGAGGCAGATATGTCCGGAGCCACTGTCATCAGCCACCCGCTGGTTCAGCACAAACTGAGCATCATGCGCGACAAGGGAACGTCCACCCAGGGGTTCCGGCGCCTGCTGCGGGAAATCTCCACGCTGCTCTGCTATGAGGTCACCCGCGACCTGCCGCTCGTCTACCAGACCATCGAGACGCCGCTTGCCGAAATGCAGGCGCCGACCCTGGCCGGCAAGAAGCTGGTATTCGCTTCCGTTCTGCGCGCGGGCAACGGACTTCTGGAAGGCATGCTGGATCTGGTTCCGTCGGCGCGCGTGGCGCACATCGGGCTTTACCGCGATCCGCAGACCCTTCAGCCGGTGGAGTATTACTTCAAGGCTCCGGAAGACCTGAACGAGCGTCTGGTGATCGTGGTCGATCCGATGCTGGCCACCGCCAACTCGGCGATTGCAGCAGTACAGAAGCTCAAGGAGCGCGGAGCCAACAACATCCGCTTCCTCTGCCTGCTCGCAGCACCTGAGGGCGTCAAGAATTTCACCGAGAACCACCCGGACGTGCCGGTCTACACCGCCTCCATCGACGAGAAGCTGAACGAGAAGGGCTATATCGTTCCGGGCCTTGGCGACGCCGGCGACCGTATGTACGGCACGAAGTAACAGGCCAACAGAACAGACGGCTGAAAGCGCGGAGGGAAACTTCCGCGCTTTTTTGTTGCGCTTGGGCGTGCGGTGTCTAACCTTTTGTAAAAAAAGGGGGAGGCGACATGATTACGGTCTTTGGTTCCATCAATCTGGATCTGGTCGTTGCCGTGCCCCGCTTGCCGACTGCCGGCGAAACGGTGAGCGGTCGCGATCACCAGACATTTCCAGGTGGGAAAGGCGCCAACCAGGCGTTGGCTGCCAGGCGGGCAGGGGCCGACGTTCGTTTCATCGGCGCGGTTGGACAGGACAGCTTTGCCGAACTCGCGCTGCTTAATCTGCGCGAAGCCGGCGTCGATCTTTCAGGCGTTCGCACCATGGCCGGGTCGACCGGCCTTGCCCTGATCGGCATCGATCCGGCAGGGGAAAACCAGATCATCGTTGCCAGCGGCACCAATGCGCGTGTCGAAGCCTCCTGGCTGGAAGGCGGTTTTGGGCCTGGTCAGACACTGCTCGTTCAGGGAGAGGTGCCTCTGGTTGAGGTGATCGAAGGTGCCAGGCTTGCCCGGGATGCGGCAGGCACGGTCATCTGGAACCCGGCTCCTGTGCCTGAGGGCGACCTGAGTGCTTGTCTGGATGTTGCCGGTACGATTGTGGTCAATGTGAGCGAGGCAGCAGAGATCGGAGGTCGTCTCGGCATTGCCGGTGACACGGAAACATTCGCGCTGAAGTTGGCGGAAGGTGGCCGGAACGTCATCGTCACCCTTGGTGCGGACGGTGTTCTCGCCCGTACGCCAACCGCGCGCTATCGCTTCGCTTCTCCCGCCGTCAACGCGGTGGATACGACCGGTGCGGGCGATGCCTTTTGCGGCGCCCTGGCTGCCGCTCTCGATCGCAAGACGTCCTTCGAACGTGCCTTGAAGGAAGGTGCCGCCGCCGGTGCGCTTGCCTGCACCGTGACAGGGGCCCAGTCCAGTGCACCGCATCTGGAGGATATTGCCCGGCTGGCCGACACGATTGCCTGATGCTGTTTTACAGGCCGCTAAGGAAACCGTGATAATCAGGGGGCTCACGCAACGTCGAGACCCTGCATGTCGCGCTTTGTCATCATCTTTCTGGCCTGCATGGCAATCGTTCCGCTTGCGGCGTATCTGCTGGAAAGCAGGCTTGAGGTGCTGGTGAGCAGCGACCCGGTGACCGAAGATCAGGACGTGGACGAGGCCGGCGAGCGAAGCCACCGAATATCAGCCAACAGGCAGGGGCATTTCGTGGCGGATGCCTATCTGAACGGCCGTGCGGTGGATATGCTGGTCGACACCGGTGCAACCGTCACCGTTTTGCCGGAATCGCTTGCCGAGAGCATTGGCATCTTCCTGAATTCGGCCGACTACAAATACGCGATCCAGACGGCAAACGGCACAGTTCGTGGCGCCAGGGCGACCATTGACAATTTGCGCATTGGAAAGATCCGGCTACGCAATGTCGACACACTTGTGTTGAAAGATCAAAGCCTCGGGGAACCCCTGCTCGGCATGTCCGTTCTCAACCAAATGAAGCGGTTTGACATCTCCGATGGCACGCTTGTACTGGTGCAGTGAATTGTCATACCGTGTTTAGGTAATTACCCAGTTCCGTTCTTCTTCCTTGCTTTGAGAGGCATTGATGTTTCCGAAACCGCGTCCGAAATTGGTTCCGAACACTTTTGAATATGAATCCTTTCCAATGGTGAAGCCCACGGGTTTCCGAGAATACGATGCGCGTTGGCTTTTCGAAAAGGAAATCAATCTGATGGGCATGCAGGCGCTCGGTATGGGCATCGGCACGCTCATTCACGAACGTGGCGTGCGCCCGGACATCGTGGTGGGTCATGATTTCCGGGGTTATTCCTCCTCCATCAAGATGGCGGTGATCAACGGCCTTCTGGCAGCCGGCATCAACGTGCACGACATTGGCCTGGCCTTGTCGCCGATGGCCTATTTTGCGCAGTTCGCGCTCGATGTTCCGGCGGTCGCCATGATTACGGCGTCGCACAACGACAACGGCTGGACCGGCGTCAAGATGGGCATCGACCGTCCGCTGACCTTTGGTCCCGATGAAATGGGTCGGCTGAAGGACATCGTTCTGGAAGCGGCCTTCGACCTGAAGGGCGGCGGCAGCTACCGCTTCGTCGACGGTTTCCCGGATGTCTATTTCAAGGATCTCACCGACCGGGCCAAGCTGAAGCGCCCGATCAAGGTGGTCGCGGCATGCGGCAACGGCACTGCCGGTGCCTTCGCACCGAAGATCCTGGAGGCGATCGGCGCCGAAGTCATCCCGCTTGATGCCGAGCTGGATCACACCTTCCCGCGCTACAACCCGAACCCGGAAGACATGAAGATGCTCCACGCGCTTCGTGACAAGGTTCTGGAAGTCGGTGCGGACGTCGGACTTGGTTTCGATGGCGACGGCGATCGCTGCGGTGTCGTCGACAATGAAGGCGAGGAAATCTTCGCCGACAAGGTCGGCGTGATGCTTGCGCGCGATATCTCCGCGCTTCATCCCGGTGCTCAGTTCGTGGTCGATGTAAAATCTACCGGCCTGTTCCACACGGATCCGGTGCTGAAAGCCAACGGCGCCAAGACCGACTATTTCAAGACCGGTCACTCCTATATCAAGCGCCGTGTCACCGAACTGAATGCAATGGTCGGGTTCGAGAAATCCGGCCACTATTTCTTCAACAAACCGATTGGCCGCGGTTATGATGACGGGCTCGTTTCGGCCATTGCCATCCTCGACATGCTTGACCGTAACCCGGACAAGACGATGGCAGACCTGCGCCGGGATCTTCCCAAGACCTGGGGGTCGCCAACCATGGCTCCCAAGTGCGACGACGAAATCAAGTACGACGTCGTCGACCGGGTTGTCGCCCGTTTCCAGGATATGAAAGCCAAGGGCGAAACGGTTGCCGGACAGTCGATCACCGACCTGATCACCGTCAACGGCGTTCGCGTCGTCAGTGAAGACGGAACCTGGGGCCTTGTGCGTGCCTCCTCCAACAAGCCGGAGCTGGTGGTCGTGGTCGAGAGCCCGGTTTCGGAGGACCGGCTCCACGCCATGTTCAAGGCTGTTGACGGCGTTCTGCGCGAGAACTCGGAAGTGGGCGACTACAACCAGACGCTCTGACCACTTGACCGATTGACGAAAGGCGGCGGATAGTTCCGCCGCCTTTTGCGCATCCTGCCGCCTTCTCGCCGGAGACTTTCATGATCAAGGAATTTGGGGTTCTGCCAGACGGGACCGTTGTCCAGGAAATTACGCTGGCAAAAGGGTCTCTGGCTGCCTCCATTCTCACCCTTGGAGCGATTATCCGCGACCTCAAGGTCGATGGTGAGACGGTGGTGCTGGGCTTTGACGATCTCCAGAGCTATCTGGATCATTCGCCCTATTTCGGCGTGATTGCCGGGCGCTGCGCCAACCGGATCGGCGGTGGCCGGATGACGATAGACGGGGTCACCTATCAACTCGACCAGAACGAACGCGGTATCAACCACCTTCATGGCGGCTCGCTCGGCTTCTCCAGCAGGGTCTGGCAGATAGAGCAGCACGACAAGGCCAGTGTCCTGCTGAAGCTTGTCTCCGAAGATGGCGACATGGGGTATCCGGGCCGGGTGGAGGTGCTTGCCCGCTATACGTTGACCGGCACCGGTGCGCTGCGTCTGAAAATCACCGCAACCACCGACAAGACGACGCCGGTCAATCTCACTCAGCACGCCTATTTCAATCTGGATGGCAGCAGCAATATTCTGGACCATACGCTGGAAATCGCTGCCGAGACCTATCTGCCCGTGGACGAGGCGCTGATCCCGACCGGTGAGATCCGCAACGTGGCCTGGACGCCATACGACTTCCGCGACGGGCGCAAACTGCGGCGCAAGGCGGGTGAGGAGAACGTGGTCTTCGATCACAACTTCTGCCTTGCCGATGCACCACGCGAGGGCGTGGAATTCGCTGCTGCCCTCGAAGACGGTTCCGGCAATCGCCGCATGGAAGTCTGGACGAGCGAACCCGGCCTGCAGCTTTATGATGCGCAGCGGATCTCGGTGACGGTTCCCGGGCTGGACGGCAGGCACTATGGGGCCCATGCCGGGCTGTGCCTTGAAGCGCAGCGATGGCCGGACAGCGTCAATCACGCCGGGTTCACACCGGTTTTGTTACAGCCCTCAGAGACTTATACTCATGTTACGGAATTCCGTTTTTCCTGAAATGGGTTACATTAGCGCTGCTGTGTGAGACAACAGGGGACTTGGGGGCAACTCGTGAAGACGGTTTTTTCAAACACCCAGCTCGCGCATGCACCGGCGCAGGAAATATCAGACGGCGAACTGAAGCCTGCTGTCGAGATCCCGAGCCGCGCCGAAATCGTGCTCAAGACCGTGCGGGAGCGCAATGTCGGTGAAATCGTTGCTCCGGAGGAATTCCCCGTCCGTCCGCTGCACCGGGTGCACGCCCCCGAATACGTTTCGTTTCTGGAAAGCTTCTGGGAAAAATGGACAGCCGCAGGGCGGTCGCGGGAAGCCTTTCCCTTCGTCTGGCCTATCCGCAGCCTGCGTCAGGATGTTCAGGTCGAACATATCGACGGCCTGCTCGGACGGTACTCGATGGATGCCGGTACGCCGCTCGGCGAAAACACCTACAAGGCGGCGCGGGCGTCAGCCGACACGGCCCTGACTGCGGCCCGCCTGCTTCTCGATGGCGAGAAATCGGCTTTCGCGCTTTGCCGGCCACCGGGACACCACGCGGGCTATGACTTCTTCGGTGGATACTGCTTTTTCAACAACGCTGCTGTCGCGGCGCAGTATCTTCGGGACTACGGACTGCATCGCATCGCAATCCTGGATGTCGACTACCACCATGGCAATGGCACCCAGGCGCTGTTTTATGACCGGCCGGACATCCTGTTCCTGTCGATCCATGCCGACCCTAAACACGAATATCCCTATTTTCTCGGGTTTGCCGACGAGACCGGCGAACATGCCGGTACCGGGTTCACCCGTAACTGGCCTTTGCCGCTCGGCACCGATTGGGACAGCTACACACCGGCACTCGAGGAAGCCTGCCGTTGGCTGCTGGTTTACAAGCCAGAAGCGTTGATCGTCTCGCTTGGCATGGATTGCTACGAGAACGATCCGATCTCCGGCTTCAAGTTCAAGAGTGAAGACTACATCCGGCTTGGCCAGAGGCTCGCCAAGGTCGGCGTTCCGACCATCTTCCTGATGGAGGGCGGCTATGCGGTCGACGCACTGGGGACCAATTGCGTCAATGTGCTTGAAGGCTTCGAGGGATAAGACCTCGTCGCCGGGACTTGAGTGCGACGGATCCTGAGAGGCGGCCTTGCCGCCTCCCAAATATTGGTCGCCTCCTCGTGGCAATTACCCGTTCAGCAGACCAAGCTGTTTCAGTTCCGCGCGCAGACCCTCAGCCCCCTTGAAGTGATGGGCTGACATGCCGACTTCTCTGGCAGCCTCGACATTGCGCTCGCTGTCATCGATGAAGAGGCATTGCGCGGCGGTCAGTCCGTTTCGCTCCAGCAGGATTTCGTAGATGCGAAGGCCGGGCTTGATCTCCTTTTCAGCGCCGGAGACGACGATGTCGCGGAAGCTGGTCTTCAGAAACGGAAACCGTTCCTGGGCCTGGACAAACTTGTCTTCTGAAAAATTGGTAATGGCATAAAGGGGCGTCCCCTGAGCCTTGAGCTCAGCAAGCATGTCAGGCGTACCGGGAATTTCGCCGGGCACCATGTCGTGCCAACGTTCGCTGTAGGCGGCAATAAGCTCGGCCTTGTCCGGATGCTGGCGGCACAGAACATCAACGGCTTCCGCCCAGGGGCGGCCAAGATCCTGCTGCAGGTTCCACTCCATTGTGCAGACCGTCGTCAGGAAGTCTTCGCGTGCATCGTCATCGGGAATGAGCTCGCGATAGAGATATTCGGGATTCCATTCGATCAGGACATTCCCTATATCGAAGACGACGGTCGTGATAGCATCGTTCATGTGGTCGATCCGGTTTTCTGGCGGAAGTTGTTCAAAAGGCGAGATAAAATTTTGCAAGTTTCATCAGAAGGTTATGTTGGCAATATGGCACTTGTAAATCACCTGTTCCGCTGGCTGGCCCCCATTCTCGCGACAGTCTTTCTCACCGCTGCCACTGCCAGTGCACAGGATCCGGAACCCCTGCCCGATCGGCTGCGCCTCGGTGTTGTCGTGGCGGCAGATGAAGGGGCCCGCGACCGGGTGGAGCCTTTCCGCCTTGCGCTTGAGGAAATTGCCGACCTGCCGGTTGACCTCTTTCTGATGGATACCATGGCCGATGCTGTTGAGGCGCTTGCTTCCGGAAAGATCGACTATGCTCGCCTTTCACCATCTGCTTATGCTGCCGTGCATCAGCTCTGCAGTTGCGTTGAGCCGTTGGTCACCGCCGCTCCGGATGATTTTCCGGCGCGCTTTTACGCCATTCTGATCGCGAAGCGCGGCGCAGAGCAGGGAACCCTGGCAGACCTCAAGGGGAAGCGCCTTGCTGTCGGTGGTACCCACTCCGTGACCGGTTATCGTGTTCCGCTCGCCAATCTGGCGGCTGACGGTGTCGACGCGCGCGCGCATTTCAGCACTCTTGTTGAGGTGAAGGACCCTGTTGAGGGCCTCCGCGCCGTTCTGGACGGCCGGGTCGATGCGACCCTTGGCTGGTCGTCATTGGCGGGGGAGGCAAAGAATGGCTATACGGCCGGAACACTCAATGATTTTTATGTTTCGGGAGAACGCGGTTTCAAGGATCTGGAAATCGTCTGGCGTTCGCCGCCGATCCCCTATTCCGCTCACAGCGTGCGCAAGGATTTGCCTGACGCGTTGAAACGGCGTCTCAGGGCCGGATTGATGGACATGCGCCGGGAAGCACCCGACGCCTATCTGGCCATAGAACCGGACCTGCCGGGCGGTTTCGAGCCTGTGGTGCATGCCGACTACCGTCCGGTGCTGCGCACTTACGAGGACGATTACGCCACGCTGCTGGATCCAGCAGGCCGCTGAAGAAACCCTGCACCGGTTGAACGATCGTCAGGCACCAGCGGCGGCGCTGCCCAGAAGCCGTTCGGTGTGGCGCCGGATCATTGCTTCTTCGTCGGTTGGAATGACCAGTACATTGATGCTGGAGTTATCGGTGGAGATTATCTCTGCTCCTGCGTCGTTCCTAACCGGGTCGATTTCAAGACCGAGCCATTCCTGACCGGCACAGACCTTCTCACGGACCAGGGCAGCGTTCTCGCCGATCCCACCGGTAAAGACCACGGTGTCGAGGCCGCTCAGAACGGCGGCCATGCCTCCGAGTTCCCGCCGGATGCGGAAGACGAAATAATCGATGGCTTCGGCGGCTTTCGGATCGTCGCTCTGCGTCAAGGTACGCATGTCCTGGCTGATGCCGGAAAGCCCCTTGAGCCCGGACTGCTTGTACAGCAGATCGGAGACCGCATCGGGGTTCATGCCCTTTGTCGTCAGCAGGTACAGCACCACACCGGGATCAAGCTGCCCGCAGCGCGTGCCCATCGGCAAGCCGTCGAGCGCTGTAAAGCCCATGGTCGAGCCGATGCTCTGGCCTTCTCGAATAGCGCACATGGAGGCGCCGTTGCCGAGGTGGGCGACGACTAACCGGCCTTCATAGATTTCAGGATGAGCCTGCTTCAGATAGGAGCATATGTACTCGTAGGACAGGCCGTGAAAGCCGTAGCGGCGTACACCTTCGTCATAGAGAGGCCGAGGCAGGGCGAAGGTATCGTTGACCCATGGGTGGCTGCGATGGAAGGCGGTATCGAAACAGGCGACCTGCATGGCCTCTGGAAACGCTTCCCTGGCTGCAGTGATCCCTGCCAGGTTATGCGGCTGATGCAGGGGCGCAAGCGGTTCGAGCGCCTTTAGGTCCTCAAGGATCTCAGCCGTCAGGCGAACCGGTTCGGTGTGGGTGACACCGCCGTGCACGACCCGATGACCTACTGCATCGACACTGCGTCCTCCAAGTTCCTGTTCCAGAACCGGCAGGAGCGCTGCGAGCGAAGCCCCGTGGCTTCTGCCTTCGTCCGCGGACAGTTGCCGGTCCACCCTTGTGTCGGAAACTCGTGAGGCAAGGGAGATATGCGGCTGGGCACCCAGTCCGGAAATCTGCCCCTTGAGTTGAACGGTGTTACCCGAATAGAGGGTGAACTTGATCGAGGATGAGCCCGAATTAAGGACAAGAATGACCGGGTCCATGGTTACTCGCCGTCCCGGTCGAGGATACCTGCCGGATTGCCGGTTGCCTGCCAGTGCATGTAGAGCAGGGCGAGGGCACAGGAGGCGAGGCGGGCCCGGCTGTCGTCGGCTCTGCTCGTCAGCATGATGGGGACCTTCGCTCCGATCACCAGCCCGGCCGCTTCCGCATGGGCGATAAAGGTCAATTCCTTCGCGAGCATGTTGCCCGATTCCAGGTTCGGTACGATCAGGACCTCTGCGTGTCCGGCAACAAGCGAGGTGATGCCCTTGGTCCGGGCTGCCTGCACATCGACCGCATTGTCCATTGCCAGGGGACCGTCGACGATCGCACCGGTGATCTGTCCACGTTCGGCCATCTTGGAAAGAACCGCCGCATCGAGACTGGACGGGATCGCCGGGTTTACGGTTTCGATGGCGGACAGGACCCCGACGCGCGGCATTTCCAGTCCGAGAGACAGGGCGGCATCAATGGCGTTCTGGGTGATGTCGACCTTGGTGTTGAGGTCGGGCGTGATGTTGATTGCAGCATCCGAAATCAGGACCGGGGTCTTGCGGCCCGGGATGTCCATCACGAAGACATGGCTGATACGCCGCTTGGTTCTGAGCCCGCCATCGCGTTTGACCACGTGGTGCAGAAGATGGTCGGTGTGAAGGTGGCCCTTCATCACGGCCTTAACCCGGCCTTCATGGACCAGCGCAACGGCACGGCCGGCTGCTTCCATTTCATCTTCGATATCGATCAGCTCATACGGACCGAGATCTTCATCAAGTTCTTTGGCTGCAGCTTCAATCCGGCTCTTCGCGCCAATCAGAATCGGCATGATCAACCCCTCGCGGGCGGCCATCAAGGCACCTTCCAGCGAGTTGGGATCGTCCGGTGCAGCCACCGCGGTCGGCAAGGCAGGCAGGGTCTTTGCCAGTTCGATCATCCGATTGAAGTGCCGGTGGCGCTGCACCAGGATCGCCGGAATGTCGCTGGAATCGAATTCGATAAGCTCTGTCGGCGCGGCGACTTCGGCAACGCCTTCAACAAGGCGGGTACCGTCTCCCCGTGTTACCGACATGTCGAACAGGACAATGTTGTCCGGACGTTTTTCGGTTGCCGTAACCCTGACATGCAGTTTGTCGCCGACCGCAGCTCCGCTCAGAAAGCGGAACGACTGCGCCTTGTAGATCGTGCCGGGGCCGGGAAGGATGTTGCCGAGCACCGCGGAGGCAAGCCCCCCGACCCACATGGCCGGTGCTACCGGTTTGTCGACCAGGCCATCGCCGGTCCAGTCCGTGTCGGGAAGATGTATCGGATTGTGATTGCCGGAAGCGTGCGCGAAAACCAGAAGGTCGTTGGAGGAGCATTCGCGGACGATTTCTGCGGTATCGCCGACCTTGATCTGATCGTAAGTCTTGTTTGTCGCCATCGGTTCAAAAATCCCATACTTAAAAGCGCATATTGCGACGCAGCATTCCGGAGCAGATTAGCCGGAATGTGCGACGTTACAAATACGGGAGTTAGCGTAGGCGCGTGTCCGGCCGATTGAAACGGGATCACGTCACGCGAAACAGACAGGTTCTGGCGCTGCAGTTCCCGTTTCCAAGACCTTGGGCGTATATCTTCAGCAGGCCGGACACTTGACGGTATCGGTCAATCGCGGGCGCAGATAATAGGTATCGCTCAGGTCGATCGAGGATGCCCGGGAAAAATACTCGGTAAAAAGCCCGGAGAACGTCGGCACATAGTTCAGGTTGGTCTGCGTCACGACGATGGAAGTGTTCGCTGCGGCCACTGTGGCGGGCAGTTCGATTGGCGGTGTCGACCCTTCCGCCCACGGGCTGCCGCCTTTGGACGAATAGCTCCAGTCGACAGCGGGATCACCGTCCTCGTCGAAGGTTACACTGGCGACAATCGTTTCCAGATTGGTATCCGGATAAGGATCCAGGATCTTGCCACCCAGAGCCATCATGGCGCTCAGGTCGGCAGGGGTAATGGTTTGTGCCTGGGCCACAAGGTCGGCGACCGAGTTGGCTATGCGGCTGACCTTGCGGTCATAGTTCAAGGTGCCGGTGACCTCTTCCATGCCGATCAGCAGGATCAGCAGAAAAGGCAGGATCATCGAAAACTCGATTGCGGACACGGCGCGCTTGTCGGCGTGGAAGCTCCTCAGTCCGGCAAGCCGGCGCCGGAAGTGGCCGAAATGACGAGGCATCTTAGTTCCAGGGTTCATTTCGAAACACCAATGTAGAGGTGAGATAGCGTTCGCTGCCATGATCGGCGAGGTTGAGCGACAGGAGCGACGTGATCATGGGCCACCTGTAGATGACGTTGACCACGACGATCTCGCCCGCACCGGCGTCTTCGTAGTTGGACTCTTCCTTCAGGTTGCCGTCTTCATCGTAAAGACTTTCGCCGGCGGATTTGGCCAAGGCAAAAGCATCGACCTTGTCGACGTCGACCACTAGGCGATCCAGTGAACAGAGAAAGTCCGGCAGGTTACCGCAAATCCGGGTCTTGAAGGTGGCAGCGTCATAACCGCCATCATGTGCCTGGCCAGTGCGGATTTCGCGGGACGCATTGATCACGGCATTGTCGACCATCCGGTTGACGAAATGGGACAGGCCCACCTCGATGATCCCGAAAACGACTGTAAAGAAGGGCAGGGCGATCAGTGCGAATTCGACGGCTGTAGCGCCACTGTCGTTCTTGCCGAAGGACGCACGCCCTCTTTTCCGTCTCGAGACGAGGAGCCGTTTCAACAAGCGCATTCGGTGACTACTCCGTTAGGGGACCGTTACTGCTGCCCGCCGGCTGCCTTGGTCGCCAAATCATTGCGTGCGCTTGCCTGATCTGCGGTTTCCTTGAAGGCTTCAATTGAGTCCCCGAGGCGCAGGACCGGTTCGCATGCCGGATTGCAGGACAGCGATTCCCGCGAGGCCTTCCTGTATACGGAGACGACGTCATCATCCGACGCCTTCACCGTAATGACTTCGTCGACGATCGGCTTGTTGTCACCGTCAAGGATCACGAGGTTTGTTGTGCCGTAGCTCTTGCCGGTAATGACGACGGTGTTCTGATCGAACATCGCGACGTCCGCGATAAAGGGGTTGCCGACAATAACCGCCGCGGCGCCGTCCTCGATCCGAAAGACCTTGGCGCGATCGACCGTAACAAGCACAGGGCCGTCCTGTGCGACCGCAACGGTCGCGCCAAAGGCAACGGCGAAAACGCTTGTCCATCTGATTAGCTGCGCAAACATGCCTATGGATACTCCAATTGTGCATTTCCATAGAAGATCATGCGTCAAACGTGGTGAACGATCTGCTAACGACCCGGCGAAGGAAGTGTAAATGGATGTTCTTTTGCTTTTTCAGGGACAATTCTACGTTTGTTTTGCCTTTATTCGTGGATGCGTGGATATTCTTCTCCCTCGGTAAAATTTCAGAGGCGGGAAGAAAAATAGAAGTTCGGGGAATTAGCGTATAAGGCCGATCAAGCCCAAAATAAAATCTAAGAAACAAACTGGACAAATCGCGTGAGTGTGTAGATAATTCTGTATGAGATTAAATTATACGTGTTTATATTAAAGTTTTTTGATCGTATTAACGAAACTTTATTTATACGTCTTGTTAACTATAGTAATAATTGCCAGCATTCTTTTTGGTCGGGATGGTAAATTTAACTGCTTGGAAAGCTCTCTGTCCTAGGGTGAGCCTATGTCCAATCGGACACAAAAGATCCGACGGACTTGAAGCTGTCAATTCAGTGGTACTTGGAGCAAAACACATGAAATCTCTTATCAACCGTTTCGTAAAAGACGAATCTGGCGCAACTGCAATCGAATACGGCCTCATCGCTGGCCTGCTGTCCATCGTCATCATCGGCGCACTGGCAGCAACCGGTACGTCCCTGAGCGCGATCTTCACCCGCATTCAGACGCAGCTCGGCGTTGCAGCTACCGACATCGCTTCCTAAGCGTCGTCTGGCGGCTCAAGCTGCCAAACAGGTTGAACAAGAACGGGCGGTTTTTCCGCCCGTTTTTTGTTCTGCCGTGCCGTATTTCCGCGAAATGTTAACCTCTGCCCCCTAGCCTTGAGGCATCAGGTTTTCAACGAGACGAATGTTCCATGGTTCAGGCCGCAATTCTCGTCATTTTTCCGATGCTGGTCGCCTTTGGCGGCGCATCCGATCTGCTGACAATGACTATCCAGAACCGGGTTTCCCTGCTGCTGATCGCTGGGTTTGCCATTCTGGCGGTCGCGACAGGCTTGCCGTTGCAAGCCTGGGGGATGCATGCTCTCGCATTTGCTGTCGTCTTTGCCCCGTGTTTCCTGTTCTTCGCCTTCGGATGGATGGGCGGAGGCGACGTCAAGTTCATCAGTGCCATTGCGCTCTGGATTGGCTTTTCGCACGAACTGCTGATGTTCGTTCTCTTTGTTGCTGTCTATGGCATGTTCCTGACGCTGGGGCTTTTGGCCTTACGGCAGAATGCGGTGGTGCCGTCCGTGCTTTATCGGCAGGAATGGTTCGCTCGTCTGCACGACAGCAAAAGCGGCATTCCCTATGGCATCGCAATCGCGATTGCCGGTCTTCAGGTCTATTCCTCTACTTATTGGTTCGACCTCATTCGTTGAGGTCTGGTCCTGATGGGCTTTGGCTGCCGGGTCGAATCGCGCCTGGCCGAAGACCTGTTGGTGTTCGACTACCGTTATGGGTCATCACTTTGAAGTGAGCCATTTGCCCCTGGTTGGCAAATGCTAGCCGGCGAACGGATTTTTCCGCTTCAGGCCGAAGCAATCCAATTTGTCTGCAGGTGTTTCAGACAAGCAAAAACACGGTCTTTGAAGCTGTGAGGCGGTGTTGTGGCCCAGTATTCGTTGCAGAATGCATCAATTTAAGAAAGTGTTCAGTAAAGTTAACGAATATTAACCGAAAACATCCATATCTGATTAACCATGTTTTGACCAATTACCCCTCATCCTAGTCGGGAACAGCGCATGTGCGCATTGGAATATTGGGTTTTGGTCATGAAAATCGCGCGAATTTTCGTCCTGGCAATTGCTGTAGCGGCAGGCATCATCGCTTTCCGCATGGTCATGATGTCGGGCAACAAGCCAGCAGAGCCTCAGATCGTACAGGCACCTGCCGCCGAGCAGACCAAAACGCAGGTTTTGGTTGCCCAAAGGGATATTCCGCTCGGTGCCAAACTCACGGCGGACGACATGAGCTGGGCGAAATGGCCTGAAGATGCCGTTCCCTTCGGAGCCGTAACGAAAGAGGCCTCGCCTCTGGCCAACGAGGAATATGAAGGCCGAATCGCCCGGGCACCGATTTTTGCAGGTGAGCCCGTTCGCCCCGAGCGTCTTATTAATACCGACAAGGGCTTCATGGCGGCGATCCTGCCCAAAGGCAAACGCGCCATCGCCGTCAGCGTGGAAGCGGAAACAACGGCAGGCGGTTTCATTCTGCCGGGCGACAAGGTCGACCTGATCCTGACCCGCAAGTCGGATACGGGCGCTCTCAGCGAAACGATCCTGGAAAACATCCGCGTCCTGGCAATCGACAGCACGACCGCAGGCGAGCAGGACCAGAAGAACCTGTCACCAAAGCGCACGGCCACGCTGGAACTGACCCTGCCTCAGTCCGAGGTGGTCGCTCAGTCGCAGCAGATCGGCACGATCGCGCTTGCCTTGCGCAGTGCCCAGGATTCCGCCGATGACGCGGACGATGAGGGCGGTCGCCGCCGAGGTGTCAGCTACGTGAAATATGGCGTGACAAGCCAGGCAGGTGCGCAATGAGCCCGGTTGAAAACAGAACGTCCAGCAAGAGGGGCGCGATGAAAAACTATCTTCACAAGCTGGCTGCCACGACTGTTTTGCTCGGAGGGCTGATGGGCGTGTCGGCTCCGGCAGCGCTGGCGGAAGGCAACTTCCCGAGCCAGGTCCATATCGCCGCCGGCGAAAGGGCAACGGGCCGCATCCTGAACGTCGGTGTCGGCCGGTCGGTGGTGGTCAATCTCGCGGAAGACGCAGCCGATGTGCTGGTGTCCAACCCGGAAATCGCGGATGCCGTCCTCAGAACACCGCGCCGCATCTTCGTGATCGGCAACACCGCGGGTCAGTCTCGACTGGTTCTGTTCAGTCGCAGCGGCCGGGAGCTGGCCAGCTTCGACGTCCGTGTCGAAAAGGATACATCCGATATTACCCGGATCATCCGGAAGCTTATTCCCGGTTCCAACATTTCCGCAGAATCGATCAACGGCAGTGTTGTGCTCAGCGGGACGACCAAAAGCACGCTGGAAGCCCAGCAGGCAGCGGATATCGCGGCGAAGTTTCAAGGTGCCAAGGGCGCAAGCGAAGTCATCAACCTGATTTCCGTCGCCGGCAAGGATCAGGTTCACCTGAAGGTCACGGTCGCGGAAGTCGAGCGCTCGATCATCAAGCAGCTCGGCGTCCAGTTCCAGGGCACCATCGGCGTTGGCAATTTCACGCCCTTCATGTCCAGCCTGCCGAACTTCACCGTGAACCCTTCCATCGTGAACCAGGCAGTTGGCGGTACGCAGCTGTCTGCGGGAGCGACGAGCATCACCGCACAGGTGGAAGCCCTGCAGCGTGAGGGCGTCATCCGCACACTGGCTGAGCCGACCCTGACCGCGATTTCCGGCGAAAACGCAAGTTTCCTCGCAGGTGGCGAATTCCCGATCCCGATTTCCCAGCAGGACGGCGAGATCAGCGTCGAATTCAAGAAGTTCGGTGTCGGTCTCGACTTTACGCCCGTGGTTCTATCCGAAGGTCGGATCAGTCTGCGCGTGAAGACCGAAGTCAGCGAACTGAGCAACGATGGCGCGGTCTCCGCAGGTGGGATCACCATTTCCGCCCTGAAAGTACGCCGTGCGGAATCAACCATGGAACTGCCGTCCGGCGGCACGCTGGTGATGGCCGGCCTTCTGCAGGAATCCTATCAGCAGGCGATCGAAGGTGTTCCGGGGCTGATGCAGATCCCGATCCTGGGCGCGCTGTTCAAGAGCCGCGACTTCCTGCGTGAGCAGACGGAACTGGCGGTCTTCGTGACGCCCTACGTGGTTCAGCCGGTTGCAGTGAGCAAGCTGCAGCGCCCGGACAAGAACCTGATGGCGCCGTCGGATGCCGAGACGATTTTCCTGAACCGGCTTAACAAGATCTACAACCCGACCGGAGCCGCCGCCGAAGGCATCTATCACGGTCAGGTTGGCTTTATCTACAAGTGAGAACGGACGGATGAACATGTCAAACACGGTCCGCAGCAAGACGCTCTCGCAAACCGCACTTGTGGTCTTTGGGTGCCTGATCGCAGCCGGCTGCCAGAACCAGTCGCAGAGCCAGCTTCTGGCGTCTCACGACTACAGGCTGATGCACCCGATCGTGATCACCGAAGAGCCGGAAACGCTGGATCTCCCTGTTGGACGCAACACGCGTAACATCAACGGGCCGATCGAAAGCACCATTGCCGCCTTTGGCCAGCAGTCCCGGCAAAAGGGCGATGGATCCGTCGAGATCCTGGTGCCGTCTGGTGGGGCCAACGAGGCAGCGGTTCATTCCATCACGCCGAAGATCCGTCAGGCATTGCAGCGCGGGGGCGTTTCAAGGAACAGGATCAGCACCCGAACCTACTCGGTAGGTGATCCCGGCGCGGATGCACCGATCCGCTTGTCCTATGCGCGCATGCAGGCAACTGCGGGCGAGTGTGGGGCCTGGCCGAAAAACATCGGTGGCGGCTTCGGCGAAAACATCAACTACGAGAACTTCGGATGTGCCAGCCAGGCGAACCTGGCGGCAATGGTCGACAATCCGTCCGACCTGATCACGCCGAGAGCATCCGATCCTTCCGATCAGGGCCGGCGTGCTGTGGTCATAGAAAAATACCGGAAGGGCGAAGTCACCGCGGGTGACTTCAACGAAGGTGTCGGCGCCGAAGTTGCCGAGGACTAGGGGATAGCTATGAGTGCCAACCCAGACTTGAAAGATATGTCCGGCTACATGGATCCCATTTCCGAGCCTGCGGATAACAACTATGCGGGCAGCGACGATGGTCTCCATATCGGCTCCATCCCGCGCATCACGGTGCACGGCTTCTGCCTGACCGACGCCACCATGCGGGTGGCGGAAGCAGCCATGGAAGACCGGCGCATGGCAAAGGCGCACCTGAAGCTGGATATGGGCGGTATTCCGGCGGCGATCGAAACCTTCGAACAGGCTCCAACACCGAACCTGATCATTGTTGAGACGTCCGGCAGGCGGGAAGACCTTCTGTCGAGCCTCGATCATCTGGCGGAATACTGCGACGCCGGTACAAAGGTGATCGTCATCGGCGATGTCAACGATGTCATGCTGTATCGCGATCTGATTTCCCGCGGCGTCAGCGAGTATTTGATAACGCCTGTCAGCGTGTTCCAGCTGATCGGCTCAATTGCCAACCTTTATGCCGATCCCGAGGCTGAGCCGCTTGGCCGCACCATCGCGTTCTTCGGCGTAAAGGGAGGCTGCGGTGCTTCGACAATCGCTCACAACGGGGCCTGGGCACTTGGCCGCGTGTTCCAAAGCGAGGTCGTGGTGGCAGATCTGGATCTGCCTTTCGGCACTGCCGGGCTGGATTACAATCAGGATCCACTCCAGGGCGTTTTCGAGGCCGTGTCTTCTCCGGAGCGCCTGGACGAAACGTATCTCGATCGCATCCTGTCCAAATGCAATGAGCACCTGAGCCTGCTGGCCGCACCGGCAACGCTCGAACGCACCTACGACTACAGCGAGAAGTCCTTCGACCTGCTGGTCGAGACAATGCGCGCCGGGGTGCCGAGCGTCGTGCTGGACGTGCCGCATTCCTGGAATGCCTGGGTCAAGAACACACTGCTTGGCGTCGACGAGATCGTGCTTGTCGCGGAGCCGGACCTTGCCAACCTTCGCAATGCCAAGAACGTTGTCGACATGTTGAAGCAGCTGCGGCCGAACGACCGACCGCCGCATCTCATCATGAACAAGGTCAACGTTCCCAAACGCCCAGAGATCAAGCCGGAAGAATTTGCCGGAGCACTCGGCCTGTCGGTTCACGCGATAATCCCGTTCGAACCGCAGCTGTTTGGAACCGCCGCCAACAACGGTCAGATGATTGGTGAGATTGACGGCAAACACGCGATTGCGCGCGTGTTCGATGACCTGGCACACACCATCTCCGGCAAGGCCCAGCCCGTAAGGGCGTCCAGGTCGAGCCTCGGTGGTTTGCTTTCGAAACTGAAGCGGAAGGCCGGCTAGGCCGGCCTGAGAGCGGAGCAGATAGTTCGTTATGTTTGGTAGACGTGGCAGCTCATCGTCTGGACCCCAGACCCTTCGGCCAAGTGGCATACCCGGGTTGCAGGACACGCCTGCGCCGGCGGAACAGGCTAAACAGCCGGAACAACCGGCGCCGCAGAAGATCCAGACCGAGCCTTCCCAGCCGGCGGTCGCGCCGACACCTCCGCCACCGCCTCCGCCGCCCGAGCCTCAGCCGGCTGCCCCGGCAGCACGGAAGAAGAACAGCGAATATTACGAAACCAAGGCCCAGATCTTCAATGCGCTGGTCGAGGCGATCGACCTGTCACAGCTGGCTCGTCTCGATGCCGAAGATGCCCGCGACGAGATCCGCGATGTCGTGAATGACATCATCGCGCTTAAAAACGTGGTGATGTCCATTTCAGAGCAGGAAGACCTGCTGGAAGACATCTGCAACGACGTACTTGGTTATGGTCCGCTTGAGCCTCTGCTGGCTCGCGACGACATCGCCGACATCATGGTCAATGGCGCGCACACGGTCTATATCGAAACCTCCGGCAAGGTTGAGCAGACCGGTGTGACGTTCCGCGACAACGCGCAGTTGATGAACATCTGCCAGCGCATCGTGAGCCAGGTCGGCCGCCGCGTTGATGACAGCAGCCCGATCTGTGACGCCCGTCTTCCCGACGGCTCCCGTGTCAACGTTATCGCGCCACCGCTCGCCATCGACGGGCCGGCCCTCACCATTCGTAAGTTCAAACGTGACAAGCTGACGCTTGACCAGTTGACCAAGTTCGGCTCGATCACGCCGGAAGGGGCGACGATCCTGCAGATCATCGGCCGTTCACGCTGTAACGTGCTGATTTCCGGCGGTACCGGTTCGGGCAAGACGACGCTGCTCAACTGTCTGACTGCCTATATCGAGAGCACCGAGCGCATCATTACCTGCGAAGATTCGGCCGAACTGCAGCTGCAGCAGCCGCATGTGGTGCGCCTGGAGACGCGTCCGCCCAACCTGGAAGGGGAAGGCGAGATCACCATGCGCGATCTCGTCAAGAACTGCCTGCGTATGCGTCCTGAGCGGATCATCGTGGGCGAAGTGCGTGGCCCGGAGGCATTCGATCTCCTGCAGGCCATGAACACCGGTCACGACGGCTCCATGGGAACCCTGCACGCCAACTCCCCGCGTGAAGCCCTGTCCCGTCTGGAATCCATGATCACCATGGGCGGTTTCTCGCTTCCGTCCAGAACCCTGCGCGAGATGATCGTCTCGTCCATCGATGTGGTGGTCCAGGCGGCGCGTCTTCGCGACGGTTCCCGCCGCATCACCCATGTGACGGAAGTAATGGGCATGGAAGGCGACATCATCACCACACAGGATGTCTTCCTCTACGACATTGTCGGCGAAGACCCGAACGGCAAGATCATCGGCCGCCACCGCTCCACCGGAATCGGTCGTCCGAAATTCTGGGAGCGGGCAAGATACTTCGGCGAAGAAGCCCGTCTGGCACAGGCTCTGGATGCTGCCGAGATGCCTGAATATGTAGCTGATTGAGGACCCCATGTCCGGACTTGAAGAGTTTCTCACGCCTGAAATCACCGGCCTGGCCGTCGCCGCCCTGGTGATGCTTGCCGTTGGCGGCATCATCTACAGCCTGTTTCAGCCTGCTCTGTCCGGCTCCAAGCGGCGCGATCAGCGCGTGAACGCGGTCGCAGCGCGGCCCCAGAGCGAAAATCAGCGCAAGGCCCTTCGTGATGTCGACCGGCGCAAACGGTCGATCCAGGATCAGCTGAAGGAATTCGAGGTACGGCAAAAGGCCAAGCAGGACAAGCAGCAGAAGGTCTCACTGAAGGTCAAGATCGAGCAGGCCGGCCTGGCCTGGGAGACCCATCATTTCGTGATCTTCAGTATCGTTGCCGGTCTGGTCTTCCTGATCCTGGGATTGATTTTCAGCGGAAATCTGCTCATTGCGGCAGCCTTCGGCTTTGCCGGCACGCTGGGTTTCCCCCGCTGGTACGTTTCCAGCAAGCGCAAGCGCCGCTTCAACGCGTTTCTCGACGAGTTGCCGAACGGCGTCGACATCATCGTGCGCGGCGTCAAGGCCGGTCTGCCGCTCAGCGACTGCATCAAGGTGGTTGCCCGCGAAGCCCGCGAACCTGTCGCGACCGAGTTCCGCAAGATCACCGAAACCCAGATCATGGGGATTTCGCTTGCCGAAGCGGTTGGCAAGTTGCCCGAACGAGTTCCGCTGGCAGAAGCCAACTTCTTTGCCATCGTGGTTGCCATTCAGCAGAAGGCTGGTGGTGGCCTGGCCGAAGCATTGAACAACCTGTCCAAGGTGCTGCGCGGCCGCAAGGCCATGAAGCGCAAAATCAAGGCACTCAGCGCCGAAGCGAAATCCTCCGCCGGGATCATCGGTTCATTGCCGTTTTTCGTCGGCGGGATCATGTACCTCATTTCGCCGAACTACATTCTGGTTCTTTTCGAGACCACGGCCGGAAACATCATCATCGCTGGCTGCCTGTTCTGGATGTTCTGCGGCATCATGGTGATGCGCGCGATGATCAACTTCGACTTCTAGGAGACGACATGGATATCGATACCATCGCATCCAGTCAGTTTCTGGCAGCTGTTCTGGCCATGGTGGCGGTCACGGGAACCATCTTTTCCCTGGTGATGCCACTTCTGTCCCGCGACACGTTGAAATCGCGGATGAAATCGGTCGCGATCGAGCGCAACAAGCTGCGCGCCAAGGAGAGGGCCCGTCTTCAGGCAGCCCAGGCAGACGCCAAGGCTTCCCTGCGAAACCAGCCCAAGGCGCAGATGAAAAGCCTTGTCGACCGGCTGAATCTCAAGGAAGCGCTTTCCGATGAGAGCACGGTCGAAAATCTCAGAATGGCCGGCTACCGCGGCTCCGCACCGCTTTACTACTTCCTGGTTGCGCGCATAGCGTTACCTGTCGGTATCTTCGCCTTCACGGTGGCCTACGCATTTCTCGTGCTGCCCGACGACTTCCCGGCATTGTCGAAGCTCTGCTTCTGTCTGGGTCTTGCCGGCCTCGGCGCTTTCATGCCGAACATCTATCTGAAGAACAAGATCGACAAGCGCAAGCTGACCATCCAGCGGGCCTGGCCGGATGCACTGGATCTCATGCTGATCTGCGTGGAATCGGGCATGTCCATCGAAGAAGGCTTCAAGCGCGTTGCGGAAGAAGTCGGTGTGCAGTCGGTTGAGCTGGCAGAAGAATTATCGCTCACGACGGCCGAACTGTCTTACCTGAGCGACCGCCGTATCGCGTATGAAAACCTGGCGAAACGCACTGGTGTCGAAGGTGTGAAGAACGTGATGATGGCGCTTATCCAGGCCGAGCGTTACGGTACGCCTGTCGGCACGGCCTTGCGCACGATGGCGGACGACACCCGCGAGCAGCGCATGCAAATGGCCGAACAGAAGGCTGCATCCCTGCCGCCGAAGCTGACAGTGCCGATGATCATGTTCTTCCTGCCTGTGCTGTTCTTCATCATCATGGGGCCGGCAGTGATTCAGGTGATCAACACCTTCCAATAGGCAGCAGGTTTGCTCTCCGGCGGGCTTATGCCGGCGGCCCAGGAGTCTCTCAGCGACAACCGAAAACCGGATGCGTCAAACGCGCAAAAGGAGTGCCGATGTTGAGCAGCACTCCTTTCGTCGGTTTCCGATTTTTCTGGATTTAGTTCTGGCCCGACGCGGGCAGCTGAAGGCCGTACAGTCATTTAGAAAAGCGGGACTATCGAAACCGCGTTGTTGCCTCAGCCCTGCTGGCGCTTCTGCATCATGGTGCGCAGATAGGCGATGTTGGCCTGGGCCTGCTGCGGATCGATCTCGGACTGGGCCACCTGGATGGCTTCGTCAAACTTGCCCTGGATGCCAAGCACCAGGGCCAGGTTCTGGCGAACGCGGCTGTCTGCGCCGGGCAGGGTGGCTGCCTTGCGCAGGGTATATTCCGCGTCGGGCAGATCATTGGACAGCAGATACGACAGGCCCAGGTTGTTCAGGAGACTGGGATCGTTTGGCGCGATGATAAGCGCCTGCTTGTAGAGGCTGCGGGCCTTGTCGTGGTTGCCGGTCTGATCGTAAATCGCCGCTTCAGCGGACATCAGCCTCCAGTCCGGCGTGTCCGGCCTCTGGGCACCACGAATGACGTTCAGCGCTTCGTCGAAACGACCGTTCATCGCCAGAACCTTGCCATAGGCGGAAGAGATTTCCCGGTCCTTGGGATGTGCGATCACACCGGACCGAAGAACGGCCATGGCCTGCGGTATTTGTCCGTTCTGGCTGAGAGCGCTGGAATAGCCAAGAATGGCACTGCGGTCCTTGCGATCACGCTCATAGGCCTTGGACCATTTGGACACCTGTGCCAGCGCCTGAGAAGAACCTGGCGAAGTGTAGCCGGAGGCAGGGGAGTGGGTGCCGGTGTTGGCGCGGTTGGAAGCACAGCCAGTGACAACGACAAGCGCCGACATGGCCAGCAGCGTCGTAGCGAGACGAGTGCGACGGCGAACGGAACCGGTTCTGGGCGATTGCATTTCCAACATCCTTGTTGTCGGCGGCTTTCAGGTTTCCTTATGAGAAATAGATAATTAACCCTAATGCTTGGTTAAGCACCGTTGCGAAATGCGAGAAGCGGTGCGCATCGACGCGCACCATATTGCGTCCGAACGCCGGGCATCCTAGGTCTTGAAGATCGAATCCAATCTCCAACGGAGGTCCTCCCGTGCGCGAAAGCCTAGTCCGCAAGAGCGATGTTTCCAGCTCCACGCCCATCCACGCCGTCACCGAGGCAAGCCTGCCCAAAGTTCTGGACGGGATCGGATCAGCAGCGTTGAACTGGTGCAAGGTCAACGATTTTGCAGGCAAGCCCGCAACATCCCTGCTTGTCCCGGGAGCAGACGGTGCCGCGGTGCTGTTCGGCGTAGAGGATGGCGGTCTGTCGCATCCGCTGGCACTAGGCGGCCTGGTCGCGGGACTGCCGGAAGGCGATTACCATCTTGCCGAGGGGTTTCCGGATCCCGAACAGGCAGCGCTCGGCTTTGCCCTCTCCACCTATTCCTTTACCCGCTACCTGAAAAACGCAGGCAAGACCCGCCGTCTTGCCGTTGACGAGACCGTCGACCTGGATCGACTCGGAACGATTCTCGACGGGGTTCAGCTGGCGCGTGATCTCATCAATACGCCCGCAAACGATCTTGGACCGGGGGAACTGTCCCAGGCCGTTGTCGCCCTGTTCAAGCAGCATGGCGGCACCGGGCGTATCGTCATCGGGGAAGACCTTCTGGAAGAAAACTTCCCGATGGTGCACGCAGTCGGCAAGGCCAGCAGCCGGGCGCCGCGCCTGGCAGACTTCACCTGGGGTGACGAAGCCGCGCCCAAGGTCACTTTGGTGGGCAAGGGCGTCATCTTCGATACCGGCGGTCTCAACCTGAAACCGGGCTCCTCCATGGCGCTGATGAAAAAGGACATGGGTGGGGCGGCCAATGTGCTGGGCCTTGCATCCATGATCATGGCGTCAAAGCTTCCTGTTCGCCTGCGGGTCATCGTTCCCTGTGTCGAAAACGCTGTTGCCGGAAACGCCTTCCGGCCGGGAGACATCCTGCCGAGCCGCAAGGGGCTGACCGTCGAAATCGGCAACACAGATGCCGAAGGCCGGTTGATCCTAGCCGATGCCCTGGCGCTTGCAGACGAGGAGAGCCCGGAAATCCTGATCGATATGGCAACGCTCACCGGTGCTGCCCGCGTTGCTCTGGGACCGGATCTGCCGCCTTACTACACGGACGACGAGGAACTTGCCGAGGACATCGCGGTCATGGCCGAGGCTGCCGCCGACCCGCTGTGGCGCATGCCGCTGTGGCAGCCCTATCTGAAATATCTCGACAGCAAGGTTGCCGATATCAATCACATCAATACATCCGGTGCCGGATTCGCTGGGTCGATCACGGCGGCGCTGTTCCTGTCCCGCTTTGTCGAGAACACCGGCAGCTGGGTTCACTTCGATATTTTCGGCTGGACCCCGATGGAAAAGCCCGGAAAACCGATGGGTGGGGAAGCCCAGGGCATTCGTGGTCTTTTCGATGTCCTCTCGGAGCGTTTTGCGGGCGCACAATAACGGCTCCGAAACGTTTTCGTGCTTCGATGGTCATGGAGATGGATGGGGGAAAAGGATGGGACCCTGTAACTCATGGCCGTCGAATTGCGCGCCTCGCAGGCGCTGAAACTGATGCACGAGGTCAATCTGGCGCTTGTTCGCGATAGCGAACAGGATCTTTCCGCGCGCCAGTTGACGATCCTGATGACAGTCTATCTGGAGCCACCGCCGCATACGGTGCGCGGGTTGGCTGCCAAGTTGAATGTCACCAAACCTGCCATCACCCGGGCGCTTGACACTCTGGGCGGTATGCGGCTTTTGTCGCGCAAGCGCGACGAAGCCGACAAACGCAATGTGATCATCACTCGCACGGTGGAAGGCGCGCTTTATCTGGAGCAGCTTGGCGATCTCGTGGTGGAAAAGGCCCGGGAACTGCCGCGCTGACAGTCCAATCCATTTCGGGATCGACTATCGACCATGACCGAGACCTTCGACCGCCGCCGCCATCCGGTCCGTGCCGACCTTGCCGCCATCGACTATGAAGGCCGGGCAGCCGCTAGCCGTTTCGCCGAGGGCGAGGTGTTTCAGGTCATTGCCGACCAGCTGCCGATCCGGCCTGAACCGCGCCCGGACCGGCCGATCGACACCGAAGCCCTCAGCGGCGAGTGGGTGACCGTTTACGAACAGACACCGGAAGGCTGGGCCTGGGGACAGCTCGACACGGACGGTTACGTCGGCTGGTTCTCCTCCGACGACCTTGGGCCGGTGAAGCCGGCAACCCACCGGGTGCGTGCCCTTCGGACCTACCGTTACCCGGTTGCCGACCTCAAGTTTCCGCCACTCGGGCTTCTGTCCATTGGCTCGCTGGTCACGGTCATCGGTGAAACTGAAACGCGTGGGCTGGCCTATGCGCTCCTCAGCGATGGTTCGGCGGTTGTTGCCAAACATCTTGTGCCGCTGGACGCCGTTGAGGATGACTGGGTGGCTGTCGCCGAAGAGTTGATCGGCACGCCCTACCGCTGGGGTGGACGCTCGAGCCTGGGTCTCGATTGCTCAGCGTTGGTGCAACTTGCGGCGCAGACAGGCGGACACGACCTGCCGCGCGACAGCGACATGCAGGAAGCGGAAGCCGGCGAAGCCGTTCCGCATGATGATCCGGCCGCATTGAAACGTGGTGATCTGCTGTTCTGGAAGGGTCATGTCGGCATCGTCGCGGGGGAGAACCGACTTTTGCACGCCAACGGCTTCACGATGACCGTCGCCTATGAGCCACTGGACAAGGCAATTGATCGCATCGCGGCAACGGAATGGGGCGCGATCACGAAGGCGCGGCGCCTGCCGGAGTTGTAAGTGGACAAGAGGTAGCAGTGCCCCGGGCATTCAAGTGCTCGCCCGGGGTCTTGTCGGCTGTGGTCTTGTGTTTGTCTAATCTACGCGAATTTCTCAGCCGGGGAACGTCTGGACGCCAATGGATTCGAGTGCGCCGGACTTCGGGTTCTTGACTAGGCAAAGCTGGCTTTCAGTTCCCTGAATGAAGCAGACCATGGGACGCTCTTCCTGGCGGGCCCGCTCATAGATCTCCCGTGTCACGCCTTCTTCTGCATAAAACGGAAATTCGCCAGCCTGCGGGCCTTCGGCGCCTTCAGGCCAGACCGGCAGCTTGGCGGATGTCGCGACATCGGTATAGCCGCTGATCCAGTCCAGCAGGGCTGCCTGCATGTCGGTGAGGGTTTCGATGCCGTAAAAACCGAACAGGTCGTTCTGATCAAAGGTAGCCTGATATTCAATGCCACCGGACTGATTGAAGACCGCGAGCGAGACTTCCGCAGACCCGCATTCGCCCTGTGCATCGGCTTCAACCGAATAGGTGTCCAGCCAGACCGCTTCGACGGACTGTGAGCACTCTTCCGCCGCTGCATTCTGGCTCAGCGGGAACGCGAGCCACCCAACCACCACGCCGGTGATCGCGATGTTAAGTGTCTTGGAAAAAAGGAAATTCCGGAACGACATACCTGCCTCCAAATCGACTCGGATCGAGCCGGCCGGACTGTAGACCCGAGGTAGAACAGCAGCAACAGATTTGCTGCGTTACCCCTTGGGTGTCATCGCCAGCTGGGGTTCGGCACTGGAAGTGTCCTTTGCCACGCTTTCGAGTTCTCCCAGCTCGAGATCCTCGATCCGGCGGCTGCGCTTGGAGATCTTGTCGGAGGAAATCAGGATCTGGTCGATATCCTTGTTCGCCTGGGCGAAATGGGCCTGAAGTTTGCCGACGCGGTCGTTCAACCGGCTGACATCGGCAACCAGGTGGCCGACTTCCGCCTGGATCAGATGGGCCTGCTCGCGCATCTTGGCATCGCGCAGTACAGACTGGATTACCTGGATCGACAACATCAGCAGCGACGGTGAGACGATCACCACCCGGGTGCGGTGCGCCTTCTGGATCAGATCCTCGAAGCTCTCGTTGAGTTCTGCAAACACGCTTTCCGATGGGACGAACAGGAACGCGGTATCCTGCGTCTCGCCGGGCAGAAGGTATTTCTCGCCGATGTCCTGAATGTGTTTGGTGAAGTCGCGGCGAAACTGGGCCTGGGCATATTTCAGCTGGTCGTCGGTTTCCGCATTGCGCAGCAGGTTGAAGGCTTCCAGCGGAAACTTGGCGTCGATGGCCAGTGGCGGCGCACCGTTCGGCATGTGGATCAGGCAGTCCGGGCGGCTGTTGTTCGACAGCGTTGCCTGGAAGGAATAGGTGCTGGGCGCCATCTGGTCCTGGACAATCGCTTCCATCCGGCCCTGACCGAAGGCGCCGCGGGTCTGCTTGTTGGACAGGATAGCCTGCAACTGGCCAACCTGGCCGGAGAGATCGGTAATCGTGCGCTGTGCCCGGTCGATCACCGCCAGCCGCTCGTGCAGGTGCCTGAGGCCGTCCTGCGTGCGCTTGCTGGTATCGGCCATCGAAAGGTTCAGTTTGTGGCCCATGCCGTCCAGGCGCTCGTTGACGGCGCGCATCATGTCGGACTGCCGCGAGCCGAACACTTCCGCCATCGTCTGCATGCGGCCGGTCATTTCCCCCTGAGATTTCAGAAGTTGCGAGAGATGGCTTTCCAGCTCGTGAATACGCTCGCCGGCCACCGCGTCCGATTCGGCACGCAAACGGATCTCCCGCATGGTCTTCAGGACCAGCCAGACAATCAGCGCCAGAAGAAACAGGCCGCCGGCGATGGCAGCTTCCAGAACCGTCACCGGACGGCCACTCAAATCGAACAGGATCTCATTCATGAAACAAACATAGAACGATTCGGGGCGAAGGCCCATCCGCGCGGCAGGAGAGAGCTGTGGTCTTCTACCAGGTAGCCGGTCCGGTCGAAGGCGTTGAAAACGGGAGGCTGCCGCGCTATTTCCGCGTTGACCGGAGCGCTCCGATTTCTTATGTCAGGCGCATGACAATACGCCCGATCATCACCATTCCCGATCCGGTCCTGCGCGAGGTGTGTGCACCTATCGTGACCGTCGACGACGACGTCCGCAAACTGGCCGACGATATGCTGGAAACCATGTACGATGCCCCCGGTATCGGACTTGCCGCCAGCCAGATCGGGCTGCTGCAACGCATCTTCGTGCTGGACGTCGCCAAGGAAGACGCGCCGAAAGAGCCGATGGTGTTCATCAATCCGAAGATCGTCTGGTCGAGCGAGGACCTGTCCGTCTATCAGGAAGGTTGCCTGTCGATCCCCGATTACTACGAGGAGGTCGAGCGGCCTGCCGAAGTAACGGTCCAGTTTCTCAACCGGGAAGGCGCCGAGCAGGAGATCAAGGCCGACGGGCTTCTGGCAACCTGTATTCAGCACGAGCTTGACCATCTCAACGGGAAGCTGTTCATTGACTACCTGTCGAAGCTGAAGCGCGAACGCGTTGTCAAGAAATTCACCAAGCAGGCAAAGCTGGCCGGAAAACTCTGATCCGCTGCTGCCTGGCTGAAACCGGGGGGCGGCATAAATGGATCAGGTCCTGTTCCTGAAACTCTTCGCTGCGCTCTTTGCAATCATGAACCCGATTGCAAACCTGCCGGTGTTCTTGTCGCTCACCGCCGACAAAGGGCCGGGGTTTGAGCGCAAGGTTGCCCTGACGGTGCTGGTCGGCCTTGCCCTTGGCTCCGCATTCATCGGCCTCACGGGCGACACCATTCTCAAGGTATTCGGCATCAGCCTGGATGCGTTTCGGCTTGCTGGTGGTTTCCTCATTCTCCTGATCGCGCTCAACCTCATCTCAGGTGAGAAGAGCAAGGCGCATCATGGGACGGACGAGGAACAGGAACATCATTCCGAACAGGACAATCCTGCAATCTATCCGCTGACCGTACCGATCCTGCTCGGACCGGGAACGATCTCGACCATGATTATCTACCGTGGCCAGGTCACGGATCTTTCCCACGAAATTGCGTATATCGCTGCCATCGCCGCCTCTATCGCCGTTCTCGTAGGCACGTTCTTCGCCGCCCCGTTCCTGTCGAAGTTCCTCGGCCAGACCGCAACCAGCGTCATGAGCCGCCTGATGGGGATGATCCTGGCAGCCATTGCGATGGAAATGATGGTCGGAAGCCTAAAGGTCCTGCTGCCGGGCCTGGCTTGAAGCGAGCTGACACCACGCGGCTGGCCTGATCGATTTCGCACTTCCGGGAAGGAGTGGCACTGGGTGCAGGGGCGCCAAACAACGCACGCTGCCCCCTTGCAACACCCGCCGTGAGACGCAATAAGGGCGCAGATCTTCAAAACCCCTCAGGAGCCTTATGTCCTTACGCGTCATCTTCATGGGCACCCCGGATTTCTCGGTGCCGACCCTCATGGAAATCGTCGGCCAGGGCCACGACGTGGTCGCCTGCTATTCGCAGCCGCCGCGTCCTGCGGGACGGGGCATGGACCTGAAGAAATCGCCGGTTCACGAGGCCGCTGAATCTTTCGGTATTCCGGTGTTCACGCCGCAGAGCCTTAAAGGGGCAGAAGAGCAGGAGGCCTTTGCGGCCCTGAATGCAGATGTCGCGGTGGTGGTTGCCTACGGCCTTCTCCTGCCGAAACCGATCCTGGAAGCGCCGGAATACGGTTGTCTCAACCTTCATGCTTCCATGTTGCCGCGCTGGCGCGGCGCGGCGCCCATCAACAGGGCGATCATGGCCGGTGACAAAGAAACAGCCGTTCAGGTGATGCGCATGGAAGAGGGGCTCGATACCGGCCCCGTCTGCATGTCGGAAACCGTTGCCATCGGCGAGAACATGACGGCCGGTGACCTTCACGACAAGCTGTCTTCGCTCGGCGGGGATCTGATGGTTCGGGCGCTGGCGGCCTTGTCGCGCGGGGCGCTTGGCGACCAGACCCAGGCCGAGGACGGTGTCACCTACGCGGCCAAGCTCTCCAAGCAGGAAACCCGGATCGACTGGTCGAAACCGGCTGCGGAGGTTCACAATCACATTCGCGGCCTGTCACCCTTTCCCGGTGCCTGGTGCGAAATGCCGCTCGGCGGCAAGATGGAACGGGTCAAGGTTCTGCGCAGCACGCTTGGCGAAGGCTCCGGCACGCCGGGATCCGTCCAGACCGGTGGGGATGTGCCGGTGATTTCCTGCGGTGCGGGTGCCGTACGTCTGGAACAGGTTCAGCGGGCCGGCAAGAAGCCGATGAGCGGCGCGGAATTCCTGCGCGGAGCATCGCTTTCTGACGGCACGGTTCTGGACTAATCTGAGGTTCGAGGAGACCGACATGACCCAAGCTGCCGAAGCTGCCGGCCTTGCCATCAGAAACGTGACACCTGACGATGAAGCTTCCGTCAGGGAGCTGGTCACCGCTGCCTTTCCGTCCGACATGGAAGCCCGCCTCGTGCACACGCTGCGTCATTGCGGCGCTCTGGTGCTGGAACAGGTCGCGGTCGATGCCGGCGGCCGGATCGTCGGACATATCGCCTACAGCCGTGTCACCCCGGCTGCCATTGGTCCGGGGCAGGGCATGCAGGTTGTCTGCCTTGCGCCTGTTTCCGTCTGGCCGGACCTGCAGAAGACGGGCATCGGTTCGGCGCTGATCAAGGCCTCTCTGGAAAGCCTGAAGGATCTGGGAGAGGACCTTGTTCTGGTACTCGGCCCGCCGTCCTATTATCCGCGCTTCGGTTTCGATCCCGTGCTGGCACGCAAGGTGCAGGGACCTTATGCGGGCGATGCCTTCATGGCGCTTGCGCTGACGGAAGCCGGATCGCGAGACCTGCCAATCGAGGTGGCCTTCGCCACACCCTTTGAAGAATTCGAGTAATGCCCCGCTACAAACTGACGGTGGAATATGACGGCAGGCCGTTCAGCGGCTGGCAGCGCCAGGCGAACGCGCCGTCCGTCCAGGCGGTGATCGAACGTGCAGTAAAGGCATTCTCCGGTGAGGAGGTGACCATCGGCGGCGCCGGTCGCACAGACACCGGTGTCCACGCCACCGGGCAGGTCTGCCATGTGGATCTTTCGAAGGACTGGGACGCAAGAACGGTCATGGGGGCGCTGAATTTCCATTGCCAGCCCCATCCGGTGGTGATCCTGGATGCTGCGGAAATGCATGAAGGCTTCGACGCGCGCTTTTCCGCGATCCGCCGCTCCTACCGCTATCGCATTCAAAATCGCCTGCCGCCGCTCACCCACCAGCTTGGGCTTGCCTGGCATGTGAAGGTGCATCTCGACGCGGACGCCATGCACGCGGCTGCGCAGGAATTCGTCGGTCATCATGACTTCACCACCTTCCGTCACACGCGCTGCCAGGCAAAAAGCCCGGAAAAGACGCTGGAGGAATTCCGGGTCTACCGCGAGGGCGAGTTTCTCATTGCCGAATGCGCGTCACGGTCCTTCCTCCACAATCAGGTGCGCTCGATGGTCGGCTCCCTGCGCCTGGTCGGTGAGGGCAAATGGGGGCCGGGTGATGTCACCAGGGCCCTGCAAGCCCGCGACCGGAACGCCTGCGGCCCGGTGGCGCCGGCAGACGGGCTTTACCTGACCCGTGTCGACTACCGCTCGGCGGAAATGGACATCGAACTCAAGAAGGACTGGCAGTCCCGCAAAGCCGTGTTGGCTGCCGGAGAAGGCGAAGAAGACGGCGACGCGTGAGAGGATACTCTTTAGCCCGTCACAACGTCTCCTCAGGTATCTCCACGCATTTCTTGTAGAGATGCCAGGTCGTATGACCGAGTATCGGCAGGGACACGACCAGACCCAGGAACGCCGGTGCCATCGAGACGATCAGAACCGCGGTCACGACAAAGGCCCAGCCGATCATCGGGACGGGCGATGTGAACACGGCCCGCACGCTGGTGATCATGGCTGTGATGAAGTCCCGGTCCTCCTCCATCAGCAACGGGAAGGACACCACGGTCAGCGAGAACAGGATCAGTGACAGGATTGCACCCACCACGTGACCGACAGCCAGGAACATCAGACCTTCCGGGGTGGAGATGACCTGGGTCAGAAACTCGTCGAACGAGGCAAACGACCGGAAGCCGAGGAACAGCGCGAGCAGCAGGCGCACCTGATACATCCACATGATCTGGATGAACAGAACCACGAAGGCCATCCAGGAAAGTTCCCGCCCCTTTTGGGCCCACATGGTGCCGAAGATGCGTGACCAGGAAAGCTCCTCACCATTTTGAAGACGCCGGCTGACCTCGTAGAGACCAACCGCAGCGAATGGCCCGATCAAGACGAAACCGGCCGCTGCCGGATAGGACAGGTAACTCATGTTGAGGGCGGCCGCACTCAAGACGACAAACAGGCCCCCAAGAGCGAAAAACGCGCCGATCGCCAGGCCGTAGACCGGTGCCCTGCGGAAATCGGCCAGACCCGCAGCGAACGCGTCGATCACGTCGTTGACGGTAATCTTGTTGACCTTTGGCATGGGCCGCAATCCAGTTGTTGCGGATGCCCCGCTACCGTGCGGGGTTGACGTGTTGTCACTCATCAGGCGGCTTCCTCCCAAAAGCATATTGCCCGCCCGCCTCCCGCGGACAGGCAATCTTAGGCACGGAACGGTGTCCGGCTCAATCGGGAGAAGGGCTTATGCGCCGGTTAAATCCGACGTGAAGCGCGGGCAGACCTGCGTGCCATGTTATCCAGTCGTGAAAATGGGGAGCAGGGCTTTGGGCCCATCCTTCGAGACGGCCTGGCGGCCTCTTCAGGATGCTGCTGCGGTTTGCTGAAGCCTTTCTTCCCCGTATCGCCTCATCTTGAGGAGCCGCGGTAGCGGCGTCTCGAAGGATGGGCAAAAAACGCTGTGCCCACCGCTCTCACAGGCAAAGCGGCAGGCCGGTCTGTTGCAGGCGATGCAAGGCAGGGCCTCACTCGGTCGCCGGCTTCTTGTCCATGTCGGCGGCTGCGGCAGCCGCAGCTGCTGTGACGGCTTCCTTTTGCTTGTCGTCCAGCTTCGCGGTGTCGGGAATGTTGACCCGCACCTCCTTGCGCGCGAACTGGATGCCGTTCTCCTCGAACGCTTGTTGAACGCGCTTGTAGATTTCCTTGCGGATGCCGAACTGCTTGCCGGGTTTGGTGGTGTACTTGCCGCGCACCACGATGCCGACGTCGTCGACATCGGCAACGCCCTGTCCCTTGAACGGGGCCAGAATGTCGTCCTTGAACTCTTCCATCTCCATGATTTCCTGGCCGATCCGCTTGAAGAGCTTGCGAACCTTCTCGACATCCGTGTCGAAAGGAACGGTGAACTTCAGCTTCATGATCACCCAGTCACGGGACAGGTTGGTGAGCTTCGGAATTTCGCCATAGGGGACGATATGAACGGCACCACGCGTGCCGCGCAGCTGCAGGGACCGGATCGAGATTTTCTCGATAGTGCCCTGTGTACCGCCCGCATCGATGAATTCACCCAGACGGAAGGCATCGTCCATCAGGAAGAAGATGCCTGAGACCACGTCGCGCACCAGGGTCTGCGCCCCGAAGCCGACTGCCAGGCCAACGACACCGGCACCGGCCAGAAGCGGCGTGATGTTGATGCCCAGCTGGCTGAGGGCGAGCAGTGTGGTCAGGGTCAGGATCGTGATCTGCACGACGACGCGGATCAACGGCAGGATCGTTGCCAGGCGCGACTTGCCGGCCCCGCCCATCTCCGCGTCTTCATCTTCGTTGGAAGGCGGCGGCGAATCCTTGGCGAGCTGGTGGGCAACCCAGAGATTGGTGATTTCCCAGGCAAGGTAACCGGCGGCCAGAATAAGCAGGAAGATAACCGTATGCCGGGCGACCGAAGACCCGTCTTCCGCGCCGAGTGCGAGCAGATTGAGGCCATAGATCCTGCCGACCATCAGCACCAGGAAGGCAAGCAGGGCCACGCGGGCAATGCGCACGTAGCTGTGCCGGGTCTGCATATGGGCAGCTTCCGCAACCGGACCTTCCCCGCGCATGGGCGGAACGATGTGGGAGACGATGCCGCGTACCATCGTGTCGAGAAACGGCGCGAACACGACCAACGCAATCACGGCGAGAGAGCGTCCCGCGGTCAGCGCTTCGATGCCCATGCTGGTTGTTATCTGAACCAGCAGCCAGTTGAAGGCGATGAAGGCAATCGAGAAATAGGGCCAGAACCGGGCCATGCGTTCCAGGCCGCTGGTTGGCTGGTGCTCATCACCCAGAATGATGCTCGTCAGGCCATGACGGGCGTTCCAGATGACCATGGCGATCCAGAGATTGACGCCAAAGCCGATGAAGAAGCGGAAGGTTTCGGCAACATCCCCGTCGCCGGCCTCGATCATGATGTTACGCAGGAAGAACGTGACGCCAACAAAGGCGAAGAGGCTCGTGAAGCTGCGGTAAAGCGACTTGGCGGTGGTGTCGTCCGCGGTGACGAGGCGCAGCTCGCTACGATGCGGCGCCAGGGCAAAACGCAGCAGGGCTGCGACGATGCGTGGCAGGAAAACGATCCAGTATACCGCCTGAAAGGCAAAGGCTCTGGCGACAGGATCGAAAATCGCGATCTTGCCGACAGCGAAGGCGACGATTGCAAAAACAATCAGCCCGCCAAGATCAAGCGCGGCACGTGTGGAGACCAGTTTGACAGTTTCAAAGAGGCTGTGGGGCGCATGGCTCTGGATCTTTTCCCGGCGGGAAGCGAAAAGCCGGTTGACCAGGAATTCGGCGGCAAACCCGGCTGCCAGAATGAGGGCGATCGCACCAATGAAGATATGCACCGGTCCTGCGACCGTTCCCGCAAACAGTGCGCCGATACTGGAGAAAAGGCTGCTGAAGAGCTCCGGCAAGGTTCTGAAATTGTTCGCAATCAGCGCGCCGAACTGATCGGCAGCGGTCTGTACCTTCTCGATCAGTTCGACTTCTTCTGACGGAGGCGGGGTCTGCGCGCCCTTGGCTGCGGCACCTTGCTGCAGCAGGGTCATCAGGTCGGTCAGCGCCTTCACCTGTTCCGGATCGAGATCGGAGACAAGCTTTTCCATGGCTTCGGGCTGAAGTTGCGACGGAAGGTTTTTTCCGGTGTCCTGTGCGTTGGCCGGCAGTGCCATAGTGGACAAGAACGCCAGAAATACTGAGAATGCACAGGCAGTTAGTCTAGTCTTCCAGGCACCGGTCATCAGCGAGCCCCCTCGTCGGCAGTGAACCTTCAAAATTAGGATTGGCACGCCGAACGTGCAAAATCCATTAAAATTACCCAAGGTAATAGGGGTGCAAACTATACGACTGGCACAATTCGCATGATTACGCACTGGCTAAGGCCGGTGCGACTGTGTAACAGACCTTGATCCGGCCCGCGTATGCGTCTACCTCCTTGCCAGATCAATCGAACCTGAGCTGGATGGAATGACAACGCCCCCACAGAGCGCGAATACTGCCCCGGGGCCGATCTGGGCCCTTTTGAGCCCTATCGGTCGTATGGGCCGGGAACCCTATTGGCTGTGTTTCCTTGTCAGCTGGATCATATTCGGCATTGCGCTGCGGATATGGTGGCTTTCCTCCGCTGAAACGCCGACGCCTGAATCCATGATTTCCGGCGACTACATCGGCACGAATCCGCTGTTTCCGGTTCTGTTCTTCGTTCTGCAGTGGGTGGAACTGGCACTGGTCGTCAAGCGGCTGCAGGACATCGGCCAGAGCGGGTTCCTCGCACTTTTGATCTTCGTTCCGATTCTGAATGTGATCATGCTGATCTTTCTTGGCGTTGTGCCGAGCCAGGGCCAGCCGAACCGCCATGGCCCGATGCCAAATAGCTACTGGCGCAAGCGCTGAACGCGCGTGAGCCTTGCATACGACTAACCAAAGAGACTGTTTCATGCCCACTTCCGCCGTCGCAATCGCACAGGACCTGATCCGTTGCCCGTCCGTGACCCCTGCCGAAGGCGGCGCGCTGGCATCGCTGGAAGCGTTGCTCGGCAAGGCCGGGTTTGTCGTGTCGCGTGTCACGTTCCAGGACGAGGACACGCCGGACGTGGAGAACCTGTTTGCCTCCATCGGCAGCGGTGCACCGCATTTCGTCTTTGCAGGCCACACGGATGTGGTTCCGGCCGGTGCCGAGAGCGACTGGCGGCACGGCCCGTTTGAGGGGACCATTGACAACGGCATGCTGTTTGGCCGGGGCGCAGTCGACATGAAAGGCGGCATCGCGGCCTTTGCAGCAGCAGCGCTTGATTACGTTGCCGAAAAAGGCCCGGATTTTGGCGGCACGATTTCCTTTCTCATCACCGGCGACGAGGAAGGCCCGGCAGTCAACGGCACCGTCAAGCTGCTTCAGTGGGCCAGGGAACAAGGGCATGTGTTCGATGCCTGCATCGTCGGCGAGCCGACCAATCCGGATGTGCTCGGCGATGCCATCAAGGTCGGGCGGCGCGGATCGCTGTCCGGCACCATCACGGTCCGGGGTGTCCAGGGCCATGCCGCCTATCCGCATCTGGCTGACAACCCGATCCCGGGCCTGGTTCGCCTTCTGGCCGCACTTGATGCGCTGGAACTGGACAAGGGCAACGAACGCTTTCAGCCGTCCAATCTGGAGATTGTCTCCGCCGATGTCGGTAATCCGGCCTTCAACGTCATTCCGGCGCGGGCAGAAGCCCGTTTCAACATTCGCTACAATGACGAATGGACGCTGGAGAGCCTCAAGGCCCACATCACCGAGACGCTTGAAGCGGTAGACCTTGGAAATCTAGAGCTTGGGCTGGAGTTCAAGCGCGATGCCAGCGAATCCTTCCTGACGCGGGACGAAGTCCTGATCGAAGCCCTGAGCAAGGCTGTGGAAGCGGAAACCGGCCGGGTTCCGGAGCTTTCAACGGGCGGAGGAACATCAGACGCCCGCTTCATAAAGAACTACTGCCCTGTCGTGGAATTTGGCCTTGTCGGCCAGACGATGCACAAGGTGGACGAATGTGTCGCGGTTGAGGACCTTGACCGGTTGGCAGCAATCTACAAAAAATTCCTCTTCAGCTATTTTTCCGGAGCAGACGGGAATTGATCAGCAAGGTCGAAATTCGCGCGGCATTGGACGGGTCCTGGTTGCTTCTGCGCAACCGTCCGGAAGGAATGGCGTTTTTCGACCAGTCCATTCAGGGGTTCTGGCGTTCGTTCTCCGTCATCTTTCTGCTGGTGCCGGTTTACGTGGTCAGTTGCCTTGCGGAAAAGCGGCTCTTTTTCGCCGAGAACCTCTACCATCCCGATGCCTTTCCGAACGGTAGCTACTGGTTTGCCCAGTTCCTGGGAATGGGCGTCGACTGGCTGGCACTACCGTTGTTGCTGGCGTTGCTGGCAGCGCCGATAGGCATTTCAAACCGCTACGTGTCTTTCATTGTCGTACGCAACTGGACAAGCCTGCTCGCGTCGGTGCCGTATCTCTTTACCTACATCCTGTTTCTTCTGGACGTTATCTCGCCTGGCATCGTTGTCTTGTTGTCGCTGACCTGCCTCTTTGTCGTGATCTGGTATCGCTACCAGGTCGCCCGCATCGCGCTTCAGACAACCGTGAGCCTGACCATCGGCGTCGTCGTCCTGGATGTGTTGCTCACGCTCGTGATTTCCCAGGTGGTCGGGCTTTTGTGGGGCGCATGAAAAACCCCGCCGGGTTAGGGCGGGGCTTTCCGGATTTCCAGATATCAAGGCGCTCGTTGCGCTCCCTGGTCTGCGTCAGTCGCGCAGAAGTTCGTTGATGCCGGTCTTGGAGCGGGTCTTTTCGTCAACCGTCTTCACGATTACGGCGCAGTAAAGGTTCGGAGCGGCTTCGCCGTTGCCCATCACGCTGGACGTCGGCATGGAACCTGCGACAACCACGGAGTAGGGCGGTACTTCGCCGTAGGTGATCTCGCCGGTCATGCGGTTGACGATGCGGGTGGACTGGCCAATGAAGACACCCATGCCGAGCACGGAACCTTCACGCACGATGCAGCCTTCGACCACTTCGGAGCGTGCGCCGATAAAGCAATTGTCTTCGATGATCACCGGACCGGCCTGGAGCGGTTCCAGAACGCCGCCGATGCCGACGCCGCCGGACAGGTGGACGTTCTTGCCGATCTGGGCGCAGGAGCCGACGGTCGCCCATGTGTCGACCATTGTGCCTTCGTCAACAAAAGCACCGAGATTGACGAAGGACGGCATCAGGACCACGCCCTTGCCGATAAAGGCGGAGCGGCGAACGATGCAGTTCGGCACGGCGCGGAAACCGGCGTTTTCAAAATCCATGCCGCGCCAGCCGTCGAACTTGGACGGCACCTTGTCCCACCAGGTGGCGTCGCCGGGGCCGCCCTTGATGATGTCCATCGGGTTCAGGCGGAACGACAGCAGAACAGCCTTCTTGGCCCACTGGTTGACCGCCCAGTCGCCATCCTTCTTCTCCGCAACGCGCAGCTTGCCACGGTCGAGCAGGTTCAAAGTTTCCTCGACCGCGTCCCGGACTTCACCGGTGGTCGTGGTGTCGATGGCGGCACGGTCTTCGAAGGCGGCGTCGATGATCTTGGACAGGGAAGCGAGATCGTGGGTCATCAGGCAGATGGTCTCCGGGCGTTAACATTTCTGGCGCGGACCTAAGCCGCCCGGCAAGGTGCTGTCAAGCACGGGAGGGTCGGCAGATGTCCTGTAGCCGTCAAACAAGCCGCCATTCTCGGGGGAATGCTGGCTGGATTACACCTGTCGTCCAGGTCGATGAGTTGAGAAAAAATAAAATGTTGATTGCGATCACGGCAGTTTAAAGCGGTGACCAAATCGCTAGGGTGAAATCAATTCAACAAAATCGGCAAGAGTACGTTCCGTGGAATTATGGATCCCGATCACCATTGCAGCAGCGTTCTGCCAGAACCTGCGCACGGCCCTCCAGAAACACCTGAAAGGTCAGCTTGGCACCACCGGGGCGACATTTGTGCGGTTTGGCTACGGCGTGCCTTTCGCGATCGCCTATGCCGCCGTGCTGCACGTCGTGTTCAAGTTCCCGCTGCCGGAACCGACACCAACGCTTTTGATTGCCGGGGCGCTGGGCGGTCTGGCGCAGATCCTCGGCACGTTTCTGCTGATCCACCTGTTCTCCTTCCGCAACTTTGCCGTCGGGACCGCCTATTCCAAGACAGAACCGATCCAGGCGGCGCTCTTCGGCTTCGTCGTTCTCGGCGAACACATTTCCCTGGCGGCTGGACTGTGCATTCTGGTCGGCGTCATCGGTGTGGTCGTCATCTCCTTGGCACGGGTTCCGTTGACACTGGCTGCCATCCGCACGTCGCTAGTCGGACGTCCTGCATTGATCGGCCTTGCCTCGGCTGCCTTTTTCGGTGCGTCCGCCGTCGCCTATCGCACGGCTTCACTGTCGCTGGAAGGCACCGGGGTACCGATGCAGGCCGCCTACGCGCTGGTTTATGCAACGGCTTTCCAGACAATCGTCATGGCAAGCTGGATGGTGCTGCGTGAACCCGACCAGTTGCGTGCCAGCCTTCGCGCCTGGCGAGCAGCCGTCTGGGTTGGCGCTTCCGGCGTGGCCGGGTCTGTGGGCTGGTTCACGGCAATGACACTGCAAAACGTTGCCTATGTGCGCGCACTTGCCCAGGTCGAACTGGTATTCACCTTTCTGGTGTCATGGCTGGTGTTCAAGGAAGCGATCGCCCGGTCCGAGATTTTCGGCTGCATGCTCATCGTTGCGGCAGTCGTGGGGGTTATCCTGCTGCGTTAGAACAGCACATAAGCTCTGAAGCAATATCGCTCAATCCCTTCAGTCAAACTGTAAAGTGACCTTTAGGCATTTGTTTCGTTTTTAAGGTTATTCTGAGATAAGCTCCAAGACTGCGGTGTCCTGATCGTTGGCCATTGGAGATTTCTCGACCTAACGAGATGAGATGCCGAAGACATTTTTTTCCCGAATTGGAGCCAGTCATATTCTGACACGGCCCAGCCTGGCCAGCGTTGCGGCGATCGGCATTGCCCTTGCCGTGACAATTGCTGCCGGAATATTCGCGGAAGTTCAGAACCGGTCCGTGCATCTGCAAAGTGCGCGCGCGAATGTCGCCGAGCAACTCGGCATTGTCCGTGCCCGGCTGGAAGGCAACATCAACAGCAACCTGCAGCTTGTCCGGGGGCTTGTTGCGCTGATTGCGACACAGCCGGATATTGATCAGGAACAGTTCGGCCGGATTTCCAGCGGTCTCATCGGCAATCACTCGCAGCTTCGCAATGTCGCCGGCGCACCGGACCTTGTCGTCAGGCTGATGTATCCCATGACCGGCAACGAAAAGGCCATCGGGCTCGATTACCGGAAAAACGAGCAGCAGCGTGATGCGGCCCTTCGGGCGGTGAATTCAGGCGAGATGGTGCTCGCCGGGCCCGTCGATCTCTTGCAGGGGGGCAAGGGGTTCGTCGGACGCTTCCCTGTCTTTACCGAAAATGATGATGGCACAAGGCGCCTTTGGGGGCTGGTTGCTGCTGTCGTTGACGCCGACAGGCTTTATGCCGACAGCGGCTTGCTGGACGCCGCGCTTCCGGTGGAAATCGCGATCATGGGCCGAGATGCGACCATGGCGGACAAGTCGGTTTTCTTCGGGGACGAGAACATTCTAGCCCAGAACCCGGTGTTGTCCGAGGTGGTTCTGCCGACCGGGCGTTGGCGGATTGCGGCGATCCCGCGTGGCGGTTGGTCGGCAATGCCGGACAACGCCTGGAAAGTCCGCTTGCTGATGCTGGCCGGGGGACTGCTGGTCCTGTTGCCGATCTTCATCGCCGGACAGCTGTACGATCAGCGGCGCGGGCATATCCGCGAACTGAGGCGCCGCCAGGTGCAGATGGAAGGTCTGTCTCAGCGCCTGAAGCTGGCCCTCGATACCTCCAAGATAGGCATCTGGGAACTGAACCTGGATACCGGCGTGCTGACCTGGGATAGCCGGATGCGGGAACTTTACGATATCCCGGAGTGGCGCGACACGTCGCAATACGATGTCTGGTCCGAGTGCCTGCACCCGGAGGATCTGAAGCGTGCCGAAAAGGAATATTGGGATGCGATCGACACCGGCGGAACTTATCATTCCGACTTCCGTGTGATCCTTCAGGACGGCTCCACCCGCTGGATCCGGGCCATCGGTGCTGTTCACACCAACACTCGCGGCCAACGTTACATTCTGGGCGTCAACTGGGACGTTTCCCGGGACTTCCAGCTCAAGACCCGTTTGCTCAACGCCAAGCAGAACGCCGAAGACCGGAACCGCGAACTGGAGGATGCCCGTGCGCTGATGGAGCACCATTCGCTGCATGACAGTCTGACCGGTCTCCCGAACCGCCGTTTCCTGGACCGGCAGCTATTGGACGAGCAGGCCCCGCACAAGCCGACGGCGCTGCTGCATATCGATCTCGATCGCTTCAAGCATATCAACGACACACTTGGCCACGCTGCCGGCGACTCGATGCTTACCCATGCCGCGTCGGTGCTGATGGAAAACGTCAGTTCCAGCGAGTTCGTCGCCCGCATCGGCGGTGACGAGTTCGTCATTGCCATCACCGAGCCGACCGACGAGAAAAGCCTGGCCGCCCTTGCTGAAAAGATCATCGAGCAGATGCGTCAGCCGGTGACTTTCGAAAATCATCAGTGCCGCTTCGGCGTGTCCATCGGCATTGCCATGGCCGACACGACCTTGAGCGACTACGGCCGGCACCTGCTGGTCGATGCCGACATCGCCCTCTACCGGGCCAAGAGCAACGGCCGCAACCGGTTCGAATTCTTCTCCGATACGCTGAAGTCGGAAATCGTCCGCAACAAGCAGGTTGCCGACGACATCCTGTGTGCATTGGAGCGTCAGGAATTCCTGCCGTACTTCCAGCCGCAGTTCGATGCGAGAACGCTGGCGATCACCGGTGTCGAGGCACTGGCGCGCTGGAACCATCCCACCGAAGGCATCCTGACACCGGACGTGTTCCTGAAAACGGCCGACGAGCTTAATGTGGTGCCCCTGATCGACCGGATTATTCTGGAACAGACCCTGTGGCAGTCCGCGCGCTGGAAAGCAGCCGGGATCCACATTCCGAAAATGTCGGTCAACGTGTCGGCTGGCAGGCTCAACGACGCCAACCTGATGCAGAGCCTCGACGGTCTTGCCTTCGAACCCGGTTCACTGTCGTTCGAACTTCTGGAATCCATCTTCCTGGACGACAAGAACGATCTTATCGCCGCCAATTTCGAACACCTGCGGGACATGGGCATCGACATCGAGATCGATGATTTCGGCACGGGCTATGCCTCCATCGTCAGCCTGATTCACCTGCGTCCGAAACGGCTGAAGATCGATCGTCAGCTGGTCATCCCGATCACCCATTCGGAAGGCCAGCGCCGCCTGGTGGCATCGATCATCGAAATCGGGCAGTCGCTCGGCATCAAGGTTGTCGCCGAAGGCGTGGAAACCATGGAGCATGCCAGGATCCTGCGTGATCTCGGCTGCGATGCCCTGCAGGGCTATGCCTTTGCACCGGCGATGCCCTCGGACAGGCTGATCGAGTTCGTTCGCGAGGAGCGCTGGCGCGAGGCGTCCTGAGACGCCCCGTCAGGTTTATTCACATCCGTTCAAGTCACCACTCGGCGAGACTTCCGTCTTCATGACGCCAAATGGGATTGCGCCAGCGGTGACCTTCCTTGGCGCGCTCGACGACATAATCCTCGTTCACCTCGATGCCGAGGCCTGGTCCCTGCGGGATGGCAGCAAAGCCGTCCGCATAGGCGAAGACATCGGCATTGGTGATGTAGTCCAGCAGGTCGTTGGACTTGTTGTAATGGATGCCGAGGCTCTGTTCCTGAATGAAAGCATTGTAGGACACCGCATCGACCTGGAGGCAGGCGGCAAGGGCGATGGGGCCAAGCGGGCAATGAGGCGCGAGCGCAACATCGTAAGCCTCGGCCATCGCAGCGATCTTCCGGCATTCCGTGATCCCGCCCGCGTGTGACAGATCCGGCTGTATGATGTCCACATAGCCGTCGGACAAAACAGACTTGAAGTCCCAGCGGGAATAAAGTCTTTCGCCAAGGGCAATCGGCGTCGAGGTGTGATTGACGATATCGCGCAGGGCTTCCTTGTTTTCGGAAAGCACCGGTTCTTCAATGAACATCAGCTTGTAGGGATCAAGTTCCCGCGCCAGGACCTTGGCCATGGGCTTGTGCACCCGCCCGTGGAAGTCCACAGCAATGCCGATGTCCGGACCAACGGCCTCGCGCACACTCGCGATCGCCTCCACAGCCTTGTCCAGCCGTGAGTTGCTGTCGACGATCTGGAGCTCGGCGCAGCCGTTCATTTTCAGCGCCTTGAAGCCGCGCTCGACCACCTGCCTGGCGTTGTCCGCCAGCTCCGAAGGCCTGTCGCCACCGATCCAGGAATAGACCTTGATCCTGTCCCGCACCTGGCCGCCAAGCAGCGAGTGAACCGGCTGGCCGAGAGCCTTCCCCTTGATGTCCCACAAGGCCTGGTCGATGCCCGCAAGGGCGCTCATGTGTATTGCGCCGCCTCGGTAAAATCCGCCTCGATAAAGCACCGTCCAATGGTCCTCGATCAAGAAGGGATCCTTGCCGATGAGATAGTCGGAAAGTTCATGGACAGCCGCTTCCGTAGTCAGGGCACGGCCTTCCACCACGGGTTCGCCCCAGCCGGTGACGCCTTCATCGGTTTCGATCTTCAGGAAAAGCCAGCGCGGCGGCACGATATAGGTCGTGAGTTTGGTGATCTTCATTCTTTAAGTTTCCGGCAAAAGCGACGTCATCGGGCGGCAGGCGAAGGGGTGGTCAGAGATCGACACGCCCTGCAGCAGCCTGGGCCGCAGTCAGGTCATGCTCGGCCAGGTCAAGCATCCGGTTCGAGGCTTCCCGGGCTCGCGGCGCATCGCGCAGACGCAGGGCATCCACAAGTTCGCCATGCAGTTCGATGGCAAGGTCCCGGCTCTCCACCGCGGTGTTGGACGCATGCAGCGTATAATGCAGGGCCGTATGAATGGCACTGGAAAGACGCCGAAACACCTGATTGTGGCTGGCGGCCATAAGCACGCTATGGAAATCGACGTCGGCCTCGGTGAAGGCCTCAGGGTCGGAATTTGAGTCGCGCATCCGCAACCAGGCCGCTTCCAGCGCCGCAATTTCCTGCAAGGTGGCACGTTTGGCCGCAAATTCCGCTGCTGCCGGCTCAATCGTGCGCCGGGCTTCCAGGATGCATCCAAGCAGGTCGAACTCATGGATGAAGGGGCCGATCCAATCGAGCACTTCCCCATCCAGTATGTTCCAGTCCTCCCGGTCGGTCACCACGGTTCCCACGCGAGGCTTCACCCGCAGCATGCCTTTGGATTCCAGAACCTTGATGGATTCGCGAATGACCGTGCGGCTGACGCCATAGATTTCGCACAGGTCGTTTTCTCGCGGGAGCTGAGCGCCGACCGGATATTTTTCAGAGCAGATGTCTTCCGCCAGAGCAGCCGTCACATTCTTTCGCACGCGAGGGCGCTTGCCACTGTTCTGATCAGCGGTCGCTGTCTCCTCCCTCAACGTTTCCAATGGCCTGCTCCCTGTTTGTGGCGGAATGAGATCCCGCATTTTTAGCGGATTTTTTGCTCTGCGCGAACTGCGCGTTTCACCGTCCGTCTTCGAATGTCGGGCAACCTTATCTGATACATCATACAAAGGCAATTGACTGGTATGATGATTCACAGTAGGTCTGTTGAAGCGCCCCGGGAGGCTGGGCGCCTCGAAATGAATTGGGAGGTTCTGCAATGCGTGTGTTGAAGAAAGCCGTTCTGACCGGAGTGATGGCCCTTGCCCTCGTCGGTTCTGCCCATGCCGCTGACGTGAAAATCGGTTTCGTCGTCAAGCAGCCGGAGGAGCCCTGGTTCCAGGACGAGTGGAAGTTTGCCCAGAAGGCTGCCGAGGAAAAAGGGTTCACCCTTGTTGAAATCGGCGCACCGGATGGAGAGAAGGTTCAGGCAGCGATCGATAACCTGGGTGCGCAGGGCGCGCAGGGCTTCATCATCTGCGTGCCGGATGTGAAGCTCGGACCGGGGATCGTGGCCAAGGCAGCCGCCAACGACCTGAAGCTGATGACCGTGGATGACCGACTTGTCGGCGCTGATGGCGAACCCATCGAAAGCGTGCCGCACATGGGCATTTCCGCGATAAAGATCGGCGAGACCGTCGGCCAGTCCATTGCGGCCGAGATCGAGGCGCGCGGCTGGGACATGTCCGAAGTGGGCGCGATCCGCGTTTCCTACGACCAGCTTCCGACGGCCGTCGATCGGGTCGAAGGTGCTATCGCAGCTCTGACGGCTGCCGGCTTCCCCGCCGAAAACATCTATGACGCGCCCCAGGCCAAGACCGATACCGAAGCGGCCCTGAACGCTGCCACCACCGTGCTCAACCAGCACGCGGACGTGAAGAAGTGGATTGCCTTCGGCCTGAACGACGAAGCCGTTCTCGGCGCAGTCCGGGCCACGGAATCGGTCGGCATTCCGGCTGAGAACGTCATTGGCGTTGGCATCGGCGGTGCTGAATCGGCCATCAACGAGTTCAAGAAACCGAGCGCGACCGGTTTCTACGGTACGGTCATTATCTCGCCGAAGCGCCACGGTTATGAAACCGCACTCAACATGTACGAGTGGATTGCCAACAACAAGGCACCGGAGCCGCTCATCCTGACGTCCGGCTCGCTGGCCCTGCGCGACACTTATGTGGACGTGCGCAAGGACCTGGGCATCGAGTGATCCGTCCCGACTGACACCCGATCCGGCGACCGGTCTTGCGGTCGCCGGGGAACTGTTGCGCGAGCGTCATGTCTTATCTGTCAGTACAAAACATATCCAAGAGTTACCCGGGCGTTCAGGCCCTGTCGGACATCTCCTTCTCGGTGCAGAAGGGAGCCGTACATGGGTTGATGGGCGAGAACGGTGCCGGCAAGTCCACCCTGATCCGGGTGCTTTCCGGCGACCAGTCCGCGGACAGCGGATCCATTTCCATCGACGGGATCGAGCAGAACTACGGGTCTGTGCGCGATGCCTTCGAGGCCGGAGTGATCGTGATCCACCAGGAACTCCAGCTGGTGCCGGAGCTGACGGTGGCAGAAAATCTCTGGCTGGGCCGGTTTCCCAACCGGGGTGGCGTCCTCGAAGGCCGGCGATTGGTCGAGACCGTGCGCGACCGGCTTGAGGAGATCGGCGTCGATGTCGATCCCAATGCCAAGGTCGCTTCGCTGTCCATCGGTGCGCGCCAGATGGTGGAAATCGCCAAGGCCGTGATGATGGAGGCCCGGGTCATCGCACTGGACGAGCCGACGTCATCCCTGTCCTCCAGGGAAAGCGAGATCCTGTTCAAGCTGATCGCCCGGTTGAAGGCCAAGGGCACGGTGATCCTCTATGTGTCTCACCGGCTGGAGGAAATCTTCCACCTCTGCGACAGCCTGACGGTTTTGCGGGATGGCCGTCTTGCAGCCCATCACCCCGACATTGCCAATGTGACCCGCGACCAGATCATCGCCGAGATGGTCGGGCGTGAAATCGGCAACATCTGGGGCTGGCGTGAGCGGTCGTTCGGGCCGGTGCGGCTGGAAGTGTCCGGAATGTGCGGCGAAAAGCTTCCCGGACCGGCCGAATTCTCGGTTCGGCAGGGCGAAATCCTGGGCTTTTTCGGCCTGATTGGCGCCGGACGCAGCGAGTTGATGCGCCTTGTTTATGGTGCGGACACGCGGCGCGGTGGCACGGTCTCCATCGACGGCAAGGAAGTGCCTGCGGACAATCCACGCGGTGCCATCAATGCAGGGCTCGTTTTGTGTCCGGAAGACCGGAAACACGACGGCATCATCCAGGGGCGGTCCATCGAGGAAAACATAGCCATTTCCTCACGCAGGCACATGTCCTCCTTCGGCATTCTCCAGCTTGGCAAGGAAGCAGCTCTTGCGGATCGCTTCATCGCCCGGCTCAAGGTGCGCACGCCATCGCGGAAGCAGGACATCGTCAATCTCTCGGGCGGCAATCAGCAGAAGGTCATTCTGGGTCGCTGGCTGTCGGAACAGGGTGTGAAGGTGCTGATTGTCGACGAGCCGACACGCGGCATCGACGTCGGTGCCAAGTCGGAGATCTACGACATCCTCTACGAGCTTGCGGAAGGCGGTATGGCCATCGTGGTCGTTTCCAGCGAGCTGCCCGAAGTGATGGGTATTTCCGACCGCATCATCGTCATGTGCGAAGGCCGCATGGTCGGCCAATTCGCGCGGGAAACCTTTGAAGAGCGCAACATTCTGACCCTGGCCTTGCCGGACAGAAATGCTGCCCACACGGTGTGAACGGGGCCGTTTCAGATGAATTCTCTCAAGAAAATTTTGCTCGGAGACCAGGGCCTGGTCGTCATCTTCGCGGTGGCCTTCGCAATCGTTTCCCTGACCGTTCCCAACTTTCTCACCGAGCGCAACATCCTCGGCCTGCTGCAGTCGGTGGTGACAATCGGCATTGTCGCCTGCACGATGATGTTCTGCCTCGCTTCGCGCGATTTCGACCTTTCGGTCGGATCGACGGTCGCATTCACCGGCATGATCGCCGTCATTGCTTCCAACATGACCGGCTCCATCGTTATGGGGCTCATCATAGCTTTGCTTAGCGGCGCATTGGTGGGTGCGGTCAACGGCTTCGTCATCGCCTGTTTCCGCATCAACGCGCTGATCACGACCCTGGCCACCATGCAGATCGTCCGGGGACTGGCGCTGATTGTGTCCGACGGCCGGGCCGTCGGCATCAACGACCCCGGGTTCTACCAGCTCGCACTGTCCCGCTTCCTGGGCATCCCCACGCCGATCTGGGTCATGGGGGCGCTTTTCATCGCTTTCGGTTTTCTGCTGAACCGCACGGTCTTCGGCAAGAACACGCTGGCGATTGGCGGCAATCCGGAAGCGGCCCGTCTCGCCGGGGTGAATGTGGTGTCCATGCGGATCTGGATCTTTGCCTTGCAGGGCCTGATCTGCGCTGTTGCAGGCATCATGCTTGCCTCGCGCATCACATCCGGCCAACCGAATGCAGCCACCGGCCTTGAACTCTCGGTGATTTCCGCCTGTGTCCTCGGCGGAGTCTCCCTGGCCGGTGGCCGCGCCGCCATGACGGGTGTCATTGTCGGCGTCATGATCATGGGCATTGCCGAAAATGTCATGAACCTCCTGAACATTCAGGCCTTCTACCAGTATGTCGTGCGTGGCCTGATCCTGCTCATCGCGGTTCTTCTCGACAATCTGCGCTCCACGGCAAGCCGCTGATGTCCGTGGGGGCCGGGCAGGACTGGACGCTCGCGCAAGGGGATATGGTGGTCACCGCCAGCCCGGAGGGAGGTACAATTGTCCAGGCCGCGTGGCGAGGCACGCCGATCCTGCAAGCTGCCGGTGGACCGGAGGGGAAGGCAGCCTGTTTTCCCCTGGTGCCCTTCGGAAATCGGATCGCCGGCAATCGCTTCACCTTCCGTAGGGAGAGCTTCACACTTCAGCCCAACACCGACGAACCGCTTGTTCTGCATGGTGACGGCTGGCTGGATACCTGGAACCTGACGGAAAAGACCGGCAATTCGCTTGAGCTGGACCTGTTCAGGGAGCAACCCTCCCATAGTCCCTACGCCTTCAAGGCGCACCAGAAGGTTCATCTGGATGAGGACTGCCTGTCCCTGAGTCTTCGCGTGACGAACCTTGGCAATAAGGCCCTGCCGTTCGGCATCGGGTTTCATCCGTTTTTCCGCCGAACGCCAGACATGACCCTGCAGACGAGGGTGCAAGACATGTGGCGGGAAGGCGAGGGACATCTTCCGGACGGTCTGCAGCACATTCCTTCCGAACTCGATTTTTCGATGCCGCGTATCGTGCCGCCACGCTGGATCAATAATGCCTTCGGCGGTTTTTCCGGCAAGGCCCGGCTACACTGGCCGGATATTGAGCTCGCTCTTGATCTCAGCTGCGATCCGGTGTTCGACGTGATGATGATCTTTGCCCCGCAGGCACCTGCAGACTTTGTCTGTCTGGAACCCATGAGCCATCTGCCGAACGGTCACAATTTGCCGGATCTCGGTGGGTTGAGCGTTCTGGAGCCGGGGGAGGAACTGGCGGGAACGATAAAGATGACATTTCTGAATGTGTCGGAGACCAGGGAGAAAAACGATGGCTGATCGGCTTTCAGGAAAGCGTATCCTGATCACTGGCGCCGCACAGGGCATTGGTCTTGCCATCGTCCGAGCCTGTCTCGGTGAAGGCGCTGCCGTGGTTCTGATGGACCGGGACGCAGCACTTCTTGCCCGCAGTGTCGCGGATCTGGGCGGGGAGGCAGAGTATCTGACGGCTCTTGCCGGGGACATCACGAACACGGATGACGTTGCCGGTGTGGTCGTTCGCGCGCAGGAGACCATCGGTCCGTTGAACGCGCTCATCAACAATGCCGGGATAAATGTCTTCGACGAGCCTTTGTCCCTGAGCGATGAAGACTGGAACCGCTGCTTCGACGTCAACCTGAAGGGGGCGTGGAATTGCGCGCGCGCCGTGTTGCCGGGTCTGCTTGAGCAGGGGGGCGGGGTTATTCTCAATATCGCCTCCACGCATGCTTTCACCATCATCCCGCACACCTTTCCCTACCCGCTTGCCAAACACGCCCTGCTGGGGCTCACCAAGTCCCTTGCGCTGGAATATGCCGCACAGAATGTCCGGGTGAATGCCCTGGCGCCGGGCTATGTCCAGACCCAGAAGGTGGTCGAGTACTGGAACAGTTTTCCCGATCCCGAGGCGGCCCGGCAGGAGACCTTGCGACTGCACCCGGGCGGGCGTATCGCCACGCCTGAAGAAATCGGCAGGGCAGCTGTCTTCATGATTTCCGACGAATGCCCCTTCATGAACGCCGCCTGCCTGACTGTCGATGGCGGCCTCAGCGTCCAGCAGCACCCAGCCTGACGCGGGTATTTTTTCAATAAATCGGGCTTGACCCTGACACTAACGTCAACCGGCTAACACCGGCTTGGCGCGCAATGCGCAGGTGTTAATTCAGGAAAGCAAGCCAAGATGAATGAACGGACAAACTGGCAGGGCAAGGTTGCCATCGTAACAGGCGGAAGCTCCGGAATTGGAGAGGCCACCGCGCTGGCGTTGACCGGGCAGGGGGCGAATGTTGTCATCACCGGACGTGATGCGTCAAAGCTTGCCGGTGTTGCTGGCAAGAGCGAGGCAATCGAGGCCGTGCAAGCCGACAGTGCCGACCCGGCAGGCAGCCGGCGCGCTGTCGAGGCGGCACTGGGACGATGGGGCCGCCTGGACCTTGTCGTCAACAATGCGGGCGCGGGCAAACCGCTGCCCATCGAGGCCTATGATGCCGAAACGCTTTCGGAAATCTGTGCGGTGAATATCGTTGCGCCGTCCCTTCTGTTGAAGGAGGCCCAGTCGGCCTTGCGGGACAGCAAGGGGGCTGTCGTCAACATCGGTACGGCCGTCTCCCAGAATGCGGCGCCGGGCCTGGCGCATTATGCGGCCACAAAGGCGGCGCTTGAGCATCTGACACGATCCTGGGCCATCGAGCTTGCAGGCGACGGAGTACGGGTGAACGCCGTCTCTCCCGGTCCCGTCAAGAGCGGCGCTCTCACGGGCATGATGGGCCTGCCGCCGGAAGTCGCGCAAACCATCGAGGAAACAGAAGCAGCTCAGGTTCCGATGGGACGGCGCGGACTGACGTCCGATCTTGTTCCATGGATCTTGCAGCTCGGCAGTTCCGCCAACGAGTGGCTCACCGCACAGGTGATCACGATTGACGGTGGCTGGTCGCTTCGGGGCCAGGCAGGCTGAGCATTTGTGACCAAGGGCAAATATGGGCATCCTCCCCTTGATGGGGAGGGTGCCCCTCGCCACTTGAAGGCCTGAAGCGAGCACTTCCGGGAAAACAGGGCTTGACCCTGACACTAGTGTCAAGGTGCTAGGGTCCGCACCCTAGGCCGGTGTTGAAAGGGGTCGACATGCAGATCAAGGAAGCAGCCGAACGGCTTGGCATTACGGAACGGATGCTGCGACACTATGAAAAGTCGGGCCTGATGGAAGCTCGCCGTTCGGAAAACGGCTATCGCAGCTATAGTGCCGCGGACTTGCGCCGTGCCGCCCGGATCCGCGATTTCATTGCCACGGGTTTTTCGACGCGCGAAGTTCGTGCGATGGCCGCCTGCCTGTCGGACGAAGGGTCCGGGCCTTGCGAAGGCGGTATTCCGCAGCTTCTGAAAAAGCTTGAGCACATCGACCGGCTCAGCGCCGATCTTGAAGCGAAACGCGAAGCCATTCTCGACCGCCTGGCCGTGCTGGAAAAAGCTCTCTCGGTGAGTGCAGACGAGATAGGTGGCGCCGGATCCGGGATGAATGCTCCTGTTCCAGGCCGGGGTTCTGGCACGCCCGGCAGAGGCCGTGTCGATCTGGAGCCTCACGCAAGCGGGCGCTGACGGACAGTCTTGCTGAGTTTTTGACACGCGCCGCATCCCCTGGCGAACTTCGCCATTGACATCAATCGATTTTCGTCACAAATTTCTGTCATGACAGAAATTACCGACAAAGCCGATCCGTCGGCAAAAGAGAAGTTCATCCTCTATTGGGGGGACATGGGCAGCCAGTGGAGCGTCAACCGTTCGGTAGCGCAGATCCATGCATTGCTGTTCCTGAGCCCGGTGCCGATGAATGCGGAGCAGATTTCCGAGGAACTGGGCATTGCCCGGTCCAATGTCTCCAACTCCCTGAAGGAACTTGTCGGATGGCGGCTGATCCAGAGAGTGCCTGTCGCGGGGGATCGCCGGGAGCACTTCGTGGCCGAGACCGACGTCTGGGAAATGGCGCTGCTGATTGCGAAGGGCCGCAAGGAACGGGAGATCGATCCGGCGATCCGCGCTATCGATGTCTGCGTGCGCCAGGCGGAAAAGGAAAAGACGCTTGACCCCGTTGCTCTGGAGCGGATGCAGGAGATGCACCAGTTTCTGACCACTGCCGATCGCTGGTCGGAGCAGATGCTGAGCGTGCCGAAGTCGAAACTCGCCAGCTTGATGAAGATGGGCGACAAGGTTCTCTCGCTGCTCAAGATCGGCGGCAAGAAGGGCTGACAGCTGGGGCGAGTCAGGTCTTCGCCTTACCTGGAAGCTCCCATGGAAGTGCCGGACAGCGAGATAAGATCGGGTGAGAGGCCAGTAGGCTTGCCACTCGATTTCAGGCTCAAAATTTTTTGCCAAGTAATTTCTCTTTATACAGAAATAACCGACATAACAGGAGTGATTGGAAATGCGAAACGCAAGCGCCACTCTGGAGCGGCCCGAAGCTGGCGATCGCCGTTTTCGCGATCTTCTGGGAGAAGCCGCCTGGCATGGCCTGCCAGCGGCCGTCCGCCGCCGGTTCGGCAAACGTCTGAGCGGCGGGGCAAGTGTCGTCTATCAAGGTCTGGTCGTGACCATGCGGATGAACCTTGCCGGAAGCATTCTGGCGCAGCTCGCGCGGCTTGTCGGCGGTCCACTCCCCTTTGACAGATCCTCTTTCAACCAGCCTGCCGTCGTCACCGTCACAGAAGATATTGCGAGCGATGGCCAGTTCTGGATCCGCCAATACGGGCGTAGCTCTGGCTTTCCTCAGGTGATCCACAGTTCCAAGCGGTTCGAGGGCCCGACCGGCATCGAGGAATATATCGGTGCGGGGATTGGCATGGCACTGCGGGTGAATGCCCTGACAGACGGTCTCAGTTTCGAAAGCGACCACTATTTTCTGCAGGCCGGACGGTGGCGGTTGCGGCTGCCCGCCTGGCTTCGGCCCGGAGCGTTGACGATCACACACCGGGACCTCGGCAAGGACCGTTTCCTGTTCACCCTTTCCCTCAAGAGCCGCGTCTTCGGTGAACTGGTTCACCAGGATGCACTCTTTCATGACATGGAGACTTGATCATGGATAATCCCGTTCTCTGGACGTTGATCTCCATCCAGATATTCATGGGCGCATTCGATACGCTCGTGCACCATGAAGGCAGCGAGCGCCTGGCTTGGCGTCCGTCGCAGAAAACCGAACTGCGGCTGCACGGTGTGCGCAATTTCTTCTACGCGGTGATCTTTCTCTGCTTCGGCTGGCTGGAACCGCATGGGGTCTTCACCATGCTGTTGACGGCAATTCTTGTCGCCGAGGTGCTGATCACGCTTTGGGATTTTGTCGAGGAAGACATGACCCGAAAGCTGCCATGGACCGAGAGGATCAACCACACGCTGCTGGCCTTGAACTATGGTGCGATCCTGGTCCTGGCCGCGCCGGTTCTGTGGCAATGGTCGTTCCTCCCCAGCGCGCTGGTGCCCGTCAGCTACGGCTGGTGGAGTGTGCTGTCCACGGTTTCGGCACTTGGTGTCGGGCTCTTCAGCGCGCGGGATCTGCTTGCGGCCGCGCGCAGCGACAGGCTTGGTGGTCCAGATCCGGCGGGACTGGTTGCAGCCCTGCCACCGCGCCGGCATATCCTTGTGACGGGCGGCACCGGGTTCATAGGTCAGCGGCTGGTGGAAGCGCTGGTGAGAGGGGGCCATTTCGTCACGGTCCTCACGCGAGACCTGCGCAAGGCGGATGACCTGGAACACCCTGTCCGTGTGATCACCAGTCTTGACCGGATCCACAATGCCGAGCGCTTCGATGCCATCGTCAACCTGGCAGGAGACCCGATCGCGAGTGGCTTGTGGACG